>NZ_JBXAJP010000004.1:0-601211 GCF_058797375.1 Prescottella sp. GW823-FHT02E09
GAGTCCAGACCCAGCTCGATCAACGGAATCTCCGCCGGCAGATCCTCCGGCGCATACCCCATCGACTCCGCGACGATAATCGTCAACCGATCCTCGAGCGCCTGCGAGCTCTCCGGATCCCACCGGTCACCGAACGTCTCGACGACCTCGTCCTGCACCTGGTCCGACACGACGGGCTTCGCGGCGACGGCGACGACCGGCTCCGGCAGCGCCTCGCCCGACGACACGACGGCGTCGTAGACCAGCACGAACGCGTTGCCGTGCAGATTCCCCGTCGCTCCGCTCGCCTGACCCTTGGCATGCACCTGCACCGACGCACCACCGAGGTGCGGCACGAGCGTCGTGGTCAGGGTTCCCGCGGAGGGCACCTCACCGTGCGCGACGGCGCCCGTGAGCGCGACGTCGGCGAACAGCTGCGACGCAGCGGCGGTGACCAGCGAACCGAGGTCCGAGACCGCGGACGCCTGCACCTCCCACGCGTGCCGACCATCGGGCAGCGCGACGTGCGCGCCGGGAACCCGGGTGTCGCCGGCCGACGACACCCGCGCATCGATCCAGTGCCGCTTGCGCAGGAACGCGGTGCGCGGCAGGTCGGCGAAGTCACCGGCGGGCAGCAGCGACGGCAGATCGACCGCATGACCGTGGACGTACAACTGCGCGAGGGCGGTCAGCACGCCGAGCGGCTCGTCCTCCTTGCGCTTGAGCGTCTGGATCAGCTGCGTGTCGGCGACACCGGCGGCCCACGCGGTGGCCGCGACGGACATCAGCGTCACCGGGTTGGGTGCGAGCTCGACGAACGTGGTGTGGCCGGCGTCGACCGCGGCCTTGACGGCGTTGGTGAAGTACACGCTGTGCCGCAGACCCTTGGTCCAGTACTCCACCGGGTGGATCGGGGCGTGCCCGGCCGGGTAGAAGGTGTCCTGGTCCACCGACGAGTACTGGCCGACCTTCAGCGTGTGCGGCTCGATACCGGCCAGCTCGGCCGCGAGCTCACCGAGCAGCGGATCGACCTGCGACGTGTGGCTGGCGCCCTTGGTCTTGAGGACCCGGGCCATCTTCTCCTCGGCCTCGGCGCGCGCGACGATCGCGTTCACCTCGGGCTCGGGGCCACCGATCACGGTGTGGGTCGGCGCCGCGTACACGCACACCTCGAGGTGCGGGAAGTCCGGCAGGACCTTCTCGATCTCGTCGGCGGAGTACTCGACCAGCGCCATCAGGCGGATGTCATCGCCCTCGAGCAGGCCCTCGGCTTCGCCCATCAGCCGCGAACGCGAGCAGATCACACGGACGGCGTCCTCGAGCGACAGGCCACCCGAGACGTACGCGGCGGCGGCCTCACCCATCGAGTGACCGACGAGCGCGGCCGGATCGGCGCCGTGGTGGCGCAGCGTCTGCGCCAGACCCACCTGGATCGCGAAGATGCCGACCTGCGACGTCTCGACGTCGTAGTCGATCGAGTCGTCGAGGAACTTCTCCTTCATGGAGTAGCCGGCCTCGTCCTCGATCAGCGCGTCCACCTCGTCGATCGCGGCCGCGAAGACCGCGTTCTCCAGGTACAGCTGCTTGGCCATCTTGCGGTGCTGCGAGCCGAAGCCCGAGAACACCCAGACCGGACCCTTCGACGCCGGCGCGTCGGCGGACAGCACGCCGGGGGCAGGCTTGCCGGCAGCGATGGCCCGCAGACCGGTCACGGCCTCGGCACGGTCCTTCGCGATGACGACGGCACGCGAACGGCCGTGATTGCGCTTGGCGAGGGTGCGCGCGACGTCGGCGAGCGGCGTGCGGCTACCTTCCTCGGTCTCGAGCCAGTTCGCCAGATCCTCCGCGGCACGGCGACGACGGGACGGCATGGACGCCGACACCGCGAGCACGACGGCTGTGTCGGTGGCATCGGACAGTCCGACCGACTCGGCGGCCTCCGCGAGCATCCGCTCGGCCTCGGCCTCGATGGTGGTGTTCTCGTGGTCGAGGTCGACGGGAGCGGCAGCCTCGTCGGTGACCACGGCGGGGCCGGTGTACTCGTGGACCACGACATGCGCGTTGGTGCCGCCGAA
Organism: Prescottella sp. GW823-FHT02E09; assembly: GCF_058797375.1. Classification (NCBI taxonomy): domain Bacteria; kingdom Bacillati; phylum Actinomycetota; class Actinomycetes; order Mycobacteriales; family Nocardiaceae; genus Rhodococcus; species Prescottella sp. GW823-FHT02E09. The sequence continues at coordinate 2,055 of NZ_JBXAJP010000004.1, forward strand.
GCCGAAGCCGGACACTCCCGCGACGGCCTTGCCGGTGTACCGCGGCCACGCCGTGGCCTCCGGAATCACCTGCAGGTGGGCCTTGTCGAACTGGATGTACGGGTTGGGGCCCGCGTAGTTGAGCGACGCCGGAATGACGTCCTCCTGCAACGCGAGCACGACCTTGATCAGGCCCGCGGCGCCCGCGGCGGCCTCGAGGTGGCCGAAGTTGGTCTTGGCCGAACCGAGCAGCGCCGGCTTGTCGTCGTCGCGTCCGCGACCGACGACGCGGCCGAGCGCGTCCGCCTCGATCGGATCGCCGAGGATGGTGCCGGTGCCGTGCGCCTCGATGTAGTCGACGCCGGACGGCGCGATCCCCGCGTCGCGGTACGCGTGCCGCAGACAGTCGGCCTGCGCGTCCGGGTTCGGTGCCAGCAGGCCGTTGGAACGGCCGTCCTGGTTGACGGCGGTGCCGGCGATGACCGCGAGGATCGAATCGCCGTCGCGCTCGGCGTCCTCGAGACGCTTGAGGACGACGACGCCGCCACCCTCCGCGCGGACGATGCCGCTCGCGTCAGCGGAGAACGCCTTGATCTTGCCGTCCGCGGTGAGTACGCCGCCCTCGTCGAAGCCGAGGGTCGCGGGCGGCGCGAGCAGCATGTTGACGCCGCCGGCCAGCGCGATCTCCGACTCGCCGGAACGCAGGCTGCGCACCGCCTGATGGACCGCGACCAGCGACGACGAGCACGCCGTGTCGAGCGCCACCGACGGGCCACGGAAGTCGTAGAAGTAGGAGACGCGGTTCGCGACGATAGCGGTGGACGTGCCGGTGAGCGCATACGGGTGCGCCGACGCCGGATCGCTCACCGCGAGCAGCTGGTAGTCGTTGGCCGACGAGCCGAGGAACACCCCCACCTCGCGGCCCTTGAGCTGGTTCGCCGGGATGTGGGCGTGCTCGAGCGCCTCCCACGTCAGCTCCAGTGCCAGGCGCTGCTGCGGGTCCACGTTCTGGACCTCGAGCGGCGACATCGCGAAGAACTCCGCGTCGAAGCCCTGCACGTCGTCGAGGTAGCCGCCCTTGGTGGCGGCCTTGTCGACGGCCGCCGCCACATAGGGGTCGGCCGTGAACTCGGCCCAGCGGCCCTCCGGCAGATCGGTGACCGCGTCACGGCCCTCGATCAGCAGCTTCCACATCTCCTGCGGGGTGTGCCCGGTGCCCGGGAACCGCGACGCCAGCCCGACGATCGCAATGTCGTGGGACTGACCGGCCGGGAAGCCACCGCGGTAGTACGAGGCGTCCTCGGCCTCGGCGGGCAGCTCCGGCTCGCCCTCGATGATGCGGGTGGCCAACGAGGCGATGGTCGGATGCTGGTACACGATCGTGGCGGAGAGCGTGACTCCCACGAGATCCTCGATCTCACCCGACAACGCGACCGCGTCGCGGGAGGAGAGTCCGAACTCCTCCAACGGTCGATCCTCGGATATCGCCGCCACCGGTTGCCCGGTGGCCTCCGCGATCCACTTCCGCAGCCATTCGCGCAGCTGCGCGACCGTCATCTCGTGTTCAGCCATCAAATCACCAAGCTACCCGTCAGGAAAGGACTAGTCGGAAACGCTATCGGGGAAAGCGGTCTGAGCGTGACCGCCACGCAGCGTTCCCTCGATGTAGCTCGCCTTGCAGGCCCGGCGCGCCAGCTTGCCGCTGGACGTACGCGGAATCGAACCGGCCGGCACCAGCAGCACGTCACGCGCGGTGACGCCGTGACGCGACGAGATGGCGGCACGGACCGCGTCGGCGACGGGCTGCGGATCGGCCTTGCCGGCGCCGGGCGCACGTTCCGCAACGATGACCAGCTGCTCGGACGCGTCGTCCTGGTCGAACTCGAGGCCCGAGTGGGAGTTCTCGAACACGACCGACGGAAGCTGGTTGGCCGGCACCGCGAACGCGGCGACGAAGCCGGGACGCAGCGCGGAGCTGGCCTCCTGCGCCGAGTACTCGAGGTCCTGCGGGTAGTGGTTGCGGCCGTCGACGATCACCAGGTCCTTGACGCGACCGGTGATGTACAGCTCGCCGTCGACGAAGACGCCGTAGTCGCCGGTGCGCAGCCAGTTGGCATCGTCCGGAGCGCCGGCGGCGTGCGTGCCCTCGGGCAGCCGCTCGAGCAGCTTGTTGTGGAAGGTCTCGGCCGTCTCCTGCTCACGACCCCAGTAGCCCTGGCCGATGTTGTCACCGTGCAGCCAGATCTCGCCGACGAAGCCGTCGGGGCGCTCGGACGCGGTGTCGGGATCGACGATCGTGGCCCACTGGCTGCGGGAGATGGCGCCACACGCCACCTGTGCGACGGCACCCGGGGCGTCCTGGTCGACCTGGACCATGCGGCCGGCATTGAGCTCGTCGCGGTCGACGTACATGACTTTGGCCTCGTCCGACGGATGCGTCGTCGACACGAACAGCGTGGCCTCCGCCATGCCGTACGACGGCTTGATCGCCGTCTTGGGCAGACCGTACGGCGCGAACGCCTCGTTGAACTTGCGCATCGACGACACCGTGACCGGCTCGCTGCCGTTGATCAGGCCGATGACGTTGCTCAGGTCGAGATGTTCGCCGTCCTTCGGCAGACCGCGCACCGCGGCGTGCTCGAATGCGAAGTTGGGCGCCGCGGCGTACGTGCCGGCACCGTCGGCGATCGCCGCGAGCTCCTTGATCCAGCGGTACGGGCGCGCCACGAACGCGCGCGGGCTCATGATCGTGATGTACTGACCGCCCAGTGCAGGCAGGATCACCGTCAGCAGGCCCATGTCGTGGTAGAGCGGCAGCCAGGTGACGCCGCGCGAGTGCTCGCTGAGCCCGAGGGAGTCGACCATCTGCAGCACGTTGGTGGCGACACCACGGTGCGTGATCTCGACGCCCGCGGGGGTACGGGTGGAGCCGGACGTGTACTGCAGGTACGCGATGTCGTCGAGACCGACGTCCGGGCGGACCCACGTGTCGCCGACGCTGTCCGGGATCGCGTCGACGGCGATGATCCGGGGGCGCTTCGCGGCGGGCAGCGCACGGAAGAACTGGCGCACACCCGCAGCGGACGACGTCGCGGTCAGGATCGCGGCCGGCTCGCAGTCCCCGAGGACGGCGTGCAGCCGGTCGGTGTGACCGGGCTCGTCCGGATCGAACAGTGGAACCGCGATACGCCCGGCATGGATCGCCGCGAAGAAGGAGGTGACGTAGTCGAGACCCTGGGGCGCGAGGATCGCGACACGGTCACCGGGCTTGGTGACCTGCTGCAGACGAGCTGCCACAGCACGCAGACGCAGACCGAACTGACCCCACGTCAACTCGTGGGCCTCACCGTCACGCTCACGCGAGTAGTCGATGTACCGGTACACCAGCTCGCCCGCATTGTTACGCGTGTGCTCGTCGACATAGTCGATCAGCGTGTGACCCGGCGTGAGCCGGATGTGGCCCTGTTCGTCGAGGTAGTCGTCGAACATTGCGTTCATTCCTTCTCCTGTCGAAGCGATCACACAACCATCAACCGACATGATTGCGCCCCAGACTTCCTTCGCCGCGCGGATTCAATTGCTTCTCACTGGTTGGTCGGTGCCGGCCTGCTACTTGTCGCCGCTCGTGACCACCCTGTCCAGGGGCAGCCGCTCGCAACTTTCGGGACGTAGACGACATGCCTACGAGTCACTCCATCGACTCGAAACCAGCAACATGTTACAGATGTGCATCGCTCTATTCGCCTCGGAGCAGTGGGATCACCGGCGCGAATGCTTCCATCTGAGTCGGGAACACACCCACATATGACATCGACGTCTTCTCGCGTACGTTACGGATCTGATCCGCGATCTCCTCGTACGACCCGATCGCCAGGTAGGGCGAATTCAAGATCTCCTCGACCGACAATCGGGCGTCTACCTCGATGTTCGGCGGGAATCCCTGGTCGAGGGCGGCCAGTGCCATCTCCGCCGCCTGCTCACGATCGTCCGTGACGAGCATCATCGTGATGGTCCAGTTCAACTCGATGTCGTCGAAGCGATCACCCGCGGCATCGCGGATCCGCTCGACGCGGGCGATGGTGTTCTCCATCGTGATGCCGGACAGCAGCAGCCGTCCCTCGGCATTGGTCGGGGTGGCCACGGAGATGATGTCGGCGTACTTGGCCGCCAGCGCCAGCATCTTCGGTCCACCGCCACCGACCGCGATCGGCGGACGCGGGCCCTGTCGCGGGCGGGGGCTGCCCTTCAGACCGCTGATCCGGTAGTGCTCGCCCTCGAAGTTGCACTCCTGGCCACGCAGCAGCGTGTCCAGAATCTGCAGGGACTCTTCGAGTTTCGCAATTCGGACACCGGGGCGTTCGTATTCGATGCCGCCCTTGTCGAACTCTTCCTTCATCCACCCGGCACCGATGCCGAGTTCGAGGCGACCGCCAGAGAGGACGTCGATGGTGGCCGCGTCCTTCGCGAGGACCGCGGGGTGACGGAAGCCGTTGGCGAGGACGGCCGTGCCCAGTCGGATCTTGTCCGTGGCGATCGCGAGCGCACCGAGCGCCGCGATCGGCCCGACCTGGTTGCCCAGGTGGTCCGGGATCATGAAGCTGTCGTAGCCCAGTTCCTCGGCCTTCTGCGCCAGCTTGACGAATCGACGGGCACCGCCCTCCTCGGCGTTCCCCTCGCCACCGGCCGCGAACCGGAACTTACGCGGCACCCGGAGACCCGAGTTGTCGGTGGAACTCATCAACGCCTTCTTCCTCAATTCACGCATGCGGGCATGGTTGGGCCCGTCGGGCACCAACCCATCAGCATAGGGACCCACCCCTGCGACCCGTGATCGGGCCGCGAGCACGGACACTACCGCGCAAGTGACCGGCAGGTAGCCACTTCCGCCGAGTCGGTGCCGCTCGGTGCGTCCGAGTGCGAACCGCTACTCGTGTGCGGGCGTCGGAGCCGCCTCGATCAACTCGGTCGCCCAGTTCGTGATCCACTGCGTCGCAGTGGTGCCGTTTCCGTCGACGACGAACGAGTTGTACAGCGCGTGAACGGGATTGTTGTAGTACTCGCCGAGACGCGACGCGCTGCTGAGCCAGTTGCCGACCTTGAGCGCTTCGGCCGGGGCATCGCAGATTCCGTCGCTGGGCGCACAGATCTGCACCGCTCGGTCCGCGAGCGCGCCGAACCCGCCGGGCCGCGCGCCGGTCATCGTGATACCGGGAAGTTTGAGCCCGGACAGCGACAGTTCCGCGCCGACACCGGCGACCGGCGGCCCGACGGTGGGTGCCGTCGCCGGATCTCGTCGGCCGTCCGCGATGAGGCCCACGCCGAGCACCAGGTCCGCGGGCACCGGGCCGTCCCCGGCCCCGATCCGCGCCGCGACGTCGCCGGCGATGACCGCGCCCTGCGAGAAGCCCGCCAGCACGTACGTCGTGAGCGGGCACTCGGCGTACCGGCGCTCGATGACGCCGAGCGTGGCGTCGGTACCCGCGGCCCGGGAGTTGTTGTACGACTCCTGGCCGTCCGGCGGGAGCGCGACCGGATTGGAGAACTGCGCGACGTACGGGACGGTGTACACATCGGCACGCTGCGGAGAGAAGCTCTCCTGCAGCGGCCGGGTGACGTTGAGCATGAGCGACGCGGGGTTCGCGGTCGGGTTGTGCGGGTCGTCGGCCGCATTCGACTCCCACGTACCCGGAATCGAGATCACCTGGACATCCGGGCAGTCGGCCGGCTGCGCACTGGGCGGCGTCGGCCCCGGAGGCGTCGGCGGCACCGGTGAGGGCACCCGCCCCGCCAGCAGATACCAGACCGCCAGCACCACGAGGACCAGCACGAGGAGCGCCGCCACGATGGCGACGCTCCCGAAGCGCCTACGCCCCCGGTTCTTCCCTGACTTCCGCGTCCCGCGTCCGCTCACACTCATCGATCGCTACTTGTTGCAGTACTCGGACTGCGCCACGCGGATGTAGACCTGGGCGTTCTTCCCCGCCTGCTCCTGCGTCAGCTCCTGACCGGCAGCGCTCGCCTCGCTGCCCACCGCTGCGGTGACGAACGTGGTGATCTCCGCCTCCGAGCTGCCCTGCTCGTTGGCCGCACAGATGTAGTCGGCGGTCGAGACCGCGATGATGCCGTCCGACGCGGGCGTGATGCCCTCCTTCTTCAGCCCGGCGAGGAACGCCTCACCGCGCGCGGAGATCGGCACCTCGGTCGGGCCGGGGAACCCGCTCGGCACGGCCTGCGGTTCCTCGACCGGCTGGGTGGCTCCGCCGCCCGATCCCTGCGCCGGCGTCTGAGCCGGAGCCGACGGGGCCTCCGACGCGCCGCCCCCGGAGGGCGCCTTGGCCGACGTGGTCGGCGCCACCGACGTGGTGGTGGGGCTGCCGGTCGCCGACGAGTCGTCGTCGCCACAGGCGACCAGCATGCTGCCGGCCGCGAGTGTCATGGCGCTGACGGCCACCGCACGGGCCACCGCGGAACGAGTGCGTGAGAAGTGCATATCAGTCCTTGCGTTGACTTGGGTCGTATCGATGTACGTACCGGTACAGACTCTTGAAACAGGCTACAGATGCGACGCGGGCGGTGACCGGATCGTCTGATCCGGTCACCGCCCGCACGTGTTCAGTCAGAGGTCAGCGGATCGCTGCCTTGCCGTCCTTGATGGTGATGACACCATGCTGGAAGTTCTGCTCGACACCACCCGGGATGTCGAACTGATCACCGATCGGGAAGCCGAGACGGCCGTTCTCGTAGTTCTCGCCCTTCCAGGCGTCGAAGATCGGACCGTTCTTGACCGACCAGGCACCGCTGGCGGGACTCCAGTAGATGTTGCCGTTCTGGAACCGGTTGAAGCGTCCGCCGTCCTTGACGGGAACCTCGTTGGTCAGCGGCAGGCCGAGCCAGCCGTTCTCCCAGTTCAGGTCGCCGTACTTCTTCATGATCAGACCCTGGACCGCGTTCGCTCCGGTCTGCGGCGTCCAGTAGACGGCGCCACCCTCGAAGCTCTGGATCAGGCCTTCCTTGCCCGGAATCTTGACCGCGTCGGCAGTCGGGTAGCCCAGCGCACCGGTCTCCCAGCCCAGCTTGGACCAGGTGTCCCGGATCGGGCCGGACACCGCGTGCGCACCGGTCTGCGGCGTCCAGTAGACCGAGCCGTGCTGGAAGTGGTTCAGACGACCGCGGCCGTCGGGGAGCACGATCTCGGGGGTGGTCGGCATTCCGAGTTCGCCGGCCGGTCCGCCGGTGCCCTGGTATGCGCCGCCGATGCGGCCCGCGACGGGGTAGGTTCCGCTGCCCGAGTGGAAGATCCGACCGAAGCGGAAGTCCTGCGCCACACCGCCGGGCACCGAGTACTCACCGGTGAGGCAGTCGCCGATCCACTGGTTGCCGTTCGCGACCGGCGCGATGGCGCCACCGGCACCGCAGGCCGGCTTGTCGACCTCGACACCGAGCGAGTTGGCGAGCTGCGGCCACAGCTGGTGCAGCTCGAACTCCCAGTACGGCCACGAATGCGTGCCCGACGGCCGGTAGTTCACGGTTGCGGGGATGTTCAGCTTGCGCAGCTTGGTGGTGAACGTCTGCGACGTCAGACGCGACAGGATCTCGAGACCCATACCCGCGTAGTTGGTGCTGATGCCCGGGATACCGGACGGCTGATCGTAGGGGCCCGTCGTTCCGCTACCACTCGAGATGTAGAGGCTGACACCCTTGAGCTGGTCCGCCAGCAGGTACGGATCGTGTGCGGCCCACGCGTCGTTGGTGGGGTTGCCCCACATCGCGTCGGCGTCGAATCCGCCGGCGTCGCTCATCGCGTACGAGATGGCCTGCGGCATACCGAGCGTCGTGGTCGCCAGGATGCCCGACAGCGAACCGGCGAACTTGAAGAAGCCCTGGTTACGCGCCGCGAGCATCATCGCGGACGTGCCACCCATCGACAGACCGACGGCACCACGCGTCTGCGTGGTCCGCCACTGGCCCTCGAGGATCGGCGGGAGCTCCTTGGTGAGGAACGTCTCCCACTGGTAGTTGTGACCGTTGTTCTGGTCGATCCAGTCGGCGTAGAAGCTGGACTGGCCACCGATCGGCAGCACGACGTTGACGTTCTTGTCGGCGAAGAACGCCTCGGCGTCGGTGTCGAGCGTCCAGCCGTTCTCGTCGTCGCGCGCACGCATGCCGTCGAGCATGTAGACGGCGGGGAAATTGGCGTCCGGCTTGGCATTCCAGTCCCGCGCGAGCAGCAGCTGCACCTGGATCGGGACGCCCATCGACGGGGAGTTCACCCACACCGCGACGCGACGGTCCGTGAGCCAGTCGACGCGCTGGACGGTACCCGGCACGCCCGACTGCATGGTCGACGGCGCTCCGGGCGTGCCGATCGACTGGGCGACAGCGGTGCCACCCGACGTCAGGCCCGCCGCGATCGGCAGCACCAGCGCGGCCGCGGCGAAGCCGAGCGCCCGCTTGCGCCAACCTCCCCCGGCTCCTTCGCGGCGCTGTGGCCGCTCGAGACCTAATCGCATCGGGACAACTCTCCTTCGTCGTGGCGGACGCACCCGCTGGGCCGGAACATCGCTTCCTTACTACACGGAAGGACCTTCGAAGTGGGGTTGCCGCGCTGGTGGGATAGTGGATTTGTCTTGACGAAAAGCAACATGCCACCCCCCGCGCCCGAGGCGTGGGGGATGGCATGCCGGATCAGATCATGGTTGTGATCACCGCGCGCCGAGCGCGTCGAGGATCTGGCCGCGAGCCTTCCACAGCTCGTCCGACCAGTAGCCCCACGCATGGGTACCGGTGGCCGGGAAGCTGTAGGTGGCCGGGATCTTGAGCGTGGCCAGGCGGAGCTGGAACGCGCGGGTGTTGGCCAGCGACAGCGCCTCGAGGCCCATCGCATTGGCAGCGTTGTAGTAGTCGATGGCCTTGCGCGGCTTGTCGTACTTGCCGGGCAGACCGCTCGCCGCCGAGATGTACATCGACAGGCCTTCGAGCCTGGGCGCGAACACGAACGGGTCGTTACGCAGCCACTCCGGGCTCCACGGCGGGCCCCACATCGAGTCGACGTTGAATCGGCCGGCGTCGAGCATCGCGACGCGGATGGCCTCACGCATGCCGGGCGCCGAGATGTGCAGGTATCCGGAGAGCGATCCGGCGAACTTGAACTGGTCGCGGTGGTAGGCGGCCAGCGTCAGCGCGGCCGAGCCACCCATCGACAGTCCGAGGACGGCGTTGTTGGTGCGCGAGACACCGCGGGTCGCCAGGTAGGCCGGCAGTTCCTCGGTCAGGAAGGTCTCCCACTTGTAGGTGATCTTCTGGCCGTTGAAGTTGCTGGGCGCGTACCAGTCCGTGTAGAAGCTGGACTGCCCACCGACGGGCATCACCAGGGTGACGTCGTCGAGGCGGAACTGGTCGAGAGCGTTGGTCTCGAAGGTCCACGCGTTGGCGTCCTCGCGAGCACGGAGGCCGTCGAGCAGGTAGAGAGCGGCGTCGCCACCACGTGCGGCCCACTGGACCTGCACCTTGATGGGACCCATCGACGAAGGCACCGAGAGTTCTTCGTATGCGCCCGCGGGAGCAACGGCGCGTGCCGGGGCAGCAGACGCGACAGCGCCGCCTGCGATTCCGGCGGCGAGGGGCAGCACCAGGGCGGCAGCACCGAGCGCCATCACCCGCTGCTTGAAGCGTCGGGTCAGCCTTTGTCGATCAAAACGCATGGATACTGCTCTCTCTTCGTCTTCGTCTGCGGCGCCCGCTCGAAGAGTGGGCACCGTCGGATTCCGTCGGGAAACAAGGCATCTACCGACCCGCTTTCGACAGGGTCGGTAGTGGACCTCATCCAAGTCGCACTGCGCTCGGTGGACTTTATGTCACGGTTTGCGTTGACACAAATGGCGCCCAATGCAACGACGAGGGGTCCCCCCGCGTGCTGCTCGTCACGTGATTGGATCGACCCGTCGCAGCGTAGCGTTACGCAAACGAGACACTTCGAACGGATGAAATTCTCACGACGTCGGGGTTCCGAGCCCACACCGCTGGATCTCGTACGCCGGGATGCGGTCGATCCGATAGTCGGCGAACTCGAAGGACCGTCGGATGTTCTGTTTGAACCTGGCCCACGTGAGTTCCGAGCGATACGACGTCAGCAGATCCTGGGTCTGCGGACAGGTCAACGCCGTTCGGGCGTCGGCCACCCAGCGTTCGTCCATGAACGGCGGCAGCCACGGATGCACCGGGATCATCCCGGTGTCGGCGACGACCCAGTCCGGGAGCAGGTCCTTGTCGTGGCCGATGCGCCCGTCGGGAAGTCGATCGGTGTGCGCGGCGATGGGGTTGGCCAGTCCGATGTTGTCGACCACGCGAACGTCCAGTGGGACGTTCATCGCCGCCATGCCGAGCATCGGGAAGAACACCGTGTGGCCGGCACCGCCGGGCGGGATCGGCACCGGAGGGGGCACGACCCACATGAAATCGTGGGCGCCGGACGACATCAGCAGACCACCGTCCGGAGTGTCCGCGATCGTCTCGACGATCGCCCGTACCCGCGGGAAGTCCAGGTAGTCCTCGGCGCGGATCGGGTGCTCGTGCCCGGTGTTGAGCGAGTAGAACGCCCGCTCGTCGACGATGCCGCTCCTGCCGAGGACGGTGCCGTTCGGCATGCCGCCGAGCCCCGCAGCCCATGCGGCCCACCCCACGATGCCTACCCAGACCGCGAGCGACCCGGCGCCGAGGATCACCGCTCGCCGGTCCTGCCTGTCCCCCGCCCGCGGCACCCGGATCGGGACGACCGCGACCGGCAGCAGCAGGCAGAAGAGGGCCGGCAGCAGGGTACGTCCGTGCATGAAGTCGCCGCCGACGCGAACAGCGTAGGCCGCCAACAGGAATCCGCTGAACAGGATGAAGGCCACGACGCCGCGGGTGCTGCGCAGCCACCGCCGGAATCGGAGGAACCGCGACTGCGCGGTGCCCATGCTCTCGACCGGTTCGGGCTCGGCAGGGCCCGCGGACCGGGTCGCGTACCAGAGGATTCCGGCGCCGACAACGAGTAGGAGCAGCGGAATCCACAGCAGGTAGGGGCCGACCAGGTTGCCGAGGTAGGCGAAGCCCTGGCCCCACTCGGAACCGCCGGCTTCCTTCGTGACCGCCGTGTTCGGGTACGGCAAACCGTAGTAGCCCATCCGCCAGATCTGATACGCCACCGGAACCAGGCCGGCGACGACGACGAACGCGATCCTCGATCGCCAGGCCATCTCGGTCGCCACCAGCACCATGACCAGGGCGAGGGCGCCGAGGATCGCCATCTCGGGACGCACCAGCGGACTCAGCCCGGCGACGAAGGCCAGCGTGAGGACCGAGATGCGGGACGGATCAGCGGCCTGCGCCCACCGCACGAGCAGCAGCGCCAGCAGGGCGATCCAGAACAGGACCAGGCAGGTTTCCAGACCGGAGGTCGCGAAGTCCCGGGCCGGGGGCAGGGCGATGTAGACGAGGGCGCCGGCGGGCAACAGCACCGTCGCACTGCCCGACGCCGAGATCGTAGGCGTGTAGAGACGCTTCGCGGTGACCATCGCCAGCACGATCGCGCCGACCGACATGACCAGCGCGATCGTCAGCACGACGTACTCGAGCCGGGCCTGCGTGATCCAGCCGAAGGCGGTGACGACGTACGTCCACAGCGTGCTGGTGTTGGCCTCCACCCGCTCACCCGCGTTGAAGACCGGACCGTTGCCGGCGAGCAGGTTGCGTACCGTGCGCAGCACGATCAGCCCGTCGTCGGCGATCCACCGCCGCTGCCACGCGCCCCAGGCGAACAGGAATGCCGTCACCACGACACCACCGACGAACACGGCACGACAGATGCGGTTCCCCTGCAGGTTCCGATCCGCGGCGGGTTCGTCGGTGGTGCGTGTCGACTCAGATGAGGTAGAGAGCGACACCTACTACTCCGATCCAGGCAATCGCGAGGAACTGGAGCACTCGGTCACCAAGCGCAATCTCTTCGGGCTCGCCCGCCTCGCCACCGTCGACGTCCACTGCGTATCGCAGGATAGCGATCGTGAAGGGCACCATCGAGATCGCGAACAGGTTGGTGTCGTTCGCGCGGTCCTGATCGAAGGCCCACAGCCCGTAGCAGATCACGACGGCCGTCGCCGAGAGCGTCCACACGAACCGCAGGTAGGTACCGGTGTAGTACTCGAGCGACTTGCGGATCTTCGCGCCGGTGCGCTCCGCCAGCTGCAGCTCGGCGTAGCGCTTGCCGGCCGCCATGAACAGTGAACCGAACGCCATGATCAGCAGGAACCACTGCGACAGCGGAATCTCGGCGGCCACACCGCCGGCGATCGCGCGCAGCAAGAAGCCCGACGACACGATGCAGATGTCGAGGACGGCCTGGTGCTTGAGACCGAAGCAGTACGCCAGCTGGATCCCGATGTACACGGCCATGACGACCGCGAGCTGCCAGTTCGCAGCGAACGACAGCAGGATCGAACCGGCGAGGAGGACGACGGCCATTCCGTAGGCCATGTTGACCGGAAGCACGCCGGCCGCGATGGGCCGGAACCGCTTGGTGGGGTGTGCCCGGTCGGCTTCGACGTCCATCGCGTCGTTGACGAGATAGATGCCCGACGCCGCCATACAGAACACGACGAAAGCGACCGCGACCGGCAGCAGGACGTCGCCCTGCGTGACGGACCCGGCGGCCAGCGGGGCCGCGAGCACGAGCACGTTCTTGACCCACTGGCGCGGACGGACGGCCTTGACGATGCCTCCGGCCAGCGTCTTCGGGGGTCCGGTGACGACCGCCGGCTCCTCGCTCATTTCACTCCAAACTTCTGCTCGGCCCGCAGCACTGCCGCTGCGGATACGGCGCCGAGTGCCGACCCCGCGAGCACGTCGGTCGGGTAGTGCACCCCGAGAACCAGGCGCGAGAGCAGCATCGGCGGGACCAGTACCGCAGGCAAGGGTAGCCCGGTGAGTCGACCGAGCAGCACCGCCGCCGCCGTAGTGGATGTCGCGTGCGAGGACGGGAAGCTCAACTTGCTCGGCGTCGACACGTTGATCTGCACGGACGGGTCGTTCGGCCGGGGACGACGGACGACGCGCTTGATGACGATCGACGCCGCGTGCGCGCCGACCGCGCCGACCGCGACACCCGCCCAGCGTCGGCGGCGCGGCTTGTCCAGGGCCGCTCCGACACCGGCGACGGCCACCCAGCCGAGGGCGTGTTCACCGAAGTGCGACAGCCCGCGGGCCGCACGGATCACCTGGGGCCGGGACCCGATCGTGGCCTGCACGGTCTGCAGGATCCGGACCTCAGATGCCGAAGACACGTTCCCACCTCTCCTTGCTGGTCAGCTTCGGTGCGGCAGCCTGGTACTCGCGTGCGAGTTCCGGGAACCGCTCGGCGAGCTCGCGACGCAGACGCAGCGACTCCTTGAGCAGCCGTGCCGCGACCTTGGGGTCGCGCTTGCGGTAGACGACGCCACGACCGTCGGCGGTGGTGACGGTGACACCGTCCACCTGCGACAGCAGGAACCAGCGGGCGTCGAGCGTCGGCACGTTCAGCTGCGGCTGCTCGAGGTGCTCGGGCTTGGACTTCTTGACGTTGTGCACCAGGCCCTTGAGCAGGCGGGTGACGATGGCCACCTTGTTCGTCGGGAGGCTGACGTTGCCCACGTCCGCGCGGGACGGCAGCGGCAGGCTCGTCGAGGACGGCAGCACCACGGCGTCGGGGTATTCCTTGCGCAGCGCGTGGACGGTGCCCAGCGCGGTGGGCAGCAGGTCGGCGACGTGCTCGGGCCCGGCGAGGAAGTCCTGGATCGCGAGGTTCTGGATCGCGACCGTGGAGTACTCGAGGCACAGCAGGTGCTTGGCGGTGGCCTTGACCGTGTGCAGGACCAGCCCGTTGATGTTGTCGGGCATGTGCAGGGCCGCGACGACGAGGCGATTCCTCAGGTGGAAGTACGCCTGCCAGTCGATGGCGTCGTCCTTGTCGCTCCACGCCATGTGCCAGATCGCGATACCGGGCACGGTCGCCGTCGGGTAGCCGGCGCGCTGCGCGCGCAGCGCGTACTCCCAGTCGTCCCACTTGATGAACAGCGGCATCGGGAGACCGATCTCCTCCGCGCAGACGCGGGGGATCATGCACATCCACCAGCCGTTGCCGTCGACGTCGATGCGCCGGTGCAGGTTCTTCGAGTTCTCGCGGTCGCTCAGCGGGTACTGGGAGAAGTCGTGGTCGTACTCGGCGTTCGGCGCGCCCGTCCACATCGTGACGGAGCGGTCGATCACCTCACCCATCGTGTGCAGGTGGCTGCGCTCCTGCAGGTTGAGCATCTGGCCGCCGACGAGCATGGGGCTCTTGGCGAACCGCGACATCGCGAGGGCGCGCAGGACCGAGTCCGGCTCGATCTCGATGTCGTCGTCCATGAACAGGATGTACGGGCTGTCGGTGGTCTTCAGTGCCTCGTACATGATGCGGCTGTAGCCGCCGGAGCCGCCGAGGTTGCCCTGGTCGTGAATCGTGAGCTTGTCGCCGAGGACGGCGGCGGCCTCTGCGAATCCCGGCTCGTCGCGAACCTTGCGGGTGCCCTGGTCGGGCATGATCACGGCGTCGATCACCTCGAGGACGAGGGGATCGGAGGCGAGCGCGGTGAGCGCCTTGACGGCGTCGGTGGGGCGGTTGAAGGTCGGGATGCCGACCGCGACCCGCCCCTCCCCCGGCGCATCGACCGGCGCGTACCAACCGGCGCTGCGCAGTTCCACCTCGGCGTCGGTGGTGATGTCGAACCAGACCCAGCCACCGTCCTCGAACGGACCGAGGTCGACCTCGAACTCCAGGACCCCTTCGCGGAACTCCTTGCCCTCCACATGGATTCGGGATCCGTCCGCCTTGGAACGGTAGACGTCGACGCGGCAGTGCCCGGACAGTTCGAGCCGCAGCACCACGGATTCGAGGACGGTCCACCGCCGCCAGTAGCTCGCGGGGAAGGCGTTGAAGTAGCTGCAGAACGACACCTCGGACTCGGCGCCGATCGACAGCGACGTGCGCGACGTCGCGTGCGCGCGATGCGCGTTGGTCTCGGATTCCTCGGTGTAGAGGCTGCGGACGTCGAGCGGCTCACCGGCGCGCGGGAGCAGGACCCGCTGCAGCAGCGCGCTCACGCCTGGTCTCCGGCCAACGGCTCACCGGACTCGAGGTGCGGGCGCAGCGTGTTGTCGAACATCGACAGCGCACTCGCGATCGCCATGTGCATGTCCAGGTACTGGTAGGTGCCCAGGCGCCCGCCGAACAGGACCTTCGCGTTCGCCGTCTCGGCCTTCGCGCGGTCGCGGTAGGCCTCGAGCTTGGCGCGGTCCTCGGGGGTGTTGATCGGGTAGTACGGCTCGTCGCCGCTCTGCGCGAAGCGCGAGAACTCGCGCATGATGACCGTCTTGTCCTTGGGGTAGTCCCGCTCCGGGTGGAAGTGGCGGAACTCGTGGATGCGGGTGAACGGCACGTCGGCGTCGTTGTAGTTCATGACCGGGGTGCCCTGGAAGTCGCCGCAGTCGCTCAGCACCTCGGTCTCGAAGTCGAGGGTGCGCCAGCCCAGCTCGCCCTCCGAGTAGTCGAAGTACAGGTCCAGCGGGCCGGTGTACACGACGGGGGCGTCCGGGTTGGCGGCCCGCAGCTCGTCGCGGACGTCGAACCAGTCCGTGTTCAACCGGACGTCGATCTTGTCGTCCTTCGCCATGTTCTCGAGCCACGCGGTGTAGCCGTCGACGGGCAGACCCTCGTAGGTGTCGTTGAAGTAGCGGTTGTCGAACGTGTACCGCACCGGCAGTCGGGTGATGTTCCCGGCGGGCAGTTCCTTGGGGTCGGTCTGCCACTGCTTGGCGGTGTAATCGCGGACGAACGCCTCGTACAGGGGGCGGCCGATCAGCGAGATCGCCTTCTCCTCGAGATTCGCAGCATCCTTGGAGTCGAACTCGGCGGCCTGCTCGGCGATGAGCGCACGCGCCTCCTGCGGCGAGAAGTAGCGACCGAAGAACTGCGACACCAGGCCGAGGCCCAACGGGAACTGGTACGACTGGCCCTTGTGCATCGCGAAGACGCGGTGCTGGTAGCCGGTGAACTCGGTGAACTGGGTGACGTAGTCCCACACCCGCTTGTTCGACGTGTGGAACAGGTGCGCGCCGTACTTGTGGATCTCGATCCCGGTTTCGGGCTCGGCCTCCGAGTACGCGTTGCCGCCGAGGTGGTGGCGGCGCTCGACGACGAGCACGCGCTTGCCTAGCTGCGTCGCAGCCCTCTCGGCGATCGTCAGACCGAAGAATCCGGATCCGACGACGATGAGGTCGTACTGACCTACGGACGGTGCGGGCGCGTTTTGGGCAGTCACGGAAAACAGGGTAGGCGACTCCGTCGCCTGTGCGCCTTTCCGGTGGCGCGAACCACCGAAAAGGCGCACGGGCGCGCAGCGCCTACAGGTCGAGCGCGAACGCGAGCATCGCGTCGCTGACGAACGACGCGGTGCCCTGCCCGTGCCGGTCGTAGTTGGCCGCGAACCGGGGATCTGCCACGTACATCTGCGCCAGGCCCACGAACTCGTCGGCGCCGGGACGGCGTCCCTGCCACCCTGCCGCGACCCACTCGTAGTGACGGCGGGTGATCTCCCGCACCTCGGGGCTGTCGGATGCGAGACCTGCGGCGTGGGCACGCCCGTAGTCGGCGGCGATGTCGAGTTGTTCCTGCTGGAAGCTCTCCTTGTCCGTGGTGGACAGTGAACGCCACCACGTGTCGCTGCTGCGGTAGGCCTCCTCACCCCACCGCTCGATCACCTCGTCCTTGTAGCGGGTGTGATCGAATCCGTCGAACATCTCCTCGGCCATCAGTGGCTCACCTCTCCTCGTCTTGTCCAGGGTCGTGCGCACCGACGCGATCTGACGCTGCAGTCGAGCCCGTTCCTGCTCGAGCAGGTCGAGGTGGGTGCCGAGCGCCGTGACGGCATCGGTCTCGCCGCCGAGCACGTCGGCGATCGCGGCCAGCCCCAGCCCCAGTTCACGCAGCAGCAGGATCCGCTGCAGCCGCACGAGCGCGGCCTGGTCGTAGAACCGGTAGCCGTTGGCCCCGATGCGGCTCGGCTCGAGCAGCCCGAGGCTGCCGTAGTGCCGCAGCGTCCGGCTCGTGGTTCCGGTGATCCGCGCCAGTTGCTGGATGGACCACTCTGCGGGTCGGTTCACGTCGCACCTCCTCGACCTCGATCTTCGTCGGTCCCTCCAGCGTGCAGGTTGACGCGACGTCAAGGTCAAGACCGAAAACGAGAATCGGGCAGGAACCCGTGGAGTACTCCCCGGTTCCTGCCCGATCCTGTTCGACGCCGGCTGCCGGCGTCCCCCTTATACAGAGGTGTCTACGCGGGGGCACCTTCCGGCGCGGTCTCGCCGCTGCCGGGCGGCAGCTGCTGCAGGACGACGCTCGTGTCGACGACCTGCGCGCCCAGCGTCGGCGTCCACACGATGGTGCCGCCGGCGTAGGTGCGGAACTTGCCCGACTCGTCGACCAGCATCAGCTCGGGACCGGAGGGTTCACCGAGACTGCCGGCCGGGCCCCCGAGCTCGCGGTACTTGACGTCGATCGGCGACTCCGGATCCGCGACGGCGGCGACCTCCCCGGCGTCCGCGACCCCCGTCACGTCGACGGGCTCCGCGATCGGCAGCGGCCCGGTCGAGCCCGGCAGCGCCGGGAGCGGAGGCAGCGGCGGAAGTGGGGGCAGCGGGATCGACTCGAGCGAACCGGGCGTGATCTCGGGCAGCGGTGGCAGCGGCGGCAACGGGATCGACTCGAGCGACCCCGGGGGCAGCGGCAGTCCCGGGATCGGCCCCGGCGCTCCACTGCCACCGACGGTGAACCAGTCCGACTTGAGCCCCAGCTTCCACCGCGCGTCGTCGCCGGACGCCTCGACGGTGCGGGTCGAGCCCACGACCTTCACCCGGGTCACGCGACCGCCGTCGGCGCCCAGGCCGTTGCGGCCGATCACCTCGAACGAGAACAGCTCCCCGACCCCGAACGCGTTCGCGATGGCTCCGGCCGTGACGGTCTGCGTCCAGTTCCGGTTCGGGGACATGACGTCGCCGTCGTCCACGACTGCCGGGAAGACGCCGCCGGCGGTGTACCCACCGGACGACGACGAGAACTCGGCGGCCACGGTCTGGTTGCCGCGCTTGAGCACGGTGCCGGCGGTCGAGTTCACCGCGTCGGTGGTCCGACGGTCCTCGTTGGACGAGCCGCGATACACCTGGCAGGACTGGGTGTCGCAGGTCTGCGCGTACCCGTAGCGGCGCTCGGCCGCGGCGTACGAGCGCGCCGCGATGGCCTGGGCGCGCAGCGCCTCCCGCCCACCGGAGTCGGCCCACGACGGGACCGACTCGGCCGGGACCACCCCGTAGAGGTAGTCCTCCATCAGCACCCGGTTCACGGTCCGCCAGGCGCCGTTGCCGTCACGGGTGGCGTTCATCGCGCCGCGGTACGGGACGTTGCCGTCGCACAGTCGCAGGTGTTCGTTGGTCGGACGGTTCGCGCCGAGGTTCACCGGGTCGACCCACGGATGGTTGGTGAAGCCTCGCCAGATCTCGCGGCCGGTGCAGCCCTCGGTGACGGTGACGTCGGCGCCACCGGGCTTCGGGGTGAGGTGTGCAGAGGAATTGGGGCCGAAGTAGCGGCCGGCGACGTTGAGACCCGCCGGCGAGTAGACGTCGAGGCGCTTGTCGTCGCGGCCGAGCAGTCGTACGGCGACCCACGGATCGTCGACCCGGCCGAGGGTGGTGTTGCCGTAGTAGTGCCCGACGATCCGCTCCGCGGACCAGCCCTGATTCTTCGCGTAGCCGTAGGCGCCGTACTGCCCCATCCCGCGGCCGTGTCCGTAGCCGTGGCCGTTCAGCGTGATCGGAGTCTCGGCGGCAACCACCGGCGCGATCGCGGGCTCGGAGTCGCGCTCGAATGCCGCGAGTCCCACGACGGCCCCGACCGCGAGGGCCGGGGCCAGCCCGAAGGCCGTCAGCCGGGACAGGGACCAGGAAGGCCCGACCACGAATCGTCGTCGGACACGGACACCGCGATTCGCTGCTCTGCGGAGACGGGGGGTCGCCATACTGCGCTCCTCATCGATGAAGGGTCCGGAACATCGCGCGAGGTCCGGAAACGGTCGTGCCGACGTCGCAGCTGCCGTGGATCTGGAGCGAAGCAGCCGCCCGACCTGCACACTCCCAAAAGGCTCAAGCTAAGGTTGAGCGTTATGGATGTTGCGACTAGTGTGGCAACTGTGACTGGTGTTGGCAACAGCTACCACTGAGGTAACACCAATCACATCAGTAACATCTGCATCACAAGTTGCAGACATCCTCGGATGATCTGTGGACTTCCTCCCGGGGCAGCCCCCAGGATTCAGTCCGAACCCCGACCCCACCGGGATCGGTCCGGCCGAGAGGTCGCTCGCAGCGCACGAAGACACCCCGCGCACTACCACGAGGAGAATTCGCCTTGCCGCACCGTCGACCGAAGAACTCGATTGTTCTGGCTGCAGTCGCCGCGGTGGCAGTCGCCACGCCGTTCGCGGTGCAGGCCCTGAACAGCGACCCGTCCGATGTCCGCTCCGCCAGCGATTCGTACCCGACGATCGAGACACAGATCGCGGAGGTCGTCCTCGCCTCGGTGCCCGACATCGTGATCCCACTCAAGGAACTCACCGGGCTCGATCTCCCGGACATCCGCCTGGGCGACCTACCGCTGCCCACCGAGATCCCGCTCCCGGGTGGCGGTTCGCTCGAACTACCGTCGCTGACCGCGCCTGCCGCGCCTCCCGCACCGGGCGACATCGCCGCTCCCGCACCGGCACCGGCCCCCGAGGCAACGACGATTCCGGCCGACCAGCTCGGCGCCACGGTCAAGGAGATCACGCGGGACGATCCGTTCTCGATGGTCGCGCTCACCGCGCCGGACCTGGAGTCGACGGTCACCAAGCTCCGCGCGAAGCTCGCCGACGGGTCGTGGGGCGAGTGGTTCACCCCCGACGTGATCGAGAGCGGCAGCGCCGACATGGCCTCGCCGTCCGGTCGGCAGGGCACCGATCCCGTGTTCGTCGGCGAGACCAATGCGGTGCAGATCCTGGTGACCCCCAAGGAAAGCACTGCGGGTGCTGCAGGTACTGACAGCGCTGCAGGCGCCACCACCCCCGGCGCCGGTGAGCAGCCCGCGCCGGCCGCGGGGGCTCCGGCGGAAGCTCCCGTCGAGGCACCGACGCCGGACGCGACGGCAGAGACGCCCGCGACGCAGCAGCCTCTGGGCTACGTCCCAGCTGCGGTGGCCAAGCCGCTGCACGCGGCCACCGTCACCGCGAACGACATCGCCGCGGTCCTCATCGATCCCGGTAGCGGACCGCAGGATTCGAACCTCGCAGACATCGCGACGCCGACGTCGGTGAACGGCATCAACGTGATCTCTCGCAAGGCGTGGGGCGCCAACGAAGGGATCCGCTGCCAGAACCCGACGTACGACGACTCCACCGGTGGCGCGACCGTGCACCACACGGCCGAGAACAACAACTACACGAAGGAACAGTCGGCGGGCATCGTGCGCGGCATCTACGCCTACCACGCGCAGACGCTGGGCTGGTGCGACGTCGGCTACAACGTGCTCGTCGACCGCTTCGGCCAGATCTTCGAGGGTCGTTTCGGTGGTCTCGACCGCCCCGTCCAGGGTGCTCATGCCGGTGGCTTCAACGAGAACACCGTCGGCATCGCCATGATGGGCAACTTCGTCAACACCCCGGCACCGGCAGCCACGATCGAGTCGGTGGGCAAGTACCTGGGCTGGCGGCTCAAGCTCGCGAACCTGAATCCCAAGGGCTTCACGACGATGTACTCCGAGGGCACCTCGTTCTCGAAGTACCCGCTGGGCACGGCCGTGAACCTGCCGATCATCTTCGCGCACCGCGACGTCGGCTACACCGAGTGCCCGGGTGGCGCTGCGTACGCCCAGATGGGCCAGATCCGTGACATCGCCGCAGCCAACTACGGCGGCAACAGCGGAGGCGGCGGTACCGTCAACCCGCCGCCCACGACACCGAGCTCGGGTGGCGGCAACAACGGCGGCGGCAACGGGGCGGGCTCGCTCGACCTGGCGCAGCACATTCCGTCCGTCGTGAACGGCATCCTGTCGATCGCGGACTCCAACCCGATCGCACAGCAGTGGCTCGCCATGGGCGGCAACCGCGGCATGCTGGGTGACGCCCTCACCGGCCTGCTCACCACCGCGACCGGACAGCTGTACGCGTTCTTCCAGAACGGCGCCATCTTCACCTCACCGCAGGGCGGAGTGGTCACGATGCTCGGCGAGATCTTCAAGTCGTGGCAGGCATCCGGTGGTGCCCTGAGCGACATCGGCCTGCCGATCAGCGACGAGTACCGGGTGGCCAACGGCATGCGCAGCGATTTCGAGCGCGGATCGATGATCTTCGACGAGGTCACCGGGCAGGTCACGACGGTGCTGAACGCGCCGGCCGCCGCACCGGAGCCCGCACCGGCACCGGTTCCCGTCGACGCGGCGTCCGAGGCGCCGGTTCGGGTCAACTGATCGACGTCACTGAACGGGGCTGCCCTCCACGACATTTCGAGGAGGGCAGCCCCGTTTCTGTGTGCGGGTACCTACTTCGCCCAGAGGCGTTCGAGGACCTTTGCCACGCCGTCGTCGGAGTTGGTGGCGGTGACCTCGTCGGCGGCCGCCTTCGCCTCCGGGTGGGCGTTGTCCACGGCGACGCCGTGACCGGCCATCGCCAGCATCGGAATGTCGTTGGGCATGTCACCGAACGCGACGATGCCCGACGCGGGCACCTCGAGCCGCTGCGCCATCAACCGCAGCCCGGACGCCTTGGTCACGCCCGGCGCCGACACCTCGATGAGGCCGTTGTTCGTCGAGTACGTCAGGTCGGCCCGCTCCCCCACCAACGGGCGCAGCTTCGCGGCCATGTCTGCGCTGCTCGCGCCGGGAACACGGATCAGCATCTTGACGGCGGGCGCAGACAGCAGGTCCTCGGGCGCCATCTCGGTGTGGCCGGGGTTGAGCCAGGCGTGCTCGTACCCGGGGGCGCTGACGAACTGTGCGGTCGCGGTGTCGTGTGCGCTGGCACCGATCCGTTCCGCCGCCAGACCGGCACCCGGTAGTTCCCACTCCACCAGGTCCGCGAGCCACGCGAGGGTCTCGAGGGACAGCGTCGCGGCCGAGATGACCCGGTCGGCCTCCGCGTCGTAGAGCACCGCACCGTTCGCGCACACCGAGAGCGGCGCGAAGCCCAGACCGTCGACCACCGGGGCGAGCCAGCGCGGCGGACGGCCCGTCGCCAGGACGAACGGGGTGCCGGAGTCGACCACCGCCTGTACCGCCGCCCGGGTGCGGGCGGTGATGCGTTCGTCGTCGTCGATCAGGGTGCCGTCGACGTCACTGGCGACCAGGCTGGGGAGTTCGGGGTACACCGGGCCCATTCTGCCCGTTACCGGCGACTTCCTGCCCCCGGGTTGCGATCGGTGAGCGCAATCTCACCACCCGCGTGGACCCGGACCGGCAGCTAGCTCTCCCCGGTTTCCTTCTGGCGGCGTGCGGCCGCCTTGGCCTCGGCCTCGTCGGCGTCCATCTTGTTCGCTTCCTCGAGCGTCGGTGCCCCGCCGCCGAGCCGCGCGGGAACCCAGTACTCGCCCGCCGGATGGTCGTAGTTCGCCTGCACCCCGCGGAGCAGTTCCTCCATGCGGGTGTGCAGCAGCGCCGTCATCTCGGACGCGGGTTCGAACGGCGTGATCGGCTCGCCGACCGCGATGGAGATGGGGGTGTTCGTCCGTCCGAGGCGCTTGGGGAATCCCTTGGTCCACACCCGCTGCGAACCCCAGATCACCATCGGGACCACCGGGGTGCCCGATTCGAGCGCCATCCGGGCGGCGCCGGACTTGAACTCCTTGAGTTCGAAGCTGCGGCTGATCGTCGCCTCGGGGAAGACACCCACCAGTTCACCGTCGCGCAGCGCCTGGACCGCCGCCCGGTACGAGTCGGAGCCCGCGGACCGGTCGACGGGGATGTGCTTCATCGCCCGCATCAACGGACCGGAGATCTTGTTGACGAACACCTCGTTCTTCGCCATGAACCGGATGTACCGCTTCACGGCCCGGGCGGGCAGGCCGGCGTAAGTGAAATCCATGTACCCGGTGTGGTTGATGGCGATCACCGCCCCACCGCGCGCGGGAATGTGCTCCTCGCCGGTCACGGTGAACTTCAGTCCCTGGCCTGCGAATACGCCACGAGCAATGCCGATGATCGTTCGGTAGAAGGGTTCCACATCGAGCAGCGTAGCCGTCGAGCGGTGGCGGCGGACACATCCGATCCCGCGGACACCGCGGTCCCCCGCCTCGGCTGGAGGCGGGGGACCGTCGGTCAAGCGTTCAGGAGATCAGACCCTCAGGACCCGGATCCCGAACGTCCGGCGCCGCCGAGCGACCCGAAGACGGTGCCGAGCGACCCGGCGCTGCCGGTCCCGCCGTCGCCGCCGTCGTCCGCCGCGGTGACCTGGACCGTCTGCTCGGCGGAGGTCGACGCCTTGGCGCCCTGTCCGCCGGAGTAGCGCGCGGTGACGGCGTGCGTGCCCGCCGTCGTGAAGGTGTGCGTGAACGTCGCGGCGCCGTCGACGAGGGCGACGTTGCCACTGATCGGTGTGTCACCGTCGTAGAACTGGACGGTGCCGGGCAGGTTCGTGCCGCCGGTGACGGTGGCAGACAACGTCACCGACTGTCCGACGGTCGCCGTTGCGGGAACGGTGGCGGTGGTGGTCGTGACGATGTCGTCCGGCGTCGGCACGGACACCTGAACGGTCCGCGGCGTCGCTGTCGCGTTCGTGAAGCCGGCCGCACCGGTGAAAGTGGCACCGATGCTGTGCGCACCGGCGGTCGTGAACGTGTGCGGCAGGCTCGCCACACCGTTCGAGACCGCAACGGCGCCACCGATGTTGCTACCGCCGTCGGTGAACTGCACCGTGCCTGCGGCGTTCGCGGGCGACACCGTCACGGTGAGCGACAGATCCGAGCCGGTCTGGGCGTCGGACGGCACCGACAATGTCAGCGACGTCTGCGTCACCGGGATGCTCACGGCCACCGTCGCAGGCGCCGAGGTCGAGTTCTTGAAGCCCGGGTTGCCCGTGAAGACCGCGGTGATGCTCCGGCTTCCCGCCGTGGCGAAGGTGGTCTGCACGGTCGCCGTGCCGTTCGAGACGGTGACAGGGCCACCGATGTCGGCGTTGCCGTCCTTGAACTGCACCGTGCCGGCGGCGTTCGCCGGATCCAGCGTCGCCGTCAGGGTCACCTGCTGACCGGTCTCGGCGGTGGACGGGACGGTGAGCGTCGTGGTGGTCGTGGCGTCCTGCGGAACCGGCGCACTCACGAAGATCGAACGAGCCTGGGATGCCGAGTTCGCGAATCCCTTACCGCCCGTGAACTCTGCTGTGATGCTGCGGCTTCCGAGCTGAGTGAAGGAGTACGACAGCTGGGCGTTACCACCGCTCACGGTGACCGGTTCACCGATCGGGGATCCGTTCTCCTTGAACTGCACGGTTCCGGCGGCCTGCGCCGGGTCGAGCCACGCCGTCAACGTTGCGGGCGTGCCCTGCACCGCGGAGGACGGTGCCTGCAGCGTCGTCGTCGTGTTCAGCGTCGGAAGCTCGTTCACCTGCAGCGGGGTCGTCCCCGACGTCGAACCCGCGTACTGTCCGGTGCCGGTGAAGACCGCCGAGATGTCGTGGCTGCCCACGACGTCGAACGCATGAGGCAGTTGCGCCTGCCCGTTCGAGACCGGGACGGGCACACCGATATCGACTCCGCCGTCACGGAACTGCACATTGCCGGTGGCGGACGCAGGTGTCACCGTGGCCTTCAGGGTGGCGGTGTCACCCTCGGTGACCGGCTCGAGTGCCGGCACCGCCGTCGTCGTGCCGAACGGGGCCACCGACAGATTGAGGCCGTTCAACGGCTTCCACGACTGCTCGGAACCGAACGAGTAGATGTTGAACGCCATTCCGGCCTGACGAGCGCCGATCGACGCGTCTTCGCGAACCTTGTACGTGAAGGTGATGTCGGCGCCCTTGTCGAGCAGCACCAGCTTGCACGCGGCGCCGGCACAGTCACCTCCGGCAAGCCAGCTGAGCCTGACCGCACCGGACGCATCCTGGCTCGGGGTGCCGTCGAACTGCCCGCCCTTGTTCCAGTCACCGAGGGCAGGGCCACTCCGCCAGACACGTGCGGTCACCGACTGCAGGACGTAGTCCGCGGGCGCGTAGTCGGTGAAGTTCTGCATGTACCGGTCGGTGCCGCTCGCATCGAGACGCACCTTCACCTCGACGGTCTGACCGGGCAGCGCCACAGCCGGCGTGACCGTCTTGGTGGCGGTGATGTTGCTGGTCGTCACCGTCTGCGTGCTGGACGCGGCCGAAGCCACTCCCGGCCCGACGATCACTTGGCCGAGGCCGACAGCCGCCACCGCGACCACGCCGACCATCACTCGCGAGACGGCAGATCGTAACGACGATCGCGTCATATCCGTTTCCCTTCGGGGGTGCAGCCGGTGAAGGTCCGGCCACTGGTGGAAGTACCGACGAAAATGGGGCGGGCCACCGAATCTCACATCGAGTGAGAATCGGTGGCCCGCTACATGGTCAGGAGCCGAAGGACAGGCTGCCTAAGGACCCGGTGCCACCCGTGCCCGGACCCGGGTCCGGGTTGGTGACGTTGACTGTCTGCTCTGTGGCGACCGAGCCGTTCACACCGGTACCACCGGAGTAGACCGCGGCGATGTTGTGCGGGCCGGCAGCCGTGAACGTGTGACTCAGGACGGCCACGCCGGAGGCGTCCACCGTGACCGGGCCACCGATCGGCGCGTTGTTGTCGTAGAACTGGACCGTTCCGGGGAACTCGGTCGCGCCGGAGATCTGTGCCGACAGGTTCACCGCGGTGCCGGTCACAGCGCTCGAAGGCGACGTCATGACCGTCGTGGTGTCCTGATCGTTGGGCCCGGGGACGGTGACTGCGACGTTCTTCGCGGCACCATGCGAGTCCGCGTACGGGCCCGACCCGAGGAAGCTCGCGCTGATCGAACGGGTTCCCTGGTTGTTGAATACGTGATCGAGCGTGGCCACGCCGTTGGTCACTGCGACCGGCGAACCGATGTCGGCGCCGTTCTCCTTGAACTGGACCGATCCGGTCGCGTCACCCGGGTTGACCGATGCGGTCAGCGGCACCGTCGCCCCCACCTTGGCCACCGGCGAGACCGTGACCGTGGTGGTGGTCGCCACCGCCGGCTCGGTGACGGACAGATTCAGGCCCGTCATCGGGTTCCAGATCTGGGTTCCGGAGAAGGCGTAGACGTTCATCGACATGCCCGCCGTGCGGGGCCCGACCTGTGCGTCGTTGCGCACCTTGTAGGTGAACGTCAGATCGGCGCCCTTGTCGATCAGCACGAGCTTGCACGCGGCACCGACGCAGTCGCCGCCACCGAGCCACGACAGCTTGACGGCGCCGTTCGCGTCCTGGGTCGGGGTGCCGTCGTACTGGCCGCCCTTGTTCCAGTCACCCAGAGTCGGGCCGCTGCGCCACACCTTCGCAGTCACCGACCGCAGTTCGTAGCCCGCCGGGGCGTAGTCGGTGAACTCGCGAAGGTAGCGGTCGACTCCGCTCGATTCGAGGCGGATCTTCACGGTGACGTCGTCGCCGCGGTACGCGGTCGCCGGGGTGACCGTCTTCGTGGCGGTGATGTTGTCGTTCGTCACCGTCTGCGACGCGCTGTCACGCGGGCCTGGATCGGCCGCGGCCACGGTCTGGCCTGCGACAGCTTGGCCGAGTCCGACGGCAGCGAGAAGCACAGCACCCGCCGTGACTCTCGTGACGATGCCACGAATCGATGATCGGGCCATCTTCAACTTCCTTCCGATGGACCGTGCGGAGGGATTGGTGAATCCGCAGCACAGTCAAACGTTTACTGGTCACATCAGCCGCCCCCGCGACCGCCCATCCGAGTCTCTGCCGCGGCACGACAGATGAGCAGCCCAAAGAATATAGGACGAACGTCCAGTTGTAATCGGAAATCGGCGAAATCGCACTTGCCGCGCAGCCGTGAATCAGAGCCCGAAGCGCAGCGGCGTGGCTCCTCTCAGATCCTCCAGGGAGGGCCGGCGCACGAAACGCGAGTCACTGTACAAGACGCGCGCTCGAGGCCGAGCTGGTAACGGCAACACACGGATCGGGGGGCCGGCGCTAGCCGGGCCCCCGATCCGTGGATCCGATCAGGAACCGAACGGAAGTCCCGCGAGACTGCCGGTCCCGGTGTTGCCGCCGGGCGTCGTTTCGGTGGACGTGATCTCGACGACGCGCACGTCCGACGACGAACCCTTCAGGCCCGCCGCACCGGAGTAGACCGCGGTGATCCGGTGGGCGCCCGAGGTGGCGAACGCGTGATCGAGCGTCGCGACACCGTCGATCAGGTCGACGGCTTCCCCGATCGGTGCGTCACCGTCGAAGAACTGCACGGTTCCGTCGACGGGTCCCGACGACACGACCGAGGCCCACAACCGGACCGTGCTGCCGGCGGCAGCGGTGGCCGGAACCGTCAACGCCGTCGCGGTGTCGGTGTCGGTCGGCGCCGGCGCCGTGACGTTCACCATCCGCGTGACAGCCGTCGACCCGTCGAGCGCCGGAACACCGGAGAACACCGCGGAGATCGCATGTGCACCAATGCTGCCGAACGTGTGCGGCAGTCGAACCACACCGTCGGTCACCGCGATCGGGGCGCCGAGATCGGCTCCGCCGTCACGGAACTGGACCGTGCCGCCGTCGACGGCAACACCGGCCGACGTCCGGACGGTTGCCCAGAGATCGGTGACGACGCCGCTCTTGGCCTCGCCGGGCACGCTGAGCAACGTCACCGTTCCGCGGGGCGACACGACGGGATCGGTCACCGAGACGGACTGCGGCGACGACGTCGACGGCTCGAATCCCGCTGCACCCGAGTAGGTCGCGGTGACTCGGTGGCTGCCGACGGACGTGAAGGCATGGTCGAGCGTCGCGATGCCGTCCACGACGGCGATGGGACCGCCGATGGCAGTGTTGCCGTCCTTGAACTGCACGGTTCCACCGGTCGGCTTCGGGCTGACCGACGCCGACAGCGACGCCTCGACACCGGTCTGAGCAGCCGACGGCGCGGTGACCGTCGTCGCGGTGACCAACTCCGGATCGGTGACCGAAACCATCTGCGGCGCAGAGACGGACGAAACGAATCCGGTGCCGGTGAACGCCGCAGTGATCGGATGCGTGCCCACCGAGGTGAACTTGTGACTCAGCCGGGCTGCACCGTCGGTGACCGGAACCGGCTCACCGAGGTTCGTGTTGCCGTCCTTGAACTGCACCGTGCCGGATGCTGAACCGGGTGAGATCTCCGCGATGAGGTCCACGGCGGTGCCGGTGAGGGCACTCGACGGGACGCTCACCGTCGTGGTGGTCGGGACGTCCGCCTCGGCGACGGACACCGACTGTGTCGCCGACTCGGATCCGTTCGCGAACGGCGTGCCGGCGAACTTCGCCTGCACCGACCGCGTCCCCGCCGTCGACGGCGACCACACGAAGCTGGCCACACCCGACGCGTTCAGCTGGCCCGTGCCAACCTTCGCCCCACCGTCGTAGAAGTCGACCGGGTTGCCCTCCGCGCCGCCGGTCACCGTTGCACTGATCGTCACCGACTTCCCTACCTGCGCACCCTGCACCGAAGCCAACACCGTCGTGGTGGTGTTCTTGGCGACCGAGATCGACGGGCCCCTGTCGTTGTACTCCCCCGACCCCAACGAGCCGCTGTAGTGCATCGCCGTCATCAACGGCACACCACGCGCACAGTCCGCGCCCACCCGATAGGTGAACTCGAACGTCTGGGACTTCGGGCTGATGTGCGGATACACCGGCCAGCTCCCCGTCACACGGGTGTAGTCCGCCGCGGTCTCCGGATTGGAAGTGTTTCCACTGACATACGTCATGCAGGTCGGGTGGATGTCCTTCACGGCCTGGATGTACTCGACCGGAGTGCTGGTGCGCTCGAACTTTGTCGACACGGTGATCAGTTCACCCTCGTTCGGCGTCGTGTTGCTCACCGTACGCGTGAACTTGCTGCCGCCGTCGGTCCACGTCACCGTGCCCGACGCGGCGCCGGCCGTACCCGCGCCCAGGGCGATGGTGAGTCCGGCCGACAGCGCAGCCACACCCGCGGCGGCAAGTAACCTCCGCTTGGTCCTACTCGACATGCCAATCTCCCGTTCCTGGTACCCCATAGTCATTTTCGTCATTCGCTCGCGCATCGTTTCGCTTCCGCTCACGAGCCGAAGGTCGGAATGTCGATGCTGCCGCCGCCGGGGGTGCCGCCGGCTTCGGTGACCGTCAGAATTCCGGAAGTCGACGTGGCGGCGATGAATCCCTCCGCGCCGCTGTACTTCGCTGTGACCGTGTGGGAGCCGGTCCCGGTGAAGGTGTGCGTGAGGCTCGCGCGACCGTCCGCCAGGTCCACGGCCTCACCGAGCGGCTTGTCGCCGTCGAAGAACTGCACGGTGCCGTGCGGGGTCCGCGGAGCGATCACGCGTGCGGTCAGGGTCACCGGGCTCCCGACCGTGCCCGACGCCGGGATGCCCAACTCGACGGCCGTCGCCAGATCGGTCACGGCAGCCGCGGTGACGTTGATGTCCTGAGCGTCGGTGGTGGAGGTGCCGTAGGCGCCCGCCCCGCTGTAGACGGCCGAGACCGCATGCGTGCCGGTGGCGTCGAACGTGTGCACCAGCATGGCGGTTCCGCCCACGACCGGCACCGGCGAGCCGATATTCGTAGCGCCGTCCCGGAACTGCACCGTGCCACCGTTCGAGACCTCGATGCCGTCGGGGAGTTCGAAGACCGTGGCCCACAGTTCGATCGGCGCGCCTGCCTTGGCCTCACCGGGAGCGTTGAGCAACGTCACGGTCCCGATGTTCGACGCCGTCACGGCGACGCTCACCGGAGAGGCGCTGGATCCGAGAGAACCCACACCGCCGCTGTACACCGCGGTGATCGGGTGCGACCCACCGCGCGTGAACGTGTGCGCGAGCGTCGCGACACCGTCCGACACGAGCACGGGTGAACCGAGATCGGTGGCACCGTCACGGAACTGCACGGTGCCGTCGGCGGGCGTCGGGGACACGGTCGCCGAGATCGTCACTTCCGTGCCGACCTCCGCCGTCGCGGGTGCGGTGACGACGGTGGTGGTCGCGACCGCGTCCGGCATCGGCTCGGACACCGTCACCGTCCGGTTGCCCGACATCGACGCCGAGAAGCCGGAACCACCCGAGAAGCTGGCACTGATGCCGTGCGCACCGGTCGTGGTGAAGGTGTGCGACAGCCTCGCGATCCCACCGGCCACCTGAACCGGCTCTCCGATGGCGTTGCCGTTGTCCTTGAACTGCACCGTTCCCGACGCGCCGGGCGGCGTCACTGCAGCCACGAGTTCCACAGCGAGTCCGGTGGTGGCGTTGGGCGGCACCGTGACCGCCGTCGTCGTCGCGGTCACCGGCGGCGTGACCGTCACGGTTCGAGCCTCCGACGTGGACGACGCGAATCCCGATGCGCCCGTGAACTCGGCGGTGATACTGCGAGTGCCCAGCGAGCCGAACGCGTACGACAGAACCGCCCTACCGTTGTCGACCGGCACCGGCGACCCGAGGGCACTCCCGTTGTCCTTGAACTGCACGGTTCCCGACGCCCCCGCGGGCGAGACCGTGGCAGACAACTGGACTGCCGAACCGGTCGCGGCGGTGTCGGGCACCGTCAGCGTCGTCGTGGTGGCGGCGTCCGGCACGGCGACCCGGATGGTCGCCAGCGGGCCGGCGCCGGCGTTCAGCCCGCTGGATTCCCCGTTGCGCGGGCTGCACCGTGTAGGCGCCCACTGTGTGCTGCCCCAGAACGTGGCCCGGGCGAGCTGAGTACTGAAGTTCCTGTCGTTGTTGAAGCTGCCCGCGTCACCGCTCGTGCGGATCTTCGGCTGAATGACGCCGGACTGCCCCGCCACCATCGTCACGTCGATCGCCGGCATCCGGAACCAGGAGTCCCCGCTGCCGTTGTTGCTGCCGTCGATGTTCTTCTTCAGCTTGGGGGCCAGAATGCCACCCTCGCTGTTGCCACTGTTGGAGGCACCGTTGCCGATGACCTGGTTGCCGCCGGAGATCCGGAGAATCGTGCCGTTCGGATCCTCGGTGCCGCCGTCGTTGACCCGGATGACGCTCGGCGCAACGCCCGAGATGTTGACGGCCGAGTTCGCCACGATCGACGCACTGACGAACGTCGCGTTGGAGGGGACCTCGAAGTCGTTCTTGAGCCGCGACAGGTTCGTCGTCGACGCACCCGAATCGGAGTCGGGGAACGACTGCGCGTTCGTCTGCATGCGGAAGGTGAACGTCTCACCCGGCGCGACCGTCGCGGGGCCCGTCACCGTCACCGAGGCGGCGGGAGTCTTGGTCACGTTGATCGTGGCCGAGGCCCGGCACGTGGTGGTGAACTCGACCGTGGACGTCGCGGCCGTCGCCGGCTGGACGATCAGCAAAGGCCCGGACAGCAACACGGACCCGGCAAACGCGACAGCGCAGCGCCTCCGTAGCGAGGAACTCATCAAACTCCCTGAACAAACAGTCGAAGGGCGCCGCGGTTGCTGAGCTCCCGAGCCGGAAGGATAGACCCTCCAACTGGAACGTGTGTCAGTTTTCTAGGTCAAACGTTCAATTAGCTCGACGTGCAGCTGTTTCGCTGCGCGAAGCAAGGAACTATCCGCCCCCAAATGCCGTGTGGCCCCCTGCCCGATTCCGGGCAAGGGGCCACACGTTCAGGAACTACGGACTCAGGAACCGAACCGCAGGCCGCTCAGGCTGCCGAGAGAACCCGACGACCCCGTGCCACCTGTACCGTCGCCGGACTCGGCGACGTCCAGCGTCTGCACCTCCGACGTGGACCCCTGCACGCCCGGCCCGCCCGAGTACACCGCGTAGATCTGGTGCGACCCGGTCTGGGTGAAGGTGTGCACCAGTTCGGCGACACCGTTCACCAGCTGCACTGGCTGTCCGATCTCGACACCGCCGTCGAAGAACTGGACCGTGCCCGGCAGTGTCGGCGCACCGCCCACCTGAGCGGTCAGCGTGAACGCGCTACCCGCCGTCGCGGATTGCGACGACGTGATCGCGACCGTCGACGTCACGTCGGTCGGATTCGGTGCGGACACCTCGACCGGATGCGGCGCCGACGTCGACGCCGCGAATCCGACGCCCGGAATGAACTCAGCCGTGATCTGATGCGTGCCCACCGTGGTGAAGGTGTGCTCGAGCGTTGCCGCCCCGTTCTCCAGCACCACCGGCGAGCCGACCTCGACGCCGCCATCCCGGAACTGCACCGTGCCGGCCGGCACAGCCGTGCCGGACTGCGCCTGCACCGTCGCCGAGAGAACCGCCCCGACGCCCACGACCGCCGTGTCCGGGGAGCCCACGACGGTCATCGTCCCGACATCGACCGGAGCGGGATCGGACACCGTGACGTTCTGCGCCGTGGCCGACGAGCTCGTGTACCCGGCAGCCCCGGTGAACTCAGCAGTCACCGAGTACGAACCAGCAGCACCGAACGTGTACGGCATGCTCGCCGAACCACCCGACACCGTCTGCGGTGCACCGACGTTCACACCATCAACCTTGAACTGCACCGTGCCCTGCGCATTCGACGGGGACACCGTCGCCGTCAGATCCACCGACGAACCGGTCTCAGCGGAAGCCGGAACACCAACCATCAGAGACGTCGCCACATCAGGATCAGTGACCGTCACCGACTGCGCCGCAGCCGACGAGTTCACGAACCCGGGACCGGCAATGAAGTCAGCGGTGATGCTGTGCGCACCCGCCGCCGTGAACGTATGCGGCAACGTCGCCAAACCACCCGACACCGTCACCGGCGAACCGATGTTCGTGCCGTTGTCCTTGAACTGCACCGTGCCGGACGCATTCGACGGAGTCACCGTCGCCGACAGATCCACCGCGGACCCGGTCTGCGCGGAACCCGGAACCGTCAACGACAACGACGTCTCCACATCAGGATCGGTGACCGTGACGTTCTGCGCCGTGGCAGTCGAGCTCGTGAAACCGGCAGCACCGGTGAACTCCGCCGTCACCGCATAGGTATCAGCCGCATTGAACGTGTACGGCATGCTCGCCGAACCACCCGACACTGTCTGCGGTGCACCGACGTTCATACCATCAACCTTGAACTGCACCGTGCCCTGCGCGTTCGACGGCGACACCGTCGCCGACAGGCTCACCTCGGCACCCGTCTGAGCCGAGGCCGGAACAGCCACCGTCAGAGACGTCGCCACATCAGGATCGGTCACCGCAACCGACTGCGCCGACGCGGCCGAACCCGCGAACCCGGTAGCCCCGGTGAACTCAGCAGTCACCGAGTACGAACCAGCAGCACCGAACGTGTGCGGCAACGTCGCCGTGCCACCCACAACCGGAACCGCCGCACCCACCGGAGCACCATTCACCGAGAACTGCACCGAACCCTGCGCGTTCGACGGCGACACCGACGCCGACAGATCCACCGACGAACCGGTCTCAGCGGAAGCCGGAACACCAACCATCAGAGACGTCGCCACATCAGGATCAGTGACCGTCACCGACTGCGCCGCAGCCGACGAGTTCACGAACCCGGGACCGGCAATGAAGTCAGCGGTGATGCTGTGCGCACCCGCCGCCGCGAACGTATGCGGCAACGTCGCCAAACCACCCGACACCGTCACCGGCGAACCGATGTTCGTGCCGTTGTCCTTGAACTGCACCGTGCCGGACGCATTCGACGGAGTCACCGTCGCCGACAGATCCACCGCGGACCCGGTCTGCGCGGAACCCGGAACCGTCAACGACAACGACGTCTCCACATCAGGATCGGTGACCGTGACGTTCTGCGCCGTGGCAGTCGAGCTCGTGAAACCGGCAGCACCGGTGAACTCCGCCGTCACCGCATAGATATCAGCCGCATTGAACGTGTACGGCATGCTCGCCGAACCACCCGACACCGTCTGCGGTGCACCGACGTTCACACCATCAACCTTGAACTGCACCGAACCCTGCGCGTTCGACGGCGACACCGACGCCGACAGGCTCACCTCGGCACCCGTCTGAGCCGAGGCCGGAACAGCCACCGTCAGAGACGTCGCCACATCAGGATCGGTCACCGTCACCGACTGCGCCGCAGCCGACGAATTCACGAAACCGGGACCGGCGATGAACTCGGCAGTGATGCTATGCGCACCCGCAGCAGTGAACGTATGCGGCAGAGTGGCAACACCGTTGACCACGGCAACCGCCGAACCAATGTTCGCGCCGTTGTCCTTGAACTGCACCGTGCCGGACGCATTCGACGGAGTCACCGTTGCCGTGAGATCAACCTCCGCACCGGTCTGCGCGGAACCCGGAACCGTCAACGACAACGACGTCTCCTGATCGGGATCGGTGACCGTGACGTTCTGCGCCGTGGCCGACGAGTTCGTGAAACCGGTAGCCCCGGTGAACTCAGCAGTCACCGAGTACGAACCAGCAGCACCGAACGTGTGCGGCAACGTCGCCGTGCCACCCACAACCGGAACCGCCGCACCCACCGGAGCACCATTCACCGAGAACTGCACCGTGCCAGCGGCATTCGCCGGCGACACCGTCGCCGACAGACTCACCTCGGCACCCGTCTGAGCCGCTGCCGGAACAGCCACCGTCAACGACGTGGTCACATCAGGATCAGTGACCGTCACCGACTGCGCCGCAGCCGACGAATTCACGAACCCGGGACCGGCAATGAAGTCAGCGGTGATGCTGTGCGCACCCGCCGCAGTGAACGTATGCGGCAACGTCGCCGAGCCACCCGACACCGTCACCGGCGAACCGATACTCGCCCCGTTGTCCTTGAACTGCACCGAACCCTGCGCGCCGGACGGTGTCACCGTCGCCGTGAGATCCACCGACGAACCGGTCTCAGCGGAAGTTGGAGCGGCCAGCGTCAACGAGGTGGTCACATCCGGATCGGTCACCGAGATGGACTGCGCCGACGCCGACGAATTCACGAAACCGGAGCCGGCGATGAACTCGGCAGTGATGCTATGCGCACCCGCAGCAGTGAACGTATGCGGCAGAGTGGCAACACCGTTGACCACGGCAACCGCCGAACCAATGTTCGCGCCGTTGTCCTTGAACTGCACCGTGCCGGACGCGTTCGACGGTGTCATCGCCACCGACAGTGTCACCGGAGTGCCGGTCACGGCAGTTCCTGGGACAGACAAGGCGGCGCTGGTGGCGACGGGAGCGTTCACCTGGACGTTCTGGGTGGCCGACTGCGACGAGGCCGCGATCGCCGTGCCCGGAAACTTCGCCGACAGGCTCCGGGCACCCGCCGTCGTCGGCGTCCACACATAGGTCGCGACGCCCGCCGCATTCGACTGGCCTTCACCGAGCTTTGTTGCACCGTCGTAGAATTCGATCGTGCTGCCTTGCGTGGCGCCGGTCACCGTGCCGCTCAGCGTGACCGCCTGCCCCGTCCCAATCGGATTGGGCACCGCGGCCAACGTCGTGGTGGTGGCATCCTTCGCGACGGTGATCGTCGGCCCCTTGTCCGAATAGGTGCCATCGCCCAGTCCGCCCGAGTAGTGCATCGTCGTCATCAACGGAGTGGCACGGGCACAGTTCGCGCCCACCAGGTATTTGAATTCGAACGTCTGCGACTTCGGGCTGATGTTCGGATACACCGGCCAGTTCCCCGACACCCGGACGTAGTCGGCAGCGACCTGCGGGTTCGAGGTGTTTCCACTGACATATGTCAGGCACGGCGGGTGGATGTCCTTCACTGCCCAGAGCCACTCGACCCCGCCACCGGCGCGTTCGAACTTCGTGGACACCGTGACGGTCTCCCCAACAGATGGGGTGGCGTTGCTGACCGTGCGAGTGAACTTGCTGTTGCCGTCCTGCCAGTTCACCGACGCCGGCGCGGCACCGACTGCCCCCACACCGACTGTCGCCACGAACCCCGCGGACAATGCGAAAGCGCTAATTCCGCCGACTATTCGACGAAGTCCCCTGCCAACCATGCACTTCCCTCTCGACGACGACTCGACGGCCGCCAACTCAACGGATCAGGTCTGACCTGGGACATCGCGCTGAGGGGATCGAGTCCGGGGCGCGTTGCAGGGCCCATGCCACCCCCTGCAACCAACCGCAGCCCGACTCCGCGTCTGAAATGCGGCTCGAACTCTACCGGACGAACGTCCAGATCAGGATCGAACGACGGATTCGGCCGGTGAAACGACTGTGGCCCCCGGACCCTAGGGTCCGGGGGCCACAGTCTGCGTCAGTCGCGAGGTGTCAGGACCCGAACCGCAGCCCGCTCAGGCTGCCGAGGGACCCCGTCCCCAGCGACCCGAAGCTGCCTGTGCCGTTACCGGACTCGGTGACATCGAGCACCTGCACCTGGGACGCCGAACCCGCGACACCCGGACCACCCGAGTAGACCGCGCGAATCTGATGCGGGCCCGTCTGGGTGAAGGTATGCGCGACCTCCGCGAACCCGCCCACCACCGGCACCGGCTGACCGATCTCGACGCCGCCGTCGAAGAACTGCACGGTGCCCGGCGCCGACTGGGCACCGATCACCTGGGCCTTCAACGTGAACGGCGTGCCGGCGGACGTGGACGATGCCGACGTCATGACCACCGACGTCTGGACGTCCACAGGATTCGGCGCGGAAACCACGATCGGGCGCGCCGTCGACTCGGACCCGGCGAAGCCGGAGTCAGGCGTGAAGACCGCGGTGATCTGATGTGTCGCTGCGGTGGCGAACGTGTGTGCGAGCGAAGCGGAACCGTTCACGAGCGCCACCGGTGCGCCGATATTCACACCGTCGACGAGGAACTGCACCGTGCCCGTCGGGACAGCTGCCCCGGACTGCGCCTGCACCGTCGCCGACAGTGTGGTCTCCACGCCCGTCGTCGCGGAACCCGGAACGCCCAGCAGCGTCACCGTCGGTACGTCGACCGGAGCAGGATCGGACACCGTGACGTTCTGCGCCGTGGCAGTCGAGCTCGTGAACCCGGCAGCGCCGGTGAACTCCGCCGTCACCGAATAGGTACCAGACGCGTTGAACGTGTACGGCATGCTCGCCGCGCCACCCGACACCGTCTGCGGTGCACCGACGTTCACACCATCAACCTTGAACTGCACCGAACCTTCAGCATTGGTCGGCGACACCGTCGCTGACAGACTCACCTCGGCACCCGTCTGAGCCGCGGCCGGAACAGCAACCGTCAGAGACGTCGTCACATCAGGATCGGTCACCGTCACCGACTGCGCCGCAGCCGACGAACTCACGAAACCGGGACCCGCGATGAACTCGGCCGTGACGCTGTGCGCACCCGCCGCCGCGAACGTATGCGGCAACGTCGCCAAACCACCCGACACCGTCACCGGGCCACCGACCGCAGTGCCGTTCACCGAGAACTGCACCGTGCCTGCAGCATCCGACGGAGACACCGTCGCCGTCAGATCCACCGACGAACCGGTCTCCGCAGCAGCCGGAACAGCCACCGTCAGAGACGTGATCACATCAGGATCGGTGACCGTCACCGACTGCGCCGTGGCCGACGAGTTCGTGTACCCGGCAGCACCGGTGAACTCCGCTGTCACCGCGTACGTGTCAGCGGCATTGAACGTGTGCGCGTATGTCGCCGTACCATCCGACACCGTCACCGGGCCACCAACCGCAGTGCCGTTCACCGAGAACTGCACCGTGCCAGCAGCATCCGACGGAGACACCGTCGCCATCAGATCCACCGCGGCACCAGTCTCCGCAGCAGCCGGAACACCAACCGTCAGAGACGTCGCCACATCAGGATCGGTCACCGTCACCGACTGCGCCGACGCCGACGAGTTCACGAAACCGGAGCCGGCGATGAAGTCCGCGGTGATGCTGTGCGCACCCGCCGCAGCGAACGTATGCAGCAGGGTCGCCGAACCACCCGACACCGTCACCGGCGAACCGATATCCGTCCCGTTGTCCTTGAACTGCACCGTGCCAGCAGCATTCGATGGAGACACCGTCGCCGTCAGATCAACCTCAGCACCGGTCTGCGCCGAACCCGGAACCGTCAACGACAGCGACGTCGTCACATCAGGATCGGTCACCGTCACCGACTGCGCCGCAGCCGACGAACTCACGAAACCGGAGCTCGCGATGAAGTCAGCCGTGACGCTGTGCGCACCCGCCGCCGTGAACGTATGCGGCAACGTCGCCGAACCACCCGACACCGCCACCGGCGAACCGATACTCGCCCCGTTGTCCTTGAACTGCACCGAACCCTGCGCGCTGGACGGTGTCACCGTCGCCGTCAGATCAACCTCGGTCCCGGTCTGCGCCGAACCCGGAACCGTCAACGACAACGACGTCGCCACATCAGGATCCGCCACCGAGATGGACTGCGCGGCCGAGGTCGACCCGAAGTAGCCGGCGCCGGGGACGAACTCCGCGGTGACGCTGTGTGCACCGGCCGAGTCGAACGGATGGGACAGCGTGGCCACACCGTTCACCGGTGTCACCGGCGAACCGATGTTCACACCGCCGTCCTTGAACTGCACCTGGCCGGTCGCATTGGTGGGGGTCACGGTCGCTGTCAGCGGCACCGACTGCCCCGTCGTCGCGGATGTCGGCGCCTGGAGTGCGATGGTCGTTGCAATCTCCTCGACCCTAACCTTCACGTCGAACGGATTGGCACCCTTAGGGTTTCCGTTGAAGGCCCACACGTCCAGCAGCACACCGCTGTCGTAGGTTCCGAAGGCGAAGGTGTCCGGCACCCGGTAGCTGGTCTCGAGCGTGACGTTCTGTCCGCTCTTGACGATGAACCCGTTGCCGAAGAAGTTGCAGCCACTGCCGCTGCACCTCGCAGTGACACCGCCGTCCGATTCATTGGTGAAGGTGGCCTTGTTCGTGGCACCCAGGTAGGTCACCTTGGCGCTTCCGGACACGAGTGCGAAACCAGCGGGCGGCACATCCCGAAACATCGGAATGTAGCGCTCCACACCGCTGTCCACCCAGATGGTGCTCTTGTACGTGACCGTGTCGCCCCGGTGGACTACGTTGTTGCCGATCACTTCCTTCTTGTACTTGACGTTGTCGGACGAACCCTGGTTACTGGCCGGCGGTGGATCGCGGCGAAGGCCGGGCCGCCTCCCGCGATCAGGAGTCCGACCGCAGCCACGCCCGCGATGACGGGTGTAGCGAGCCGCCGCAAGGATGACAAACCCACTGAATCCTCCCTCAGGTATGCGCTTCCCCGACGCAGCGGTTTGCAAAGAATGTCGACGTTAGCCGGACTGCAGCGTAACCGCTGCTCGGTCGCTGCAGAATCGTTTCTGGTCAACCGTCCAGGAACATCTTCCGTTCGCCGACAGTCGTTTCTGATGCAAACGACCTCGGGCGAGGTCCCGTCTCCGTAGGGAGACGAGACCTCGCCCGGGCCGTCAGGTACTACTTACGAGCCGAATCGCAGGTTGCCCAGGAGGCCGCCGAAGAGTCCGCTCAGGCTGCCCAAGCTTCCGCTCGGGTTGCCGCCGGAGACCTGGACGGTCTGCGAACCCGAGGTCGAGTTCGCGATGCCCTGGCCGCCGTTGAACTCCGCGCGGATGCTGTGCGCACCCGACGTGGTGAAGGTGTGGTTCAGAACCGCCGTGCCGTTGACCACGGTCACCGCGTCCCCGATCGGGTTGGCCCCGTCGAAGAACTGGACTGTACCGTTGACGGGCACGTCACCCGCACCGGTCACCTGTGCCGACAACTGCACCGAGGTTCCGGCCGTCGCGTTTGCCGGCACCGTCACCACGGTGGCCGTCTCGACGTCGACCGCAGTCGGCACCGTCACCACGACCTGCTTCGCCTCGGCGGTGGAACCGGCGAAACCGGTTGCGCCACTGAACGTCGCCGTGATGGTGTGCGTGCCCGCGGTCGTGAAGGTGTGCGCCAGCTTGGCGACACCGTCT
Source organism: Prescottella sp. GW823-FHT02E09 (assembly GCF_058797375.1). Classification (NCBI taxonomy): domain Bacteria; kingdom Bacillati; phylum Actinomycetota; class Actinomycetes; order Mycobacteriales; family Nocardiaceae; genus Rhodococcus; species Prescottella sp. GW823-FHT02E09. Next base: position 42,173 of record NZ_JBXAJP010000004.1, read on the forward strand.
TCCACCGGAGCCGACCCGATCGACGTTGCGCCGTCGAAGAACTCGACGGTGCCACCGCTCGGGACGACCTCCGCCGTCACTGAGTCGTACACCGTTGCGAACAGCTCCTCCGACTCACCGGTCTTGGCGTTGCCCGGGACGTTCAGCATCGTCGCGGTGTTCACCTCCACCGGAGTGGGATCGGAGACGGTCACGGACTGTGCGGTGGCGACAGAGTTCTGGAACCCGGTAGCACCGGTGAACTCTGCCGTCACGTCGAACGAGCCCGCGGCAGCAAACGTGTGGGAGTACGTTGCCGTACCACCCGACACCGCCACCGGAGCACCGACAGCAGTGCCGTTCACCGAGAACTGCACCGTGCCAGAGGCATTCGCCGGCGTAACCGTCGCCGTCAGATCAGTGGCCTCGCCAGTCTCCGCCGTAGGCGCAACCGTCACACCCAGAGCTGTCTCCACATCCGAGGGAGTCGGATCCGAAACCGTGACCGTCTGTGCGGTGGCAGCAGAGTTCAGGAACCCGGCCGCACCGGTGAACGCAGCCGTCACATCGAACGAGCCCGCGGCAGCAAACGTGTGGGAGTAAGTCGCCGTACCACCCGACACCGCCACCGGAGCACCGACAGCAGTGCCGTTCACCGAGAACTGCACCGTGCCAGCGGCATTCGCCGGCGTAACCGTCGCCGTCAGATCAGTGGCCTCGCCAGTCTCCGCCGTAGCCGGAACCGTCACGCCCAGCGTCGTCTCCACATCCGACGGAGCCGGATCCGAAACCGTGACGTTCTGAGCCACCGCCGTCGAACTCGCGAACCCGGTGGTACCCGAGTACACCGCAGTCACGGCATACGAACCCTCTGCGTTGAAGGTGTACGGCATGCTTGCATTCCCGGTGCCGTCCACGTTCACGGCAGCACCGACATTGTTGCCGGCGACCTTGAACTGCACCGTGCCGCCGGTCGGAACCGGAGCAACCGCAGCCGACAACGTCACCGAAGCGCCCGTCTCAGCGGTACTCGGAGCCGTCACGGTGGTGGTGGTCTCCGTGTCCGGAACCGCCGGATCGGTGACCGTCACGGTCTGCGCACCCGCGGTCGAGCCCGCGAATCCCGCTCCACCGGTGAAGGTGGCCGTGATGCTGTGCGAACCGGCCGAGGTGAACTGATGCGACAGCGTCGCAACGCCGTTCGACACCGCCACCGGCTGGCCGATGTCGGTGCCGTTGTCCTGGAACTGCACCGAACCGACCGCATTCTGCGGAGCGACGGTCGCCGTGAGGTCCACGGCCTCGCCCGTTTCCGCGGCCTGCGGGACCGTGAGCTCAGTTGTCGTCGCGGTGACCGGATCCGTCACAGTGACGTTTTTGGTCTGTGCCGTCGACGACGCGAATCCGGCGTCACCGGTGAATGCCGCGCCGACCGCGACCGTCCCGGCAGTATCGAACGTGTACTGCAGCGTGGCCTCGCCATTCGACACCGTCACCGGCGAGCCGATGTTGTTGCCGTTGGCAGTGAACTGCACCGTGCCGGAGGCATTCTGCGGGGCGACAGTCGCGGAGAGCGTCACCTCGGTGCCAGTCGCTGCGTCGGTCGGCGCCGACACCGTCGTCGTGGTCTCGACATCCGGAACGACCGGGTCGGACACGGTCACGGTCTGCGCACCCGCGGTCGAACCCGTGAACCCGGACGCACCGGTGAACTCTGCGGTGATCGAGCGCGCACCAGCCGTGGTGAACGCGTGCGACAACGTCGCCGCACCGGCCGCCACCGTCACCGGAGTACCGATGTTGTTGCCGTTGTCCTTGAACTGCACGGTGCCCTGCGCGTTCGCGGGGGTCACGTTGGCAGTCAGATCCACGGCCGTGCCGGTCTCCGCGGTCTGCGGAACCGTCAAGCCCAGGGCCGTCTCGACGTCGACCGGGGTCGGATCCGACACGGTCACGGTCGAAGCCGCCGACGTGGAACCGGTGAAGCTACCCGTCGCGGTGAACACCGCCGTCACCGAGTGCGAACCAGCGGCCGTGAACGTGTGATCCAGGCTGGCCGAGCCGCCCGACACCACCACCGGGGAACCGATGTCGGTGCCGTTGTCCTGGAACTGCACCGAACCCGTCGCGTTGTTGGGCGCGACGGTGGCCGTCAGCGTGACCGGAGTGCCGGTCTCCGCGGTCGCCGGAGCGGCCAGGGTCGTGGTGGTCGACTCCTGCGGTGCCGCAACATTGATCGTGGCCAGTGGACCTGCGCCTCCGTTGAGTGCCGAGCTCTGGTTATTGCGCGGAGAGCATCGCGTCGGAGCCCACTGCGTGCTGCCCCAGAAGGTCGCCCGCGGCAAGAACGTGTAGTAGTTCTCGTTGGCGTTGTAGTTGCCGGCAGCCCCGGCTGTCCGGACCTTCGGGGTGATGATACCGGGCGCTCCGGCCGTCACGGTGACATCGATCGCGGGCAGGCGGAACCAACTGTCGCCGCTGGTCCCGTTACCGTTGAGGTCCTTCTTCAGCTTGGGCGCACGGATGCCGCCCTCACCGTTGGTGCTGGTGCTGGGACCGTTCGCGATCGTTTGGTTGTTGCCGGATAGACGCAGGAGGTTGCCCGCCGGGTCAGGGTTGCCTGACTCGTTCACTCGCAAGACACCCGGTGCAACGCCATCCAGGTTGATAGCGGTATCGACAACCACCTCTGCGCTCACGAAAGTGGCATTGTCCGGAAGCTCATAATCGATCTTCAGCCGGGAGATGTTGGTCGTCGTGGCGCCCGATTCACTGTTCGGGAAGGAAGACCCTGCCGGTTGGATCCGGTAAGTGAACGTCTCGCCCGGCTCCACGGCGGCCGGAGCATCCACGGTCATCCCGGTGTCGGCTTCCTTGTGCACGGTTAGAACGGCACTCGCCTGGCAGGCGTTCTTGAACGGCAGCGTGGTGGTCTGAGCAGATGCCGGACTCCCGATCAGGAGCGTCCCGGCGACGAGCGCTGTGCCTGTGAGTGGCACGACACAGCGCCTGACTCTCGAATTTTGCATACATGCTTCCTTTGCAGAAGTTGCGGATGGGGGAGGGGAAATCCGCACAGGTCCGCACACCATAACGGTGGGATTACGTCGATGTGTCGGTTTTGCTGACCAAACGTCCAAATGTTGCTGCCAGTTTGCTGAAGGACTGATTGTTACCGACCGGTACGTCTGATTTACAGAAGCCTGCATCCACCATGTGGACACACATGCGTGAAAATGGCCCTCAACTGCGACAATATCGCTGGACACTAGTCCAGTACCACGAAGGTGGGGTTGGCGGGTAGAGAATCGAGAACTTCACCTCGGGATTAACCCCATTGCCACGCGTCCCGCCATTTTGGGCCCGAACTCGATGCAGACGCCGACGGCCTCACCGATACACCGCCCGGGAATCTTCCCGCGAAGGCGAACAAAGAATTGATCGTCCGCGCATCGCGCTGGGTATTTCTGAACCGAATTCTAAAAGTGGATTTCGGGACGGCGGACGCTACCGTGCTGTGAGCCCGCACTGCCGCGGGTACGGTCTGACGGGTGTCTCCCGAACGTCAGCGCACCTATACCTGGAACGATCCCGCCCCGATCGCGGATGCCAACCGGAACCTGAGCGGACTCGAGTTCGTCCGCGGCCTGGTCGACGGCACCGTCCCGCACCATCCCACCGCGAGCACCCTCGGCTTCCGTGTCACCGATGCCCGCGAGGGGTTCGTCGAGATCACGGCCGAACCGGCGGAGTGGCACTACAACGCCGTCGGCAGTGTGCACGGCGGCGTCATCGCCACGATGATCGACACCGCGATGGGCTTCTCCGTCTCGAGCACCCTGCCCGCCGGCGTCGGCTACACCACCCTGGACATCACCGTCCGGTACATCCGCGGCATCAAGGCCGAACAAGGATCCATTCGCGTGCACGGCTTTTCGGAACACACCGGCCGCACCACCGCGACCGCACGCGCCGAGGTCCGCGACGACCGGGACCGGCTGCTGGCGACAGCGTCGACCACCTGTCTGATCCTGCGCTAACCCGAAGAGAACTTCGGCCGAATGTCACATGCGTTCAGTCCAACTGAACGCATGTGACATTCGGCCAATACAGAAGTGGAGCGCTACGGCGCGGTCAGCACCTCACGGCCGACGAAGGGCACCAGGGCGGCCGGAACACGCACGGAACCGTCTGCCTGCTGGTGGTTTTCGAGGATCGCGACGAGCCAGCGGGTGGTGGCGAGGGTCCCGTTGAGAGTCGCGGCGGTCTGCGGCTTGCCGTTCTCGTCGCGGTAACGCACGTGGAGGCGACGCGCCTGGTACGTGGTGCAGTTCGACGTCGAGGTGAGCTCGCGGTACGCCTGCTGTGTGGGAACCCATGCCTCGCAGTCGAACTTGCGGGCCGCGGACGAGCCCAGGTCACCGCCGGCGACGTCGATGACCCGGTACGAGAGCCCCATCGCGTCCAGCATGTCGCGCTCCCACGCAAGCAGGCGCTGGTGCTCGGCGTCGGCCTCCTCGGGCTTGCAGTACGTGAACATCTCCACCTTGTCGAACTGGTGGACGCGGATGATGCCGCGGGTGTCCTTGCCGTAGCTGCCGGCCTCGCGGCGGAAGCACGACGACCAGCCGGCGTACCGCTTGGGTCCGTTCGACAGGTCCAGGATCTCGCCCGAGTGGTAGCCCGCGAGCGGAACCTCGGACGTGCCGACGAGATACAGGTCGTCGTCGGCCAGGTGGTAGACCTCGTCCGAGTGCTGGCCGAGGAAGCCGGTGCCCTGCATGATCTCGGACCGGACGAGCACCGGCGGGATCATCATGGTGAACCCGTTGGCCATCGCCTTCTGCGCCGCCAGTTGCAGCATGCCGAGCTGGAGCATCGCGCCGAAGCCGGTGAGGAAGTAGAACCGCGAGCCCGACACCTTGGCGCCGCGCTCCATGTCGATCAGCCCCAGCGACTCACCGAGCTCGAGGTGGTCCTTGGGCTCGAAGTCGAACGTCGGGATCTCGCCGACGGTCTCGAGGGTGATGAAGTCGTCCTCGCCGCCGGCGGGGGCGCCGTCCTGCACGATGTTCGAGATCGCGCGGTGGGCCTCGTCCAGCGCGGCCTGCGCCTCGTGCTGCGCGGCCTCGGCATCCTTGACCTTCTGTGCCAGTTCCTTGGAGCCCGCGAGCAGCGCCGGGCGCTCCTCGGGCGACGCCTGCCCCACCTTCTTGCCGAACGCCTTCTGCTCGGCGCGCAGCGTGTCGCCCGCCAGGATGGCGGCGCGGCGGGATGCGTCGGCCTCGAGCAGCGCGTCGACCAGACCGGGGTCTTCACCGCGGGTGCGCTGCGAGGTGCGGACGGCGTCGGGGTTCTCGCGAAGGAACTTGAGGTCAATCACGACCACAAACCCTACTTGGTGACACCGCGCTCATTCCGGGTGCTGCCCCAATATCCGCAGATAATCGTCGCGTCCGAACATGCGTGCGGCATCGAGCGCGGACGGCTGACCGGACTCGGCGTCGGCTCCTGCCGCCACGAGCGCGGCCACCACGGCGTCCTCGCCCTTGAACACGGCACCGGCCAGCGGCGTCTGTCCGCGGTCGTTTGGCCGATTCACGTCCGCACCCCGTTCGACAAGCGCACGCACCGCGTCGGCATGGCCGTGGTACGCCGCGAGCATGGCGAGTGTGTCGCCGCTGCCGTTCGTCAGGTCCACCGGCACACCTGCGTCGACGTAATGCGCGAGTGTGGCCGTGTCACCCGACCGGGCCATGTCGAACAATCGGCCGGCCAACTCCTGCACGTCGCCGGGGAGGTCGCCGCCCTGCTCACCGGGATGTTCCTCACTCATGTGGGACGAACCTACGCGGAAACTTCGGCATCTGCGCCCGATGCGGGCATTATGGAGGCAATGTCCGACGACCTTCCGCAGCCGACACCGAAGCCGGAGCGGCGCCGCCACGTGTCCGCGCCGGTGACCAGGCGTGCTCTCGCGCTCGTCGCGATCGGCGCGGTGATCGCCGCCATCGCCACCATCTTCGTCTCCGGCGGTTTCGACCGCGGCGAGAAACTGCCTGTTCACACCAGCGGTGTGGGCCCGCAGCCCACCGGCGCAGTCGCCGGCGAGGCCTTCGGCTCGGCCACCACCGGCGACTGCCTCACATGGAGCAGCCCCGACGCCAGCGACCTCGAGAAGGTCGACTGCGCGCAGGCGCACCAGTTCGAGGTGGCCACCGACGTGGACCTCAGCCTGTATCCGGGTGTCGAGTTCGGTCCGGGCTCCAAGTTCCCCGGTGTGCTGCGTTTCTCCGAACTGCGCGACGAACAGTGCGCGCCGGCGGTCGAGAGCTACCTGGACGGCCGGTTCGACCCCAAGGGCAAGTTCAGCGTCGGCCTGATCAATCCCGGCGAGGCCGGATGGGCCGCCGGCGAACGCACCATCCGCTGCGGCCTGCAGTTCTCCGGTGTCACCGGCACGCTGCTGCCGATCGAGGGCCGCGTCGCCGAGCAGGACCAGTCGAAGGTGTGGAACGTCGGCACCTGTATCGGCATCAACCAGAACGTGCCGTCCGATCCCGTCGACTGCGCGCAACCGCACGCGTTCGAGGTGGTCGGCGTGATCGACCTGGCCAGCCGCTTCCCCGGTGGCATGCCGTCCGTCGAGGACCAGGACAAGTTCCTCGAGGGCGCCTGCACCGAGGCCAGCAACGGCTATCTCGGCTCCCCCGACGCGCTGCGCGACAAGACGCTGACGCTGTTCTGGGACAACCTCGACCTCGACAGCTGGCTCGTCGGCAGCCGCAAGATCAACTGCTCGATCGGCAAGGAGGTCGACGCCAGCGGATTCGCGACCATCGTCGGCAGTGCCAAGGGCGACATCCTCATCAACGGGCAGGCCCCGGTCCCGCCGCCGCCCGCGCCCGAGGGCCGATCCCTGCCGACCCCGCTGCCCGGCGCGGCGCCGCTGCCGTCCACCGGGGGCTGACGTGCCTGTGACCATGACGACCGCTCACTTCGAGGAGCTGGTCTCGGAGGCGCTCGACCTCATCCCGCCGCAGCTGGCCGCGGGAATCGACAACGTCGTGGTGCTCGTCGAACCGCGCAACGACGAGGAACCGACCCTGCTAGGGCTCTACCACGGCATCGCCCTCACCGAACGGGACAGCCACTACGGCGGCGCCCTCCCCGACACCATCACCATCTACCGCGACGCGATCCTCGACGTGTGCCACACCGAGGACGAGGTGGTGCACGAGGTGATGGTCACCGTCATCCACGAGGTGGCGCACTACTTCGGCATCGACGAGGACCGGCTGCACGAGCTCGGCTGGGGCTGATCCGTTCCGATTCGGTCGGATTTGCATGGAACCGACCGCTCGCTTTCGGCGTCCAAGCAATCAAGGGGCGAGATTCATCTGCTCACCCCGGTTGCCATCGACCCCGATTCGAGGAGATACCCGCATGTCGGATCACGTGTTCGTCGACCCTGACGCCCTCCTCGCCGCGGCCACCGAACTCGACGCGCTCGCCGCCCGGCTACAGGTCACCCTCACCGCCGCGGCCCCGGCACTCACCGTCGCACCCTCGGGCGCCGAGGAGGTGTCGGTGATGGCGGCCGGGTACTTCAACCGCCTGGCGAACAGCTTCACCCCGGCGGCCGGACGCGGCATCGAGGAACTGACCGCCGCCGCAGCGATGCTCCGTGCGCAGGCCTCCGCCTACCGCGACGAGGACCGCACGATCGGGACGTCGCTCGCGGCCGGCTTGTGACCGCGAGCGACCGGGACCTGCCAGCCACATCCGAGGGGAACGAGGAGAACACAGCATGACCACTGGTGTCACCGGAGTCGTCTGGATGCCGCGAGGGGCGACCGTCAATTCGACGACGCTCACCGCCGGCGCGGGTCCTGTGCCGCTCAGCGCCGCGAGCCCGGCGTGGGGCGCGGTCGCGGAGAGCTTCGTCGACGCCGGCGCGACGCTGAACAGGGTGATGGCGGAGCTGCGCACCGGCTGGGAAGGCGTGGCCGCCGAGGCCGCGCTCGGCAGGATCGCCCCGTTCACCGCGTGGGCGGAGCAGACCGCCACTCTGGCCGCGGACACCGCGACCAAGGCCTCCGTCGAGGCCGGTGCCTACACGTCCGCCGCGCTGACCATGCCGAGCCTGCCCGAGATCACGGCGGTCAAGACCGCCAAGACCGCCGCCTACAGCACCGGCGGCGTGCTCAACGGCTCCGCTGCCGTCGCCGAGGCCGCCGACCGGGCGATGGACATCCGGGCCGGGCTGGTGATGGAGGCGTACGAGGCGGCGTCGAGCATCCTCGCGACACCGGGATCCTTCACTCAGCCACCACCGCTCACCAACGAATCCACCGCCGGCCTCGAGTCCCGCGACGCCGGCGAGGTCGCCCGCCGCCGACTCGAGAACGACTTCCGCGCCGACCCGGTCGGCACCATCGCCGCCACAGCCACGGCGTTCGCCCAGAACCCGACCGTCATGGCGGCGGCGTCGCAGGTCGGCACGGTCGCGGGCACCGTCTCCAGCGCCACCTCCGCGGCCGCGAACATCGGCGGTGCTGTGCTCGGCGGCGTCGCCGGCGGCGCCCCAGCGGTCCTGAACGCCTCCACCGCACCCACGTCGGGCGGCGGCGCCGCGAGCGCACCGGCCGGCGGGGGCCGGGGATCCGGCTACACCGCCGCGCACGCCGCGGGTGTCGCCGGCGGGACCGGGACCGGCGCGCGGGCCGCACTGCCCGACGGCTGGGCGCAGGCCGGACAGCTCGACGGGTCCGGCTCGCGCGGTGCCCCGGGCACCGGTGCCGGAGCAGCCACCGGACCGGGCTCCGCGGACGCGGTCCGCGCCGACACGTCGGCGGCGGCCACCCGCGCCGCCACGATGGGAGGCGCCCCGGTGGGCGCGCACCGCGGCGCCGCCGACGCCGCGGACGAACTCGAACACACCACGCCCGGGTACCTCAAGCAGTTCGAGCACTTCGCCGACGGTCGCACCGTGATCCCGTCGGTGATCGGCGCCGACCTGCCCGAGGACGGGCGGTGATCGACTTGGGCATCGAACCGGTCACCGCGACCCTGCCGTCCGCGACCCTGCACGTCGACGAACTCGACCTGCTGGTCGATCTCCTGGACATCGACGTCCTGCCGGTGGTCCTCGACGCCGCCCCGCGGTTCGATTCGCCGGCCGAGCGGGACCGGGTGTTCCGGTCGGCGCAGGGCACGCTCACGGCGGCCGGACTGGTCGACGGGATCTCGGTGCACCCCGAGCTGGCCCGGTGGCTGGCCGTCCTGGCCCGGCCCCGCGACGAGATCGCCCTGCGCCGCTACCTCGACGGCACGGTCGCGCGGCTGTGCCTGGCCCGCGACGACGACATGGCCGTGCTCGCGCTGCGCAGCGGCGACACCTTCACCGTCCAGTGCCTCGGGCACGACCTGGCCGGGCCGATCGTGCACGCCCTCGGTGACGCCGTGCCCCTGACGTTCGGCGTCGTCAACCGCCCGACGGCGGACCTCGGCGCCGCCCTGAACCGGATCGTCGACCCCGGCACGGCCGCCGCCCACCTGACCGCCATCGGGGTCCCCGCCGCGGAGGCCGCGGTCGTCGGGCCAGCTTTCGTGGGCTGCACGACGTTCACCGAGATCGTCGGAATCGTGCACGAAGCCGGGCATCCCGGGCTGATGCGCGGACCGGTCACCGTGTTCGACACCGCCGTCGGACGCATCGTCGGCACCACCAGCGTCGCCACCGACGGCACCCCGTGGACCTCGTTCAGCCCCGGTACCCCGGGACGACTGAGGCAGGCACTCGACGGCCTGCTCGCGCAGCCGGACTGACCGTCAGCCCATCGGGTCGTCGGTGGCCGCGGCGGCGTCCGGCTCGAACCACGGCCGCTGCGGTGTGATGTCGAACGGCGGATCGTAGGTACCCCACCGCACGCACCGCCAGCCGGTTTCGGTCGGCACCAGCTCCACCGTCGACGTGTTCTCGAGGTGCCGGTCCGCGGCGAACGCGCCGGGCACACCCGCCAGGTACGCGGCCACCAACCGGATCGCGGCGCCGTGGCTGACCACCACGACGTCGCCGCCGACACCGGTGTCGATGTACTCGGCGCGCAGCGAATCGACCACCGGCACATACCGTTCGATGATGTCGATCCCCGACTCGCCGCCCGGGATCCGCGCCGTCAGATCGCCCGCGTGCCACGTGTGGAACACCTTCGCGAACATCTTGTGCGACTCGATGTCCGAGCGGTCCTCGAGTTCACCGGCCTGCGCCTCGTGCAGACCCTCCCGCACCTGCAGCGCGATGCCCGACGCCGTCTCCACGAACCCTGCGGTCTCCCGGGCCCGCAGTGCCTGCGACGACACCAGCGCCGTCGGCGGCCGCTCCGCCAGGCGGCCTCCGAGCGTCTGCGCCTGTGTCCGGCCCAGCTCCGTCAGCCGCGCCCCGGGGAGCCGGGTGTCGAGCCGTCGTTCGACGTTCGCTTCGGTCTGCCCGTGGCGGACCAGGATCAACCGACCGCTCACGCGTTCTCCTCCCCGCGACGCAGGCGTTCGAGCCATGCAGTGTCCTCGGCGTCGGGCATCGGCGCCCCGCCCCCCGGTACGGCCGACGGCCACGACCCGAGGAAACGGACGTCACTGAACCGGTGCAGCGCCTTGAGCGCCTCCGCGACCAGTCCGTCGTCGATGTGTCCGACGCAGTCCAGATGGAACAGATAGGTGCCGAATTCCTTACGCGTGGGCCGGGATTCGATGCGCGTGAGATCGATGCCCCGGGTCGCGAACTCGGTCATCGCCCGAACCAGGGAGCCGGGCACGTTGTCGAGGTGGAGTACGACGCTGGTGCGGTCGTTGCCGGTGCGGGCGGGCGCGGGACCCGGCCGGGTCACCAGCACGAAACGGGTGCGGGCACCGTCGTAGTCGGCGACACCCGACGCCAACGGCACCAGGCCCAGCCGCTCCCCCGCCAACGCGGTCGACACACCGGCGTCGGCGATGCCGGCCGCGACATCCTCGGCCGCACCGGCATTCGACGACGCCGGCTCGACGCGCGCATTCGGCAGGTTCCGGTCGAGCCACCCCTGGACCTGCGCGGTCGCGACCGGATAGGCGCGGACGGTGCGGACGTCGTCGAGCGTGGCGCCCGGCCGTCCGACGATCGTGAAGGCGACGTCCAGCTCGGTCTCGGCCATGATCTGCAGCCGGTCGCCGAGGGACAGCGCATCCATCGTGGGGCGGATCGAGCCCTCCACCGAGCTCTCGATCGGCACCACGGCGCCGTCGACGTCACCGGCGCGGACGAGTTCGATCGCCGCGGCCTGACTTCCGGCGGACACCCGCTCGACGACACCGTCGAACGTGCCGCCCGATTCGAGCTGGGCGAGGGCCATCTCGGTGAAGGTCCCGCTGGGTCCGAAGTACGCGATACGAGGCACGCCTACGAGATTACGCACTCCGCTCCGGTCCGCTTCGCCGATCGGTTCCGGTTCCGTTACAGCAGACCGGCGTCGGCGAGCATGCGCTCGACCTCGTCGGGGTCGTCGACCTCGATGCCGAGCAGCACGCCGCGCACCGCCTCGGCCGCCTCCGGGATCAGCGCCGCGAGCGCAGCCGGGTCGGGCGCGGACAGCGCGGCCCGAACGTCGTCGCCGCGCAGCGCCGCGACGGTGCCCGACAGCAGCGCCAGAACCTCGGCGCCGTCCCGCGCCCGTCCGACGAAGCCGACGGACGTGTGGGCGAGGACCGCGAGGAAATCGGCCACGACGTCGGCCGGGCGGCCGGCGATCAGCCCCGGGCTGTGGCCCGCGTCGGCGAGCAGTTGCGCGGACTCGGCGAGGCTCACGGCGTCGGAGTCGGAGTGGTCTTCGGGGTCCGACGGCGTGACGAAGACGGTGACGGGCGCGGGCAGCCGGAGACGGATCGCGTCTTCGACCTGCTCGGTCCTACAGGTCACGTGGTAGCGCAGCGCGCGGTGCTCGACCGCGCCGGCCAGATCGTCCGGGTCGATGTCGAGGTCGACGACGACGGCACCCGCGTCGGCGTCGGTTCCGGCCGCGGCGGTGAGGATCGACGCGGCCACGATCTGCGGTCCGGTGGTGACGGCGTCGCGAACGACGGCCGGGACGGCAGTATCCCGCCGCCGGAGAAGTAGCCCCGCCACGAGCGGCTGCGGCGCGCTGTTGCGGGACGGAAGAGTCGGCATCGACAGGGACACAGGGATCGACACCCCACCACGTTAGCCCGGACCGGCCAAAACTCCCGCTTCCGCGTCGGAGGGGTTGCCGTCCACCCCGCCAGGAATTAGCTTAGGGTTACCTCATTTACCGCTCCTGATGTACCGCCTCCGTCTCGCGTCTCGACCCGAAGGATGCCGCCATGAACCGCACCACCACCGGACCGTCCACCGCCGAACGGATGCGGAGCACCAGTGCCCGCGCCACCGGTGCCGTGCTCGCCATCGCCGGCAGCGACCCCACCGAGACCTCGCTGCACCACCTGCGCGCCGACGGCACCGCCGTGCTGCTGGCGCCGTCCGATTCGACGGCCACCGCGCTCGCCTGGCAGGCCGGACCGGGCGGGCTGCCCGCGGTCCTCGAACTCACCGACTACGCGCCCCTCACGCTGCGCGAACCCGTCCGCTCCCTGGTGTGGCTGCGCGGCACCCTCGTCGCGATCCCCGACGACCACGCCCGCGCGGTGGCCGACGACGTCGCCGCCGAACACCCGCACCCCGCGCTGCTCGACATCGGCCACGGCGCGACACTGCTCCGCCTGCGCCTCGACTCCGCCGTCGTCGCCGACAGCAGCGGCGCCGAGTCCGTCACCGTCGAGGACCTGCTCGCCGCGAATCCCGACCCGTTCTGGGAGGTCGAGACCGGGTGGCTGCAGCACCTCGAGGAGGACCACGCCGACCTGGTCGAGATGCTGGCCCGGCGGCTGCCGTCGGCGCTGCGTACCGGCCGGGTCCGCCCGCTGGGCATCGACCGGTACGGGATCCGGCTGCGCATCGAGGGGATGTCGGGCGACCGGGACGTGCGGATGGACTTCGCGCAACCCGTCGACGACGCCCTGTCGCTGAGCCGGGCACTGCGCATCCTCGTCGGCTGCCCGTTCGTCAACGGCCTTCGCGCCCGCCCCTGAGAATTTCGGAACATCCGGACGATCCCGATCCGGCCGGAATCAGCGTCGAAGTCGATCTGTTCTACAGGTAAGACCGAGATCGCAGCGGGCGATCTCGAACGGACACGGAAGTTCGCTCGATATGACTGCCGCAATGCCGCGGCGCGACTCGGGCGGGACCCCTCGTCGTCGTCAGCAGTATCGACCGCCCACGACGATGCGCGTCGACCCGCGGTTCGAAGCGCTCGCGACCCAGTTCTTCCACATGTTCCGGCGCACCCGCGACGGCGGTGGCGCGCTGGCCGTGTACCTGCACGGCGCGCCCGTCCTCGACATCTGGGCCGGGTGGGCGTCCCCGATCCGCAAGTGGGACTCCGACACCGTCACGCTGTCGTTCTCCACCGGCAAGGGCGTGGCCAGCACCGTGCTGCACCGCCTCGCCCAGCGCGGACTGATCGACTACGACTCCCCCGTCGCCGCCTACTGGGCCGAGTTCGGCGAGGCGGGCAAGGAATCGATCACGGTCCGCGAACTGCTCAGTCACCGCGCGGGCCTGCACCGCATCCGCGGCCTGGTGCCCGGCCGGCTCGCGCTGCTCGACCACAACCGGGTCAGCGCAGCACTGGCCGCCGCCGTCCCGGATCCCCGCCGCACCCGGATGCCCGGCTACCACGCCGTCACGTACGGGTCGCTGATCGCGGAGTTGACCGCGCGCGTGTCGGGCAAGCCGTTCGCCGAACTGGTCCGGACGGAGGTTGCCGAACCGCTCGGCATCCCCGAGTTCTGGTTCCAGGTGCCCGAATCGGAGAAGGCCCGGATCGCGAAGGTGTTCCCGCACATCAACCCCTACGGTGTGCCGTGGGGCGCGACGTCGCTGGCGTTGTCGCTGGTGCCGCACCTGCGGGACATCGCCGACGCCGGCATGCCGGAGGGCTTCGACATGCTGGTCCGCGACCCGACCATCCACGACTTCGTGATGCCGGGCTGGAACGGGGTGTTCAGCGCCCGCGCGCTGGCCCGGATGTACGCCGCGTTCGCGAACGGCGGCGTCGTCGACGGCATCCGTTTTCTCGAGCCCGACACCATCGCCCAGCTCAGCGAGGTGCAGACCCGGGCCCGCGACTATGTGCTGGGTATCCGGATGAATTGGCGGCTGGGCTACCACGCCGCGTTGGTCGCCGCCCGCACCCAGCACTCCGGGGCGTTCGGCCACTACGGGCTGGGCGGGTCCGGCGCGTTCGCCGACCCCGACACCGGACTGTCGGTGGCCTTCGTGACCAATCGGCTGGGCAACGCGCTGACGCCGTTCGCCGACCTGCGGCTGCCGAGCCTCGGCGCCCACGCCGAGTCGCTCGCCAAGCACGCCTGACGCCGTTCACGGCGCGTCCCGTCTAGCGTCGACGGGGTGATCTCGCGTACCGCCGTCGACTCGTGGCTCCGCCCGGCGACCCCGCAGCCGCCCTCGCCGCCACTGGACGCGCGGGAGCGCCGGGCCCTGTGGTTCGAGATCACCATCGTCCTGCTGGTCACGTTCGGCCTCAACGGGATCTACAGCGCGCTGTCCCTGCTCGAATCGGCGCTGGCCCCGGGCGGGCTGTCCGAGCAGGCCGTCGCGCTCAATCCGTCCCGCTCGGCGCAGTCGTACATCGACCTGGCCCGACAACTGCTCGGTGTCCTCAAGCTGGCCGCCTGGGCGGCCCTGGGGCTGTACCTGCTGTGGCGCAGCGGCCTCGGGCCCGGCCGGATCGGCCTGGGCCGGACGAAGCTGCGCGACGCGGTCCTGCCCGGTGTCGGCCTGGCCGCCCTGATCGGGCTCCCCGGTCTGGCGTTCTATCTCGCGGCGGTCGCGCTGGACGCGAACCTGACAGTGATGCCCAGCACCATCGACGACCACTGGTGGCGCCTGCCGGTGCTGGTGCTGTGGGCGATCGCGAACTCCGCGGCCGAGGAGATCCTCGTGGTCGCCTACCTGATCTCCCGACTGCGGCGACTCGGGTGGAGCGAGAACTCGTCGCTGCTCGCGTCGGCGCTGCTGCGCGGCAGCTACCACCTGTACCAGGGCCTCGGCGGCGGCCTCGGCAACGTGTTGATGGGCCTGATCTTCGGCCGGTACTGGCAGCGCACCGGCAAACTGTGGCCGCTGGTGATCGCGCATGCCCTCATCGACACCGTCGCCTTCGTCGGCTACGCGCTGCTCCGCGGGCACCTCTCCTGGCTGCCGTGATCCCCGTCCGCCCGGTTCCTGCGTATTCTCGGTGATCGTGAACGGCGAGACCCCCGACAGACGTCAGCCGGGCCCGCCGCCGCGCGGCCGGGCCCAGCCGCCGCGCCGCATTCCCCCACCGCCGCGAGGCGGCCCACCACCGCAGCGCCGTCCGCAGCAGCCGCCGCCCGAGGGCACCCAGGTGATCCGCCGCGACGGTCGGCCCGGCGGCCCGAACCCCGGCCGGCCCGGGCCGGGCCGCGCCTGGTCCCAGGCACCGGAACCGCAGCAGGCCTGGTCCCAGGCACCCGCCGGGCAGCCGCCCGGCGGCTACGCACCCACCCAGACCCCGCGCCCGTACGCGGAGCCGCGACGCATCCCACCGGCGGCACCCCCGCCGCGGCCGCCGCAGCCGCCCCGGCCCTCGTCGACACCCGCCGAACCGCCGAGGCAGCGGCGACCGCGGAAGCGGGGAACGTGGCTGCGACGGGTCGCGCTGACCCTGGCCGTGCTCCTGGTCGCGTCGGTCGGCGGCGTGGTGTACCTCGACACCAAGCTGAACCGCGTCGACGCGCTCGCCGACTACCCGGGCCGCGTCGCCGACACCCCCGGCACCAACTGGCTGCTCGTCGGCTCGGACAGCCGTGCCGGCCTCACCGCCGAACAGGAACAGGCACTGTCGACCGGCGGCGACGAGGGCGGCAAACGGACCGACACGATCATGCTGGTGCACATCCCGAAGAGTGGCGCCACCACGATGGTGTCGATTCCCCGGGACTCGTACGTGAACATCCCCGGCATGGGCCGCGGCAAGATCAACGCCGCGTTCTCCAAGGACGACGGCGAGCAGTTGCTGGTACAGACGGTCGAGGAGGCCACCGGACTGCACATCGACCACTACGCGGAGATCGGCTTCGGCGGGTTCGCGGGCATCGTCGACGCGCTCGGCGGCGTCGACATGTGCGTGCCGTACCCGATCGACGACCCCCTCGCCGGCATCAACCTGCAGGAGGGCTGCCAGGAACTGACCGGGCCCGAGGCCCTCGGATTCGTGCGCACCCGCGCGACGGCGATGGCCGATCTGGACCGGATGAACAACCAGCGCGCGTTCATGAGCGCCCTGCTGCAGAAGGCCACCTCGCCCACGACACTGATCAACCCGCTGCGGTTGTGGCCGATGATGTCGAAGACGGCCGGCTCCCTGCAGGTCGGCGACGGTGACCACCTGTGGAATCTCGCCGGACTCGCGTGGGGACTGCGCGGCTCGATGGTCACCACCACCGTGCCGGTCGGCGGATTCGACGTCGTCGACGGGTGGGGTGACGTCCTTCTGTGGGATCGGGAAAAGGCCACAGAATTCTTCGATGCGCTTGCAAATGATCGGCCAGTTCCGCAGACGCTTCTGACCGGCGCACCGTGATATTCGTCGCTGTGCAGGGTTTCCCGGCGCAGCTATGAGTCCGGCCGCCATTGCGGGCGGTAATGTTCGGTCCATGACTGAAGCGGCGCACACGAACGAGTTCCACCGACTGTTGCAGGACCAGATCCGAAATGAATTCACCGCCTCGCAGCAGTACGTCGCGGTCGCCGTCTACTTCGATTCCCACGATCTGCCGCAGCTCGCGGGCCGCTTCTACCGGCAGTCCGCCGAGGAACGCGATCACGCGATGATGATGATCCAGTACCTCATCGACAACGACCTGCCCGTCGTCGTGCCCGGGATCGACGCCGTCGTCACCGAGTTCGCGTCGGTCCGCGAGCCGGTCGCGCTCGCGCTCGCGCAGGAGAAGACGGTCACCGAGCAGGTCACCCGCCTCGCCCGCACCGCCCGCGACACCGGTGATTACCTGGGCGAACAGTTCATGCAGTGGTTCCTCAAGGAACAGGTCGAGGAGGTCGCGAGCATGACCACGCTCCTGACCATCGTCGATCGCGCGGGGGACAACTTCTTCAACATCGAGGACTTCGTGGCGCGCGAGATGAGCTCGGCGGTCTCGGCGGACTCCACCGCCCCGCGGATCGCGGGCGCCGGGGCCTGACCGATTTCGAACGTGTGCCGCAATTGTCGTTCCGACGACAATTGCGGCACACACGTTTGAGGACAGCACAGCCTAAATTAGCAAGCACTAATTGAGGCCATACTTGCCTCAATTAGGTCGCACTTGGATGACAGTTCCGGTTGACCAGCGATATCTTTGACTCATGAGTGCCTCAGACGATTCGCATCGGACGAAATTCCACGCACTTCTCCACGATCAGATCCGCAACGAATTCAACGCGTCGCACCAGTACCTGGCGACCGCGGTCTATTTCGACAACGCGGATCTCCCCCAGTTGGCCCGGCACTTCTACAAGCAGGGCAACGAGGAACGCAACCACGCGATGATGATCATCCAGTACTTCCTGGATCGGGACATCACGGTGGAACTGACCGGCGTCGACCCGGCCAAGAGCCACTTCGAGAATGCGCACGAGCCGATCGCGCTCGCACTCGCACAGGAGAAGGCGGTCACCGAGCAGATCGTCACGCTCGCCCGCACGGCGCGCGACGACGGCGACTACCTGGGCGAACAGTTCATGCAGTGGTTCCTCAAGGAACAGGTCGAGGAGGTCGCGCGCATGACCACGCTGCTGACCATCGCCGAGCGGGCCGGCTCCAACCTGTTCGATCTCGAGGATTTCGTGGCCCGCGAGATGAGCAGCGTCGACGACGCATCCGGTGCGCCGCCCGCCGCGGGCGGCAGCATCTAGCACCGACCGAACGGCGGAAGGGTCCCTTCACACGCTCACGGCGTGTGAAGGGACCCTTCCGCTCGTGGAGACTCAGCGCAGCGTGACCTGGCGGCCGCGCAGGCCGTCGCGGGCACGCAGTTCGGCGGCCGTGAGCGGCGCGTCGACGGCCAGAGCCTGCGCCAGGCGATCGCCCAGTTCCGCGGTGGCCGCGGCCCACTCGTTGGCGTGCTTCTCGGGGTCGAGGTCGAAGACCGGCACCAGCAGGCCGTGGGTGCGGAACGAGCCCGCGAAACGCGAACCCTCACCCAGGTGCAGCCCACCGGCGGCGTGGACGCGGGCGAGTGCCGGCATCAGCACGTCCTCGTCCTCGGGACGCACCCAGCGCAGGTGCGCCTTCTCGCCGGCGTCCACCCACCACGCGGCGACGACGCCGTCGGCCTCGACGCGCGCGGACGGCATGATCGCCATGTTTGCCTGCTGCACGGTCGCGGCGACGTCGGCGGCCGGCTCGATACCCTCCGGGATCCACCAGTCGAAGCTCTGGTGGACGGTGATCTTCGGAAGCGCGTCGGCGACGAGGACGTCGGCCAGGCGCGGGCTGTCGGCCTGCGGGTCGGCGAAGGTGAGCGAGCTACCCGGCTCGGCGGTCTTGGCCCAGTCGATCGCGGCACCGAGGTCGGCGCCGGGATCGGCGGTGTGTGCCTGCACCTGCAGGCCCACGTAGCGGCCGGCGGTGCCGGATTCGTCGCGCACCAGCGCGGCAACGGCACCGGGCAGGACGGTGGCCGCGGTCACCGGGATGTCGGCGTCGCGGACGGGGAGTTCGACGAGGGCGGACGGGACGAACTCGCGCAGCGCGACGAGATCGCATTCGGCGGCGAGGCCCTCGAAGGGCCGGGTCGGTGCGGTGACCTCGGCCTCGCGTGCGAGGCGACGCTGCTCGAGCTTCTCGGCGCGACCGCTACCCGGCTTGGGACCACTGTTTCTCTTGCTCTTCTTACCCACGAGGCCAAAACCTACACGGACGCGCCGATTCTCTCAGCCGCCCAGCAGTTTCTTGGTGCGCCCCGGGTGGTTGGTCGCCACCCAGCTGACCCCGAGTTCCTTGCACAGCTCGACGTCGGCCGGGTCGTCGACGGTCCAGCAGTAGGTGGCGCGGCCGGCCGCGGCGGCCTTGTCGACGATCTCGGGATGCTCCCGCAGCGTCCTGATCGACGGCCCGACGGCGGTGGCTCCGACGGTGGTCGCGGCACCGCCGCCGAGGTAGCGGGACGCGTCGCCCAGCAGCACGGTCGGCAGCAGCGGCGCCGCCCTCCGGACCCGCCACACGGCGCTGGCCGCGAACGACATCACGACGGCGCGGGAGTGGTCGGCGGACGCGGGCGCGGCCAGCCCGAACCGGGCCAGTTCGGCGAGGACCTTGCTCTCGACGAGACCGCCGTAGCGGACGGGGTGTTTGGTCTCGATGAACAGCTTGGTCGGACGCGACGTCCAGTCCAGGGTCAGGGTGATGAGCTCGGCGAGTGTCAGCAGCCCGGCGGGCTCGTCGCCGTCGCCGTAGTCGTGCTCGCCGAGCGACTGCAGCGTCATCTCGCTGACGATCCCGGAACCGGTGGAGGTCCGGTCGATCCGACGGTCGTGCACACAGACGAGATGGCCGTCGCGGGTGAGCCGGACATCGCACTCGAGTCCGTCGGCGCCTTCCTGGAGGGCCAGGTCGTAGGCCGCGAGGGTGTGTTCGGGCCGTTCGGCCGAGGCACCGCGGTGTGCGACCACGAGGGGACCACGTCGATCCGGGCTCATCCGACCATCGCCTCCTCTGCCTTGTCGGGTTGTGGCGCGTTGACCCACCGGGTGATGCGGTGCGGCCGACCGAACAGGTCAAGGCCGTCGAAGCATCGGATCACGTACAGCGTCAGCACGGCCGTGGCGGCGCCGACACCGGCCGTGATCGCGGCCAGCACGACGCTGTCGGCCTGCGCCTGCAGCGAATCCTGGTTGCGCCACAGCAGTCCGATCGCGACCAGGACACCGTTGACGGCCCACGTCGCCCACCAGATCCGCACGACGGTGCGGATCCGACGGTCGTTGCCGGCGATCTCGGTGAGGTACACCCCGGGCATCACGAGGTTGACGACCGGCATCAGAACGCCGAGTGCGAGGGATCGGGGTGTCCGGGGATCGGCGAGTCCGCGGGCCGCGAGCACGTCGCGGCGCATGACGACGAGGCGGCACGCGGTAGTGACGGCCGCCGCCAACGCGACCAGCGGCGCGGACACCTGTGTCGCCCACACCGCCGCATCCGACACGGCGAGCGTCACCGGGTCCACCAGTCGCACCCGGTTGAACACGAGCAGCCCGTACCGGAAGGCCTCGGAGACCGCGGCGAGAGCGAAGACGATCGCGGTGCAAGCGAGCAGCGTGGGTGCGAGATCCGCGGCCACTTCGGCACGTGGGGCCCGGTCGTCCGGTTCGGGCGGCGGTGGATCGAGCAGGCCCCACCGCGGAACCTGCGTGTATCGCGGGGTCGGCCCGAGACCGGGTGCGGTGGGACGGCGCCGACCGAGGGGCGGGTACGGGCTGCGCGCGACCCAGCGGAAGTTGCGGCCCGTCGCGGGCGCGGGACGGGCGGTGTCGACCGGGGAGAGCAGGACGCCGCCGCAGCGGGGGCACCACTGGGCCGGGCCGCCGGCCACCGGCCATCGGGATGCGCAGCGAGCGCAGACCTGGACGACGCTCATCTAATAGATCTTCGCCGAACCGGGATCGTCGGCGGAGGTGAGCGGCAGTCCCGCCCGCTGCCACGCGACCATGCCACCGGCGACGTTGTAGGCGTCGAAGCCGAGATTGTTGAGGTACTCGACGGCGACGATCGAGCGCCCGCCCTGACGGCACACGACGTACACCTCGGCGTCGATGTCGATCTCGTCCATCCGGGCGGGCACGTCCACCAACGGGATGTGCAGCGCGGCCGGGGCGTGCCCGAGGTCCCACTCGTCGTCCTCACGCACGTCCAACAGCACGATCGCCTCGGCGGGCTCCGTAGGCAGGTCCGTCACGGCGACGGTGGGAACGTGCGGGTTGCTCACAACCTCGATTCTGGCACGAGCACCATTCCCGGGCCGCCCATCTCGCGTTACAGGCCGACGCCGTTCGTGATCGGACCGAGACGCTCGCGGTCCGCGACTTCCCAATTGGGTGTTCAAATGTGATCTGCACCACTTGAACATTCGAGTTATCCACAGTTTCCACAGCCTCATCCACAGTTCTGAACAAACCGAGTGGGCTTTATCCACAGGTCAGGGGTGCGCTCTGGATGGTTCGTTGACAACTGTGCACCGTCGATCGCCCCGGCAATCCACAGCCTGTGTGGATTTGCGTGGAAACGGGTGACGTGCAAAAGGGGCCCGCACGGGCCGGAGTTCCCCCACCGGCGGGATGTGTGCCCCATCCCGCGTTCCGAACTCCGGCCCGCCTCCCCCCCATTCGTCGAGACGCTCCCGTCCCGACACCTGATCTGACGCCACCCGGGGCCGATCGGTTCCATTCCCGTCCGACGCATCCTCCGGCGCAGGTCACATTCCCTCGTCGGGCACAGTGGAGGCATGGACCTGAGAATCTTCACCGAACCGCAGCAGGGCGCCACGTACGACGATCTTCTTGCGGTCGCCAGGGCGGCCGAACAGTTCGGGTACGAGGCGTTCTTCCGGTCCGACCACTACCTCGCAATGAACACCGAGGGCCTGCCCGGGCCCACCGACGCGTGGATCACTCTCGCCGGCCTCGCCCGCGACACCTCGACGATCCGCCTCGGCACCCTCGTCACGTCGGCCACGTTCCGATACCCGGGACCGCTGGCGATCGCGGTGGCGCAGGTCGACGCGATGAGCGGCGGTCGCATCGAACTCGGCCTGGGCGCCGGCTGGTTCGAGGAGGAGCACCGCGCGTACGGCATCCCGTTCCCCGCACTCGGTGAGCGCTTCGACCGGCTCGAGGAGTCCCTCGCGGTCATCACCGGGCTGTGGGAGACGCCGGTGGGGCAGACCTTCACCCACGCGGGTGCCCACTTCCCGGTCATCGACTCCCCCGCGCTGCCCAAGCCCGTGCAGACCCCGCGCCCCCCGATCGTGATCGGTGGCATGGGCAAGCGCCGCACACCTGCGATGGCGGCGCGCTACGCGGACGAGTTCAATCTGCCGTTCGTCTCGATCGAGGACACCGTGGCCCAGTTCGGCCGGGTCCGCGAGGCATGCGCCGCAGTGGACCGCGACCCGGACAAGCTCGTGTACTCCAATGCGCTCGTGCTGTGCTGCGGGCGCACCGAGGAGGAGATCGCGCGCCGGGCCGCGAGCATCGGACGTGACGTGGCCGAGCTCCGGGAGAACGGCCTTGCCGGCACCCCGGCGGAGCTGGTCGACAAGATCGGCCGCTACCGCGAGGCCGGGACGCAGCGTATCTACCTGCAGACCCTCGATCTCGCCGATCTCGACCACCTCGAGCTCGTCGCCTCCGAGGTCATGCCGCAGCTGAACTGAAGCACGACGGCCCAGAGCCGGAGGTGCACACCTGGCGGCAACCGGTGTGCACCTCGCTCGTTTGATCCCAACCCTCAGCGCATCGCGAAAGTCCAGCAGATTTGCCTGCCGCAAAGCGATTGATGCAGTACTGTGACCTGAATCATGACTGGTTGGACGGGTGTCCAACTGGTTGGGTCGGTGCATCATCCGCAGAGGGGCTGGAAGAAGTTGAAGAACAGAAACGTACGTCGGTTGGTAGCCGGCGCAAGCGCCGCCGCAATGGCGGCAGGCGCCGCCGCGTCACTCGGTGCCGCGACGGCATCTGCGTTCTCGGTCAATGCGTCGCAGGATATCGGCGGCCGCTGGACCATCAACCGGACCATTCAGAACGTCCCCACCAGCACCGTCACCAATCCGGAGATCGGCAGCCGTATCAAGGTCAATGCATCCCTGAGCACAGACGATTGGCGCATCCCGACCACCACCGCGATCAAGGACCTGCACGACACGTGCCTGACCTACGTACCCGACAGTTCCCGAATCAACGGGAAGGGCGTCGGCACCGAGGTCGCATCCGACTACGTTCGCATGACCGGCAGCTGGATCGGCAAGTCGATCAGCTACGAGGTCCAGTACGACGTCAGCCCGAACTGTGCAGTCGGCGTCGACATACTCTCGAGCGTGCACGTCGGCGCCAACCAGGGCTTCAGCACGTCGCCCGCCAATGTCGGGCCGAAGTTCCAGGTCACCAGGATCGCAACCACTACTGACCTCGCGGTCTCCCCTGCCCCGCAGGCCGATTCGGCATCGACCCTCACGGCCACCGTCTCGAAGAACCTCGCGGGCACTGTCGAGTTCTCCAACAACGGCACCGTCCTGGGAACCGCCACTGCGGCGAACGGCACCGCCACCTACTCCTGGACCCCGAGCGCCACCGACGCCGGCCAGCCGTACTCGATCACCGCGAAGCTGCTCTCCGATGCAATCCACGCGGAATCCGTCTCCGGTCCGAAGACCGGCACCGTCACCCCGGCACCGACCGCACCCGCAGCCCCCACGAACCTGACCGCCACCCCGAACACCGTCACCACCGGCGGCACCGTCACCATCTCCGGCAACGCCGAAGCCGACTCCTCGGTCACCGTCACCGCAGGCGACCAGACCTGCACCGCCACCGCCGACACCACCGGCGCCTTCCACTGCGACATCACCACCACCGCACCCGGCACCCTGACCGTCACCGCCGCCGCCACCAACAACGCCGGCACCGGCCCCACCTCCACCCCGATCACCCTCGACGTCACCAAGCACACCACCACCACCGACGTCACGATCTCCCCTGCCCCACAATCTGATTCGGCATCGATCCTGACCGCGACCGTCACCACCGGCGCCACCGGTGACGTCGAGTTCTCCAACAACGGCACCGTCCTGGGAACCGCCACTGCAGCCAACGGCACCGCCACCTACACGTGGACCCCCACCGCCGCCGACGCCGGCCAGCCCTACTCCATCACCGCCAAATACCTCGGCGACACCACCCACGCCACATCCACCTCCACACCCCAAACCGGCACCGTCACCCCGGCACCGACCGCACCCGCAGCCCCCACGAACCTGACCGCCACCCCGAACACCGTCACCACCGGCGGCACCGTCACCATCTCCGGCAACGCCGAAGCCGACTCCTCGGTCACCGTCACCGCAGGCGACCAGACCTGCACCGCCACCGCCGACACCACCGGCGCCTTCCACTGCGACATCACCACCACCGCACCCGGCACCCTCACCGTCACCGCCGCCGCCACCAACAACGCCGGCACCGGCCCCACCTCCACCCCGATCACCCTCGACGTCACCAAGCACACCACCACCACCGACGTCACGATCTCCCCTGCCCCACAATCTGATTCGGCATCGATCCTGACCGCGACCGTCACCACCGGCGCCACCGGTGACGTCGAGTTCTCCAACAACGGCACCGTCCTGGGAACCGCCACTGCAGCCAACGGCACCGCCACCTACTCCTGGACCCCCACCGCCGCCGACGCCGGCCAGCCCTACTCCATCACCGCCAAATACCTCGGCGACACCACCCACGCCACATCCACCTCCACACCCCAAACCGGCACCGTCACCCCGGCACCGACCGCACCCGCAGCCCCCACGAACCTGACCGCCACCCCGAACACCGTCACCACCGGCGGCACCGTCACCATCTCCGGCAACGCCGAAGCCGACTCCTCGGTCACCGTCACCGCAGGCGACCAGACCTGCACCGCCACCGCCGACACCACCGGCGCCTTCCACTGCGACATCACCACCACCGCACCCGGCACCCTCACCGTCACCGCCGCCGCCACCAACAACGTCGGCACCGGCCCCACCTCCACCCCGATCACCATCGACGTCACCAAGCACACCACCACCACCGACGTCACGATCTCCCCTGCCCCACAAGCCGATTCGGCATCGATCCTGACCGCGACCGTCACCACCGGCGCCACCGGTGACGTCGAGTTCTCCAACAACGGCACCGTCCTGGGAACCGCCACTGCAGCCAACGGCACCGCCACCTACTCCTGGACCCCCACCGCCGCCGACGCCGGCCAGCCCTACTCCATCACCGCCAAATACCTCGGCGACACCACCCACGCCACATCCACCTCCACACCCCAAACCGGCACCGTCACCCCGGCACCGGTCGGCGCCGCGGTGATCACCGTCAACCCGGCAGCACCCACCGCGGGTACCCCCGCGACCATCACGGTCACCGGTGCCGATGCGGGTACGAATGTGACCGTCAAGATCGGAACCGAGACCGTCTGCACCGCAACGGTTGACGCGAACGGCACGGCCACCTGCACGTGGACGCCCGCCGCGGGTGACCAGACCCTGACCGCGGAGGTCACCGTCGACGGCACCGCGGCCACGGTCACCAAGGTCGTCACCGTCCACGCGGAGGAGACCCCCGGCGGCAACACCGGATCGGGTCTCGGGTCCCTGTCAGGGCTGTTCGGATCCAGCTAGTAGTCGGTACCACCGGTCGGCCGACACTCTCGGCCGTGCTGCAACGAGCCCCCATCGGAGCGATCCGATGGGGGCTCGTCTCGTTTTCGGGACGGTCGAGATTCGCGAGCCGATCAACGGGGCGCGTCCAGCACTCTTGTGTCGATCGGGCACGGGTCCTAGCCTGGAATTGGGTCGCGGCCGAAACCGATACTGCGACACCGGGAGACGGTCATGCACAAGAGATCCGACGAAACTTCGTCCGCCCCAGCAGATACCACGATGATGGGGGTCGTGCACGACGCACTTCGCCGCGACCTCTGCCGCACGGACGATGTCCTCGAGGTCGGCCGGATCGACACCCGGCAGCGGTGCGCTTTGGCCGACCACACGCACTGGATGATGGAGTTCCTCCACGCCCACCACAGCGCCGAGGACCGGGGGCTGTGGCCGCTGATCCGCCGGGCCGACCCGGAGTCCGCGCCGCTACTGGAGCGGATGGACGCCGACCATGCCCGGATCGGCCCCGCGATCGATCGACTCGAGGCCTCGGCCACGATCTTTCACGACGACGAGTCCGGCACTGCTGCAAGAGAGTTCGCCGATTCGGTGGCGGCACTCGAGGGTGTGCTGCTCCCGCACCTGCGCCGCGAGGAGGACGAGGCGATGCCGCTGGCCACGCGCACCCTCACCCAGGCCGAATGGGATCACTGGGACCAGACCGAGAACATCGCACCGAAATCGAAGTGGGAGCTGGGGATCGAGGGGCACTGGCTCGGCGACAGCCTCGACCCCGAGCGTGTCGACGTGCTCCATCACCAGGTGGGCCCGGTGACCCGGTTCATCCTGTTGCACGTCTTCGACGGCCCGTACCGCCGCGCGTGCGCGGCCCGGTGGGGTGCCGACGTGCCGGTCGGACCGCTGCAGATCCCCGGCTGAGCCGAGATCCCCGCTGCCCCGAGCGGGCCGGCCCGGAGTGGGCTCAGGCGCCCAGGCCCACGGGGCAGCTGACGCCCGTCGCGTGCACGGGGCAGTAGCCGCCGGGGTTCTTCGCGAGGTACTGCTGGTGGTAGTCCTCGGCGTAGTAGAACGTGTCGAGCGGTGCGATCTCGGTGGTGACAGCCCCGTAGCCGGCGTCTGCGAGACGCTTGCCGTAGGCCTCCGCGGTAGCCCGGGCCGTCGCGGCCTGCTCGTCGGATCCGGTGTAGATCACCGACCGATACTGGGTGCCGTGGTCGTTGCCCTGGCGCATGCCCTGTGTCGGATCGTGGTTCTCCCAGAACTGCTTGAGCACGGTCTCGTACGAGATCGCCTTCGGATCGAAGACCACCAGCACGACCTCGGTGTGCCCGGTCCGTCCCGAACACACCTCTTCGTAAGTGGGGTTCGGTGTGTAGCCACCGGCGTATCCCACGGCGGTGGAGTACACGCCGTCGAGCTGCCAGAACTCCTTCTCGGCACCCCAGAAGCAGCCCATCCCGACCACGGCGGTCTCCGTGCCGTCGGGGAACGGCGGTTGCAGCGGGTGTCCGTTGACGAAGTGGGCGTCGGGCACCGGCATCGGGGTCGCGCGACCGGGCAGGGCCTGATCCGGCGCGACCATCACTGATTTCGTGCCGGCACGGGCGACGATGTCATCGAACCAAGACATACGTCGATGCTACGCGTGGTCCGGTGTGTCCACCGGGCGCGCGGGTGCCTCGGCCGGTGCGGACGCCCCGGACGACTCGGACGACTCGGGCGGTGCAGTGCCGCTGCCCATCCGGCGGGTGCGTGCGGACAGCCAGCGTGCGGCCGGCATCTCCACCCACCGGTACAACACCTCCGACACCAGCGCGGTGACGACGAGGAACACGACGACGGCGCCGGTACGGCCCAGCGGACCCACGGTGTTCTCGTAGACGCGGTACAGGATCAGCGTGTGGACGAGGTAGATCGCGTAGCTGCGTGTGGCAGTCCAGCGGATCACCGACCACCGCGTCGGACGTCCGCCGTAACGACCGAGGACCACGACGCAGGCGGTGACGACGGCGATGGTCCACAGGTAGCGGTCGCCGGCCCAGTACACGCGGATCTCGGTGGCCAGGCGGACCACCTCGATCTGGGCGAGCACACCGACGATCACCCAGCGCCAGTCGGCGAGGCGCGACCACCACAGATAGATCAGCTGGCCGAGGAACACCGTCGGCAGCGTCGCAGCGACCTTGGACAGCATCGGCACGGTGTACGGCTGGGGGACGTAGAGGTTGTAGAGCAGTACCAGCGCGCAGACCGCCGCACCGAGCAGCGGAACCACGATCGGCCGGGTACGCAGGATGGGCCGCGCGGCAACGCAGTACAGGTAGAACAGCACCTGAACGACCAGCGTCCAGGTGACACCTAGCACCGCGACCTCGGGTTTGAGGAAGAATCCGCCGAGCACGAAGCTGAGCGCGGCCTCGCCGTTCGAGAGCCCCGGCTGTCCACTGAACATGCCGTTGATGCCCAGTTTGACGAGCAGCACGGCGGCGGCGATCGCGATCCAGAAGGCCGGCAGCAGGCGGCCCACGCGGTCGAGCAGGAATCGCGTGGGATTGTGCCGGATCGCGGATCGGGTGATGACCGCGCCGGTCAGCGTCATGAAAATGGCGACGCCGACGAACGAGAGGTGCTGGTTGAGATTCAACCCGTCCACGAACACTTCGTAGACGATGTCGATCATCCACCAACCGGAGCCGAGATCGTCGATCAGATAGAAGGAGATGTGCGAGTAGACGACGGCGAGCACGGCGATGGTGCGCAGCAGGTCGGCGCCGGTCAAGTCGACTCGAGGTGCCACCTCCGGCCGCGAAGCTGCAGCGGTCGTGTCGGATGGCATCACCTGATACTAAGGTTTCGTTCACCGCCTGTTCCAATTACGGACCCCGCCCGCAATGTCCGGCGGGCACGATCCAGGCCGCATTTCAGGGTGCCCGAACTTTTTTGTACGGGTGCTCCCACCTCAGCGCGCGGCTTGCGCACGGTGTACCAATGAGATTGGGTTATCCCCGAGCACGATTCAACGAACACACACGTCAGGGCGCCATGCCCGCGAAGAAGGGATTCTCGTGTCTGTCTACACGCTGCCCGATCTCCCCTACGACTACGCCGCCCTCGAGCCGCACATCTCCGGCAAGATCATGGAGCTGCACCACGACAAGCACCACGCCGCCTACGTCGCCGGCGCCAACACCGCCCTCGACAAGCTCGCCGAACTCCGCGACGCCGACGCCCTCGCCCCCGTGGTCAACCTGCACGAGAAGAACCTCGCCTTCCACCTCGGCGGCCACACCAACCACAGCGTGTTCTGGAACAACCTCAGCCCCGACGGCGGCGACAAGCCCGAAGGCGAACTCGCCGCAGCCATCGACGACCAGTTCGGCAGCTTCGACGCCTTCCGCAGCCACTTCTCCGCCAACGCCAACGCCATCCAGGGCTCCGGCTGGTCCATCCTCGCCTGGGACTCCATCGGCCAGCGCCTGATCATCGTCCAGCTCTACGACCAGCAGGGCAACATCAGCATCGGCCTCACCCCCCTGCTCATGCTCGACATGTGGGAACACGCCTTCTACCTCGACTACCAGAACGTCAAGGGCGACTACGTCAACGCCTTCTGGAACATCGTCAACTGGAACGACGTCGCCACCCGCTTCGCCGCCGCCCGCACCCAGACCGCCGGACTCATCGTCCCCGCCTGATCTGCGCGCGCGAGCACTCCAGAAATCTCAGCGGGGCCGCACCCGATTCGTCGGGCGCGGCGCCGCTGCGTTTCTCCGTCGCCCCGCTTCGCTCGCTAGTCGGGCGACCCGACGTGTCGGCTTGCCGGCGAATCGATCTCGTCGCGCAGCAGCGCGAGTAGCCGGCGCAGCAGATCCGTGAGGTCGTCGCGGTCGTCGGATGCGAGGCCGGAGATCAACTGTGCCTCACGTTCGAGCACCCGGTCGACGAGCCGCTCCACCACCTCGTGCCCGCGCTCGGTGAGGGTCACGTTCACCGAACGCGACCCCTTCACCTCGGACCTCGTCACGAGTCCCTGCTGCTCCGCTCGGGCGAGCCGCTGCGAGATCGCCCCGGCGGTAACGAGACTCCGTTCGGCAAGCTCGCGGGTCGTGAGTTCGTAGGGCCGCCCCGAGCGGCGGAGAACGCTCAACAGGTCCAATGTCGCGGAGTCGGCGCCCAGTTCGGCGAGGAGACGTCTGCGATCCGCGCCCAGCAGCGCCGCACACTGCCACAACCGCGTGACCACACCGATTCCCTCGACGGGCGTCTGCGGCCGCTCGCGTAACCACTCCAGGGCGATTGCGTCGACCGAGTCCTCGGGATCCAGCTCGCGGGCCATTCCCACTCCTCGTTTAGCTCTAAACGTATGATCGTCGTATAGGTCTGAACGTAGAGCACCGGAGGTAGCAGTCCAATGACACGAACCGTCATCGTGACCGGAGGCGGAACCGGAATCGGCGAGGCCATCGCTGCAGCGTTCGTCCGCGACGGCGACTCGGTGGTCGTCACGGGGCGCCGGCCAGGCCCCCTCGAACGCGTCGTCGCACACCTCGGCGACAGGGTCACCGCCGAGACCTGCGACGCCACCTCGCCGGACCAGGTCGCCGATCTCGCACGGCGACTGCCCGACCGAATCGACGTGCTGGTCAACTGCGCGGGCGGCAACACCGACTTCGATCGACCGGCGCCGTCGGATCTGCACGCGTTGGCCGCGAACTGGCGCGCCAACCTCGACTCCAATGTGCTCTCGGCCGTACTCATGACGTACGCGCTGAAGGACCGAATGGCACCGGGCGGTGCGGTCGTCAACATCGGATCGATTGCCGCTGACAAGGGCGCCGGAGCGTACGGCGCCGCGAAGGCGGCGGTCGCATCGTGGAACGTGGACCTCGCTGCCGAGCTCGCGCCGCAGGGCGTCACCGCCAATGTCGTTGCGCCCGGGTACATCGCCGACACCGAGTTCTTCCGCGACAAGCTCAGCGACGAACGACGGCGGTCGCTGGTCGACTCGACACTCACCAAGCGGGCCGGAACGCCCGACGACATCGCCGCCGCAGTGCACTTCCTGGCCTCGCCGGCGGCACGTCAGATCACCGGCACGGTACTCGCCGTGAACGGGGGCGAGCGCACGTCCCGGTGAGCAGCACGCCCGGCCGTGACCTCCTCCCGTCGGAGGCGGATGCGAATCACGGCCGGGCTGCTACCGATTCGCGACGATCACCTCGTTGTCGGCCAGGGCATCGGTGCGGGCCTGGAGCCGGGCGCGCATCGTCTCGACCTGTTCGGCGAGCGCCTCGGCGGTCAGTCCGTCGCTCGTCGGCACGGACCGACCGATCTCGTCGACGAACTCCACGGCACGACCGCTCGCGAGCAACTGCCTGTACAGGTCGCGGTAGGCGTTCTCGTAGACGTCGGTGAAGGCATCGGACGCAAGGAACCGCTCCTTCAGAGCATTTCCTCCCATCCGGCCTCCGCCTTCGACCGGAGTGCGCTCCCCGGTCTCACCCTGGGGCTCCTGAGCCGGCTGCCCCGCCGGGCGTCCCTGTCCCGTCGGCCGCTCCGGCGGGAGCGCGTCACCCGCAGCGGCTCCGACCGCCGGTCCGTCCATTCCCCCGCCCATGCCGCCCATGCCGACCGAGTCGTGCGGGCCGGCAGTCGAGTTCGACGACAGCGCGAGGTTCAGGTCCCAGGAGACGACCGTGAGCTTCTTGGTGCCCAGGTCGTACCAGAGGTAGTAGTTTCGCCCCGGACCCGCCATGTCGTCACCGTTGACGAGCAGGTTCTGCGTCGCGACGTATCGGGCGAAGGATTCGACGTCCACCCAGTCACCGAGATGGGCGTCGAACTCGTCGCCGCTCGCCCCGTCCATCCACTTCAGAAAGCTGATGATCGGCTGGAGGTCCTGCGACCCCTCGCCGTTCACCTGGGCGAACTGCTCCTTGTACGTGGTCTGGTCGTCGCCCTGGTAGGTGAACGACGAGTTCGCGTCGGCCTTGTAGAGCACACCGGGGTCGTCGAACAGCGAGTTGGCGTATCCGTCGTCGGGGTGCTCGAGGATCAGACGTGTCTGTGTCGCACCGCCGTTCACCGAGTAGGTGGTGTAGCTGTAGCGCTGAGTGGCCTGGCCGGATTCGGCGGTCAGCGACAGTGCCGTCGCCTCGTTCAGCACCGGCGAGCCCGGTCGCACCGACAGCTCCGTCATGCCCTGGTACGCCCGGCCCTCGACGAACTTGTCGAAGCGGATCAGCAGCGGCAGCGAGGTCGGGTCGTCCGCCGACAGCGAGACCATGCCCCCGGGGCCACCGCCGCCCTCGGGCGCGGAGACGCCGGGAGGCGCGAAGCGCTCCGGAAGTTCCATTCTCTCGGGAAGTTCCATGCCCTCGGGCATCTGACCACCCGGCCCACCGCGGCCCCCGTCGCCACGCAGGCCACTCAGCGTCGAGTTGCCCTTGAGCCGCACACCGACGTCGGTGACCAGTGTGCCGTCGACGGTGATGTCGGCGATGATCCACTCCTTCTCACCCTCGCCCTGATATGCGGCGATCATCCGGTCGTAATCCGCTTGGGAGAACTCGAGGCTCACCGAGTGGTCCTGTGCCGTGTCGAAGAAGTCGACGGTACCGGCGATGTTCTCGGTGATGTCCGACGCGATGACGGTCGCATCGCCCGTGATGTACGGCCGCACCCGGGTCGACCCGAACACGGTGGTCGCGACGAGGACGAACGCACAGAACACGACGACGATCGGCCAGTGCTGCCTCAGCGAGATCGGTATCCGGTGCCGCAGCCTGATCGGGGGACCGCCGCTACTGGTGGGCGCCATCAGATGTCGGTCTGGTCGTATCCGGTCAGGACCGTGACCTTCTGACCGGCATTGATCTCGCTGAGAGCGGCGATCAGTTCGGACGGCTTCCTGCCCGGCTTCAACTGCGCGGTGTAGTACAGCTCGGTGAGGGCTCCGGCGCGCACGGACTCGGTGCTGACCAGCTCGAACTCCTTGGTGTACTGCACCAGGATGTCCTCTACCACCGCGGTGTACCCGGCCTCCGGCGGCACCTGA
Source organism: Prescottella sp. GW823-FHT02E09 (assembly GCF_058797375.1). Lineage (NCBI taxonomy): Bacteria > Bacillati > Actinomycetota > Actinomycetes > Mycobacteriales > Nocardiaceae > Rhodococcus > Prescottella sp. GW823-FHT02E09. The sequence continues at coordinate 74,811 of NZ_JBXAJP010000004.1, forward strand.
ACCTTGACCACCTGACGCTGGACGTCGAGTTTGAACCAGTTGAAGCGGTTCATCAGCACCAGGACGAGGCAGATTGCGACGGTCGCGGCGATCGCGAGGATGTAGAACCTGGTGCCCGTCGTCATGCCGATCGCCATGACGAGGAAGATGAAGCCGACGTCGCGGGTCTCCTTGATGGCGTTGCGGAATCGCACCACCGACAACGCGCCGACGAGCGCGAAGGCGCGGGCGATGTTGGACCCGACCACCAGCATGATCAGGCTGATCACCATGCCGACCATCACGAGAGTCTGCACGTAGGACTGGCTGTACGAGACGTTCTTGTGCGTCAGCCGGTAGACCCAGCCGATGATCGCCGACAGCACGAACGACAGCGACAGCGAGATGACGATGTCGAAGGTCGAGAAGGTGCCGCTGAGATCCTGTAGATCGAAGTTCATCGGGTTCCTGTCGGTGCGAGCTGATCGACGAATGCGTCAGCGGTCGTGAATGTTTCGGGTATCGAGTGCATGCGGGATCGGGGCGCGAGGCCGAACGCCTCGACACTCTGGCAGTACTTGGAGATGCGCACCACCGACATGTCCAGGCGCGCAGTGAGATCGGTGACCCAGTACGGAACCCGCTCGTTCGCCTTGATCTCGACGATGCACAGGTGCGGCGGGATGATGAAGCGGTTCTCCGACGTCGCCGCGAAATCGAAGTCCCGGTCCCGGCCGTGCACCCGGTGATCGATCGTGACCCGCAGTCCCAGATCGGCCTCGGTTCCGACGAAGGCCTCGCGCAAGTAGCCGGTGGTCACCGTAGGCCGCAGGTCGAGGTTCCCGATCAGAGTCGACACCTCGTTCACGAAGGCACGCTGGCGCGGATCGTGCTCGATCGGCGAACGCGCGTCACACAGATGCCTAGCAGCAAGGTACGGCAACCGAATCCGCCGTTTCTGTGTCACTCGGTTGACCCGCTGCTTGATCTCGACGTACACCGGAGTCTCGTCCGTCGCCTCGGCCGGCCGGCCGTACAGCCGGACGCGGAGCTTGCGGCGGAACCGGAGTCCCTCGATCTTCTCCCAGTAGAACCGCAGATTCCGGGTGTCGTAGTACAGGCTGGTGACCGGGTATCCGCCGACCGGGCTGAACCGGTCGGCGGCCATGTGGGCGGCGAGGGCGTCACGCAACCGGGGGACGTCACGCTCCTCGGCGAGGTACTTGATCTCGTAGCGGTTGAACGCGTGCAGCGAACTCGCCGTCTGCAGGTATCCGGGCGCCTGCGGCCCGGAACCGGATAGTTCCATCGTCGATGCAGCCTTTCTCGTCGGGGGCCGCACCAGTCCACGGGGTGAACCTCGAGTGAACCTGGGGTGAACCTGGGAGGTTGCTCCCACCTCGTCGGCCAAGCGCTCGATGGGTATGGTGTCGCTATGACGGACATCACAATCGAGACCATCGCGACGGGCTTCGCGTTTCCGGAGTGCCCGCGCTGGCGCGCGGGCCGCCTGTGGTTCTCCGACGTCTACCGCGGCGTGGTGCTGCGCCTCGATCCGGCGACCGGTGACGTCGAGCAGGTCGTCGAGGTCCCGGGCCAGGCCGGCGGGCTGGGCTTCCTACCCGACGGCCGCCTGCTCGTGGCATCCGGGCCGGAACGGAAGGTGTACCGCCTCGAGGACGACGGCACGCTCGCTGTCCACGCCGACCTGCACGGGATCGCGCCGTGGCATCTCAACGACATGGTGGTCGACGCGTCGGGACGCGCCTACGTCGGCAACTACGGCGACGACAGCGCACCCCCGGCGCCGCCGTTCCCCGCCGACCTGGCGATGGTCGAACCGGACGGGACCGCGCACGTCGTCGCGACGGAGATGCTGTTCGCCAACGGCATGGTGGTCACCCCGGACGGTGCGACGCTGATCGTCGCCGAGACCCGCGCGACGCCGGGGCGGCTGACGGCGTTCACGATCGAGGCCGACGGCAGCCTCGTGCACCGCCGTTCGCTCGTCGAGTTCGACGACCCGGCCGTCCTGCCAGACGGCATCGCACTGGACGCGGAGGGATCGGTCTGGGTGGCATCGCCGTTCAACCAGGAGGTGATCCGGGTGACCACCGCCGGCGAGATCGCCGAGCGCATCGCGGTGCCGCACCCGTACGCCGTGGCACTGGGCGGCGCGGACGGCCGTGACCTGTTCGTGTGCACCGCCGACACGTGGGTTCCGGAGGACGCACTCCGGATCGGCGGCGGCGCGATCCGGCGTCTGCGGGTGCAGGTTCCGGGCGCGGGTTCCTGAACCCCACCTGGCACTCGGGACCCCTTGTGTGCCAGCGATACAGGAGCGCATGCTCGTAGTACCCAACGAGGTGTGAACGACGTGCGCGCCGGGCGGGCTCCGAGCGAGGGAGCCCGCCCGGTCGCTCCCGTCGCCAGCCGCCACACGGGAGAATCGGGGTCGCGATGGACGAGCACGGATATGTCGGTGTCGCACCGTTCCATGCGTCCGGCGACCTGCGCGGCTTCGTGATATCCGGGCGCTGGCCCGACACGACCCGCGAGTGGGCGCAGCTGCTGGCCCTCGCCGTGCGGATCGCGTCCCTGCCCGGGCTGCTGCCGACGTCGACGGTCTTCGGGGCGCGGGAGGAACTCCCCGAGGATCCCGCACCCGGAACGGTCGGTCTGATCGTCTCCGAGGGCCCGGTGCTCGGCGAATCCGCGGTCTCGCCGGGACGCTTCGCCGATCACCAACCGCCGGCGTTGCTGGTCCTGCATCCGCCCACGGAGACCGTTCCGTCGCTTCCCGAGTGCGCCGGGGTGGCCTCCGGGTGTGTGCTGCTTCCCGGGCTGCCGCACCTCGGGCTCGATCACCGCGCGGCGTGGGTGGAGGCGGAGGCGGACGGCACTGTCACATCGATGATTTCGCGTGTGGGTATCGATCCGATCAGCGATCCCGACACCGCAGTTCTGGCGATGCTGCTCGCCGCGTGATCAGTTCCGGAAGAAGAAAGTTCGGGATTCCAAACTTATTGTCGCCTTTGCACTTTCGCTGATCCGGCGTTATCGTTGCCTCAGCGAAGGGGAGTAGCCCCCAATCGCTGGGTCGACATACTGGCCGGCACATCGCAGTGCCCGCCCGGCCCAGCGGACCGGATCTTTTCCGGTGGGCGAGACCTTCGGCCGTGAACGCACCCATCGCGTTCGGGGCCGGAGGAAGGTTCCCCGACATCCTCCGAGAACAAGAGATCCGGAGGAGGTTCGACACGGTGCTGGCCGCAATCCTGCTGAGTTTCGGTGTCATCTTCGTCGCCGAACTGGGCGACAAGTCCCAGCTCATGGCGATGACGTTCGCCCTGCGCTACCGCTGGTGGGTGGTGATCGCGGGCATCACCGTCGCCACCACCGTCGTGCATCTGGTCTCGGTCGGTGTCGGCCACTTCCTCGGGGCCGCGATCCCCACCACCGCGATGTCGATCATCGGCGGCATCGCCTTCCTGATCTTCGGCCTGTGGACACTGCGCGGCGACGAACTCTCCGACGCGGAGGAGCAGAAGGCCCGCAAGGTCACCGGATCGGCGTTCCTGGCGGTCGCGTCGGCGTTCTTCCTCGCCGAACTCGGCGACAAGACCATGCTGGCCACCGTCACGCTCGCCGCGGACAACGACTGGGTGGGCGTGTGGATCGGCTCGACCGTCGGCATGGTGGCCGCCGACGCCCTCGCGATCGTCGTCGGCGCGCTGCTCGGCAAGCACCTGCCCGAGACGGTCGTCAAGATCGGCGCCGCGGTGCTGTTCTTCGCGTTCGGCGCGTGGCTGCTGCTCGACGGCCTCTTCCCGGAGACCCCCGCCGGCCCGCTCACCGCGGGCGCCGTGGTCGCCGTCTCGCTCGTCGCGGCGATCGTCCGACGCGCCGTCCGCGGAGCTCGCGCCCCGGCACCCGCCGAGCAGGTCGACGCACCCCGCAGTTCCTAGACTGGCGGCATGGATCAGACGCAGCCCGACCTGCTCGCCCCCCTCGGTGATCTCGCCGCCTTCGCCGGACGCTGGGTCGGCGGGGGCGCCGGCCACTACCCGACGATCGACGACTTCGCGTACGACGAGGAGATCGAGCTCTCCCCCAGCGGAAAGCCGTTCCTGTTCTATCGTTCCCGCACCCGCAAGCCCGGCGGTGGCATGCCGATGCACACCGAGACCGGCTACCTGCGGCTCACCGGCGGCGGCGTCGAACTGCTCGTCACCCAGCCGACCGGTTTCGTCGAAATCCACCGTGCGGCACTGTCCGACGGTGTCCTCGAATTCGCACCGCACACGCTCGGCGCGTCGCCCGACGCCAAGCCGGTCCACGAGATCCGGCGCCGCTTCGCCGTCGACGGCGACGTGCTCAGCTACGACATGTGGATGGCCTTCGACACGACGCCGATGACGCACCACCTGCGGGCGGAGTTGCGCCGCACCGTGTAGAGCACGGTCAGAAGTCCCAGTCGGTGTCCTCGGTGGGCTTCTGTTTCCCGATGACGTAGGCGCTGCCGGAGCCGGAGAAGAAGTCGTGGTTTTCCCCGGCCCCGGGGTCCAGCGACGACAGGATCGCGGGATTCACCTCGCAGTCCGACGCCGGGAACAGCGGCTCGTAGCCGAGGTTCGCGAGGGCCTTGTTCGCATTGAACCGCATGTAGGACAACACGTCCGCGGTCCAGCCCACCTCGTCGTACAGGTCGGCGGCGTACGCGACCTCGTTGTCGTAGAGGGTCTGCAGCAACTCGTAGGTGTAGGCGCGGTGCTCGTCGCGAGCGCCGACGTCGAGGTGTTCGAGCGCCTGCCGGCACTTGTAGCCGATGTAATACCCGTGCACTGCCTCGTCCCGGATGATCAATCGGATCAGGTCGGCGGTGTTGGTGAGTTTGCCGTGGCTCGCCCAGTACATCGGCAGGTAGAAGCCGCTGTAGAACAGGAACGATTCCAGCATCACCGACGCCGCCTTGCGCTTCAGCGCGTCGTCGCCGCGGTAGTAGTCGACGATGATCTGCGCCTTGCGCTGCAGGTGCGGGTTCCGTTCCGACCAGTCGAACGCGGCGTCGATCTGCCGGGTGGAGCACAGTGTCGAGAAGATCGAGCTGTAGCTCCTGGCGTGCACCGACTCCATGAACGCCATGTTCGTCAGCACCGCCTCCTCGTGCGGGGTCACGGCGTCGGCGATCATCGCGACGGCACCGACGGTGGCCTGCGCCGTGTCGAGCAGGGTCAGTCCGGTGAACACCCGGATCGTCATCTCGCGTTCGGCGTCGGTCAGCGTCTCCCACGAGGCCACATCGTTGGACAGCGGGATCTTCTCGGGCAGCCAGAAGTTGCCGGTGAGCCGGTCCCACACCTCGGCGTCCTTGGGGTCGGGCAGCCGGTTCCAGTTGATCGCGTGCACGCGATCGACCAGGCGTTCACTCACCGCCGGTCGCCTCCTCCGTCAGGCCGATCAGCCGCCCCGCCCGGGCCGCCTCGAATCGCCGGCCCACGTCGGACCAGTCGCCGCCGGCAGGCGAGAGGTTGCGCCAGAAGATCGAGTGCAGCGCGTGGCAGGAGAGGTTGAAGGCGAGGGCACGTTCGAGACCGGCGAGCGCCGAGAAGTCGCCGCGCGCACGGGCCTCGTGGAGTTGTTCCATGGTGCTGTTCGCTCCCCTCACGTACGCAGCGTGATGTGCGCCGTGGTGCAACTCCATTATCTCGCCGGAGATCGCGGGTTCGAGGGCTCCGTAGTCGTAGGCAAGGTCGGGCTCGAGTTCGGCATTCCGAACACTTTGGTCAGTTTCTGACCTTCCCGCGTAGCGGGAACCCCGGGACCGAAATCGCGCAATACCCGGCTCGGTGAACACGCCGACCGTAGGCTCGGCCTCGCATGCCGGGCTCGGGATACGAGTTCCTTTCCGGCTCAATGCTTCCGACCATTCACGCGGCGAGCTGCAGGCCGCACGAGAGACAGGATCACGATGGGCGCCCTCGACTACGCCGAGACCAGCCGCGGACCGTCCGCGACGGACAAGCTGCACTACAACGAGGCCGGTACCGGGCATCCGCTGGTGTTGCTGCACGGGTCGGGTCCGGGCGTCTCCGGTTGGTCGAACTTCTCGGAGAACCTGCCGGTGTTCGCGGAGAACTTCCGCACCATCGTGGTCGACATGCCCGGGTTCGGCGCGAGCCCCGACATGGAGTACGACCGCCCGTACCCCGAGATCGCCTCCCGGGCGATCGTGACACTGCTCGACGACCTCGGTATCGAGAAGGCACATCTGCTGGGGTAATTCGATGGGCGGCTGGGTCGCGCTCGAGACCGCGGCCCTCGCCCCGGACCGCGTCGAGCGTCTGGCCCTGATGGGACCGGGCGGCCTGTACGCGCCACTGCTGGGACCGATGCTCAGCGAGGGCGCCCGCCGCCTCGGCGCCTTCCTCGTCGACCCCACCCGCGAGGCGCTCGAGGCGTGGGTGGACTCGATGGTCTACGACCCGGCCACCGCCACGCCCCAGCTGCTCGACGAGCGCTGGGCGAACGCGACGGCGCCGCGCGCGATCGAGCGGATGCGCGCGGTGATGGCGTCGCTCGGGCTGCCCGGTAAGGCCCCGTTGTGGTCACGCACGGAGGAGATCCCGCACAGGGCGTTGGTCACGTGGGGCCGGGACGACCGCATGCTCCCCCTCGACGGCGCGCTGTTCGCGCTGCGCCGCATGCCCAAGGCCGACCTGCACGTCTTCGGCGAGTGCGGGCACTGGGCGCAGGTCGAGCGCAAGCACGACTTCGAGGCCCTCGTCACGGACTTCCTCACCCGCTGACCGACTCGAATCGGGCGCCACCGAACAAGCGCTTCATCAGCGAGACCGCCGGTTGCCCGCTGCTAGCCTCGGGTAGTACACGATCGAATCAATACCTGAGCATGAGGAGTGAGCCGTGGCGTCAGTGGGCCGGCGCGAGGTGATCCTGGCCGAATCGGCACGGCTCTTCTCCGATCGTGGCATTGCGGCGACGACGATTCGCGAGATCGGCGAGGCCGTGGGACTCAACTCGGGAACGCTCTACCACTATTTCGAGTCGAAGGACGCGATCGTCTCCGAGATCCTGGTGAGTTTCCTGACGGATCTGGTGGAGCGCTACGACTCCGTTTCCGAGCTGCCGGAGACGGCACGTGAGCGTCTCGTCCGGATCGTGCGTGTATCCCTCGAGGCAGCGGACGCCCACCCGTACGCGACGGAGATCTACCAGAACGAGTTCGCGAATCTCGGCTCGCTGCCCCGCTACACCGAGATCGCCGCCGCGGTCGAGTCGTCCCACGCGACCTGGTTCGGCGTCGTGGAGGACGGCGTCCGGGACGGCGAGTTCAATTCCGGGATCGATGTTTTCGAGTTCCAGCGCATGATGCGCGAATGCGTGTTCATGTCGGTGCGCTGGCACCGCACCACGCTCGCGCAGGATGTCGAGTCCCTGACCACGACCCTCACCACCGTCTTCCTCAACGGGTTCGCCCCCGTGCCGATCGACTCCGACGGCATCCCGCGCCCGCCCGCCCCGAAGCGGACGCGCACCAGGAAGGTCGCCGCCGCCCCCACCCCGGAGCCGACGAACCCGTCCCGCGGGGCGCAGGACATCCGGGCCGAACTCGACTCGCTGCGCACCGAGCTACGGGCGATCCGCGAGGCCATCGCGGTACGGCCCGACGCGAGCTGATCCGTCCGTCCGAATCCTCCCGGATCACACCCGCGGCGACCTAGACTCCGGACATGAGCGATGGTCCGCGGATCCACACATTCGGTGACGACGCCCTCGGCGACCTGGACGCGACCGGCGTCGCCGCACGCATCGCGGCCGGTGAGGTGTCGTCACGGGAGGTCGTCCAGGCTGCGATCGACCGCGCCGAGAAGGTCCAGGGCACGCTGAACGGGATCCAGGCCCGCGACTTCGAGCGCGCCCTGAAGCTGTCCGACACCCCACGGCGCGGTGTGTTCGCCGGTGTACCGACGATCGTCAAGGACAACGTCGACGTCGCAGGGCTGCCCACTGGACAGGGCAGCGCGGCGTTCACGCCCGGCCCCGCCGGGCGCAACAGCGACTTCGTGGACCAGTTCCTGTCGACGGGCGCCGTCTCCATCGGCAAGAGCCGGCTGCCGGAGTTCGGGTTCAGCGCCTCCACCGAGTACGCGGACGCCGATCCGGTCCGGAACCCGTGGAACCCCGAGTACTCGTCCGGGGCGTCGTCGGGCGGTTCAGCGGCGCTCGTGGCATCCGGCGTCCTGCCGTTCGCGCACGCGAACGACGGCGGCGGTTCCATCCGAATCCCGGCTGCTGCATGCGGACTCGTCGGTTTGAAACCGACCCGCGGCCGCACCGTCGCCGACGCCACCGACAAGACCATGCCGATCCGGATCGTCACGCAGGGCGCGGTCAGCCGCTCGGTACGCGACACCGCCCGCTTCTACGCCGCCGCCGAGCAGTACTACCGGAATCCGAAGTTGCCGCCGATCCGGCTGGTGGAGGGTCCGGCCGCGACGCGGCTGCGGGTCGGCGTGATCGTCGACTCGGTGGCCGGGGTGCCGCCCACCGACGACGAGACCCGCAAGGCGGTCACGTCCACCGCCGACCTGCTCGACGAACTCGGCCACCATGTGGAGGAGGCGTCGTTGCCGGTCGGCGAGGAGTTCATGCACGACTTCAAGCTGTACTGGGGCTTCCTGTCCTTCGCGATCCTCACCGGCGGGAAGCGGATGTTCGGGCCGACGTTCGACCCGAAGAGGGCCGACAATCTCAGCCGCGGTCTGGACGCGATGTACCGCAAGCACATGGTCGAGACGCCCCGCATCCTGTACCGGTTGCAGCGCACCGCCCGCATCTACGCCCGCATGTTCCAGAAGTACGACATCGTGGTCTCCCCGGCTCTCGGCCACACCACGCCGAAGATCGGATACCTCTCCCCTGCACAGGATTTCGATACCCTGTTCCAACGCCTGGTGAACTACGCGTCGTTCACGCCGCTCAACAACGCCTCCGGCGGGCCGGCCATCTCCCTGCCGCTGCACCGGACGTCGAACGGTCTCCCCCTGGCCTCGCACTTCTCGGCGAACCACGGCGACGAGCGCACCCTGCTCGAACTCGCCTTCGAACTCGAGGCCGCCCGCCCCTGGGCCCGGATCCAGGACCCCGACTGACCCCACGTCGTCGCGATGCTGCGTCTGCGGCAGGCGCTCGCGGAGGAGGGACTCGACCTGCTCGCCTACCGCAGCATGGTTTCCGACGCAACGCTTTCCGGCAACCTCGGCACCACCCTGGGCGAACACGGCCCGACCGGGTCCGCCGGCGTCGTTGCGCAGCGCAGCCGCCCCTGACGGCACGTTCTCAGTTCCCGTTCGACGCGGCCAGTAGCGCGACGATGTCGTGCTGCCCACGGTGCTGCGCGTTCTGCAGCGCCGTGAGGCCCCGCGCGTCGCGGATCGCCGGGTCGGCTCCGGCGTCGAGCAACTGCGTGACGACGTCGACGTACCGGGCCGAGCCGTCGCCGTAGACGACGGCCTCGAGCAGCGCCGTCCACCCCGGGTCATTGACATGGTTCACCGGGACGCCCGCGCGGATCAGCGTCCGCACGGTCTCGATGTGCCCGTGCTCGGACGCCGGAATCAGTGCGGTTCCACCGAATCGGTTGGTGCTGTGCATATCCGCGCCGTGGTCGAGGGTGAGCGCGAGGATCTCGTCGAGCCCCTCGGCTCCCGCGTAGAGGAACGCCGAATCCTGCATCCCGTCCTGCGCGTTCACGTCGGCTCCCGCCTCGATCAGCACGGTCGCGGCACCGATCGCGTTCGCCTTGGTCGCCTCGACGAGCGGGGTCCGGCCGCCCTCCCCGCGGGCCTCGATGTCGGCTCCGCCGGTGAGAGCGTCCCGAACCCGGACCGCATCGTCCGCCCGGGCCGCGGCGAACAGCTCCCGTTCGAGTTCCGGAGTGGACACCCGCTCGGGCGTCGCCGGGGATGCGACCTCGGAAGAGATCGGCGTGGAATGTGTCTCGGGTTCCTCGGCGCTTCCGCACGCCGCCACCGTGAACGCGACGGCGGCCAGCAGGACGGCAGCCCTCACTGCAGGCTCCCGGCGATCTCGGCGAGCCCCGCTGCGGCGCACGCCTGGTCGGCGTTGCCGTCGGGTGCACCGCCCACGCCGATACCGGCGATCGACGCGTTGCCGACCTTGACGGAGACTCCGCCGGGCAGGAACAGCGTGCCGGGCAGGTCCGCGACCGTCGGGCCGTCACCCTTCGCGCGGCCGGCGAGGTCGCTGGTGTTCGCACCGAACGCGGCGGCCGTGTAGCCCTTGGCCCGCGACGCCTCCACGGTGTGCTGGGCGGCGTTGTCGCCGCGCAGCATCGCCTGCACGTTGCCGAAGCGGTCCACCACCGAGACCGTGACGAAGCCGAGGCCGTCGGCCTGGCACTTCGCGAGCGCGGCCTGCGCGGCGCGGCCGGCGGTCGCCACGGACAGACGGTTGGCGGCGACGGTGCCCTTCTCGGCGTCGCCGGGCTGCTGCGACGAGACCGCGGCGGGTGCGACCTCGGTGGTGGTCGCGGACGCCGAGACGTCGTCGGCTGATCCGCAGGCGGCCGCGGCCAGCAGGGCAACGGTGGGGACGGCGATCGCGAGGGCTCGGGGCAGGCGGCGGGAGGTGGTCATCTTCGGTCCTTTCGAGGTGGTGAATCGAACGATTCGAGCCTCGCTCCGACGGTGGTTCGACGGCATCGCCCGCCCGTCTGCGCTGGTCTCGCCCCTTCGGCCAGGCGGACATCATCCGAATGGCCGATCCTGTCGGGCCGCGGTCTCCGTAGGATCGGGCCGTGCAGGACAAGTCGGCGTTCCACGGACCGATCGGGGTCGCGATCCACCTCTCGTTCTACGTGCTGCTCGCGGCCTCCACGGCCCGCTACCTCACGTACCACGGGTTCGGCGACCGCTGGGTCGTCATCGCGAGTCTGGTCGCCGTGCTCGCGGCGCTCTACGCGGTGATCGTAGTGACCTCGCGCCGCGGCGGCTCGTGGCAGCCGTGGGTGTGGCCGGTCCTGACTACGTGGGTGGCGCTGGTGTGGCTGGCGCCGAGCTTCGCGTGGACGGCGTTCCCGGTCTTCTTCCTCTGCACCCGCGCGTTCCCACGCGTGCTGGCGTTCCTGGTGGTCGCCGCGCTGGCGGTGTTCACCGGCATCGAGTTCGTATCGTTCAGCGGCCGGACCGAGTGGGCGGTGTTCCTGGCCCCGCTGTGTACGGGTGCGCTCATCGTCCTGGCGTACGGCCAGGTGCAGCGTGACAGCGCCGAACGTGAACGACTGCTCGGTGAGCTCGTCGCCACGCAGTCCAGGCTCGCCGAGACCGAGCGGGAGGCCGGAGTGCTGTCCGAGCGGGAGCGGCTCGCGCGGGAGATCCACGACACCGTCACGCAGGGACTCACCAGCGCGCTGCTGCACCTCGAGGCGGCCGAGGAGGTGTGGGACCAGCCGGGCTCACCCGCCCGGAACGAGGTCCGTGTCGCGACGACGTCGCTGCGCGAGAACCTGGCGCAGACCCGCGATCTGGTCCACTATCTGAGCTCCCCCGACCTCGGGACGCAGACGTTGGACGCGGCGCTGCTGGCCGCCGCCCGCGGATACGTTCCGTCGGCCCAGCTTCGGGTGATCGGCGAACCGACACCGCTGCCGTCCGCCGTCGAACATGCGTTGCTGCGGATCACGCAGAGCGCGGTGTCGAACGTCCGCCGGCACGCGGGCGCGCAGAATGTGGGGGTGACCCTCACGTATCTGCCCGACGCCGTCGCCCTGGACGTCTTCGACGACGGCGCCGGCTTCCGGGTGAGCGAGCGCAGCGGATTCGGGTTGGCGGCGATGCGGCAGCGGGTGGAGGCGCTCGGCGGGACGTTCTCGGTGGAGAGCGCGCCCGGGGAGGGCACCGTCGTGGCGGCGCAGATCCCGGTCGGGGGCGCGTCGTGATCTCCGTGCTGCTGGTGGACGACCACCTCGTGGTCCGGGCGGGACTGCGCGCCCTGTTGGATTCGCAGCCCGACATCGAGGTGATCGGCGAGTCCGACACCGGGGAGGAGGCAGTCGCGGCGGCCGCGGACCGCTCCCCCGACCTGGTGATGATGGATCTCGCGCTCGGCACCGGAATCGATGGGGTGGAAGCGATCCGACGCATCCGCGCCGCCCGGCCCGATCAGCCGGTGTTGGTGTTCACCACCTACGACACCGACGCCGACGTCGTGCGCGCGCTCGATGCCGGCGCGATCGGCTACCTGCTCAAGGACTCGGAACCGCGGGACATCTTCGCCGCGATCCGCGGGGCCGTCGTGGGCCAGAGCGTGCTGTCGCCGCCCGTCGCGGCGCGGGTCCTCGACCAGATGCGCCGACCCGACCAGGCACTCACCGCGCGCGAGGCCGAACTGCTGACCCTGCTGGCCGAGGGGCTGACCAACAAGGAACTCGGCAAGCGACTGTTCATCAGCGAGGCCACCGTGAAGACCCACCTCGCCCACATCTACGCCAAGCTCGGCGTCGACTCGCGCGCCGCGGCCGTCTCGATCGCCCTGCGGCGGGAAGGGATTCGCTGACGATGGTCGAGTTCTCCACGCTCCGCGTGCTCGGTCTGCCCAGCCTCGCCCACATCGACGTCGACTTCCTCGACGACTACCGGTTCCCCGACGGCGGCCGGTTCCCGGAGTCCTATCGGGCCTTCGTGCGAGAACTGGGCTGGGGCAGGCTGTTCGGGCTGTGGCTCGTGTACCCACCCGTGCGGGACGGCTACGCCGACGGCTGGCGGGCCCGGAGCAGAATTCTCACCGACCGCCTGCGGGAGACCTACCGCGACGGGCAGGTCGAGGAGTTCGACTGGATGGTCGAGCCGGACGGCGACTGGGCTCTGGTCGACTCGCTCCAGGTCTTCACGGTGAGCGAGAACGGCGATGTACTGCTGTGGGACACAGCCGCTCGTGACGAGCGGGGCGAGTTCCCGGTGTACTGCTCGCAGCGGATGAACTCGCTGCGCCTGCTCGGGCCGTCGCTCGAGGCGGCGGTCCGGGTGCTGCGAACCGAGGCGGCGGAGTTGTGCGGCGAGAACGAATTCGACCTCGAACCACTCCTGGCGCAGCGCCTGTAGGTTCAGGACTCCGGCGTGGGATCCGCGGCGTCGGCCTGATCGTCGTTGCCGGCCAGGATCAGGTAAAGCGCGCGCCGCGCGTCGGTGAGCACCTTCTCGGCCGCGGTGATCTGCGCTGCGGTGCCACTGGTTGCGACCTGCCGTGCCGCAGCGTGTACTTCGTGCAGCGGACCGCGCAGATCGGGCCCCTGCATCGTGGCCGCGAACTCGAAGGGATCGCCCCACGATTCGGCGTTGCCCTCGACGTGCTCGCGTCCGGCATCGGTGAGGGTGACGAGCTTGCGCCCGCCCTCGGCGGTGATGCGCACCAGGCCCTCGTCCTCCAACTGCTGGAGGGTGGGATAGATCGCGCCGGCACTGGGGCGCCATGCCCCACGGGTGCGGTCGTTGATGGTCTGCATCAGCTGGTAGCCGTACATCGGCTCCTCGTTGAGCAGGATCAGGACGGCGGCGCGCACGTCGCCGCGGCCTGCGCGGCGCGGGCCGCCGCGGCCTCGGGGGCCTCCACGGCCTCGTCCACGTCCACGCCCGCCGCGCATGTCGTCGCCGTGGCCGTCTTCCGGCCCGAACGGGCGGTGATGACGGCGACGCTGGCGGCCGACGCCTTCGGCCCACGGTCCGAATGTGTTGTCCATGTGCTCCGGCCCTCGCCGGTGGTTGGTGTTCCTCATGGGATTACTCCGTTCGATTTCGAGTGATCCACCTTGGATCGACACACTCACGATATATCGTGATCGTATCTTTGAAAAGGGTTCGGTGAATCACACGGCGCCGACACCGGCGATCTCCTGTGGAACCGGGTGCGGTCGCGGTGCGTCTGATCCAATGAGCGGGCGTCGCCGAACGAGGGGGAAACGTGAGGGATCTGGGACGGTGGACTGCCGTAGCCGTTGCTATGGGCGGGGCTCTGACCCTGGTCGGCTGCGGATCTGCCAGCGTGGAGGGTCAGGCCGAAACTCCGACACCGCAAACCGGAGAGCCGGCATTCGACCCGTGCAGTATCCCGGACAGCGTGCTCCACACGATCGGGGTCGACCCTGCTTCGGAGAGCCGCGACATCCAGGGCGTCAAGCAGCCGGGCTGGAGCCTGTGTAGTTGGAACGACCCGGACGTTTCGTTCTTCGTGACGATCTTCGCCACCGGGAGGCCGCTCGACTCGATCCTGACTGACGAGCGATTCACTGACGTGACACCGATCGATCTCGCCGGACGCGAGGCCTTCACCGTTCGCGAGACGTCGGACAAGCGCAACGAACACTGCGACGTCGTGGTAACTGCCGGGCCTGACGCTCTGATGCTCCGAACCGACCAGAGCAAGGGACTGCCGCCCTCGGAGAGTCCATGCCCGCAAGCGATCACGAACGCGCAGTTTCTCGAACCGGCTCTGCCCCTCTGACCGAAAGGCCCGACCATGTGGACCACTCCATCATGGAGCGAGCTCGGTGCGATGGTCGACGGCGGTGAACTCTTGCTCGAGCCAGGTGTCGCCGAGAAATGCGCGGCACGCTGCGCCGAACTGCACCGCGAACTGGTCATCCTCCAACGAGACGCCAAACGCCTCGCCACAGTCGACGGCCTCGGCACCCTCCCCTCCGGGGTCGCGCTGGCCCGCAAGTTCGAGCAGAAGGCGTCGGGTGGCGCCTACCCGCTCGATCAGGCGCTCGCCGATCACATCACCGTCGTCGAGCAGATGCAGTCGGTGTTCGAGAAGATCGCGGCAAGCTTCGATGCCACCGAGGAATCGAACGCGCAGAGGTTCGCCGGGATCGAGCACGGCCGCTGACGCGAAACCACGACGGCATCGGCGCAAATCCTCAGGGCTAGGTTTCGGTGAGGTCCGCGAAGTCCTCCGTGTACCCGAGCAGTAGCACCGGCGAGCTGCGCAGCACGTCCCCGAGCTCGTTCCAGGCGTCGGCGTCACCGTGCCCGTACAGCTCCCGTAGATCGGCGATCAGGGCGTCGACGTCCCGCTGCTCGGGGTCGAGGACGCTGAGGAACCCGAGCATGGACGCGCCGATCCCGGCCAGCGCGTATCCGTGCCGCTCGCCCATCCGGCGCGCGATCGCGTGGCACTCGAACGGCGTCCAGTCGCCGGCGAAGTAGCCGTTCGGGAGATCGGCGAGCAGATCGGCGTCGTCCGTGGTCGGCAGGCACTGCACGACGTGGACGTCGTCCACGACCAACCCCGGGTCGCGATTGAGCGCCACCAGCGCCTCGATGTCGCCCGGCACCGCGCAGAACGAGTTGCCCACGTCCTCCCACTGCACGGCCCGCTCCGGGTCACGGAGCGCCGCGCCGGCCGCCTCGAACACCGCGGTGTCGTAGGCGGCGAGCGCGGCGTCGGTGTCGTCGTCCGGGTACTCGACACCCCCGTCCAGATCGTGCTTGGCGCGCGCATGTCCACTCGTGTACAAGCACTGGTTCGGGTCGTCGAGCGTGAGAAAGCATCGGCCGTCGCGGTGATGCGCCGCCTCTACCCGCCGGAACGCGGCGAGCAGCGCGTCGAACGACTCCGCGTCGGTGACGAGCGCGACGCTGAGGCGGTTCACACCGCGATGCACCCCGTCCGGCAGCGCCTGCAGGACCGCGCCCTCCACTTCGCCGTAGTCCACCAGCTGTCGGGCATCGGATACGGAGCGTCCCGCTGTCACTGCTTCCTCCATCAGGGGTCGACCTTCCCGCGCGTCTCGTCGATCCATGATCGCCCACCCGGGGCAGCGGTCACCCGCGGACGACTTCCCCGGACGGCGACCAGTGCGGGTCCCGGCCCGCGTACCCGAGGAGCCGATCCAGATCGGAGGCGCCGGCCGGGACCGGGACCACCGGACCGTAGAGCCCCTCGCGCCCGGCTTCCTCCCCCGGAACCGACATCGCCTCGGCGAACCCGGTACACGCCAGCACGTCCGCGGGATCGGCTGCGAAGGACTGTCCGGTCGCCCGAGCCAGATCCCACGCGTGCAGGACGAGTTCGTCGAGTGCCACCACCCCCATCACGCCTGCGGGCATCGTCACGCCGCCCGCCTCGGCCTCCCCCTGCCACGCCTCGGGTTCTCGCCACGCGGCGACCAGAGCGTCGAGTCGGCCGGCCAGCCGCGGCCGCCAGTCGGACGGCAACGTCTCGGGGCGGGCGGAGCCGTCGGCGGGAAACGGCGCCTTGCGGGCGGCGGCGGTGAAGGCGGTGGTCAACTCGAGAAGATGCCCGACCAGCGCGGACACCGGCCACTCCGTGCACGGTGTCGGCAGGTCCAGTTGGTCGTCCCGGACCCCGTCGGCCAGGCGGGCCACCTGCTCCGCCGCCGATGCCAGGTCGTGTTCGATCGTCATGTGCGTGCCTCCGTCCGTCGAATGCCGTCTCACAGGTACCGACCGGCCGGAGGACCGAAACTCATCGACCACGCCGAACGGGAACTCGGGTACTGCGCACGGACCGAGGGCGTGCCGTGAATTCCCGTTCGTGACGGCGGATCAGTTCGGTGCTTTGAGCTGCATCCACGCGAGCACGTCGAGGACCCGGATCGGCGGGACCGCCTCGGACAGCTGTGCCCGTTCCCGCAACGCCACGAGCCGGTCGTGCAGTGCACCGTCGTCGGCCCGCAGTGCCTGCCGGACCGGGTCCAGGTGCGCCTTCTTGGTGTCGAGCACCTCTCCGACGACGCGGTCGTAGATCGGGTACAGGCGCGGCCGCTTCCGTGCGATCAGCTTCGATGCGACGGTCCGGCCGACGCTCGGGACCGTCCACAGCGCCGTCTCCAGCCGCCAGGCAGGCCAGTCGGGAGTGAGTTCTTCCGCCTCGTCGACGAGGTCGCGGTCCGGTCCGACGTCACGCAGCAGCTCCGCGAACTCGTCGCGTCGCTCGCGGAGGATGATGTCGGCGCCGTCCGGGGACACCTCGACCGAGAGGAACGTGACGGCGACGAGGTCGTCGGCGGTGAACACGTCGACGTCGCGCTGCCGCGTCCCGGTGGAGTCCCACTCGTCCCACAGCGCGCCGCTGCGCAGCCGACCGGTCTTCACCCACGGGCGGTGGAAGTACTGCTGCAAGACCTCGACAGCGGCGTCGTCGCCGCCGGACCGGAGAACCTTCGGAAGCCGAATCGTCATGTCAGTCTTCGTCCTTCATGGCGTTCAGCACGTACCGGGCGAACGCACGGTTGTGGTACTGCGCGTAGGGGCCCCGACCCTGGGCGACGAGCCGCTCGGCGAGCGGGTGGATCGTCGTCTCGTCGAGCGGTAACCCGAAGAACTGGTCGTCGGCGCCCTCGTCGGAGAGGAACCAGTCGATCACCACACCGTCGCCGCCCGCCGAGGCCAGTTCGGTTTCACGGAAGCGCAGCAGCGGATTGGACATCGCGAGACCGTCGAGGCTGTATCCGGTGCGGCGCATCAGCGCAGACTTCGACGTGTACAGCACGGTGCGGTAGTCGACGGTCTCGCCGTTCTCGGTGTAGCGCTCCACGTAGAGCACTTCCATGGGTCCGATGTTCAGCGTGAAGAGACGCTCGCTCTCGGCGGTCTTGTTCGTCGTCGGCAGGCAGGACAGTGTCCATTGGTCGACCTCGCCCGGCGCCGCGTCGTCGAACGCGGACGCGAGATAGCCGGCGATCAGGTCGACCACCACCTCGAAGAACGGTTCCTGCCGCAACAGTTCGAAGTTCGCTTCGCTCGCGGCCGGATTGATTTCACTCATCACTGTCTCTCTCGTACTGCATTGCGCATTTCGACGACGGCTGTCGGGCGCACAATCGATCGGCCACGGTTCAGGCGTCGATCGCGCCGCCCGAGGCTGCTACCACCTGTTCCGCTCGACGACAACCAGACAGAACTGTATAGAACCAGCCGTCGACGACTCGGCGCCAACCTGCCGCCGCAGCGGCGCACGAAATCCCGCCGCGGGCGTACGTGCGAGAGCGACCTCCGCCGTTACCGCACCGGCGTCGGGTCCGACGCGGAGAAGTCGTAGTCGTCGAGTGGGAAGCTCTTCGCCTCCGCGAACGCGTTGGCCGTCGAGGTCGGACGCAGCAGGGCCGCCTCACCGTGTTGGTTGAAGTAGTAGGACCGCGCCGAGCCGCAGCTGCCCCCGTAGAACACGGAGTCGTCGAGGTTCGCCGTCATCCGGTCGAGGAACCGGGTGTTGGCGTCCTCGGTCACCTCGAAGACGTCGGTGTCGCGGCGGCGCATCTCGGTGAGGAGTCGCGTCATGTGCGCCATCTGCGACTCGATCGTGGTGAAGTACGACAGTCCGCTGTACGAGTACGGGCTCGCGAGGGTGAGGAAGTTCGGGAACCTCGGCACCGCGACACCCTCGTAGGCCTGGAAGCGGTTGTCGCGCCACCACTTCCCGAGGTCGAGGCCGTCGCGTCCGATGACCTCGATGGCGGGGAAGTTCACGTCCCACAGGTTGAACCCGGTTGCCAGGATCAGGGTGTCGATCTCGGTGCGGCGGCCGTCGGTGGTGACGATCGCGTCGGGTTCGATCCGCGCGATCGACGTCGTTTCGAGGTTCACGTTCTTCTTCGTGAAGGTCCGGTAGTAGCTGTTGGAGAACGTCGGCCGCTTGCATCCGAAGTCGTAGTCGGGGGTCAGCTTGCGTCGCAGATCGGCGTCGGACACCTGGGCACGCAGGAACAGCCGTGACGCCGCCGCGGCGCCCTTGTTGAGGATCTTCGCCTGGCGGTAGTGCAGCACCGCGCTGACCATGATGCCTTCGAGGATCGTGTCGCTGACGAACCGGGCCACGCGTTGCGTCGCCGGAACGCGCGAGAAGAGTCGTTGCACGACAGCGGGAATCGGAACGTCGGCCTTCGGCACCACCCAGATCGGGGTGCGCTGGTAGACGGTGAGCTCGCTCGCCTTCCGGGCAACCTCGGGGATCAGCTGGACGGCGGTGGCGCCGGTGCCGATGATCGCGGCACGCGACCCGGTCAGGTCGATACCGTCCTCCCACGCGGTGGTGTGCAGGACGCGACCGGAGAACGTGTCGATGCCGTCGATGTCCGGCAGCTGCGGCTGCGACAGGAATCCGGTGGCGGTGAGCAGGTAGCGGCCGGTGACCTGCTCGCCGCCGTCGAGAGACACCACCCAGTGCCGTGCAGTCTCGTCCCAGCAGGCGCCGGTGACGGCCGTCCCGAACCGCATGTACCGGCGCAGGTGGTACTTGTCGGCGACGTGCTCGGCGTACCGCTTGAGTTCGGCCCCCGGCGCGAACAGCCGCGACCAGTGCGGATTCGGCTCGAAGGAGTACGAGTAGGTGACCGAGGCGATGTCCACGGCCAGGCCTGGGTAGCGGTTGACGTGCCACGTGCCGCCGAGGTCGTCCTCGCGTTCGAGGATCGCCAGGTTCGTCAGGCCGAGCCGGTTCAGGGCGATCGCCGCACCCATCCCACCGAAGCCGGCACCGACGATCACGGCGTCGTACTGCGTGTTCCGATCCACGGGTCCACCCTCCCCAGATATGTGTCACCCCAAGTGTCACTCATCTGAGCGGGTGTGGCCAGGGTTTCGGTCGATCAGTTCGCCGACGCCCGCACCGACCGCCTGGTCTCAGCTGCGGGTGTCGACCGCGGCGACGGCGTCGATCTCGACCGTCGCGCCGTACGGGAGTCCGCTCACCTCGACGAAGGTACGGGCGGGGCGTGGGGCGTCGAAGAGTCGCTCGAACTGTCGGTTCGCCTCCTCGCGCAGCGACAGGTCGGTCACGAAGTAGGTGAGCTTCACGACGTCGTTCAGTTCGCCGCCGACGGTGGCGAGCCGGTCCACCATTCGGTCGACGGCGGCGTCGAGCGCCTCCATCCGACCGGGCACCGGAACTCCGGTCGCGTCGACGGACAGTGCGCCGGAGACGAACGCAAGCCCCGCGGCGACGAACGCCGGGCTGTACGGGTGGTCGGCGGAAACCTCGGTCATCGACATCGAGTACTCCCTCTGCGGTAGGCAGCAACGAATTCACCCAGACCATAGCCCGCGGTGGATCAGAGTGCAGAAAGCCCACAGACGGTTGGCTAGGACCGATCGAGATCGTCCGGCAGTTTCAATTCCGTCCGTGCGTTCGTACTGATCTCACATCTCCCCGACGCCACCGAGTGCAGGATCCCGTTGTACACCAGATCCCACATGAGAGGGTTCGCCTGAAACTCACGCAGGCGGAGAGAATAGATCTGCCGCCCGGACGAGTCCTTCAACCGCAGAACACGATTCAGCCCGCTGATCGACAACGTGATCTCTACCAACTCGTACGAGTCGACCCACGACTTGTCGACCTGTACCCATGTGGCGCCCGCCGCAAGCCAATCACCCCGAAACCGCCAATAAAGGAAGGAACAGAACACAAGTGCGAACGCCCACGGTTGCCACAACAAGACCCAACTCGTTCCGTTCACCAACGTTGCGAAGACGACCATGACGCCCAACATGACAGCGATGCCCTTGCTGCGCTCCCACCGTGTCGGCTGCGACCACTCCAGGATCGGGCCGAGGTCTGTCGGCGGATTGGCGGGCGGCCGCGGGGTCCGCCCAGTAGGTGTCATCTCGTGGGCCGACGACTCGCCGCGAGGCGCCGAAGGTGGGCGTGGCTCACCGGTCTCACGGTCGGGCACTGGTGGCAGAACACGACGGCCCTCCGAACTCGACACTGTCAATCCCCCCAAATCTGCTGTATCGCATAACCCGTTCCCCACGACACGAGAGCGCCGACGCCGACCGCGGCGATGGTCGCGGGCCCACCCGCGACGCTCGCGAGGATCAAGGCCGTTGCACCAGTGCCCGCGATGAACCCACTGGTGTTCTTCGCAACCGCGAGCGCTGCATCACCGCCATCCTGCGCGTTGGCGACGTCGATCGCTGTCTGAAAGCCGGTCAGGCCCACGCCGACCACCGGAATCTTGGAACCCACCTTCGAGATCGTGGAGGCCCCCTCCTCCATCACTGGGCGCGCGAGGAACCTGACGAAGCCGTTGTCCGTCGCCCCTGCCACGAGTCTGCCGTTCTGAGAAATCACTCTCGCCGCGTCGTCGGCGGCGGGCTGGAAGGTGGTGACGGCCTTGGCAGCCGTGGTTTCCCAGTACGGGTCGCCGCTACGGACAGCTTCGGCGGCGATGGACCGGAATTTGTCGAGTTGTCCTGCGCGGACCTCGGCGACCTTCGACCAGGTCCCTACTTCAGCGGCGGCGGTTCCGATGTACCCGTTGACGGCCGCGGCGGCCATCCAGTACCACTGACCGCGCATGTCCCGCACCGCGGCACTGGTCTGTTCGAGGATGCCCGCCAGCACGGCATGAGCGTTGGATTCGGCAGCCCGACCGCTGCGCGCCATCTCCGCCGCGTCGTCGAACGCCGCGCACTGCTGCGCGTATCGAACCTCGGCGTCGATGTCCCCGGCACCGACGGCAATCGGGGCCGGATCCTCGACAGCGCCGGGTGCACCGCCGGGACCGGCCTGCACACGCAGGCCGGCGGCAGCTGCGATCTCGGCGGCCTGCCGCATCCTGTTCGCCGCCGTTTCGAGGTCGTCAGCGAACGCCCGGATTGCCGCCGCGGCGGCCGCTGCCGACTCGGCCGTCCGGCTTGTTCCTCGTTTCATCTCGGCGACACGGTCGCGGAATTCGTCCCCCGCCGTGCCGACCCATTCGGACTCGGACTTCCCCTGCGCGCCGTCGAAGGCGCCGGCACGCTCGGTGACACCGTTCGCGAGAGCCTGTAGGCGATCAGCGCACTCGCGGCATGCCGCCGGATCACCGGGAACGAATAGTGGGATCGGCATCAGGGCTCCCCCCGCTGGACCGGGAACAGACCGGACACGTCGAGGAACCGATCACCGGTGCCCAGATCGGCGTCGCGGAACGCGGTGTGGTTCGCGTCGACGGTGTCCGCAGCGACCGCGGCCGAGGTGGCCACGGTCGACATCATCTCCGCCACCGCGGTCAGCAGATCCGCGACGACTCCGGTCGACGCGCCGGCATCCGGCACGTTCGGGGCGTCGGCGCTCATCGCCTCGAAGCCCTCCGCCCCGGAAACCAGGATGCGGGCAACCGCTCCGAGGTCGCCGACCTCGACTCCACTCATGTTCTTCCCCCCTATGCCCGGCTCAGCCACGACGGCGGCAGGTGATCCCCCGGCTCGTCGTCGACGTGAACCGGCGCGTCCTTCTTCCAGTGGTCGAGTGGCAGTTTCGCGTCGAGCAGCACGACGTCGTATCCCGTCGCCCGCTCGACCTCCCGCAGGCCCTCGTCGTCGACCGCTCCCCACGGCTGGTGTGGTCCGCAGCAGCTCACCAGCTGTTCCAGCGACGTGTACGCCGGCAGTGCGAGGCGACCGTCCGGCAGACGGCGCAACTCCAGGTGGGCGGCGGAGCCGGGCCGACCCGTGACAGGCACATACAGAACGTCGCGCCGCTGATTTTCCCCCGACTGCATATGTCTCCTCCCCAGGACACTCGCCGACCACGGTAGCGGCCTCCGTGACGAAGCCCACGGACAGCCTGCGCGCTTGGCAATATGTCGGGGATCTGCCATACGTTTTGCTGACGTGACAGAACCCTGGTCTTCCGCGCAGATCGCGGCCGCGGCGCCCGATGCGGCGTCACTGTCGGCTGCGCGTGGTCTGGCGACGAAATGGACCGACACCGGCCGCACCGACACCGCCCTGTGGGGGTCGTGTGGCGGCAGCGGCAAGAATCCGTACCTCGCGGCCGTCGACCTCACCGGCCCCGCGTACCGCTGCTCGTGCCCGAGCCGCAAGTTCCCCTGCAAGCACGCCGTGGGTCTGCTGCTGCGCTGGTCCGAGGATGCCGTGCCGATCGCCGACGCCCCCGAGTTCGTCACCGACTGGCTCACCTCCCGGGCCGCCCGCGCTTCGGCCACGCCCGAGGCGCCCGCGAAGGCGGCACCCGATCCGGCCGCCACCGAGCGCCGCACCGAGCGGATCGCCGCCGGCCTCGACGAGTTGGACCGGTGGCTGACCGACCGGATCGTCGCCGGGCTGGGGTCCGTCGACCACGACGCCGCCGCCTACGACACGATCGCCGCCCGCATGGTCGACGCACAGGCACCGGGTGTGGCCGCCGCCCTGCGCGCCCTGCCGGCGCTCGTCGCCACCGACCCGGACTGGCCGGCACCGCTGCTCGCCGCGTACGGGCGCCTGCACCTGCTGATCCGCGCGTTCCGGGACCGCGACCGGCTGCCGGAGCCGCTGAATCGCTCGGTGCTGACGCATCTCGGGGTCCCCGTGCGCGCCGACGAGGTGCGCGCACAGCCCGCCGTCCGGGACCGCTGGCAGGTACTCGCGGTCCGCACCGCCGACGAGGGGCGTCTGGTCACCCGTCGGGCGTGGCTGCGTGGACGCGATTCCGGCCGCTGGGCCCTGCTTCTCGACTTCGCCCACGGCAGCGCCCAATTCGCTACGGCTGCACCGATTCCGGGAACGCTCATCGACGCCGACGTGCACTACTACCCCGGGGCCGCTCCGCTACGTGCACAGCTGGGCACCCAGCACTCGGCTCCGGAACCGTTCACCACCCTGCCCGACGCCGCCGACCCGGTCACCGCGCTCGACGGCTACACCGCCGCGCTCGCCGCGGACCCGTGGATCCGCTCGTGGCCGATGCTCCTCGCCGACGTCACCCCCACCGTCACCGCGGGGACCTGGCACGTCGTCGACCGCGCCGGACGCGCCCTCCCGGTGGGCGGCGACGACACCGCATGCTGGCAACTGCTCGCCGTCTCCGGCGGCCACCCGGTCACCGTGTGCGGCGACTGGGACGGCACCGCGCTGCTGCCCGCATCCGTGTTCGATGCCGGCACGGTGATCGCCGCATGATCCGCCCCTACCCGGAGTCCCTCACGGCAACAGCACTTCTCGGGACAGCACGATCGACGACGCCACTGTCCGGCCTGCACGCCGCAGCCGCGGCAGCGTCCCTCGACGGCGACCCGGCCCCGACCCTGCTCGCAGCGGCGGCGCTGGAGTCGGCGTTCCTCGCCGGGGCGAGCGGCCCCACTTCGGTATCGGTACCGGCGCCCGCACCCGACGATCCGCGGCCGCTGCTACCGGAGGCGGCGGCAGCACGTCTACGCTCCCTGCTTGTCGTCGACTCTTCGTTGCTGCCCGAATGGTTCGATGCCGCAGCGGGTTTCCGAGCCCCACCGGCGATGGTCGTCTACGTGCTCGACGCCGCGGTCCGCCTCATCGCGAACCGGGAGCAGTTGGTCGCGCTCGCCGGGCCGCGTGGGCAGTGGCTCGCCGCCCGCAACCCCGAGTGGGCGCCGCTGCTCGAGCCGGACCCGAGCGACGACGAGGACTGGCGGCACGGCACCCCCGCCGTCCGGCGGCGATGGTTCGCGACGTTGCGGCGCACCGACCCGGCCGCGGCGACCGCGCTGCTGACGTCCGGCTGGCGATCCGAGAACGCCGACATGCGCGCCGCCCTGGCGACCGCGTTGGCCGACCGCCTCGGACCCGCCGACGAACCACTGCTCGAGCAGGCCCTCGACGACCGCAGTCAACGCGTCCGGCAGGCGGCGGCGGAAGTGCTGCGTCATCTGCCGGAATCCGCGTACGGGCGGCGGATGGCGCAGCGCCTGCGGGAGTGGATCGACGTCGCCGACGGCGTGGTCACCGTGGCCCTGCCCGACCGCCTCGACGACGGCGCCCAGCGGGACGGCCTCGACGACCGCATCGCGCGGCACCCGGACGTCGTGTTGACCCTGGCCGTGCAGTCCGCACCGCTTTCGGTGTGGACCGAGATCGGTGTCACCACACAGGATCTGCCGCGTCTGACGGTGGCCGAACCGTTCAGGTCGGAGCTCGAGCACGCGTGGTCGGCGGCCGTCGCCGCGCAGCGCGACCCCGCCTGGGCGGTGGCGTTGCTGCGCCGCGAGGGCACCGTCACCGCGCCGGTGGCCGCGCACCTGCCGCGCGACGTCGTCGTCGCGCACCTGCTCGCCACCCCCGACGGGGCGCTGCCGGACGCGAGCCTGCTCGAGGCGCTGCCCGCCCCGTGGCCGCACGACGTGACCGCCGCGGTGCTCCGGGCGGTGTACGCGTCCCGGGACCGGACGGCCGAGGTCCGGCACCCGGTGGACCTGCTCGGGCACCGCGCGCCGTTCGAGTTCGAGTCGGTGCTGTCCGACGCCGCGACCCGGGCCGGGGACCTCGACCGCCTGGCACTGTTCGCCGCCGCCGCCGACATCCTCACCCATCGCCGACACCTTCACCAGGAGCTGACGTGACCGACACCCTGACCACCGAGACCACCGAGCCTGTGCTGCTGCGCCCCCACGCCGAGCAGCAGTACGCGCACGAACTCGCGGCGCTCGCTGCGGCCGACGACCGCCCGCGCCCGCCGTCGTGGCGGCTGTCGCCGCACGCGGTGGTGACGTACCTGCTCGGTGGCACCCTGGCCGACGGCACCGTGATCACCCCGAAGTACATCGGCCCGCGACGGCTGATGGAAGTGGCCGTCGCGACCCTGGCCACCGACCGGGCGCTGCTCCTGCTCGGTGTGCCCGGCACCGCGAAGACGTGGGTGTCCGAACATCTGGCCGCGGCGATCTCCGGCGAGTCGACGCGGCTGGTGCAGGGCACCGCCGGCACCGCCGAGGAGGCGGTCCGCTACGGCTGGAACTACGCCCGACTGCTTGCCGAGGGACCGTCCCCCGCCGCGGTGGTGCCGTCGCCGGTGATGACCGCGATGCGTGACGGCGCCATCGCCCGGGTCGAGGAACTGACCCGCATCCCCGCCGACGTGCAGGACGCGCTCATCACGATCCTGTCGGAGAAGACCCTGCCCGTACCGGAGCTCGGGACCGAGGTGCAGGCGGCGAAGGGCTTCAACGTGATCGCCACCGCCAACGACCGCGACCGCGGCGTCAACGATCTGTCGTCGGCGCTGCGCCGCCGCTTCAACACCGTCGTGCTGCCGCTGCCTGCGAGCGCCGACGACGAGGTCGCGATCGTGGTCCGCCGCGTCGAACAGCTCGGCGCCGCACTGGAACTGCCGCCGGTACCCGCTGCCGCGGAGGAGATCCGCCGCGTCGTGACCGTGTTCCGGGAACTGCGCGACGGTGTCACCGCCGACGGTCGCACCAAGGTCAAGTCTCCGTCGGGCACGCTGTCGACCGCCGAGGCGATTTCCGTGGTGACCAACGGTCTGGCGCTGGCCGCCCACTTCGGGGACGGCATCCTGCGCCCGGCGGACATCGCCGCCGGCATCCTCGGCTCCGTCCTCAAGGACCCGGTGGCCGACCGGGTGGTGTGGACGGAGTACCTCGAGGCCGTGGTGCGCCACCGCACCGAGTGGGACGACTTCTACCGGGCGTGCCGCGAGGTGGCCGGGTGACCACCGCGACCGCCGGGGCGCAGGTGCGGGTGTTCGGCATCCGCCACCACGGGCCCGGGTCCGCGCGGGCGGTCCTGCGCGCGCTCACCGCGTTCGAGCCCGACACGGTGCTCATCGAGGGGCCGGCGGACGCCGACGCCCTCGTCCCGCTGGCCGCGGAGGACGGGATGCGACCGCCGGTGGCCCTGCTCGGGTATGCCACGAACGATCCTGCGCGCGCGGCCTTCTGGCCGCTGGCGGCGTTCTCCCCGGAGTGGCAGGCGCTGCGCTGGGCGGTGGCCCACGACGCCGACGTGCGGTTCTGCGACCTCCCGGCGACGCTCGCGCTCGCCGCGGACCGCACCGCCGACGAGGCCACCCGGCCCGATCCGCTGACCGCGCTCGCGGCAGCGGCCGGCTACGACGACTTCGAGCAGTGGTGGGACAGCGTCGTCGAATCCCGTTCCCCTGCAGTCGCGGACGAGTACGGCATCGGTGACGACGACCCGACCTCGGCGTTCGACGCGATCACCGAGGCGATGGCGGCGCTGCGCGACGGCGTCGAACTCGACGACCACACCGCGCGGCGCGAAGCGCACATGCGGCAGGTGCTGCGCGCGACGATCAAGGCGGGAGCGCTGCGCATCGCGGTGGTGTGCGGGGCGATGCACGCACCCGCCCTGGCCGGACGCCTCGGTCCGGCCGCCCCGGACGCCCGACTGCTGCGCGGGATGCCCAAGCTCAAGGCCTCGCTCACCTGGGTGCCGTGGACGCACTCCCGGCTGTCCGTCGCGTCCGGCTACGGCGCGGGCATCGTCTCCCCCGGCTGGTACGAGCACCTGTTCACCGCCCCCGACGACACGATCGCACGATGGCTGACCCGGGTGGCGCGGGTGCTGCGCACCGAGGACCTGCCGGTGTCGAGCGCCCACGTCATCGAGGCCACCCGGCTCGCGGACACCCTGGCGGCACTGCGGGATCGGCCGCTGCCGGGCCTGACCGAGGTCACCGAGGCCACCCGCGCGGTGCTGTGCGACGGTGACGACCTGCTGCTCGATCTGGTGACACGGCGCCTGGTGGTCGGAGAATCCCTCGGCGATGTCCCCGACTCCACCCCGACGGTGCCACTCGAGGCCGATCTGCAGTCCCGATCGAAGTCGTTGCGGCTCAAGCGTTCCCCGACCGACAAGGATCTGGATCTGGATCTGCGCACCGACATCGACCGGCAGCGGTCCCAGTTGCTGCACCGGCTGCGGTTGATCGAGGTGGACTGGGCGGTGCCTGCCCAGTCTTCGGTGCGGTCGACCGGCACGTTCCGGGAGTCCTGGAAACTGCGATGGCGTCCCGAACTCGCGGTGTCGGTGGTCGAGGCCGCCCGGTGGGGCACCACGGTGGTCACCGCCGCGGAGGCGGTGGTGCGTGAGCGGTCCGCAAGGCCCGACGTCACCCTGGCCGAGGTCACCGGCCTGCTCGAGCAGGCGCTGCTCGCCGACCTGCGCGACACCGTCGCGGACCTGCTCGCCGCGGTGGACACCGCGGCGGCGCTCGACCACGACGTCGCCCACCTGATGGCGGCGCTGCCCCCGCTCGTGCGCACCCTCCGGTACGGGGACGTGCGCGGCACCGACCTGTCCGCCCTCGACCGCGTCGTCGACGCGCTGGTGGTCCGGATCTGCGCGGGCCTGCCCGCCGCGGTGACCGGCCTCGACGCCGACGCGGCGGACGCGCTGCGCGGCGCCCTCGACGACGTCCACGCCGCGCTCACCCTGCGCGACGACCCGGCGTCGACCGACCGCTGGCTGGACACCCTCACGACACTGGCCGGGCGCGACGACGTCGACGGGCTGCTCACCGGCCGCACCGTCCGGCTGCTGCGCGACGTGGGCCGCCTCGACACCGCCGACACCACCGCCCGGGTCGGGCGCGCGCTGTCCGCCGGGGTCGCGGCGGCGGCGAAGGCCCGGTGGATCGACGGGTTCGCCGGTGGGAGCGGGCTGTTGCTCGTCCACGACCGGGACCTGCTCGCGCTGATCGACGCGTGGGTGTCCGGGCTGCACGCCGACGAGTTCCTCGACGCGCTGCCGGCGCTGCGCCGCACCTTCGGTGGGTTCGGCCCCGCGGAACGGCGCACCCTCGGCGAGATCCTGCGCGATGGGCAGCGGGCCGCCGCCACCGACCTCGCCCTCGACACCGACCGCGGCGGTCGTGCCCTGACGGCCACCGCCCTGATCCTGGGGGTCCCGGCATGACGACACCGATCGACGACGAACGGATGCGCCGCTGGCGGCTGCTCCTCGGCGACGTCGCCGAGGAGTCCACCGGCGCGCTGGCGTCGGCGTCGGACACCGCGATGGACGCGGCCCTGTCCGCACTGTACGACGACCGCGGGCCCGCGAACGGAAACCCCCGGCGCAGTGCCGGCCTCGGCGGTTCCGCACCGCGGGTGGCGCGCTGGCTCGGCGACATCCGCACCTACTTCCCCACCTCGGTGGTGCAGGTGATGCAGCGGGACGCGATGGAACGGCTCGGGCTGACCGAACTGCTCCTCGAACCGGAGTTGCTCGAGGCCGTCGAACCGGACGTCCACCTGGTGGGGACGCTGCTGAGCCTGAACCGGGTGATGCCGGAGACCACGAAGGCCACCGCGCGGGTCGTGGTGGAGCGGGTGGTGCGCGACATCGAGGAGCGTCTGGCCCGGGCGACCCGCTCCGCCGTGACCGGGGCACTGAACCGGGCGGCGCGCACCACCAACCCGAAACTGCGCGACCTGGATTTCCACCGCACGATCCGCGCGAACCTGCAGCACTATCTACCGGAGTACCGGACGGTGGTGCCGGAGCGGCTGATCGGCCACGGCCGCCGGTCGCAGGCGGTGCAGCGCGACGTCGTGCTGGCGATCGACCAGTCGGGGTCGATGGCGTCGAGCGTGGTGTACGCGTCGGTGTTCGGTGCGGTCCTCGCATCGATGCGATCGCTGCGCACGTCGCTGGTGGTCTTCGACACGGCGGTGGTGGACCTCACCGACAGGCTGTCCGACCCGGTGGACGTGCTGTTCGGCACCCAGTTGGGCGGCGGCACCGACATCAACCGCGCGATCGCCTACGGCCAGTCGCTGATCACCCGCCCCACCGAGTCGTTGTTCGTGCTGATCTCCGACCTGTACGAGGGCGGGATCCGCGCCGAGATGCTCTCGCGGGTGGCCGCGATGCGTGATGCCGGCGTCCAGGTGGTGGTGCTGTTGGCCCTGTCCGACGACGGAGCACCGGCATTCGACCGGGACAACGCGGCAGCACTTGCCGCACTGGGTGTTCCGGCGTTCGCGTGCACCCCGGACCGGTTCCCGGACCTGCTGGCGGTCGCCCTCGAGCGCGGCGACGTCGCCGCGTGGGCCCACCGGCACGACCTCGCGGCGACATCCGGCGGGCCTATGTGAGCACAGGCCCAGCGCCGCCAACCACCCCGCGTTATGGTGCAGATCACCACGGACGGCCGAAGAGGGCCGACCCGGAGCGAAGGGGAACAGCAGTGGAAATCCAGGGAACTGCGGCACTGATCACCGGGGCGGCCTCCGGGCTCGGGGCCGCCACCGCCAAGCGCTTCGCCGACGCGGGTGCCACCGTTTTCGGCCTGGACCTGGCACAGTCCATCGAGCGCGCCGGGGACAACGTCCCGGCCGGCGTCACCCTCATCCCCACCGACGTCACCAGCGAGGCCGAGGTGCAGGCCGCGATCGACCAGATCACCGAGTCGGGCGTGCCGCTGCGCACCGTCGTCAACTGCGCCGGTGTCGGCTGGGCGGGCCGCATCCTGTCCAAGAACGGCCCGCACGACCTGGAACTGTTCCGCACCGTCATCACCGTCAACCTGCTCGGCACGTTCAACGTGATGCGCCTGGCGGCGAACGCGATGCAGCACTTGCCGACCGTCGACGACTCGGGCCAGCGCGGCCTCATCGTCAACACCGCATCGGTGGCGGCGTTCGAGGGCCAGATCGGTCAGATCGCGTACACCGCGTCGAAGGGTGGCGTGCACGCGATGACGATCACCGCCGCACGCGACCTGGCGCAGGTCGGCATCCGGGTCAACACCATCGCCCCCGGCACCATCGACACCCCGATGCTCGCGGGCGTCACCGACGAGTACCGCAAGAACCTCGAGGCCGGCATCCCGTTCCCGTCTCGCCTCGGCAAGCCCGACGAGTACGCGCAGCTGGCACAGTTCCTCGCCGAGCACGACTACCTCAACGGCGAAACCATCCGCATGGACGGCGCTCTGCGCATGGCGCCGCGGTAACGATACGAAAAAGTCGATGCGCGTAGCTGATTCGACTACTACCGTGGCCGACATGCAGCGCGCACTGATGATGACGACGCCGGAGAGTATCCCGGCGCACTGATTGCCGACTGAGTCCGAAGCCCCGGGGCGAGTGCCCCGGGGCTTCGTCGTCTGGTCACTCGCTCCCCGCCCGCGAAGTGGACCTGTTCGACACCGACCCGCTGATGGGGGCCGGGCTGCCGTAGTGGCTGCCCGACGACGAGATGGACCACGCCGAACGCCTGGTACAACGCTGCCTCGACCTCGCAGCACCGATCTGTGGGAGATGTGAGCGGTCAGAACCTCCAACGAGTCTGCGCGTACACACCTTTCGCGAAGGCGAGCACGGTGCCCGGTTCGATGCGGAACACGGTGGCCGGTCCGCCGACGGTGTTGACGAACTGTCCGTCCGAGACGTCGAAACTCCAGTCCGGCCCGTACTTCGCGCGGTAGGCGTCGGCGATGCAGGTCAACGACTCGGGATCCGAGACCCGTACCGCCCTTCCCTCGATCACGACGTCCAGTCCGGATCCGAGGGCATTCGACCCGGTCGTCAGCACGCACGCGCCGGATCCGGAGAGGTTGCGCGCCTTCTGCTCGTCCGGCCCGGTGCAGAAGTGCATGCGCCCGTCGAGCCGGACCGCGATCAGCGGCGTCACGTGCGGTCGGCCGTCGGAGCGGACGGTGGACAGCCAGAACACCTCGGCGACGTCGAGTGCCTCCGTAACCTGCGTCCACGTGGAGGGCGGCGCGGTCTCGTCGCTGTACCGGCGGTCGATTTCGGCGGCGGGCAACTGTGCGGTCATGGGGATCTCCCGTCTCGTGGGGGTGCTGTCACAGGTACAGACCCGGACCCCGCCGAAGACTCATCGCAAAGGGCCCGTGCGCGCCGGCCGCACAGGCCGGGGTGCACGCGTTGCCGTTCGGACCTCAGATGCCGGGGAGGCTGCCGAGACCACCCAGCGGGCCGCCGACGAGGCTGGCCAGGGTCAGTCCGAGAGAACCGAGAATCATGCGTGTCCACCTCCGCTCAGGAGTCGACGTCATCGAATCCCGAACGGTGACAACTGGTCTGCTCTTAGTCCAATTCGACCGATATGCCCTGTTTCGGGAGGAGTTCCGACTCGTGTGGGATCTCGTCCACCGCCCTGTCGGACATCCACTCGCGCAACACCTTGGTGGCGACGACGTCGTCCTCGTTGTACTCGAGCAGGCGCTGCCGCTGGGTCAGGTCGGGCTCCCCGTCGTAGCCGACGGCCTCGCGGTACCAGCTCATCGATGCCTCGCCGCTGGCCTCGGCATCGCGCCAGTGGAACCCGGCCACGGGGGCAATCTTCTTGAGCCCCTTACCGTTCGGGCACACAAAGTTCTCGCCGACGGCCTGGTAGATGTCCACCCACTGCGGGCTGTCGATGAACTCGCGGATCTCGGCGACGGTGGGGATGCCCGGGGCGCCGGCGAAGCGGCGGGCAGAGTCGAGCAGCCACTTGTCCTCGGCGGACCGTGAATAGCAGTAGGCGGCAAACGTTTTCCCGACAGCCGCGGCACCGGCCCGCTCGGCCATGAGCCACGTCCAGAACTCGGCGAACGACCGGGCCTCGTCGACCGTCGGCACCGGGTCCCAGCTGACGAACGGGCGGTACACCGACGTACCGGCGATATTCAGCAGCGTGCCCCACAGGTAGGCGCCGTGCTCCTGGTAGCTCTCCATGTCGACGTCCACCTCGACGTCGGCCCGGGTCACGGTCACCGTCGCGTGCCGCCGCACCAGCGGCGCACCCGACAGCCATGCCTTCGCGGTGACGACGGTGTCGTGGAACGAGTTGTGCGGCCACTCCTCCGGGGGATCGCCCTCCCACGCGGCCAGCTGCTCGATGGTGGTCACGCCGTGGTCGCGGAGCACGTCGGCGCGCGACCCGCTCGCGACCAGGGACACGTCGCGGCTCTCCTCGAGCTTCGCGCGACACCCGGACCACCACGGGCAGGAGCGGCACTCGCCGATCTGCGACGGCACCGTCACGAGCTCGCCGCGCGCGACAGCGATGCGGTCCGCGAAGCGCTCGTCGTAGTCGTCGAGGACGGTGGACAGGTCGTGCACCAGCACACAGTCGGCGCCGTAGCCGATGGCGCCGCCCAGCAGGGCGGGACTGGCCAGGTCGTGCCGCTCGAGCATCCGGTACACCTGCGCCAGCCGCATCTGATCGCGCAGCTGCGCGCGTACCTTGCGCTTCTCGTCGACGACGGGAGCCCACTCGAACAGCCCCGACGTGGTGGCGCCGCGACCCGGATCGGTGACCTTGTGGTTGACGACGATCACCGGGATGTAGCCGCCGCGGTCGACGTCGCGCAGCAGGATCTCGACACGGCCGCGCCGACCGGTGTCGCGCTCGGCGGGCAGCATCGCGCCCCAGATCTTGGCGACCCCGGCCCGGCACGCGTCGAGGGTGTCGCGGGCCCGCTGCCCGGCCGGCCCGTCGGGCGCGATCCGCACCCACGCGTCGGGGTCGGCGTCCATCAGCCGGACCCGGACCGCCTCGCGCTGCGCGGCCGCCGCCTCCTGCCGCTGCTTCACGCCGGTGTTCTCGGGCGCGTCCGCCAGCAGATCCGGGTAGGTGGCGTCCAGGTGGACCCGATGGCGGCACCGGGTCAGCGCGCCCGGCTCGAGAAGCACGGGGGGCACGGGGACCAGGGAGGCGCCGAGTCTCGCCGACGCCGCTGAGTCAGCGGTGTCGGCGCCGTCCTGCGGGCCGATCGGGGAACACACGATGTGGAAGATTATGTGCTCACCTAGGGTAAAGCCGAAAGCGGCAGAGCATAAACAAGCACGGATATGCTGTGACGCAGTCCGCCGCCGCGCCGAAACACCAGATGGAGGGGCCTTTCCAGTGGGGTTGTTCAAGAAACGTAAGCGGCGCGCCACGCGCAAGGCCGAGGCGAAGGCGCTCAAGCACAAGGCCAAGCTCGAGGCCAAGCTCGGCGCCAAGAACGACCGCAAGAAGCACCGGTCGGACTCGAAGGCCCAGAAGAAGGTCGACAAGGCCCAGATCTCGGCGCTGAAGGCCCAGGAGAAGGCGGCCGTCAAGGCCGCGGAGAAGGGCCTGACGGTCGCTCAGCTGCGCCGCTACATGGGCGTCGCCCGCCTGCTCGCGCCCGTCGTGGTGCCACTCGCGTACCGCGGCGCGACCGCCCTGCGCGGCCAGCTCGACACCCAGCGCGCGCAGCGGATGGGCATCGCCGTCGACCAGCTCGGCGAGTACACCGGCCACGGTGCCAAGCTCAGCGCCCGCATCGCCGGCGCCGAGAAGTCCGTCGACGAGATCGTCACCCGACACCCCGGTGACGCGGAGACCCAGCAGTTCGCGACCGCGATCCGCGCCCGCCTCGTCGACCTCGGAACCGCGGTCAACGCCGCCGAGCAGATGCCGCCGGCCCGCCGCAAGCAGGCCCATCACGCGATCTCTGCCGAGCTCGACGGCGTCGAGGCCGACATCCTGGCCCGCCTCGGCGTCCGCTGACCGGTCCCACCCGATCGCCGTGTCCGTCACCCGCCCCGCCCCGACCGCCGCGCTCCGCGGCGGAGCGGTGGGCGCGCTGGCTGCGGCGCTCGCCATCGCGGCACACGGCATCGCCGGCGGTGGTTTCCCCGACTCGGCGGCCCTGACGCTGCTGCTGGCGTCGTGCGCGGGCGTCGGCACGGTCGTCGGCGGTCTGCCGGTGCTGACCCGCAGCCGCACGGCACTGCTCGCGGCGCTCGCGGCCGGGCAGGGTGCCGGGCACCTCGCGCTCACGCTCGCGTCGGACGCGCATGCCCACGACGGGGTGCCCGCCGCCGCGATGCTGGCCGCGCACGCAGCGGCCACCGTCGTGTGCGCGGCTCTCGTCCTCGGCGCCGAACGCCTGTACGGGCCGATCACCCGCGTGGTCCGGGCGGTCCTGGCACCGCCCAACCCCGGCGTCGAGTCCACCACGACGTCGCTGCCGCGGCCGCTGAACCGGCGCGCGCCCCGCCTGACTGTGCTGGCCGCCGGCCTGACCCGGCGCGGGCCGCCGATGCACGCGTGATCCGCGTCCATCGCATCCCCCCGCACAGAAACGACACCCGAGCAATGAAGAGAACACTCTCCCGCGCCCTCCTCACGGTGGGCGCCGCCGGCAGCGCGCTGCTGCTGGCCACCGGCGTGGCATCCGCGCACGTCTCCGTCGCCGCACCCGGCGCCGAGCAGGGCGGCTACTCCGTCCTCACCTTCCGCGTCCCCACCGAATCCGACACCGCCGGCACCACCGCACTGACGGTGCAGCTGCCGAACCTGAAGTCGGCGCGCACCGAACCGCTGCCCGGCTGGACCTCGACGGTCCAGAAGGATCCGGCGTCCGCCACCGCGACGTCGGTGACGTGGACGGCCGATCCCGGCGTGAGTGTCGGGCCCGGACAGTTCCAGCAGTTCGTGCTGTCCGCCGGACCGCTGCCCGAGCAGGGCTCCGTGGAGTTCCCCGCCACCCAGACCTACAGCGACGGCACCGTCGTGCAGTGGGATCAGAAGCCCGGCGCCGACGGCAGCGAGCCGGACAAGCCGGCCCCGACACTGACGCTCGCCGCGGGCAGCACCGCCGGTCACGCACACGCCGCCGTCGACACCTCCGACTCGGGCGACGAGACCACCCACAACGCCGACACCACCGCCCGCTGGCTGGGCGGCATCGGCCTGGTCCTCGGTGCACTGGGCGCCGCCCTTGGCATCGGCGCGACGATCCGGAGCCGCCGCTCATGACCGCGCAGAGGATCCACCGCTTCCGCATCATCGCCGTCGGCTTCGTCGCGATGCTCGCGACGATGCTGGGGGCCGGCACCGCGTCCGCGCACTCGGCAGTCGTGTCCAGCACCCCCGAGAACGCGGCGCAGATCGCGACCGCCCCGGAACGGGTCACGGTCACGTTCAACGAGGCGCTGCAGGAGAAGTTCGCGTCGCTCACCGTCGTCGGCCCGGACGGCAACCTGTGGTCCAAGGGCGACCCGACGGTCCAGGGCGACAGCGTCAGCGTCCCACTCGACGGCCTCGGCCCGGTCGGCGAGTACACGATGGCCTTCCGGGTGACCTCCGCCGACGGCCACCCCGTCAGCGGCACCCGGGTGTTCACCCTCACCCAGGAGGGCACCGGCACGCCGGGCCAGAAGGTCAACGGACAGAACGAGACCGGCAGCGACGACTCCGGACCGAACCTGCTGGTCTGGGGACTCGTCGGCGCGGGCGTCGTCGTCTTCGGTGGCGGCCTGTGGTTCGCGCTGCGCAAGCCGCGCGGCGAGAACTGACGGACCGGACAGCGCGCGGATGAGGACGGCGAACGTCGGCCGGCCCTGGCTGCTGTTCGCCGTCCTCACCGCGCTGGCCGGGGTGGCGATCGGGTGGCTGCTCGCCACCCCCGACGGCCCCTCCCCCGCCAGTACCGTGCGGGTGCTGGCCGTCGGCCTCGGTGCGACGGCGTTCGGTCTCGCCGCGTGGCAGTGGCTGCAGCGCGACGAGCGCCGACCCGCGCTCGACCCCGGTCTGCTGTGGCAGTCCACCGCCGCGGTGGCCGGTGCGTGGACCGTGGCCGAGACGGTGCTACTGGTGCTCGAAGCCGCCGAGGCGGAGGGGCGGTCCCGGTTCGCGGTGTCCCCGACGACGGTCGTCGACTTCGTGCGGGTCGTGAACACCGGGCGTCTGGGCGCCGCGACAGTGGTGTGCGCCGCCCTCGTCGCGCTGATCTCGGCGGTCGCCTACCGCCGTAGCCTGCCGTGGCCGGCCGCGCCCGTCCTGGCGCTGGCGGGCCTGGCCCTCATCGCGCGTCCGATCAGCGGCCACATGTCGCAGCAGTGGCTGGGGTCGCTGCTCGACGCCGGCCACGTCCTGGCCGCGGCCACGTGGTTCGGCATGCTGGTGGCGCTCGCGCTGACCGCCCGCTCCCGCGGCGCCTGGTCCACGCTGCTGCCGCGCTACTCGACGGTTGCGTGGCGGTGCGTGTGGGTGCTCGCCGCCACCGGTGTCGTCAACGCCGCGGTCCGCCTCGGCGGTGTGGCCCCGCTGGTGACCACCGGGTACGGCCGGGTGGTGCTCGCCAAGGTGGCCGCGCTCGCCGCGCTGGTCGCGGCCGGCTGGTGGCTGCGCCGCACCTGGGTGGCCCCGGCCGCCGGACACCGGATGGGCGCCGACGCGTCCCTGCGCCGTGCCGTCGGCGAATCCGCCGCGATGGCAATCGCATTCGGCCTCGCGGCCGCCCTGGCGACCACCGCCTGACGATTACCGCAATCCTCTCCGATCCGTCAGTTGACGGATACCACCGGGCATTCACCTGCGGCATTTGGGCCGGTCACCCGATGGATCGTGATCTACCTCACTCCTAGCGTGAAGGATGTTGCGGCACAGTGCCGCAACCGTGATGTCGGCGAGGCCGACGCGCTCGTCCCCGCAATGAGCGGCGCGACCCTAGTTTTCAGGAGTGCACGGTGAGTGATCTGGCAGAAACCACGAATGCGAGGGCCCCGCACGGGGACGTCGAACGCAAGGTGTTCGACGCGGTCGACGCGCTGCGCGACGACATGACGGCGATGCTCTCGCAGATCATCGCGATCCCGAGCGTCAATCCGAAGTACCCGGGGCAGAACTACGACGAGGTGGTCGGACTGGAAGGGCGCGTGAGCGAACTGCTCGCGGAGGTCTACGAGGACAGCGGCGCCGATGTCGAACGCTGGGCGGTCGAGCCCGGCCGGACCAACGCCGTCGGAACGATCAAGGGAAACGGCGGGGGTCGATCACTGATCCTCAACGGCCACGTCGACGTCGTCCCGCCGGGCAACACCGCGAAGTGGGAATCGGGTGACCCGTTCTCGGGCCGCATCGACGACGACCGGATCTGGGGCCGCGGCGCGAGCGACATGAAGGCCGGTCTCGTGGCTCAGGCGTTCGCGGTCAAGGCGCTCCAGCGTGCCGGCGTGCGACTCGACGGCGACCTGATCATCCAGGCCGTCGTCGGCGAGGAGGTGATGGATCACGAGTGCGGCGTGACCTCGACGCTCGAGCACGGGTACCGCGCGGACGCGGCGGTCGTGGCCGAACCCAGCGGCCCGACCCAACTCGGCGTCATCCCCGTCACTCCGGGCCTGCTGTGGTTCTCGGTGACGGTGGGCGGCAAGGCAACCCACTCGTCCATGCGTGGCCAGACCATCCGGGCGGGCGGAGGCGGATCGTCGATCGGCGTGAATGCGATCGACAAGGGCATGCTCGTGTTCCAGGCGCTGCAACGACTCGAGGAGGAGTGGGCGTTCACGAAGACGCATCCGCTGTTCTCCCCGGGGCACTTCACGATTCATCCCGGCGTCGTCACCGGCGGACCGCACGGAGTGCTCGTTCCGTTCATCCTGTCCGAGTACATGACCATCGAGTACTGCGTCTGGTATCCGCCACAGGAGGACCCGGAGAACGTCAAGGCGGAGATCGAGGCACAGATCGACGCGATCGCCCGGACGGACGGCTGGCTACGTGATCATCCGCCGGTGGTCGAGTGGAAGCTCAACTGGCCCGCCAACGACCCCGGCGCCGCGGCCGACGACATCGTGGCCGCCGTGTCGCGCGCACACACGAGCGCCGCGGGCACCTCCCCGTACGCGGGCCCGCCGACCGTCGCGGGCTTCTGCGCCGTCGAGGACTGCTCGTTTCTGACCAATGCCGGAGTCCCGGCGATCAGCTACGGACCGGGCGACCTGCGCGTCGCACACGCCGACGACGAATACTGCCTGATCGACGAGATCCACACCGCAGCAAAGACCTTCGCTGCATTAGCCCTCGACTGGTGCAACAGCGCCTCCTGATCCGCGGAATGCAGAGGTTTCCACCATGAAAGACTTCATCCGTGGACTCGATCCACGCACCATCAGACTGGTCTTCGGCGCGATCTACCTGGTCACCCTGGCGATGGCGATCTTCCCACCGTTCTATCTCTCGTCGAGCGGTGTCTCGACGCTGGTGTTCGGCCTTCCCTGGTCGGTCACGTACTGGCTCCTCGACGCCCTGATCCTCGGACTCGCGCTGTGGGCGCTCTATGTCGTGGAGGACATCCGCGGCGAACTCGACGAGGACCTGCCCGCCGCGTCCACGATCGGCGGTGAGTGAGATGGCAGTGATGCTCGGAATGCTCGCGGTGTTCTACGCGATCGTCATCTACATCCTCTACGCGACCCAGCGCAGCGAGAAGCCGTCCTTCACCGA
The DNA here is from genome assembly GCF_058797375.1 of Prescottella sp. GW823-FHT02E09. Taxonomy (NCBI): domain Bacteria; kingdom Bacillati; phylum Actinomycetota; class Actinomycetes; order Mycobacteriales; family Nocardiaceae; genus Rhodococcus; species Prescottella sp. GW823-FHT02E09. The sequence continues at coordinate 113,795 of NZ_JBXAJP010000004.1, forward strand.
GTATTCGGTCGGCGGCCGCAGCTACGGCCCGTGGTTCGTCGCGATGTCGTACGTCAATTCGTGGTGGCCGGGCGCGGTTTTCATCGCATTCTTCGGAATTGCCGCCGGCGCAGGAGTATTCGCCTTCTACGGGCTGGCGTACTCCAGCCTCGGCGTGGCGATGATGTACTTCATGGCCACCCGCGCGTGGCGCTGGGGCGCACGGTACAACCTGCGGTCGCAGCCCGACCTCCTCGAGATGCGCTTCGGTTCGCGTGCCGTGAAGGTCATCGCGAGTCTCATCGGCGTCGTGTCGCTCTTCCCGTGGGTGGTGCTCGGTATGCAGGCGCTCGGACAGCTCTTCGAGGTCGCGAGCGAGGGCCGATGGTCGCTCACGACCGCCCTGATGGTGGGCCTGGCGGTGATCGTGATCCGCCAGTTCTGGACGGTGAAGATGGGCATGCGCGGACTGATCATGACCGACGTGTTCCAGGGCATCGTCGCGTACGTGTTCGCCGCAGCGGTGTGCCTGTTCATGCTCTTCGGCCTCGGCGGCTCCCCGATCAGCTTCTCGACGCTGGCGTCGCTGCCGGAGGAAATGCTGCGGGTTCCCGGTGACGGCGACGGCTACGGTCCGCTGTACCTGTTCAGCCTGATCTTCACCGGCGTCATCGGTTCGCTGTGCTGGCCCACCAGCTTCCAGCGCATCTATACCGCATCGGGGGTGCGGGCCGTCAAGTCCGGCACGATCCGCACCGTCGTCCTGTCCGGCGTGTTCTATTCGCTCCTGATGCTGCTCGCGATGGCGGCTGCGGTGGTGCCCGGTGTCGCGGACGCACCGCAGAACGGCTGGTTCACGCTCATGGACCAGTACGGCGGAACATGGATGCTGGGTCTGGCCGTGACGATGGTGTTCGCCGCCTCGATGGGCCACATCGACGGCAGCGTCCAGGTGTGTGGGCTGCAGATCGCGAACGACATCATCCGGTCGGAGAAGCGGCCGCTGACGGATTCGATGCTGACGTACGTCGCGAAGTCGTCGATGGTGGTCTTCATGGCGGCGGCCGCGCTGGTCGCGTACCTGACGTTCGACATGGACCGCCTGCAACTGCTCGCCCAGATCTCCTACCAGGGCATCGTGCAGCTCGCCGTGCCACTGTTCCTCGGCATCTTCTGGCGCGGCGGCAACAAGTACGGCGCAATCGCCGGCATGTCCGTCGGGTTCCTCACCGCCGTGGTGTTCACGTGGTTCTACCCGGACGACATCGCGGGGCTCGGCAGCCTCACCGGCGGCGTCGTCGCGATGGGACTCAATCTCGTCGTCTACCTGGTCGTCTCCGCGATGACCGGGACGAGCAAGGAGGAGCAGGCCCGCGTCGACGCCCTATTCGTCGAGGCAGCCCGCCCGACCGCGGTCGCGGCCCCCGCCGCCACCGTGTGATCGACAGCGGCTCCGACGTCGAGTGCCGCGACGTCGGAGCCGCACCCGTTCCCGTATCCCCACACCCCGAGAGGCCGGACATCATGGGACGCGAAGACGCCGAACTGATCACCTTCGCCGCACGCTGGGCGCCGTTCGGGGGCCCACCCGCCGACGAAGTGTTCGTGAAGTTCGGCATCACGTTGCCGCGCTTCCGGATCCGCGTACAGGAGGCCGCGGCTCGTATTCGGTCGGAACGGCTTTCTCGCGCCGCCAATCCCCTATGATCCCTCAGCATGATCTCGGCGAAGGCCTGGTGGTTCCAGGCGCGACACGCGTTGGATACCCGCAGCCCACTGAGCGCCGTGCGCGGCCGACGGTCGCTGTCCGACGCCGTGGCGGGGCGAACCGTCCTCGTCACCGGCGCATCCTCCGGGATCGGTAGGGCCGCAGCGATCGAACTCGGCGCCGCCGGTGCCGTCGTACTTCTCGTCGCCCGACGCGCAGCCGAACTCGACGAGACCGCAGAGGCGGTCCGTTCCCGCGGCGGGAAGGCGACGGCCTACCCGTGCGACCTCAATGACGCCGACGCGACGGTGACGATGATCGCGAAGGTCCTCGCCGACCACCACGTCGACATCCTGGTCAACAACGCGGGCCGCTCGATCCGGCGCACGCTTGCCCAGTCCTACGACCGCGCACACGACTTCGAGCGCACCATGAAGCTGAACTACCTGGCCGCCGTGCGGGTGATGCTGGGCGTGCTGCCGGGGATGCGGGAACGACGGTACGGACAGGTGATCAACGTGCTGTCCGCCGCGAACCTGTTCGGCGGTCCGGGTTACGGCGCATACGTGGCGTCGAAGGCCGCACTCGACGAGGTCTCCACCAGCTTCCAGGCCGAAACCCTCAGCGAGAACATCACGTTCACGTCCATTTACATGCCACTCGTGCGCACCGACATGGTCGCCCCCAATTCGCAGTACCGCAACACGCCGGCCCTCACCGCCGAGGAGGGTGGTCGGGTGATCTGCGACGCGATCGTCGACCGCCCCCGACGCATCGGACCCACCTTCGGACGCCTCACGCGACTCGTCGATGCGATCAGCACCGAACGCGCCGACGCCGCGCGTCACCGGCGATTCGCGTCCGGTATCTGAGCCACGCGGCAGCGGCGTTCGGACTCGCGGCGGCGGTGGCGACCACCGCCTGATCCGGGGTCAGGCGACAGAGACCGTGACGGTGCCCGAGTACGTCCCGACGGCGGCTCCGCCGGGGTAGTCGACCCGGAGCCGCGGGGTCCATGTGACCGTCTCCGACGGCCAGATGCTGCCCGTGCGCGCGACAACGGTCTTCGGAGTTTCGAGCGTCTGCGTCGGCGTCGAGGTCGAGCCGCCGACATTGCCGGCGATGGCGGTCGCGGAATAGGTGACGGCGCTCTTCGGGATCGTGCCGTTGGGGCCGACGAAGTCGGTGGACGACGCTGTGGCGGTCCAATCGACCGGCGAGCCGATCACACCACCGGTCGAGGTCACGGAGATGAGCGTCAGGGTTCCGCTCGCCCCCTCCGCTCCGGGGATGATCGTGCCCCACCTCCCTGCGACGGTGATCGACAGACCAGCTCGGCCCGCGGCGGCCGCAGGTGCGCCGTTCCGGATCGGCCCGGTGGTAGTCGTCGGCACCGCACTCGACGTGGTCGGCGCCGCGGTCGATGAAGTCGTCGTGGTGGTGGTGGTGGTGGTCGCGCCCGCCGTCGTGGACGGCGTGGGCGTGACTTCCTCGGTGTCGTTCCGGGAGACGTACCGGCGAGGGGTCGTGGTCGGCGCCGCGGTCGTGGTCGTCGGCACCGCGGTCGTCGTCGATTCCGTCGTCACCTCGTCCACCCCGTCGGAAGGTGCGGCCGTGGCTGTCGGCGCACCGGCGAGGACCAGCACGCCGGCGGCAGCGAGAGCGAGACGGAAGGCGCGGGGCATCCTGCTGTGCCACATGACTACTGCTCCGTTCCCGAGGGACGACGCTTCCGAACCACCAGATAGGCACCGCCTCCGGCGACAGCGAGCACCGCCACCACGATCCCGGCGATCAGCGGCCACGACGTCGAATCGGACGCGCCCACGGAGTCGCCGTCCCCCTTGTCGGGGAATGTGAGCGTCGCCGACGTGTCGTGCTTGATGATTCCGCTCTCGAGCGTGACGTCGGCCTTCCACGGACCGGCGGGCAGCGTGGTGCTGTCGGGCACGGAGATGACGACCTCGCCGGCCTCGCCGGGTGCGATGGTCGCGACCGCACTGTCGATGGGACCGGCCGACAGGCCTCCGGGTCCGCCCGAGAGGTTGAGTGCGCCGGAGAGATCGACCGCGCGACCGCCGGTGTTGGTGACGGTTGCGACGACGGACGCGAGACCGTCGGGCCCGCGCCGCGGGGTGAGGCTGGAGATGGTGAAGTCGGCGGGCGGCCCGTTGCCCGGTCCCACCGAAAGGTAGACGCGAACCCCGACCCGCGATTCGTTGGTGATGCCGTTGGAGGCCGGCGCCTTGTGCGACGCCCAGATCACCGCGTACTGCTCGACCTCTGGCGCATCATTCGGCACGGTGATCGTCACCGCCACCTCGGCCTGTTCACCGTCGGCGAGTTCCACCGTCGGGCGGTCGACGGTGATCCACGACGTGAGGGCGTTCTTCTCGCCGGGCTCTCCCAGCGCGAACACACCGTCGGCGACACGGGCCGCACCGCCGTAGACGTCGATCTTCGCGGGCTCGCCGGTGTCGTTGGACACCATCACGCGCCGGGTGATGGTGGTCCCGGGCGGAAGGTTGTCGACGATGTATCGCATGGCCCGGGGATCGTCCTTGAGTGCGACCGGCGCGTCGAGCAGGCGGATGCCGATCGAGCCGCCGGGATCGCCCGCAGGCTGGTCCGGCGCAGCGAGGGCGGACGCCGGAACGCCGACCGCGACGAGAAGTGCAGCGAGGAACGCGAGGAGGCTACGCAGCGCGGGGAGAGAACGCATGGATCACTTTCTGGCAGAACGGCCGGGGACGCGTGCAGCGTCCCCGGCCGGTGGGTGCCGACCGCTCTAGGCGACCGAGACGGTGATGGTGCCGGAGTAGTTTCCGATGGCAGCGCCGTCGGGGAAGTTCACGGTGAGCGCCGGGGTCCAGGTGATCATCTCGAGCGGCCAGGTGAGCCCGGTGCGGTTGACGACCGTCTTCGACGAGTCCAGGGTCTGCGGACCGGTCGACTCGAGGGTGCCCGGGCCGACCTTGCCGGCGACTACCGTCGCCTGGTAGACGACCGCGCTCTTCGGGATCGACCCGAAGTCCGTCGAGGTGGCGCTGGCGACCCACCCGCGGGGCGCACCGTTGCGGTTGTCGGTCACCGTGACGGTGGGGAGGGTTCCGCTCGCCTTGCCTGAGACGGGGACGATGGTGCCGACCGGCCCGCCGGTGATGAGCGACAGGTTGCCGCCTTCACCGACGATGGCGAACGTGACGTCGGTGTCGGCCGCGGTGGCGGCATTCGCGGCGGTGGCAGGGACGAGAAGACCGGCGGCGGCAACTAATCCGGCGGCGAGAAGCGTTACTTTGCGCATGATTCCTCTTCGGGGGCGTTCGGGTCGAACAGACAGCTGCCCGTACCGAATAGAACCAAACGGCCCGATTCGGGGGTCGCCTATTGATACTCGACAGTTGGTCAAGTGTCCAGTAGGGACGGGGAAATATTTTCAAGATCGGCACGGACGCTACCCCTAAGCGTTTGTTTGCGGTGCCGTTTTCGGTAGCCATCCCGCCCGGATCGGGCGATGCCGTTGTCGGGCACCGACTCTGATCGCTTTCGCAGTCGCTGCCCACCCGACGCATCGATATCGGCCATCGCGACCTCGCCGCTGACCGTGGTCCGCCGCCTCACCACTGCGGCATCAGCTCGGACTGCCGCTCGGCGACCATCTCTCGGATCGCCTGCAGCACCGTGGTGGCCGCAGGTCTGCGGAGCCGCCGCGGCGCCAGGCACGCCGTGAACTCGAGGGTGATGGCGACGTCCGACTGCAGCACGCGATGGAGGGTCGGCTCGCGCTCGGCCACGAATGCCGGCAGCAGACCGATACCGGCACCGGCGAGGGTCGCGGCGGTCTGCGCCTGCACGCTGGTCGAGCCGAAGGTGACCTTGTGACTGCCGGTGAGCTTGGCGAGTACGTCGAGATCCTCCACCCGGAGCAGGCCCTCGATGTAGTAGACGAGGGAGTGGCCCTCCAACTCCTCGAGCGAGGTCGGCAGGCCGCGTTCGGCCCGGTACGCGTCGGACGCGTACAGGCCGAGCCGATAGTCGGTCAGCTTCTCGGCACCTGGCCGACCGAGCACCGGCTCGCCGACCCCGATCTCGATGTCGGCGCCCGCCCCGAACGCGCTCAGCCGTGTCTGCGTGACGATCTCCACCAGTAGGTCCGAATTGATCCGGTGCAGATCCGCCAGCAGAGGCGCGATGAAGTGAGAACCGAAGGCTTCGGTCGTGGCGATCCGCACGAGCCCGGAGAGTTCGCGCTCGCGGGGAGTGATGCTCACCAGGTCGCGCACATCGGTCAACGCCGATTCGATCTGCTCGCACGACCTCAGCAGCCGGTGGCCGAGATCGGTGAGCTCGCACCCCTGGACGCCCCTGACCAGTACCGGCGCGTGCAGTTCCGCCTCGAGCGCCGACATCCGCCGCGAGACCGTCGCATGGTTGAGACCGAGTGCCGAGGCCGCCCCGACGAGGGACCCGCATCGAGCGATCTCCAGCAGCACCACGAGGTCGTCCGCGCGCACAGTATCTCCCAGCTCGACTGTGCGTTCCTGCACAGCATGTGTGTCGAAGAGGGCCTTTCCCAAAGCTGTAATCTAGCTCACTCTTGTCCGCACGGCCGACGCAGATTTACACAGCTCGGCACCGGACGGGAAGGGCACCAGCATGAAGATCGGTTGGATCGGCCTGGGCAACATGGGGTTGCCGATGGCCGCAAATCTGCACAGCGCAGGGTACGGACTGGTCGGGTTCGACCTGTCGCCCGACGCGCGTGAGGCCGCGGCCGCGCTGGGCGTTCCGACAGCCGATTCCTCCGCTTCCGCGGCGGACGGGGTCGACGTGCTCGTCACCATGCTGCCCAAGGGCGATCACGTGCGGGCGGCCCTGCTCGACTCCGGCGCACTGGCGGTCACCGCGCCCGACGCACTGGTGATCGATTCCTCCACGATCGCCACCGCCCAGGCCGTCGACATCGCGGCGGCCGTCGCCTCGACCGGCCGTCGGTTCCTCGACGCACCGGTGTCGGGCGGCACGGCCGGCGCCCAGAACGCGACCCTGACCTTCATGGTCGGCGGCGCCGAGGCCGACCTCGACGACGCCCGCCCCCTGCTGGACGCGATGGGTGCGCGCATCTTCCATGCCGGGGATCTCGGCGCCGGACAGAGCGCGAAGATGCTCAACAACATGATGCTCGCGATGAACATGCAGAGCACATGTGAGGCCGCGGTGCTCGCCCAGCGTCTCGGCATCGCACCGAAGACGGTCATCGAGATCACCGGTGTCTCCACCGGCGACAGCTGGGCGCTGCGCAACTACTACCCCGTCGGCGGAGCCGTCGAGTCGGCGCCGTCCAGTCGGGAGTTCGCGGGCGGCTTCGCGGTCACGCTGATGCGCAAGGATCTCGGCCTCGCGCTCGACGCGGCGGCCGCCCACGGGGTCGACGTATCCGCGACCGCCGAGGTTGCCCGGCGGCTGGAACTGCTCGCCGACAGCGGTTTGGCTGGACTCGACTTCTCGGCCCTGATCCGTCTCGTCGACGGCACCATCAGCGTCACCGATCCTGCCCCGGAGGGGGTCCGGTGACCGCGCAGGTGACAGCCCCGGTTCCCGACGCGCCGAAGCAGCAGGTCCCGGCCGGGTTCCATCGGATCGTCGCAGCCTCCATGGCCGGAACGGTCGCCGAGTGGTACGAGTTCTTCCTCTACGGCATGGCCGCCGCCCTGGTATTCGGTGACGTGTTCTTCAAGGCGACCGGCAATCCCCTCGACGGCGTGATCGCGGCGTTGCTCACCTACGCCATCGGCTTCGTGGCCCGCCCGATCGGCGGCATCATCTTCGGACACTACGGCGACAAGTTCGGCCGCAAGAAGCTGTTGCAGGTCTCGCTTCTGGTCATCGGTGTGTCCACCTTCCTGATCGGCGCCATCCCGAGCTTCGACCAGATCGGCTATGCAGCACCGATCATCCTCGTCCTGTTGCGCTTCATGCAGGGCATCGCGATCGGCGGTGAGTGGGGCGGCGCGGTGCTCCTGGTCGCCGAGCAGAGCCCCGACGACAAGCGCGGATTCTGGTCCAGCTTCCCGCAGGTCGGAGCACCGTTGGGCAATGTGCTGGCCACCATCGTGCTGCTGGTGCTGTCCTTCGCCCTCCCCGAGGCCGCATTCCTGTCCTGGGGTTGGCGCGTGGCGTTCTTCTTCTCCGCGTTCATCGTGCTGATCGGCTGGTTCATCCGCACCAAGGTCGAGGACTCACCGATCTTCAAGGACGCCAACCAGGAACAGCCGCAGGCCGAGAGCACGTGGAAGGCGATCAAGCGCGTCTTCCAGGCCCGGCCCCGCGAGGTGCTCACGGCAATGGGTGCACGCGTGATCGAGAACATCCTCTACTACATGGTCGTCACGTTCTCGCTGACGTACCTCAAGGTCCAGCTCGACGTCGACACCTCGACCATCCTGACCCTGATGCTGGTCTCGCACATCGTCCATGCCGGCATGATCCTGGTGTTCGGATGGATGTCCGACAAGGTCGGTCGGCGCCCCGTCTACCTCGTCGGCGCCACGCTCGCCTCCGTCTACTGCTTCGTCGCGTTCCCGTTGATGGACACCAAGTCCGACGCACTCATCCTGTGTGCCATCACGGTCGGACTGATCATCCACGCCATCATGTACGCACCGCAGCCGGCATTGCTCTCGGAGATGTTCCCGACGCACATGCGCTACATCGGCGTCTCCCTCGGAGCCCAGGTCACGGCGATCTTCGCCGGCTCGCTCGCTCCGGTGATCGCGACCATGCTGCTGCGCACTTTCGACAGCTGGATCCCGATCGCGATCTACGTCGCGATCGCCGGGCTGATCTCGATCGTCGCGGTCCTGTTCATGCGTGAGACCAAGGGCACGTCCCTGGCGGCACTGGACGACGAACACCGCGCCCGCTTCGGCACCTCCTTGTGAATTCCGCTCCACCCCTGAAAGGTTCATCGCTCATGCGCACCATCCCCCACTGGATCAACGGAGCCCCCGTAGCCGGCGGCGCCGACACCATCGACGTGGTCGACCCGGCCACCGATCGGCCGGTCGCCACCGTGCCGATGGCGGATCGCGGCACCGTGGACTCCGCGATCGCCGCCGGTCTGGCCGCCTTCGACGGCTGGGCCGCCACCCCACTCTCCAAGCGGGCCCAGGTGCTGTACCGCTTCCGGGAACTGTTGCTGACCAACCGCTCCGAACTCGCGGCGATGATCACCGAGGAGCACGGCAAGACCCTCGACGACGCCGCCGGGGAGATCTCCCGAGCCGCCGACTCCGTCGAACTCGCCTGTGGTGGACCGGGACTGGTTCGTGGCGGCACGTCGCTGCAGACCGGGCCGAACATCGACACCAAGTCGGTGCTGCACCCGCTGGGCGTCTGCGTGGGCATCACACCGTTCAACTTCCCCGCGATGATGGGCATGATGATGGTGTCGGTGGCCCTGGCCTCGGGCAACACCTTCGTCTGGAAGCCGAGTGAGCAGGATCCCGGCGTGTGCCTGCGTATCGCCGAACTGTTCAAGGAGGCCGGCCTGCCCGACGGCGTGCTCAACATCGTGCACGGTCGTCAGGACGCCGTGGAGCAGCTGATCGACTCGCCCGACACCGAGGCGGTCGCCTTCGTCGGCTCGAGCAAGATCGCGCACATCGTGTACTCGCGGGCGGCGGCGGCAGGCAAGCGCGTGCAGGCCTTCGGTGGTGCGAAGAACCACATGATCGTGATGCCCGACGCCGACATGGACGTCGTCGCCGACCAGCTCACCTCCGCGAGTTTCGGCGCCGCCGGTCAGCGCTGCATGGCGATCTCCGTCGCGGTGGTCGTGGGCGACACCGCCGAGCCGCTGTTGGAGAAGCTGAAAGTGCGCGCCGAGCAGGTGCGTCTCGGCGCGGGCGGCGCCCCCGGCACGGAGGTCGGGCCGGTGATCAACCGGCAGTCGCAGGAGCGCATTCGGGCCGCGGTCGAGGACGCGATCGCCGGTGGCGCCCGCGCCGTGGTCGACCGCAGCACCGAGGAGGTGCCCGGTCACGAGAGCGGCTACTTCATCGGGCCGACCGTCCTCGCCGATGTCGACGTGTCCTCACCCGCCTACCAGGAGGAACTGTTCGGACCGATCCTGGTGGTGTTGCGCGTCGACTCCCTGAACGACGGCCTCGCCCTCATCGAGAACCACCGCTACGGCAACGGCGCGTCCATCTTCACGAGGGACGGCGCTGCGGCCAACGAGTTCGAACGGCGGGCATCGGCGGGAATGATCGGCGTCAACGTCGCGATCCCGGTTCCCGTCGCCGCGTACGCGGTACAGGGGTGGAAGGACTCCGCATACGGCGACACCGGGCTGAACAACGCGTCGTGGAGCTTCTACACCCGACCCAAGTACGTCACCTCACGCTGGGACAGCGTCTCGGGGACCGACTTCGGGTTCCGCCCCAACTGACGGACGCGGACAGCGGTACGGAGCGGGCGGTGACCGTCGGGGCATCGCCCGCTCGACGCGTCCGGCGAGCGTCAGGCCGACTCCGCACCGGGTTGGGCGCGCAGCTCGACGACCGCGCCGTCCCGCCGTGCCTGTCCCCGGATGCCGGGGCCCGGCGCGGTCACCGCGATGCGGGTGCGGTCGCCACGGAAGAGATCGCGCGAGAACTCGAACGGCACACCGTCCTCGTCCCGTGTGGTCCGAGTGATCAGGAGAAGCGCCGCCTTCGGCTTGACCGAGAGCATCGACGCCTCGTCGTCGCTCGCATTGACCGCCTCGATGCGTTCGTCGGCCTCGCCCGGAACCAGTCCGTAGTTCTGCTCCAGGAGCTCGTACAGCGACCCGCCGAGTGGCAGCTCGAGGAGGCCGGGGAACCGGTCGGCGGGAAACTGCACCTGTTCGAGTGAGATGGGTTCACCGTCCGCGAGCCGAATGCGGCGGATGTCGACGACGAAGTCGCCGTCCTCTGTTCCGAGCGCCTTCGCAGAGTGCGCATCAGGCTCGGTGATCCGAGTGGAGAGAATCCGTGAGCCCGCCGTGTAGCCCTGGCTCGCGAGGTACGCGGGCACCCCGACGACGCCGGACAGGTTGCGTTCGACCTTGGTGTCGCTGATGAACGTGCCGCCGGACCGCCCGATGGATCGGTTGACCATTCCGGCTTCCTCGAGTGCCGCCAGGACCTGGCGCAGACTCGATCGGCTCACACCGTAGTGCTCCGCGAGCTCCCGCTCGCTGCCGAGCTTCGAGCCAGGCGGCAGCTCTCCGGAGCTGATGTCGGCCACAATTCGGCGTCGCAGTTCGTCGGTCTGATTGCCCAAAACGCCCTCCCCAAACCCCACCAGTTGTGGTAGGACCAAATTCTAGCGCACGGGACCATTACGCCGGCGAGGGTCTCGCGCCGGCGCACACGGCGCCGGCGCGAGGATGTCAGATCTCGCTCAGCGCCTGCAGGCTCTCCGGCAGAACCTGCCCGCCGTCCACCACGAGGGTCTGACCCGTCACGTACCGGGCCTCGTCCGACGCGAAGTAGAGCGCGGCGTTGCCGATGTCCTCGACCTCACCGAGGCGCCCCTGTGGAACCGCGGCGGCCATCGCCGCGAGGTACTCGTCGCCCATGCCGTCGAGTCCCTCGGTTCTGATGTTGCCGGGCAGGACGGCGTTGACGGTGATGTTCCGGCGCGCCAACTCCATGGCCGCGGTGCGCAGGAATCCGAGCTGCGCCGCCTTGCTCGCGCCGTAGTGCGACCAGCCCGGATAGCCGGTCATCGGCCCCGTGATGGACGACGTCACCACCACCCGGCCCCGGCCGGACGCCTCGAGCGCGGCCACCGCGGCCTGCACCGCGAAGACCGTGCCCTTGAAGTTCACGCCGAGAACCTCGTCCAGGTCCTGCGGGGTCAGGTCCTCGAGACGGCAGGACGGAAAGATCCCGGCATTCGCGCACAACACGTCCAGGCCACCGTGCCGTTCGACCGCCGTCTCCACCATCTCGCGACACGAGTCGGGATCCGTGACATCGACCTGCATCGGGGTGACACGCCCCGGCAGGTCGCCCAGTTCGGCGGACGCCTTATCGAGCGCCTCCGCGTCACGTGCGGTGATGAGGACATCGGCACCCGCCGTCGCGAACACTCGGGCGATTCCACGCCCGATGCCCTTGCTGCCTCCGGTCACGATGACGGAGCGTCCCGCAATGGATGTGAACATTGACTTCCTCGAATCGCTCGTAGGGAGAGGTACTACAGGACCGACCGCCCACCCGAGCGCAGATAGCGCTCGGCGAGATCACACGTCCCGGCAGCGAAACTGGCACTCTTGGTGCGTGATTCGCGTGAGTGTGCGTGCGATCCCATCCACGCCAGCAGCAACAGCCGCCGCAGCATCACGAACGACGGCAGCATGGCCTCGTCCTCGGCCGACAACTCCGACTGGGACCGGTAGCCGGCAAGCCACGCCTCCTGCCACTCGCCGAGTGCCGGATCGTGTTCGATGAACGACACTGCGGTGCCGAAATCGTAGAGAAACCAGCCGAATCCACAGTCGTCGAAATCGATGACGTTGACACGCTTCGGTTCCATCAGGAGATTGGCCAACCGTAGATCGGCGTGGATCAGCCCGAACCGGTCGGGCGCCTGCCCGTATCCGGCGAGCCGCTCGCGCAGCAACTCGACGGCGGGACGCAACTGAGCGATCTCGGCTACGCCGACTCCGCCCCCGTCCTCCCATCGACCCCAGCGTGGATCGGCTCCCAGACAGTGATCCCAGTCCCACGCGAAGCGCGTGAAATCTCGCGGCGGAGTCCACTGCCTCGAGTGGCGGTGCAAACGCGCCGTGACCGCGCCCAGCGTCTCGAAATCAGCTGGAGTGATGCCGGTCTCGTCGGGCTCGAGGCCGCCCATGGTCTCGAAGAGCACGGCGTGCCGGGTCCGACCCTCCAGGTCGGTCGTGACGACGCGACGACCGTCGGCTGTCGGGATCACCGCGGGCGCGTCCACCGCGCCGTCGGCGCGCAGCGCGTCGAGCCACGCGAGCTCCGACTCGATGGCATCCACACTGTGGTACCCCTCCCGATGCACCCGGAGGATCCCGCCGCCGCCGGAGGCGGGATCCTCGACCAGGTACGTCGCGTTCTCGGAAAGGTTGATCATCCGGCAGCGCGCCGCTGCCGAGAAGGTGTACTCGGTGAGCGCCCTCTCGGCGACGGCATCATCGAGTGAGCGAACTCCGTTCGCATGCATAACACCACCCTCGTTCCCAGGCCGACGCCGTCAGCCGTGCTCTCGTCCCTCGATACCCTCGAGGACCTTGGTGATCTGGTCACGGGCCACCGTCACGTCCTCGGTGGAACCGCTGATGTAGAGCCGGCCGGCCGCGCCGATCATCTGGACGTCGACCAGCGTGATCCCGGGTGCGACCCGTTCGGCCTCGTTCGCGGCGACGGCCGCGAACAGTGCCGGGGTCATCTCGTACACGAGCAGGGATTCCCCCGGCATCACCATCGAGGCCTGCCGATTCCGGTTGAGGATCACCGCGTGCTGGTCGGTGATGCCCTCGATGATGTCGTGGTACAACACCTTCGGCCGCAGCTGATCGCTGGCTTTGTTGCCGGTGCCCTCGAGGATCGCCTCGCCCGCCCGGACGACATCGTCCAGTGACCGCGCATGGATCTCCAGGACACCGAACTGGCGCTCCACGTACAAGATTCCGGGCTCTACCGACGGCACCGCCCGCAAGGCAAGGTCGATCACCCGCTCGATCGCGAGCGCCGGCGACACCTCCACGATCAGTGCGTGATCGCCCTCGTACGGCGGGTACCCTCGAGCCCGGGTGGGCGTACCCATGTATGCCGCGAACTGGCGCTGCAGATCGTGCACCATGAGGTAGACCCGAATGTCGGTTCGGGTGCCTGCTGACTTCTCGCCCACTGCGCTCACCTCCTGTCGATGTGTCGGGTGGGTCCGTCTACTTGGACGAGACCGAGAAGTGTGCTCCGAGTTCGGCATGCGGGCGCGGAATGACGTGGACGCTGACGAGCTCGCCTACCTGCGAGGCTGTCTCGGCGCCGGCCTCGGTGGCCGCCTTCACCGCACCGACCTCACCGGTGACGATCACCGACACCAAGCCGTCGCCGACGTCCTGACGGTCGGTGATGGTGACGTTGGCGGCCTTGACCATGGCGTCCGCGGCGGCCAGAGCAGCGACGTAACCCTTGGTCTCGATCATTCCGATAGCGTTGCTGGACATTGCATCTCCTTGGGGTGATGCCCACGCAGTGTGCGTGAGCGGTGTGATTGGACCAGGCAGGAAGGCCGGCTAGATCGGTGTGGCGGCAAGCGCCGTGGTCGTCCCGGAGTCGGCATCGACCGAGCCGATGATCAATGCGTCCACCGGCGGGGCCGTGCCGGGGAACCACGAGGCCGCCACCGAGCCCTGCACGACGAGTACTCGTTCCCCGACGCCGGAGCCGAGCACGTCGAACGCGATCAAGTGGGATGCGGTGCCGTCGACCTCGACCTCGAGGAAGGCGCCGTGCGGCAGTCCCTCCACACGACGGGTGGCCCACACACTGCCGGTGACTGTTGCGAGAATCATCTGCGCTCCTTCTCGATATCGACGCCCATCGCCCGCGCCTTCTCGCGGGCGAGCGGGGTGAGGACTGCACCCGGCGCGAGGACGAGCCGGCCGCCGGATTCGGCCACGGCTACGATGTGCCGCTCGGTCACCGCGCCCTTGTCGATGCGCGTCACGGCACCGGCGCCGTGGGTCGACCCACCGGCGAGCCTGAACTCGAGCCGGCCGGCCCTCAGGTCGGCACGAGACTTCGGGTTCTCGAACAGCGCGAGCAGGGACCGCACGAACGACGACAGCTCGCCGTCGTCGCCGATGCGCACGGTCTCGACGCGCTTGCGACCGGCGGCCGTGCGCGGGCCCGTCGGCGAGGCGCCGATCTGCTCCGCGAACGTGGATGGTTCGGGACGCGGAGCCGGCGCAGTCGCTGCCGCGGGCTTGGATTTCATGTCGCCGACCACTTCCCGTACGACCTCACGGACCATGGCGCGGATCTCGGCAGGGAGCAGATCGCTCATCGTGCACCCCCCGCCAACGCGTCCTGGGCAGCCGCGGCGGCCTGCCGGACGTCCGCCTCGGTACCGGACAGGTAGACCCGGCCCGTCGCGCCGATCATTCTGAAGTCGACGACCTTGATGTCGGCAGCCTTCTCCGCCTCGTTCGTCGCGAGGATCGCGTACGAGGCAGGCTGCACCTCGAGGACGAACAACGACTCACCGGCCAGCACCATCGAACCGATCTTGTTGCGGTTGATCAGGAATGCGTGCTGGTGCTCGACGCTGGAGATGATCTTCGAGGCGAGGATCGTCGGTGACATCGCCGAACCCGTCGTCGCGTCCAGCGCATCCAGTGCGGCCTCGGCCGCAGCGGTCACAGCGCCGGTCTCGCCGTGGAACTCGAGGTAGCCGAACTGCCGCTCGACCACCAGGACCCCAGCCTGCACCTCGGCGTGCTTGAGGGCGACATCTGTGATGCCCTCGATGTCGAGTCCCGGTGCGACCTCGATGATCTGGGCGGCCATGTCGGCTCGCGGAAGGGCACCTCGGATCCAGCTACCCAGATAGGACATCGTCTGGGGCTGTAGTCGATCGATGAATATGAAGGAACGCAGCTCCGCCACGGTTCACCCCTTGATGAGTTGAGAGAGCTCTTCGACGACGATGCGTCGCAGTTCGGCCCTGAGTTGGTCTGTGCCGGGCGCCCCGGGTGCGGTGGAACGCGACGTGGTCCGGGACGCCGTCCGTGGGGGCGGCGAGGACGCCTTTGCGCGCGGTGTCGTCACCACACTCGCTCCGCGATCGTTGGACGGTGTCGGGTACGCGGGCACCGGGCCGGTTCGGCCCTCCCACGGCTCGATGCCGACGAACGATCCCATCGGCACCGACGGATCGCTGTGGAACGCGATCCGGGTCCAGTCGAGCAGGTGCTTGGGTTCGAGGTTCTCACCGATCGAACTGCGTCCGACGAATCCGGTCCCGATCGTCATCGACGGAGCCAGGTTGGTGTCGAGTCCCGAGCTGCCCGTGCTGTTTCCGACATTGACAGACACTCGGAGCACCGGGACGCGGGCACCGAACTCGACGATGGTCGCCGGGTCGGAGCTGTGAATCGCGCCGGAGTGTCCGGCACCGGCGATGCGCACCACCGCCCGGGCAGCCGTGATACCTCGCCGGGCATCGGCGACCCGCGTCATACCGATGACCGGCGAGAGCTTCTCGTGGGTGAACGACTCCTCCGACACGACGACATCGAAGGGGGCCACCAGCACCTTGGTCTTCGGGTTCACCTTGATACCGGCCTCGGACGCGATCCACGTCGCGTCCTTACCCACGACCTCGGTGTTGAGGAGACCATCGGGGAACATGTAGTCGCGCAGTCGATCCACGGAATCTCCGTCGAGGATGTGTGCGCCGGCACGCGTCATCTCACGGGCGAGTTCATCGGCGACCGAGTCCTCCACGATCAGGACGGACTCGTTGGTGCACAGCACCGAGTTGTCGAATGCCTTGCTCTCGACGATCCGCTTTGCCGCAGCTCGGATGTCCGCGGTCGCGTCCACCAGGACCGGCACGTTGCCGGGCCCGACGCCCAGCGCCGGATTTCCGGAGGAGTACGCCGCCCGCACCACACCGGTTCCGCCGGTAGCGACGATGACATCGGTGCGATCGTCGGCCATGAGCGCCTCCACCAGAGGAATCGACGGCTCGTCGATCACCTGCACGATGCCGTCCGGGGCGCCGGCAGCTGTCGCCGCCTCGGCGAGCACCCGCGCCGCGTCCACGCAGCATTCCTTGGCACGGGGATGGGGTGCGATTATCACGGCGTTGCGGGTCATCAGACTCAGGATGATCTTGAAGTAGACCGTCGCAACGGGATTGGTGGTCGGTGTCAGGCCCAGTACGACACCGGCCGGACGCGGAAGCTCCGCTATCTTGCGTTCGGAGTCGATGCGGGGCGATACGAAATCCTGCCCGCGGTAGTGCTCCACCAGTCCTCGCGAGCACGCCTGGTTCTTGCGAATCTTGTCCGCGACCACACCCATCCCGGTCTCGGTGACCGCCCACTCCGCGTACTTCTCGGCGTTCCGGTGCCCGGCTTCGGCGACCGCGGAGACGATCGCGTCGACACCGGCACGGTCGTAGGTGGCGTAGGACGCCGCGGCCCAGCGGGCCCGTTCGAGAATGTGTCCGGCACGTGCCGTACTCATCAGCTTGCTCTCCGATCAGTTCTGCGCACCTCGGCGCGCGCCCGGCCGACCGCGACTTCGAGTCGATCGAGCACGTCCTCGCAAAGGTCGCGGGGCATGAGGATTCCGGGCTTGAACTGGAGGACTCGGGGATCGAGCGTCGAGAAGATCGCCCACACACCGAGCTCGTAGAGATGGCGCATCACATACTTGGCGCCCTCCGGGTGGTCGAACTCGAGCCCGACCACGACGCCGTTCTGCCGGATGCCCACCATCCAGTCCGGGTACAACTCCTGGATCCGCTCCAGGCCGTCACGCATCAGCTCGGAGATGTAGTGCACCATCGAGCGAACCTCGGGCCGAGTGGTGATCTCGAGGGTCTTGAGCGCTGCGACACAACCGATCTCGGCACCGCCGAAGGTCGAGATGTGCGCGAACCCGTCCTGGTCCAGCCACTGCGCGGCCCGGTCGCTCAGCAGCGCCGCCGTGATCGGGTAGATGCCGCCGGAGATGCCCTTGCCGGTGACCAGGATGTCGGGCCGGATGCCGTGCTTGGTGATTGCCCACAGTTCCCCGGTCCGCATGAGCCCGGTCTGCACCTCGTCGGCGATGTACAGCGCGTCGTACTTCTCGGTGAGCGCCTTGACCGCCTCGAGGTACCCCGGGGGCGGCAACGGGAATCCGTAGGTGGCCGGAATGGTCTCCATGATCACCGCTGCGATGTCCCGTCCCGCGAGGGCCTTCTCCATCGCGCCCAGGTCGCCGAACGGAACCTGAACGAAGTCCTCCGGCTGATCCGACAGGAAGATCTTCGCGAACCTGTCGTCACCGGTGGCCAACGCCAGTCCGGTGTGCCCGTGATAAGCCTTCACGATCGAGACGATCTTCCGCTTCCCGGTCGCGTGGCGGGCGCTCTTGAGCGCGATGTCGATCGCCTCGCCGCCGCCCGAGCCGTACGCCACCTTGGTCAGACCTTCAGGCGCAGTGGCGATCAGCGCTTCGGCGAGCGCCGTCCGTGCCACCGACGGGAAATGGTGGTTGCCGACGTCGAAGCGTTGCAGCGCATCGGTCACCGCTGCCACGACCTCCGGATTGCGGTGGCCGAGGTTGTAGGTACCGCCGTTCAGGTGCAGGTCGATCAGGCGTCGCCCGCTCATGTCCCAGAGGAAGTAGCCCTCGCGGCGATCGATGACCAAATCCACCCCGGAATTGGTCCAGAACTTGGTCTTGTCCGGATTCCAGTACTTCACTGACTTCTCGAGGACGTCACTCTTGGACTCGAAAGTGAATGAGCCGTAGTCGTACATGGCCTACCCATCGTCGGTCGGGCCCGATGCAGATCGGGCGGTCAGCCACTGTCAGGATCGATACTAATGGTCGGACCATAAAAGTCAATGGTCTTCCAAGAACCAATCTTTCAGGGCGGAACCCCTTGCGGTACCGATTTGGTAGTGCCATTATTTCGGCCATCGTGTGTGGCCCAGACCACACACACTATGCCAGCCCGACGATTCCGGGAGGTCTCCCCGCATGACCCAGACCGAAAAGCCCGAGCTCGCCCCTACTGGTCGGTCCGTTCAGCGGCTCAAACGCAACGCCGTCGGCACGATCGGCGTCATCTTCATGGCCGTCGCGACGTCCGCACCGATCACCGCAATGGTCGGCAACGTTCCCATCGCGGTCGGCTTCGGGAACGGCTCTGCCGCGCCCGCCGGCTATCTCGTCGCGACGATCGTGCTCGGGCTGTTCGCGCTCGGCTACGCCACGATGGCCAAGCACATCACCGCTACCGGAGCCTTCTACGGCTTCATCTCGCACGGACTCGGCCGAATCGTCGGCATGGCAAGTGGATTCATAATCACGATGGCCTACGTCGTCTTCGAGGCCGCGCTGGTGGGGATCTTCTCGTTCTTCGCGGCGAACCTGATCCAGACCGAGCTCGGCATCACGATCCACTGGATCGTCTTCGCGCTCGGCATGCTCGCACTCAACGCGATTCTGACGTACTTCGACGTCAACCTCACCGCGAAGGTGCTCGGAGTCTTCCTCGTCGCCGAGATCGCAATTCTGGCACTGGGCGCAGTCGCGGTGCTGCTGCACGGTGGCGGCCCGGACGGGTTCGTTCCCGAATCCATCAACCCTCTCAACGCATTCGAACCGGCGAAGGGCGTGGCGGTCGCCAGTGCGGGACTCGGACTGTTCTTCGCGTTCTGGTCGTGGGTCGGATTCGAGTCGACCGCGATGTACGGCGAGGAGTCCAAGGATCCGAAGAAGATCATTCCGCGGGCGACCATGTTCGCGGTTCTCGGTGTGGGCGTCTTCTACGTCTTTGTCTCCTGGATGGCGATCGCGGGTACGGGTCCCAGCGAATCGATTGCCCTCGCTCAGGATTCCGGCACCGCATCGGAGATCTTCTTCGGTCCGGCACGCGAGTACCTGGGCAGCTGGTCGGTCACCGCGTTCAACATCCTGTTGGTGACGGGATCCTTCGCGTGTGGCATGGCATTCCACAACTGCGCGTCTCGCTACCTGTACGCCCTCGGCAGGGAGGGACTCTCGCTCCGGCTGCAACGGACGCTCGGCGCGACTCACCCCAAGCACGGGTCCCCGCACATCGCGTCGTTCGCACAGACGGCAATCGCCACCACGATCGTGCTGCTGTTCGTGGCGGCCGGCATGGACCCGTACGGCGAGATGTACGTCGTCCTCGCCATTCTCGGAACGATGGCGATCCTGATCGTGCAGGCGCTGTGCGCGTTCGCGGTGATCGCGTACTTTCACGTCGGCAGGAATCATCCGGAGTCGGCGCACTGGTTCAAGACCTTCACCGCGCCACTGCTCGGCGGCATCGGGATGCTGTACGTCGTCTACCTGCTGTGGGAGCACAAGGAGGACGCGGCGGGATCCGCCTCGGGCACTCTGCTGTTCACGCTCACACCATGGATCGTGGTCGGTATGTTCGTGGCCGGTGGCGCGATCGCCGTGTACTTCCGCATTCGCGATCCGCAGCGCTACGAACTGATCGGTCGGATCGTGCTCGAAGAGGCTCACGAACGAGAGTGATCGCGGATTTACCGAACAAACGTTTGGGGCCGGATCCCGAAAGATGGGATCCGGCCCCGAGATCGCGCCGAAAGCCCCCACCGTGGGCAAGGAGAGCGCAAGATGCACGTTGTCCGTCCCCCAGGTGCACGAGGAAACGCCATGACGAACTCTCACGACACCCTCTCGATGATCTCCGACATCGCGGCGATCTGTACCGAGTCGACGCCCGCCGCGGACCGCGCGACCGCCGTCATCGAACGCCTCCGCGGTGACATACCGTTCGAGGCCGTGGCGCTGTCGACCTACGACCCGGCCGGTGGTGCCCACACGACCGTCGCCGACGCCGACTACCCGAGTGCGGTCGTGGGCTACCTCAACGACGGCTTCACGGTCGACGACCCGGCCTTCCTCGCGATGCGCTTCCGACATTCGCGGCCGCTGCGCTGGTGCGACATCCCGCGCTACAACGAGACCTTCAGTGCGCGAGAGATCTTCCAGCCGTCCGGCTTTCGCGAGGGCGTCACGACGTGCCTGTTCACCCGGGACGGTCGGTACACCGGTTCGCTCCACCTCAGCACGACATTCGCGGTACCCCTGAGCGACACCGCGATCGACTGCCTCGCGGCGATGCGCCCGGTTCTCGGCACGCTGATGGACTCGCTGCGGGTCGACTCGGGGCCTTCGTGGACCGTGCTGGTCGACGGTGCCGACGAATCCGTTCTGCTCACCCACAAGAAGGAACTGGTGCCATTGCCGGGCCTGCCGAGCGGACCGATCCTGATGCCGGACAGCCCCATCATGCAGCGGATCCGGGTGGCGGCCGCTCTGCCGGGACGACGGAGCCTGTACTGGACCGGTGGTGACGGCCGGACATTCCTCGTCCAGCTCACCCCGGTCTCGGCCGGGTCGGTCGTGACGCTGCGGGAGGCGCGGCCCCCGCGTGGGCTGACCACTCGTGAACTCGAGGTCCTCGCGCTGCTCACCCACGGCCTGAGCAATACCGAGATCGGTGCCGAACTGCACCTGAGCCACCGCACGGTCGCAACCCATGTCGAACACATCCTCGAGAAGTTGCAGTGCCGGTCCCGAGTCG
Source organism: Prescottella sp. GW823-FHT02E09 (assembly GCF_058797375.1). Lineage (NCBI taxonomy): Bacteria > Bacillati > Actinomycetota > Actinomycetes > Mycobacteriales > Nocardiaceae > Rhodococcus > Prescottella sp. GW823-FHT02E09. Next base: position 134,865 of record NZ_JBXAJP010000004.1, read on the forward strand.
CTGCCGCCGGCATCGCCACGGCGGAAGGGATCGTCGCGCCGCCGGCGGCCGGGTGAGCACCGCTCGCCCGGCCGCCGGGAAATCGGATCACAACTGGACCGGGGTACCGATCGTCCAGCCACCGTCCACCAACAGGTTCTCGCCCACGACGTGGTCGGCGAGAGGGGACGCGAGGAACAGCACCGCGTTGGCGATGTCCTGTGCGGTAGCCCATCGGCCGCGCGGGGTCTGGCCCGAGAGCGCGTCGCGGGTCCGGTCGTCGTACAACGCGGTCATCTCCGTCGTCACGAAGCCCGGCGCCACCGCGTTGACGTTGATTCCCGCGGCGGCGTAGTCGAGCGCCACCTGCCGCGTGAAGTTCACGATCGCGCCCTTGGACGCGCAGTAGGCCGCGAACCCGGGATTGCCGCGAAAGCCACTGATCGAGCTGATGTTGACGACCTTGCCCGGCCGCTCCAGCGACAGCAACTGGCGGATGACCTCGCGGGTGCAGTGGAACGTGCCGTCGACGTTCACCGACATCTGCCGCCGCCAGGTCTCGTCGTCGGTCTCGACGACGGAACCGGAGACCAGCACCCCGGCGTTGTTGACCAGGATGTCGATGCCGTCGAGGCGTGCCGAGACCTCGGCGACGACCTGCGCGACCTGTCGGCTGTCCGACACGTCCAGGAGTACGTGCTCGGCCGTTCCACCGTCGGCGATGATCAGCTCGGCGGTGGTGGGACCGCCCTCCCGCGCGGTCTCGGTGAGGTCCGCGATCACGATGTGCGCGCCGACGCGAGCCAGGGTCTGCGCGATGGACCGCCCGATCCCGGAAGACCCACCGGTGACGAACGCGACCTTGCCTGCCAGATCGATCATGATGCTCCTCGAAGTCCTCGAAGTCTGTGCCCTGTACTGGTTTCCAACGCTAAGAGCCCCGATGAGCAGCGACAATAGGCCGGTCGACCCACAGTTCGACGGGACACCGAACCGGACATCCGTCAGTTGACGGACCCGTCTCCCGAACCAGCCGCTACCGCGGAAACCGCTCCTGTACTCACGCGAGGGCCGGGGTTACTGTCGAGACAGGGGTCGAACAGGCCGAGGAGATGATTCGCCGTGTCGATCACACCGAACATGTCGATGGAAACCCACCCGGACATCGTTGCGCTCCGCAACAGCTACGACGAACTCGGCGGCGGTCCGGCCCTCCAGGTTGCGGAGGGGTTGATGGTACTGGCCGGTCTCTACGCGGCGGCGTCGTCGTGGATAGTCGGATTCAGCGGGCAGACATCGCTGATGATGAGCAACCTCATCTGTGGTCTCGCGGTGGCGTTGCTGGCCGCCGGGTACGCGACCACTTACGGACGCACGCACGGGATCGCCTTCGTCGCACCGCTTCTGGGGGTGTGGCTGATCGTGTCGCCGTGGCTGGTCTCCGGGGTGAGTACGAGCACAGGGATGATCCTGTCGAACGTCATCGTCGGCGCTGTGGTCGTCGTGCTGGGCGCGGCGGGGATGGCGATGGCGATGACCCGGCGCGGCGCCCGCAGGTAGTGCCCGAACACCCCGACGGCCGACCGGTGCGGACGATCCAGAGTGTCGGAGTCGCGGTGCTGTCGGTGCTGATCGCCGCGGTGACGCTGTCGTTGACGGGATCGTTCCTGCTGGCGGCGGCGTTCGGGATCGCATGCGCAATCGGCGTCGCCGCGGTCCTACTGCTGTGGCAGCTCCTGCCGCCCACCGACGAGTGAGGCCCCGATGACCGAGCCGCCGCCTACGCCGTAGCTGCGGCGTCCTCAGGCCGCCGCGGCTGCAGCTGTGTGGCCGAGACCAGGCCCGCGGCGAGGAATCCGGCGGCGACGAACAGCGCCCACCGGGTGGCGTCGGCGAACCCGTCCGACAGCGCGTCGGCGGTCTCCGGGCCGGCCGGGCCGAGCTTGCCGTGGTCGCCCTGCTCGCGGATCGGCGGGATGGTGCCGCCGGCCGAGTCGCGGGTGCTGTCGACCAACTGCGACTCCACCTGCGGCGGCAACGCTACCGGCTCTAGCCGGTCGGTGAGGCTGTGCGCCAGCCCCAGCGACAGGACGGTGCCGAGGATCGCGGTGCCGAGCGCGGCACCCAACTGGCGAACCGTGCTCTGCGTCGCCGACCCCTGACCGGATTCCTCGGTGGGGATGTCGATCAGCACGGTGCCGGTGAGCTGCGCCGAGGCCAGGCCCAGGCCGAGCCCGTAGATCGCCAGCAGCAGCGCCAGCAGCCACGCCGCCGACGTCGGACGCAGGTACAGCGCGAACACGAGCACGCCGATCACCTCGAGTGCCAGACCGAGCATCACGGTGCGCGGGGCACCGAACTTCGCGGTCACGTGCCGGGCGGCGGCGCCGGAGGCGAACGCGCCGAGTGCCATCACGGCGAGCACGTAGCCGGCGCCGAGGGTGCTGAGTCCGAACGCATTGACCAGGAACAGCGGCAACACCAGCAGCAGACCGAACTCGCCGATCGCGACGGCCATCGCGGTGAAGTTGCCCCAACTGAACGTCCGGAACCGGAACAGCGCGAGGTCCAGGATCGCCGAATGTGCGATCCGCGCGCGGTGCCGCTCCCACACCACGAACCCGACGAGCGCCACGACACCGACCGCTGCCATCACGGGTGTCGCGGAGATCGGCGCGGTCTCCGGCCAGGTCATCCCGAACACGTCGAGGTCGGCGATCGGCTTCCACCAGCCGAGGGTCTGACCCTCGATGAGGGCGAAGATCAACGCGCCGAACCCGAGCGCGCTCAGCAGCAGGCCCACCACGTCCAGCCCCGGGACGGTGATCTTCGCCCGGGTCTCGGGGACGGCGAGGAAGGCGCCGATGATGACGAGGATGCCGATCGGGACGTTGACCAGGAAGATCCACGGCCACGTGAACGACGTCGTCAGCCAGCCGCCGAGCAGCGGGCCGACGGCCGCCATACCCGAGATCACCGCGCCCCACACACCGAACGCGATGGCCCGGTCCCTGCCCCGGAACGTCGCGTTGACGGTGGACAGCGTGCACGGCAGCACCAGGGCGCCACCGACGCCCTGCACGACACGGGCCACGATCAGCGCGGTGGAACTGTCCGACGCCGCAGCCATCAGGCTGCCTACGATGAACACGACCACACCGACGATGAACAGCATCCGTCGGCCCAGCCGGTCGCCGAGCCGTCCGGCGGTGAGCAGCAGCGCCGCGAACACCACCGAATAGATGCTGTTGATCCACTGCGCGTCGGTGAGGTCCAGACCCAGTTCGTCGATGATCACCGGCAACGAGACGTTGACGATGGTGCCGTCGACGACGATCAGCGACAGCCCGGCAGCGAGAACCCCCAGACCGATCCAGTCTCGCCGTCCCACACGGGGTTCGACGTCAGCCGAGTCCATGGTCATTGCGGTGCCCCTCCTCCGACGATGTGGCACGCCATCCGTCGACGCTACCGCGATTCCAGCAGGAAAGACGGGGCTGCACCGGCGAATGACGGCCACAATTCGGGCATTTCAATCTTTCGATTGAACCCGGCCGGAACTCAGGTGAAGGCGATGACCTGTTCGCCCCACGCCTCGCGGAGCGGGCCGTCGAGGTCACGCACCACTCGGTCGTGCTTGTCGATCACCAGTGTGGCCCGGCCGAAGCGGTCGTACGCATCCCACCGCGGCTCACCGTCGAGGCCAACCGGCGCACCGGTTCTCGCGAACTCGATCCACCGGTGCTGCATCCGCGCCGACACCTTGCGACCGGCCGACAGGCCACCGAGCAGATACGTGACCTCCTTGGGGCCGTGCGCGATGTTGCCGAACACGTACGGCAGTTCGGTCGCGTGGGTGGCGCCGATCTTCAGCGCCCTGAGCATCGGGGTGGCGTAGTCGAAGCGGTACAGCCAGGTGGGCGCATACCTGCTGTGCGCCTCCACGATCCACAGCGTCGGCAGCCGAAACCCGAAGTCCCGGGTCAGCCCCAACGCGTCGTTCTCGGTGGCCAGCCCCGAGTAGGCCGCCTCGATCCGCGCCTGGTCGGGCAGTTCGACGTCCGGGTGATCGGCCGCGATCTCCGCGAACATCGCACGGATCACGTCGGGCTCGATCGGCATCAGTGGCGACTTCATCAGCTTGAACAGCGACGACTCGTCCTTGTTGGTGCCGATCAGCAGCGGGATCCGCTCGGCGGTGCCGTTCCAGAACGCGTTGACCGGATAGTCGGGCACGAGTTCACCGTCGACGATCGGCACGTAGGCGAGCGTTCCCGGGGTCTCGCGCGGAATCCGGGCGAACAGTTCCTCCGATGCGGCGAGCAGTTCGTCGGCGGTCGCCGACATCAACCGATCCGCGGCATCGCCTGCGCCACCGAGAATTTCGAGGAACGTGTGCGCGACCTGCGCCGCCCGATCCTGGTTGTAGACGGAGGTGGCCGGCGAGCTCTCGGCGATCGCCCGGTGGAACAGCCCGTGTGCGGACGGCATCGTCATCAGCGTCGTGACCGCACCGCCACCGGCCGATTCACCGAAGAGCGTCACCGCGTTCGGATCGCCGCCGAACGCGGTGATGTTCGCCTGCACCCACCGCAGCGCTGCGATCATGTCCTGCAACGCAACATTGGTGTCGAAGCGGTGCTCGTCGGTGCTCAGCGATGAGAAGTCGACGAACCCGAACGCCCCCAGCCGGTAGTTCAGCGTCACCACCACGACGTCGCCGTTCTCCGCCAGCGCACGACCGTCGTAGACCGGCTGGCTCGAGGCGCCCCGGAAATAGGCGCCGCCGTGGATCCACACCATCACCGGCTTGCCGGACGCACCTGACGCCCCGGCTCCCGGGGCCCAGACGTTGAGTGAGAGGCAGTCCTCGTCCATCTCGATGTCGTCGCCGAGCGGGATGGCGGCGAGCCGGCTCTGCGGTTCGACGGCGCCGAACCGGTCCGCCTCGAACACCTCCGTCCACGGCTCGGGCGGCACCGGTGCCCGGAATCGGCGGTCCCCGGTGGGTGCGGCCGCGTAGCGGATTCCCTTCCACACGTTGACGGGTCCGTCGGTGGTGCCGCGCACGGGTCCGTAGGTGGTGCGGACGACGGTGGTCTTGTCGGGAGCGATGAGGGTCATGTCGTGTACTCCTTCGGATCGGCGATGACTCACGCGGTGAGCGCGGTGGCGAGATGCGAGGCCTGCAGGCCGGCCGACAGCAGGAACAGGACGGTCATGATGGCCGCGTTGTGCAGGATCAGTTCCTCCTTGATCACGCCGAGAGCGGCGGTGATCCGCTTCGACGGCACCGCGGCGAGGACGGTGAGAACGATCAGTCCGAGACCGGCCAGTGCCGTGAAACCGACGGTCAGCAGCGCCGCCTGGGCGCTCGGCAGATGCGCCTCGGCGATGAGGGCGCCCGCCTTCAGTTCGAGCGGCAGGTTCTTGGCATTGGGGACGGTCAGGAGCAGGCTCAGGGCCGCGGTCTTGCCGGCGTTCATCGTGTCGATCTGCGCCATCCACGACGGCATCGCGGCCACGGCGCCGTTCCTCGGCCGGCTCCTCCAACTGAGTGCGGCCAGTACCAGGAAGGCGACCCCGAACACCGAGGCGAACACGATCTGACTCGGGTGGGCGGCCCGTGCGGCGTCGGCGGTGTCGCCCTTGCTCGTGAGCACGGTCGCGCCCACGACGAGGGCTGTAGCGGCCATCGCCGTCGCGGTGAACACCATGGCGTTGGTCCGGGCTCGGGCGGACAGGAGTATCGCAGTCAGGGCGGCCACCGGGATCGGGCTGATCATGACGCCGACGCCGAGTGGAATCAGTTGCGTCACTGTGTGCCCCATGGCCGCTCACATCCCTTCGAATCGTGCGGGATGCCGGGGTCGATCGTCAGCTCGACGGTGTCGTCGCCGACATCCGACAGCAACGATAGGAACCGTGGGAGACGGTCATCGGCCGATGTTCGGGTATTGCGACACCGACCCGGGCGGGCCGCCACGGACCGGCACGCGTCGGTCAGTCGAGACGGACGGAGAGCAGCACGGACCCGGACTCCTCCACCAGTTCGGCGGCGTCGACCTTGCTCGACAGCGACGCCAGCCCCAGCCCGTCCCCGCGGTCGCGGGTGATCCGTCCGGGAGATCGAATCCCGATGCAGATCAACGATGTTCGCTGCTCCACCGACATCGTCAGCTGTAGCGGCCCGCCCGTTCCGTGCCGAATGGCGTTGGTGAATCCCTCGGACAGCACATCGATCGCGTGCTCGAGTCGAACAGGACTGCCCGACAACAGCGGCCACACCGCCGGATCGATGTGGGCCTGTATCGGAACCGCGGCCGACCACATGCCGATCAATTCCGTGATCTGCTGCTCGGCATCGGCCCGCGGAACCGTCGGCAGCGCCTCCTCCCGCGCCACCTCGCGCAGCAGGCGGTCGATGATCTCGTCGACCCTCGCGTCCACCGCGGTCGGCGAGTCCGCCACCGGAGCACCCGTCGCGGCACCGTGCATGACGAGCGCCGCCGCCACCAACTCGCCCTGCACCGACGAGTGCAGTACGTGAGCGAGGCGCCGGCGTGCGGACAGCACCTGCCCGTGCACCTCGGCGGCGAGGCGGCTCTGCTCACCGAGCGCCGACGCGAGCTGCTGTTCCTCCACCGCGCGTTGCACGTTCGCGGCCCGGATGAGGCACACCGCGAGGGCGGCGAACGGGTAGAAGGCGATCCCGGGGACGAGGAACGCCGGCGGGAACCCGGTGCCGCCGAGGATGACGTAGAACGTGAGGGCGGTGGCCACGGCGACCAGCACGTAGGCCGTCACCATGACGGTCAGCCGGACGGTAGTACGGCGCGCGCGGGGGACGACGCGCTGCACCGCCCAGTTGCCCGTCACGCACAGCGCGAGCCCCAGCACCACCTGGAGCATCGTCGTCCGGAGCCCGTAGCTCGTCAGCAGGAACGTCAGTATCACCGACGTGTACAGCACCGGCGGCAGCACCAGGGGTGCCGGTTGCACGGCCCGCAACACGTTCGCGAGCCACTCCCGGCGGGTCAACGGAGGGGGGTCGACCGGCGGCTTCGGAAGCGGTGTGACGTCCCGGAACAGGGCATGGCTCATGGGCCGGACCACGTCCTCCGAGATCGCCCTGAGTAGTCGCGCCGCCCGCTCCGGATCGATGTTCGCCCGATCGGTCCGCGACAACGCCGCGTCGATCCGGTCCGCCAGGTCCTCGGCGCACCGGAGACGGATCCCGGCCAGGTACTCCTCGTCGATCCGGCGTTGCTCGTCCAGCGCCGTGCGGGCACCGCGCAGGCGCTGCATCACCGCGTTGTGTTCGCGAACCGAGTCGACGAGGATCGCGATGAGGGACAGTGCGACCACCGCCGTCGTCACGTTGATCGCCATCCGCACCCCGACGCTGCGCGGATCGGTCGGTAGACCCTGGAACCCGACGAGAGCGTCGAGCAGGATCGGACGGCACACGCCCAGTGCGGCGAAGACCGACAGCGACACCAATGGTCGTGAACGGATCCGGTTGGCGCGCAGGACCGTGAGCCAGGCGATCAGCATGGCCGCACCCATCACCAGATGCACCATCACCGCGGTACCGAAGTACGCCGGCCAGTCCTGAGGGCTGCGCGCCGCGATGTAGCTTCCCATCACCGTGACGGCGAAGGGGGCGGTCAGGATCCACGACCAGACCGTGACGGCCGAACTGCCGCCGATCCGTGTCAGCCAGGAGAACCGACTGCTCAACCGATCTCCGCCGGCATTCCGAAGCGGCGCACGTACAGCTGGGCGGCGGCGACCCGTGGGTTCAGTTCGGGGCTGTGTCCGACACCGAGGGCGTCGAAGGTGCGCGTCACCATCTTCTCGACGCTGCGCACACTCGACTCGCGTCGGCGCGCGATCTCGGCATTGGACCAGCCGAGCGCGATGCAGCGCAGCACGTCGAGCTGCGTCCGGGTGAGACGGTCGAGCACCGCGTCCGGGCTGTCCTCGCGTACGGGTCCGGTCGGGACCGGCTTCTCCGCGAGCGCCGACTCGACCGCCGCCACCAGATCCTCGACCGATTCCAGGGCTGCCTTGTCGAGGAACACCGAACCTGCGGGGACGCCCTGGCCCGGCGCGATCCCCGCACGCGGATAGTTCGTCAGGAACACCACCGCGCAGGCCGGCGTCCGGGCACGGACGATCATCGCCATCTCCATGCCGTTGGGGCGTGCCCCGAGGTCGATGTCGGTGACGAGGACATCGGGATCGATCTCGTCGAAGTCCGCGAGCGCGGCCGCCGAGGAGGACCGCTCCTGCACGTCGAAGCCCGCGTGGCGGAGCGCGTCGGCAACCAGCGAGCGCATCAGCGGCTGATCCTCGACGACCAGCGCTCTTCGCACCCACGCCGTTTCGTCCACGGGATGAGATTAGCGGGAGGAATCCGATTCGACCGGGTAGTGAGCGTGTCTAACGGATGCGACGGAACGGGCGCCGGACCGCGGATGTGGTACGGCGCCCGTCGAATCCAGCGTTCGGGATCAGCGTCCCGGGACGTACTTCATCGCCTTGATGAACGGCGGCAGCAGCTTGGCCCACACCTTGGCCGGAAGCCACCGGGGACCACCGAGATTGACGATCCGGGTGGTGGCGACCGTCTGCGCCTCGGTGTACTTGAGCAGGCCGTCGGGTCCGTGCCGACGGCCGACGCCGGACACGCCCATACCGCCCATCGGGGCGGCGGTGCTGCCCCATGTCGGACCGTAGCCCTCGTCCACGTTGACGGTGCCGGCCATGACGCGGGACGCGATGGCCTCGCCCTCGGCGTGGCTGCCGGCCCACACGCTCGCGTTGAGCCCGTACTCGGTGTCGTTGGCGCGACGGATCGCCTCCTCGACGTCCGCGACCGGGTAGATCGACACGAGCGGTCCGAACGTCTCGTTCGCGTAGCACTCCATCTCGTCGGTGACGCCGGTGAGCACGGTCGGCTCGTAGAACAGCGGACCCAGATCGGGGCGGGCCTTGCCGCCCGCGACGACCGTGGCGCCCTTCGCGACGGCGTCGTCGACGTGGCCGGAGACGGTCTTGACCTGTGCTTCGGAGACGAGACTGCCCATCTCGATGCCGAATTCGTAGCCGGGCGCGAGACTCATGTTGCGGACCCGCTCCCCGAAGAGGCGGATGAACTCGGGCGCGATGGTCTCCTCGACGTAGATGCGCTCGATCGAGATGCACAACTGGCCCGAGTTGGAGAAGCACGCGCGCACCGCCGCGTCGCACACCTGGCGCAGGTTCGCACCGGCCGTGACGACCATCGGGTTCTTGCCACCGAGTTCGGCGGAGAACCCGATGAGCCGACGTCCGGCCTGCTCGGCGAGCAGCTGACCGGTGGCGGTGGAGCCGGTGAACATGAGGTAGTCGCTGTTCTCCACCAGCGCGGTACCCACCACCGATCCCGGACCCGGCACCACGGCGAACAGTTCACGCGGCAGACCGGCCTGGTACAGCAGCTCGGCGCACGCGAGCGCGCAGTACGGCGTCTGGCTGTCGGGCTTGATGACGACGGCGTTGCCGGCGAGCAGCGCGGCGATCGCATCGGACACCGCGAGGGTCATCGGGTAGTTCCACGGTGAGATCACACCGACGACGCCCTTGGCGTGGTGCCGAACCACCGTCTTGGTCAGGCCCGGCAGCATGCCCTGGACACGCTTGGGACGCAGCAGCTTCGGCGCCAGACGCGCATAGAACCGCGACGTCATGGCGATGTCGAGCACCTCCTCCTGCGCCGACGCCCGCGACTTGCCGGTCTCGGCCTGCGCCATGTCCATGAGCGCGTCCTTGTGCTCGAGCACCAGGTCGCGGTAGCGGAGGAAGATCTGCGCGCGCGAGGTGGGGGATCGCTTCTCCCACGCCTTCTGCGCGACCCGCGCCTTCTCGATCGCGGCGAGTGCGTCCTCCGCGGTACCGACCGGCACGGTCGCGAGTTCGCGCCCGGTGAAGGCCTCGACGATCGGCTTCGTCGGACGGCTCGCCGCGTCCGGGATCGCGATGAGATCGGCAAGACGAGCAAACGTTGCCGCTGACGGAGCAGGCATTTCGCACCCCTACTGGTGAGTAGATTTCGAGTTACACACAACGTACCCCGTCGGTGGCCGTCGTCACAGGATCCGGCCCGTCCACTAGCGGGCTGCCGGGGCGCCCTGCTGCTGCCACACCGTCCACCCGATCGCGCCGACGGCCGCAGCGGCCGCGCCGACGCCTGCGACCCACGTCAGCGGAGAGTTCGACGATCCCAGGTCCGCCGATCCGAGGCTGCCGAGCGAGCCGCCACCGCCGCCATCGTCCGCCGTCGGGAAGGTGACCGACGCGGTCTGTGCGCGCGCGACCGGGCCGCTCGCGAGCGCGACGCTCGCCTGCCAGGGGCCGTTCGGGAGATCGGCGCTGTCCGCGATCCGGAACCGAACCGTCCCGGCGGCGCCGGCGGCGACGACCGCCTCCTCGGCGTACACCGGGCCGACAGCCCTGCCGCCGGGCCCGTCGGACAGTGTGAGTTCGCCACCGACCTCGACGGCCCAGCCACCGGTGTTGCGGATGTCGGCGACGACGACGGCCTGACCGTCGGCGTCACGTTCGGCCGTCAACCGGTCGATCGCGAAGTCCGCGATCGCGTTGGCGCCGGGCTCCACCCGGAGATTCATGCGAACGCCGACGCGGGTCGCGGTCGCCACCCCGCCACCGGCACCAGCGGCCGGCTGCGCCCAGACCACCGCGTGCCGGTCGCCGGTCGGCGCGTCCGCCGGGACCCGAACGGTCACCTTCACGTCGGCGCTCGCCCCGGGCGCCAGAGAGATCCGCTGCCTGTCCAGGCTCGTCCACGACGTCAGCCGGTTGGTACTGCCGGGCCCGCCGAGCGTGAACTGCCCACTCCTCATCGATGCCGCACCGGCAGCGAGGTCGACCGTCCTGGTCGTGAGCCCGTTGTTCGAGACCCGCACGGTTTGCTGGACCGTGCCACCGGGCGCGCGGGTGCCGCTGATCTCGGTCTCCCAACTCGGAAAGGTCGGATCGCGCTGCGGATCCACGATCTTGATACCGATCCCACCCACGACGGGGGCGGCATGGACGACCGTCGTAGCTGCCGCGACGAACGACGCGAGCAGGGCGAGGAGTGCGAGCAGGTTCCGAAGCAGGAGACGCATGTAGACGCTTTCGTGAGAGACCGATGGAGACGGATGCCGACCTACACCGCGGAGTGGGTCAGGGTCGCGCTGTAGTTCCCGAGGGTCACACCGTCGGATACATCGATGGAGAGCATCGGGGTCCAGAGGAACGTCACGTCCGGCCAGTTGTGCCGCGCGATCCCGACCACGGCCTTGGTCGAACCCAGGGCCTGAGGGCCGGTGCTCCGGAAACCCATCGTCTCGCCACTCGCCGTATAGGTGACCTTCGTCTTGGGGATCGTGGTGGCGCCGTTGGTGACGTCCGATATCGAGGCGGACACGGTCACCGATCGGCCGCTTCCGCTACGACGGTCGCGGACACCGGAGACGGCCACCGCACCGCCGACATCATGCTGTCCTTCCACCCAGATCATGGGAGCTGTTCTGGGAACGACCAATTCGAGCGGGCCTTCCTGACCGCCGACGGTGAACGTCACGTCGGTGACACCGCTGGTCTCGGCCGAGGCCGTGCCGGCGACCGATCCGGCAACGACCGCCGCCGCGACCATCATGGCTCCGGTGCCGAACGCCGCTGTCGCCTTACGCATGTTCGCCCTTCGATCAGGTTTGCCGACTCCGGGCATGCGAGACCGCGGTCACGATGCGTGCGAAGCGCCCTATTTCAACAAACATTCGGACGCTTGTCCAGAACCGCGCAGATCCCCCGGCGGGCAGCGGGCCCTTCCGGCTCACCCGGCCGACACGACCTCTTTCGCCCACCGGTAGTCGGCCTTCCCGCTGGGCGACCGCCGGATCGACGGAACCACGACCACCGAACGCGGAATCTTGTAGCCCGCAACGTGAACGCGGCAGTGCTCGGCGATCTGATCGGCATCGGCGTCGTCGAATCCGGGCCGCAACTGCACCACCGCCGCGACCTTCTCGCCGAATCGGGTGTCGGGAGCGCCCGCCACCAGCGCGTCCAGCACCGCCGGGTGGGTCTTGAGTGCCTGCTCCACCTCTTCGGGGTACACCTTCTCGCCACCGGTGTTGATGCACGTCGATCCGCGACCGAGCAGCAGGATGGTGCCGTCCTCCTCCATGCGTCCCATGTCGCCGAGGACCGCCATCCGCACCCCGTCGACCACGGGGAACGTGGCGGCGGTCTTGGCCTCGTCGTTGTAGTACGCCACCGGCACGTGCCCCTTGCGGGCGAGGTAGCCGACCTCGTCGGTGCCGGGCGCGATCGGCCGGAACTTCTCGTCGACGAGAATCATGTTGGGGTTCGAGCGGATTCGCTTGGTTCCGTCGTCACCGAACTCGACGATGCCGTCGTTCCCGGTCTCGGACGCACCGAAGGCGTCCTTGATCACCATGCCCGGGATCATCTCGCGTAGCTCGTCCTTGAGCTTGGGCGAGAACAGTGCGCCACCGGATCCCATCAACTTCAGCGAGCTCAGGTCGTAGCGGTCGCCGTGCTCACGGATGGCATCGGCGATGGGCCGGGCGATGGCGTCGCCGACGACGGTGACCCCGGTGATCTGCTCGGCCTCGATCAGGCGCAGCACCTCCACCGGATCGAACGTGCGGGTCAACACCCTCGGCGCGCCCATGAGGAAGGCGGTGAGCAGCGAGTAGATGGCGGCGCCGTGCATCAGCGGCGGAATCAGTAGGTACACAGCAGGTTCGGTGTTGGCTACCGCGCCTGCCACCACCTCCTCGACCGAGCGCCTGGGGGCACCGCCGATGTTCCCGCCCGACAGCGCGGCGTAGTAGAAGTCCTCGTGCCGCCACACCACACCCTTGGGCATACCCGTGGTGCCGCCGGTGTAGATGACGAAGTGGTCGTCCGAACTGCGCGGCCCGAAGCCCCGGGTGTCGGGCTGCGCAGCGAGGGCGTCCTCGTAGTCGGCCACCGTGACGGCGTCGAAACCGGTCGGCATACCGTCGTGCTCACCCACCACCAGCACGTGGCCGATGCCGGCCCACTGCGACAGGGCCACACCCGCCGTCGCCAGGTACTCGTCCTCGACGATCAGGGCGACGCTCTCGGAGTTGCTGTACAGGTACACCAGCTCCGCGTCGGTGTACCGGAAATTGACGTTGATCGGAACTGCGCGGATCTTCATGCAGGCGAGCAGGGCCTCCACGTACTCCATCCGGTTACGCATGTGGATCGCCACGTGCTGCCCGGGCTGCACGCCGACGGACTCGAGATGATGCGCGAGTCGGTTGGCCCGACCGTCGAGCTCGGCGTAGCTGCGACGTTCGTCGCCGCACACCACCGGCACCCGGTCGGGAATCGCATCCGCGACCGCTTCGTACAGGTCGGCGATGTTCAACGTCACGTAATCCACCCTCGTCGTCCAGCGACCCGGATCACGGGCCCATTCGTTCGCGAAGCTAACACAATCGAACGCTCGAGGGACCGAAATCGTTGCGCCGGTTCCCCCGTCAAGATTTCGTCAGGACGGCCGCCGCACCCTTGCAGAGATTGAACAGACGAGCAACGCTTTGAACATGTGTTCAGCCATGGCGGTTCCGACCGACAAGGACCTCAACACCCAGGCACGGATCCGGGAAGCCGCGATCCGCGTGTTCGGGGAGCACGGGTTCGACGCCGGGGTCCGCGCCGTCGCGACCGCCGCTGGGGTCTCGCCCGGCCTGGTCAACCACCACTTCGGCTCGAAACAGGGCCTGCGCGCGGTGTGCGACGAGCAGGTCCTGGCCGTCATCCTGTCGGAGAAGCGCGACGTGCTGACCGCGAACAGTCCCGCCCGCATGCTCACCTCGCTCGCCGAGATCGACCGGTACGCCCCACTCGTCGCATACCTCGTGCGCAGCTTCCAGGCCGGCGGACCGCTCGCGCGGTCCCTCTTCGAGCACATGGTTGCCGGTGTCGAGTCCTACCTCGAGGCGGCGGTCGCCGAGGGGCGGGTACGTGCCAGTCGTGACCCCGCCGCCCGCGCCCGGTACCTCACGATGAACAGTCTCGGGTCGACACTGCTCTACCTGCAGATGCGCTCCGAACGCGGCCGGTCCACCGACTACGCCCGCGCGATCCGCGACATGACCGACGAGATCATGCTGCCGGGCCTCGAGGTCTACACCGAGGGCCTGTTCGTCGACGCGTCGATGCTCGAGGCCTACACCGGCGCCCATACCGATCCGCAGCCCAGCCCCAGCCCCAGCCCCAGCTGAAGGGTCCCCTGTGCGCCGACAGCGCGTGAAGGGACCCTTCAGCCGATCCGATGTCCCGTCTCCAGAGGAGAAGGCATGACCACCATCATCGAAACCGACAAGCTCGTGAAGACGTTCGGTCCCACCCGGGCCCTCGATGGGCTCGATCTCGAGGTCGGCGAGGGCGAGGTGCACGGTTTCCTCGGCCCCAACGGCGCCGGGAAGTCCACCACCATCCGGGTCCTGCTGGGGCTGCTGCGCTCCGACGGCGGAACCGCGAGGCTGCTGGGCCGCGACCCGTGGCGGGACGCGGTGGAATTGCACCGCGAGATCGCCTACGTACCGGGCGATGTCACGTTGTGGCCGTCGTTGACCGGCGGCGAGATCATCGATCTGCTGGCCCGGATGCGCGGCGGGCTGGACACCGCACGGCGGGCCGACCTGATCGAACGATTCGACCTCGACCCGCGCAAGAAGGCGCGCTCCTATTCGAAGGGCAACCGCCAGAAGGTCGCGGTGGTCTCGGCCCTATCGTCGCGTGCCCGCATACTTCTGCTCGACGAGCCCACATCCGGTCTGGATCCCTTGATGGAGAAGGTGTTCCGTGACTGCGTCACGGAGGCCGGGCGGCGCGGCGTGACGGTGCTGCTGTCGAGCCACATCCTGTCGGAGGTGGACGCCCTGTGCGAGAAGGTCACGATCATCCGTGGGGGAAGGGCGGTCGAGAGCGGCTCGATCGCATCGATGCGTCATCTCAGCCGCACCTCGATCACCGCCGAACTCACCGGCGACCCTGGCGATCTCGGCAGCATCCCCGGCGTCGAGGACGTCCGGATCGACGGCCGGACACTGCACTGCCAAGTCGACGCCGAGAGCCTCGGTGCGCTGATTCGCACGCTCGGCGACACCGGGGTGCGCAGCCTGATCAGCACACCGCCGACGCTCGAGGAACTGTTCCTGCGGCACTACGAACTCTCGGAGGAGGTGCCGGTATGACCGCCACCGCGACACCGGTGGTCGTCGACTCGGCGACTCGCGCACAGTCACCGTTCACGGGCACGACGGCGCTGCTGCGCCTGGCGCTACGACGCGACCGGGTGATCCTGCCGCTGTGGTCCATCGCCATCGGTCTGCTGCCGGTCGTCTACGGAACGGCGATCCTCGGCCTGTACAGCTCCGACGCCCAACGGGCCGCGTTCGCGTCCTCGACCGCGGCGATCAAGTCCGAAATCGCCTTGGTGGGACCGATCTTCGGCTCCAGCGTGGGCGCACTGACAGCATGGCGTGCCGGCTACCTGTTCACGTTCGTGGCAGTCGCGGTGATCCTCACTGTCGTCCGGCACACCCGGACCGAGGAGGAGACGGGCCGTACCGAACTGCTCGATTCGACCTCCGTGGGCCGGTACGCGGGCCTGACCGCGGCACTGCTGGTCGCGGCGGTGGGCGCGGCCGTCGCTACCGTCGTCGGAACCCTCGGGCTGATCTCGATCGGGATCGGCGGAATCGGCGCGATCGCCTTCGGGACGGCCGTGTTCGGGACGGGCGCCGTGTTCGCCGGCGTCGCGGCGATCGCCGCACAGGTCAGCACCGGCGCCCGCCTCGCCCGCGGCATCTCGTTCGGGGTGCTCGCGGTCGCGTTCCTGCTCCGCGCCGTCGGCGACGCCGGATCGGGAACACTGTCGTGGCTGTCACCGATCGGCTGGGCGCAGCAGGTCCGGCCCTACGCGGACGAACGCTGGTGGGTGCTGCTGCTGCCGGCGGTCACGACCGCCGTACTGGTCGCCGTCGCGTACCGCCTTCTGTCCCGACGGGACCTCGGCGCGGGCCTCATCGCCGAACGACCCGGTCCCGAAGTGTCACCGCCGTCACTGTCGGGCCCCGTCGGACTGGCGTGGCACTCGCAGCGCGGACCGCTGGCCGCATGGACAGTGGGGCTCACGGTGTTCGCGCTCGTGATCGGCAGCGCCGCACACGGTGTCAGCGACCAGTTGGGGAACAGCGAGGTCGTCACCGCGGCCCTGACCCGTCTCGGCGGAGCGCAGGCGATCGAGGACTCGTTCATTGCGCTGGGCTTCACGATCTTCGGGCTCGTCGCCGCCGCGTACTCCGTCTCAGCGGTGCTGCAACTGCACGACGAGGAGGAATCGGGGCGGGCCGAGTCGGTACTGGCCGCGTCGGTCGGGCGGCAGCAGTGGGCCATGAGCCACATCCTGTTCGCGCTCGTCGGCCCCGCCGTCGCACTCACCGTCGCCGGTCTCGCCGCCGGAATCGCGTACGGGGTGACGGTCGACGACGTGGGCGGACAGGTGCCGCGCATCCTCGCCGCCGCCCTGGTGCAGTTGCCAGGGGTGTGGCTGGTCACGGGCATCGCCGTCGCGCTGTTCGGGGTGGTGCCCCGCCTGGCGTCCGCGGCGTGGGCGGTGTTCGCGGCGATGATGGCGCTGTACGTGTTCGGCATGGTCGCCGATCTCCCCCAGCCGCTGCTCGACCTCGTCCCGTTCCTGCACCTCCCCCGGCTGCCCGGCGGCGAGTTCCATGCGGCGCCGATCGTGTGGTTGTTGCTGGTCGCCGTCGCGCTCCTGGGCACCGGTCTGGCCGCTCTCCGCCGCCGCGACCTCCGCTGATCGACCCTGAACGGGAGTTCACGGTGCATTTTCGAGACCGAACCGTGCCGTGAATTCCCGTTCAGGGGTTCGCGGCAGGTTCCTAGACTCGGGTCATGACAGCTTCGCGCGCGTCAGACGAGGTCGTGGACTGGTCCAAGATCGAGGAGCGGGCGCCGTCGGTCGCCCGGATGTTCACCGATCGGGTGGCGGCATCACCGCAATCGGAGGCCTTCCGATTCCCCGGTCCGGGCGATGGCGAATGGAGCAGCGTGACGTGGGCCGACGTCGGCACACGGGTGCGCACGCTCGCCGCCGGGCTGATCGCGCTGGGGGTCGAGCCGGAGCAGCGGGTCGCGCTGGCCTCGATGACCCGGTACGAGTGGGTGCTCGCCGATCTGGCGGTGATGTGCGCGGGCGCCGCGACCACCACCGTGTACCCCAGCACCACGGCGTCCGATGTCGCCTACATCATCGCGAACTCCGGCAGCCGGGTCGTGCTCGCCGAGGACGAGGCCCAACTCGCGAAGCTGCGCGAGCACCGCGACGAGATCCCCGACGTCCAGCGTGTCGTACTCGTCGACGGCACCGCACCCGCGGACGACGAGTGGGTGATCGGGTTCGACGATCTCGCCGCCCTCGGCGAGCGCCTGCTGGCGGAGCGGCCCGACGCCCTCGACGAGCGGATCGCCGGGATCTCGCCGGACAGCCTGGCGACGCTGATCTACACGTCGGGCACCACCGGCCGGCCGAAGGGTGTGCGACTGCCGCACTCGGCCTGGACGTACGAGGCCGCGGCGATCGACGCCGTCGGCATCCTCGATGCCGGCGACCTGCAGTACCTGTGGCTGCCGCTGTCGCACGTGTTCGGCAAGATCCTGCTGACACTTCCGCTGCAGATCGGGTTCGCGACCGCCGTCGACGGTCGGGTCGACAGGATCGTCGACAACCTCGCCGTGGTCCGGCCGACGTTCATGGGCGCCGCGCCACGCATCTTCGAGAAGGCGTACGCCCGCATCGTCGGTACCGTGAAATCCGAAGGCGGCATGAAGGAGAAGATCTTCGACTGGGCCATCGGCGTCGGACTCGCGATGTCGAAGACCCGGCAGACCGGCAGGACGCCGTCGGCGATCCAGAAGGCGCAGTACGCCCTCGCCGACCGGCTGGTGTTCCAGAAGATCCGGGACCGGTTCGGCGGACGGTTGAAGTTCTTCATCTCCGGGTCGGCCGCGCTGGATCGTGATGTGGCGCAATGGTTCGACGCGGCCGGCATCGTCGTCCTCGAGGGGTACGGGCTGTCCGAGACCAGCGCGGCGTCACTCGTGAACCGACCGTCGGCATACCGCTTCGGCACCGTCGGCTGGCCCATCCCGGGCACCGAGGTGAAGATCGCGGACGACGGCGAGATCCTGATCAAGGGACCGGGAGTGATGAGCGGCTACCACGACAACCCCGAGGCCACCGCCGAGTCCCTCGGCGCCGACGGATGGTTCCACACCGGCGACATCGGCACGATCGACGCCGACGGGTTCCTACGGATCACCGACCGCAAGAAGGACATGTTCAAGACGTCCAACGGCAAGTACGTCGCGCCGTCCGCGATCGCGGCCACGTTCAAGGGCATCTGCCCGTACGTCGGGGAGATCATCGTGCACGGGGAGGGCAAGTCGTACTGTGTCGCGCTGATCAGTCTGGACGGCGAGGCAATCGCCGAATGGGCGCAGGAGAACGGGATGGGCGATCGGCCGATGCGTGAAGTCGCCTCGGCCCCAACGACGGTCACGATGATGAGTGGATACGTCGACCAGCTCAACGCCGGACTCAACCGGTGGGAGCAGATCAAACGGTTCACCATCCTCGAACGCGAGCTGACCGTCGAGAACGGAGAGATCACGCCCAGCATGAAACTCAAGCGCAAGAAGGTCGTCGACAACTTCGCCGACCGGATCACCGACCTGTACGCCTGAGCCGACCGATCACGTCCCGGTGGGACGGGGGCTACGACACCCCGCCGCACCGGGACGCGGTCACTGCGTGGCGCGGGCGATGCGCTCCAGCTCGCTCGACTCCTCGCGCGGGCGCGCCGCCTCGACGTCCAGCCGGACATGGTGGAGCTTGCCGTCGAAAGCGAAACCCCCGACCGGGATCTCGTCGGTGACCGGCGTGCCCCTGCTGACTCCGATGTCGAGACATTCGTTGAGGCTGAACTGGAACGGTGTGGTCGCCGACATCCGCTGCTCGGCCACCGGAGCGCCGTCGACCGACAGGGTGAAGACGCCGCCGCTGCCCGGCCGGCCCCCGTCGTACGCGAAGTCGACGGTGACGTCCTGCACTCCGCTCGCGAGCGCCTGAGGCGACCGGACGTACGTCGAGGATCGACCGGAAAGGTTGTAGCAGAACACCGGAACCGAGTCGACGACGTACAGTGCGAATCCGCCGAAGCGCCCACCGATACTCATCAACACACCGTTCACGAGGTCGTCGCCGATCTCGACCTTCGCGGTGATCGTGTACGAACTGCTGAACACCCGGGGCGCGGCCTTCTCACCGATCCCGTCCATGTGCGGGTACAACGTCAGTCCGGTGCGTCCGCGGAGCACGTGGGGCGCCCGGGTCTCCGGGTCCAGATTGCGGGTG
This sequence comes from Prescottella sp. GW823-FHT02E09, assembly GCF_058797375.1. Lineage (NCBI taxonomy): Bacteria > Bacillati > Actinomycetota > Actinomycetes > Mycobacteriales > Nocardiaceae > Rhodococcus > Prescottella sp. GW823-FHT02E09. Next base: position 154,402 of record NZ_JBXAJP010000004.1, read on the forward strand.
TTCGTGCGGTCGTCCAGGGGGAACACCTGGAAGCGGCTGCCCTCGAGCAGGAACTTCTCCTGCAGTTCGACGAGCTTCTCCGGGTACTGCGCCGAAAGGTCCTGCGACTGAGACCAGTCGACCGAAGTGTCGTACAGCTCCCACACGTCGTCCGAGTAGTCCGGCGGCGGCGCCATCAGCTCCCACGGCGTCCGATGCATCGCCACCGCGGTCCAACCGTGGTCGTAGATGCCGCGGTTGCCGAAGATCTCGAAGTACTGGGTGACGTGCCGGTCCGGTGCACCCGCGGCGTCGAACGAGTAGTTCATCGCGACCCCCTCCACCGGCTGCTGGTGCACCCCGTCGACCGTCGTCGGGCTGGGAATGCCCGCCGCCTCGAGGATGGTGGGGGTGATGTCGACGCAGTGGTGCCACTGGTTCCGCACCTCGCCCCGAGCCTCGATCCCGTTGGGCCAGTGGATCACCAGACCGTTCCGTGTTCCGCCGTAGTGCGAGGCGACCTGCTTGGCCCACTGGTACGGCGTGTCCAGTGCGACCGCCCATCCCGCCGGATAGTGCGCGTAGCTGCGCTCGGTCCCGATCTCGTCGAGACGCTCGAAGATCTCCTCCGGGGACTGCGGAAAGCCGTTGAGCGTGGCGAGGTAGTTGAAGGATCCGTCGAGACCGCCCTCCGTCGAGGCGCCGTTGTCACCGACCATGTAGATGACCAGCGTGTCATCGAGCATGTCACGGTCTTCGAGGTAGCTGATCACGCGTCCGACCTGATCGTCGGTGTGTTCCAGGAACGCCGCGTAGGTCTCCATCAACCGCGCCGCCACCGCCCGCTGGACGTCCGTCAGCTCGTCCCAGTGCGGGACGCCGGGAGTCCACGGCGCCAACCTGGTGTCGGGACCGACCACACCGAGGTCCTTCTGTCGAGCCAGCGTGCTCTCGCGCAGCGCGTCCCAACCCTGATCGAACTCGCCCCGGTACCTGCCCTGGTACGAATCCGGGATCTGCAGCGGCGCATGGACCGCGCCGAACGGCAGGTAGCAGAACCAGGGTTTGTCCGGGCCCATCGCATCGACGCCCTCGATCCACTGGATCGCCTGGTCCACGAGGTCCTCGGAGAGGTGGTAACCCTCCTCTGCCGTCCGGGGCGGGTCGACCATCGTGAAGCCGTCGTGGAGCACCGGCGCGAACTGGTCCGCCTCCGCGCCGAGGAATCCGTAGAACTTGTCGAATCCCTCCCGCAGTGGCCAATGATCGAACGGGCCGGCCGCCGTACTCTCCCACGGCGGTGTCTGGTGCATCTTCCCGAAAGCTGCTGTGGCATATCCGTTGCCCTGGAGAACCCGCGCGACGGTGGCCGCACTCGCAGGGCGCATGCCGTTGTATCCCGGCGACGATGTCGAGATCTCCGCGATGTTCCCCATCCCGACGCTGTGATGATTGCGGCCGGTCAACGTGGCGGCACGCGTCGGCGAACACAAGGCGGTGGTGTGGAATCGACTGTATTTCAGGCCGTTCGACGCCAATCGGTCCGCGGTCGACGTCCGGCACGGCCCACCGAACGTGGAGGCCGCACCGAAACCCACGTCGTCCAGCATCACCAGGAGAACGTTCGGCGCTCCCACGGGAGGCCGGATCGGATCCACCTGACGGAACTTCGCGGCCTGGTTCTCGATGAACACAGCCGGCGAGGGTTGATCGACCTCGCGGACGACGGGAATCGAGTAGCGGTTGAGACTCATTGCGGGAAGATCCTTTCACGAGTGACAGAAAGGTGCCGGGCCGTCACACCGGAGCGTCACCGTCGATGACGAACCGGTGCATACGACGACGATGCGCGCAGTCCCCTACCGCGTAGTGCTGCGTGCATCTGTTGTCCCACAGGGCGATCGATCCGGGTCCCCACCATCGACCCCGGGGCGTCCATCCGAGGTCACCCAGGCTGAGGCGGGCTTCCTTTCCATCACGATGCCATTTGAGTGTGGGAATGTTGCTGTTGCAGAGAGTGTTCGGTCTGGGCTTGGTCAGGAATCGGCAAGCAGGAGACGAAGGGCCACGGTGTAGCGATCGAACTCCCGCCGTCCCAGGCCCTCTGGTGGCTCGTTCTCCCCATGCATGACCCACGCGGCCGTGGCGTGGCCGATGATGGACATCACCACGTCGGCCATGAGCTCGTGGTCCGGGCTCGAACTGGGCGCACCGAGCCGTGCAGCGATGGCGTCCGCAACCGCTGTGCGCCACTGCGCGCCGACTCGCTGTATTACCAGCCCTCGCAAGAACGGGGTTAGATGTATCGCCCGGTTGCGCAGGAACATTCGGTGGCGGGCACCGTCATCCTCTCGAGAGACGAAGCTCGCGTAGGCCTCTCGCAGCGCAACCAGCAACGGTTCACCGGCAGGTCGCGACATGACTGCTGTTCGGTAGACGTCCGGGCGATCAGTCCATTGGTCGAGGATCACGGCCTCTTTGGCGGAGAAGTACCGGAAGAACGTGCGTGGTGACACATCCGCGCGTTCGCAAATGTCCTCGATCGTCGTGCGGTCGAATCCGTTCGTGGCGAACAGCTCCAACGCGGCATCCTCCAACGCACGCCGCGTGCGCTGCTTGTTCCGCTCCCTCTGCGACAAGACCTGAGGTTCTTCCGCCACATCGTAAGCCATGGAGGAGAATTTAGGCACTGGACTGCCAACTGTCAATAGACTGCCATTTCGTGCCTCGCTTCCGATTCCAGGCCCGCATCGTGAGGCGGGCAGTGGGAGCCGTGCACCGAGCCGTGAACAGTTGAGACCTCCTCGGGCACAATGGGTCACATGACCGACGATGCCCGCACGAAGATCCTGCTCGCCGCGGAACGGCTGTTCGCCGAGCGCGGCGTCGAGCACGTGTCGATGCGTCAGATCGGTGAACGCGCCCAGCAGCGGAACAACTCCGCCGTCCAGTACCACTTCGGCGACAAGAGTGGGCTCATCCAGGCCCTGTACGACCTGCGGTTACTACCCCTCAATGCGGAGCGGCACCGGATGCTCGAGCAGTTGGACAGCCCCGACGCGCTGCAGTTGGCCGGCGCATACGTGCTCCCGCTGGCCGGAGCGGTCATCTCCTCGAACGGAAAGTCTTGTTACGCCCGGTTCCTGGATCGGTACCTGGGGCGTGGCCGTGACTTCGAACCGTTCGACGACCGGCACGGAAGTGGCTCGAAGGAAGTGGTGCGACAGATGTCGCTGCTCCTCATCGACATGGACCCGAGTGTCCGCGAGGAGCGGCTGCGCATGGTTCAGGTGCTCACGATTCGCACGCTCGCCGACCTCGAGTACCGACTGGACACGGGGCAGGCGGACGCCGCTGCCGCCGACCTGACCGTCGCCACTCTGGTCGAAGCCGTTTCCGCACTTCTCGAGGCACCGACCACCGTCCACGACTGAGGCGCGGCGCAGAGCTCCGCTCGTCGATGCGTCCCACTCAGCGGGCCGATGCCCCGAAACTCTTCCCCGCGTAGTGGCTGCTTGATACTCTCCCCCGCATCGGTCGATCCACCATTGCATCAAGTGTTTGGTAGATCAATGACGCATTCAATAGCCGTGTTCTTCAACGCTTTTCGGTGGCTCTCTCCCGCTCGCGTGTCAGGCGGACAGGTAGACGAGCCTCTCACGTGCGACCACTTCGCCGACACGGCGGATCTCCCCTCGTATCGCCCACGACAAGGCAGCTCGACCGCCTTCGCACAGATTGGAGCCGTTCTGCCATGGCCGGTTTCGCGCAGTCGCAACCAAGTCAGAAGTCCGCTGAGACCGAGAACCGGTCCAAGGGACAATCGATCCTGATCATCGTGTTGATCGCGTTGATGACCGAGATCGTCGCCTTCGAGTTCACTCTCATCAGTCCCGGCCTGACCGACATGGCCGTCGACTTCGGCACTACCAAGATCACGTTGGTGATGACCATCCCGCTGCTGGTGGGCGGCGTGGTCGTCCCGATCATCGGCAAGCTCGCCGACGTGTACGGCAAGAAGAAGATCCTGTTGTCCGCCGGGGCAACGTTCCTGATCGGCACCCTCGTGTGCGCGACGGTCACGTCCTACCCACTGTTCCTCGTCGGTCGCGGGCTGCAAGCGTGCGGTCTCGCGTCGTCGGTCGTCTGCTACGGAATGGTCCGGGATCTGATTCCGTCGCGCTGGGTTCCGCTCGGCGTCGGCGGCATCGGAGTGGGCATCGGCGCGTCGGCACTGATCGGCCCGCTCCTCGGCGGCTGGCTCATCGACTCCTACGGGTTCCGGAGCGCCTTCTGGTTCCTGCTCGCGTACGCGGCTGTCGTCATCGTCGCCATCGCGATTCTCGTGCCGGAGACCACCGTTCGGATCGCCCACCGCGTCGACTATCTCGGCGCCGCGCTCCTCGGCCTCGGCGCCAGCTCCCTGATCCTGGGCGCCAACAACGAGGACCTGCGCACCGTCTCGTTCATCGTCGGTGCGGTCCTCCTGGTGGTCTTCGTCCTGGCCGAGCGCCGCATCGAACAACCGCTGATCTCGATGTCCCTCCTCACCCGCCCCGGGGTGTGGATGACGCTGGCCATCGCCGGCGCCTACGGGGTCGTCAACGGCGCCAACGGTGCACTGCTGCCCCAGATGCTGCGGGCACCGTCCATCCCGGGCAACGACGACTCCGGACTCGGACTCTCCGCTCTCGGATACGCCCTTCACTACGGGCTGCCCCAGGGCCTGGCCGCTGCCGGATGCGGCCTGCTCGCCGGGTGGATCGCGCGCAAGCACTCGCCACGCCTCGCGATGCTTCTCGGCATGGTCGGCGCACTGGCCGGTTCGCTGCTCGTGGGCTTCGGTCTGGTCAGCACCGGCGCCATGACGATTCTGCTCGGATTCTTCATGGGTGTCGCGAACGGCTTCTTCTACTCGTCGTCGACCAACCTGCTGATCGAAGCCGTGCCCGCCAACACCCAGGCGGTCACCGGTTCGATGAAGTTCACGTCCGAACAGGTCGTCAGCGCACTCTCCAGCGCCTTCCTCGGCGTCATCGTCGGCAACTACATCCTGATGCTCAATCCGAAGACCGGCCAGCCGATTCCGTCGATGGAGGGATTCCACTACGCATACCTGGTCTGTGCGGTCGCGTCCGTCGTCGCGATCGGCGTCACGCTCGCGATGAAGCACGGCCGGACGCCGGCCACCGGTGGACTCGCCTCCGGGCAGAGCCTCGACGAACCCGGCACCCCGGCCGTGACAATGCACTGACCGGGCGCTACCCGAGCCAGGGGGATCGGACGCGGACGGCCTCGATGTCGAGGCCGTCCGTGTCGGTCCGTGCACCCGCGGCTCTACCCTGGACCCATGTCTGCACCACAGCGCCCCACGTTCGGGCAGTACGTCGGGTACCTCCTCGGCCGGACGCTGCCGGACGAGTTGCAAGACTGGGTCCGCCAGGACCTGGTGGGGCCGGGCGCGTCGGTGCGTTACCTGATCCGGTTCACGCTTCCGATCCTGCCGATCCTCGCACTGTTCCTGCTCATCCCCGGACCCGTGTGGGTACCGCTGGCGATGATGGCGCTGCTGTTCGTGCCACTCGTCTACTTCGCGATCGCGTTGATGCAGGTGTACCGCCGGCACCGTCTGCACAGCCACGGCCTGGACACCGATCTGGTCGCCGAGAAGGCGCAGCGCCGCGCCGACCGGGTCCGCGACGACTACGAGCGCCGCCACGGGCGCGGCTGACCCCCACTGGTTACCGACCGGTCATTTAGGGTGGACACGCGAACCGACGAAGGGAAGAAACCATGAGTGAGCAGGTAGCGACCGCCGATCTGGCCGATGAGATCGGACCGGACATTCGCAGCTGCGACACCCAGTTCATCCAGTTCGGTGCCCGGGCCGTGTTCTCCGGCCCGATCACCACCATCAGGTGCTTCCAGGACAACCTGCTGGTGAAGCAGACCCTGAGCGAGCCGGGCAACGGCGGCGTCCTCGTGGTCGACGGCGACGCGAGCGTGCACACCGCCCTCGTCGGCGACATCATCGCCGGGCGCGGTGTCTCCAACGGGTGGGCGGGCGTCATCGTCAACGGCGCCGTCCGCGACTCCGCGATCCTGCGCACCCTCGACATCGGCATCAAGGCGCTCGGGACCAACCCGCGCAAGAGCACCCAGACCGGCTCCGGCGAGAAGAACGTGCCCGTCTCCTTCGGTGGAGTCACCTTCAACCCGGGCGAGACGGTCTACAGCGACGACGACGGCGTCGTCGTGCGATAGGCGGCTTCGCCGCCCATGCGCCTTTTTGGTAGCCAGGACTACCAAAAAGGCGCACGGGCGCGTCAGCGCCTGGGCAGGTGACCGGCGGTCCAGTCGGCCACCAGCGACAGCACCTCGGGATCCACCGGTTGCCGCACCAGCTTCCGATAGACCCGCAGCGACGGCGGCGCCGGATCGCGACGTAGCAGGTGCGTGAGATCCGGCACCCGGACGGTGTCGACCTCGTCCGGCACCAGTGCCGCGATCGCGGCCAGATCGTCGGGATCCACCTGCAGGTCCTTCGCACCGGTGATCGCGAGCACCGGCGAACGGTTCTTCTGCAGTAGCGGTTTCGGATCGAAGTCGAGGAACTCCCGGAGCCAGCGCGCATTGACCTTGCGGCCACCCATCCGCGCGACGTCGCCGGTGGTCCGGTGGATCTTGTCGAGCGCCTTGCGCTGCTTGGCCTTCACGTCCACCCGCAACAGTCGCAGTATCGCCCGAGTGGGTGCCGGCAACCCGTCGACGGCCTTCCCCGACTGCCACAGCAGCACTTCCCGGCCGGTGACCGCCGGCCCCGCGAGCAGCACCACCGCCGACGGATCCACCGTGCGGTCCGCACCGAGCGCCATCGCCAGGCACGCACCCTCGCTGTGCCCGATCACCGCGACCGCATCGCGACCGAAACCCGCTGAGCTGCGCAACCATTCGACCGCCGCTGCGGCGTCGTCGATGTTGTCGGTCAGCCCCGTCGCGTAGTAGTCGCCACCCGATTTCGCGACACCGCGCTTGTCGTAACGCAGCGTTGCGATCCCGTTGCGGGCCAAGGCTTCCGAAAGAGCGCGACTCACGCCGATCGGCAGCGTCGCGTGGTCGCCGTCGCGGTTCATCTCACCTGAGCCGGTCAGGATCACCGCCACCGGCCCTGCCTCGGCGCCCGCCGGAACCGTGAGGGTGCCGGCGAGTCGCGTGCCGTCCGCCGACCGGAACGTGACGTCCCGCTCGGCCACCCCCGGCCGGTCGGCCTCGAGGATGTCGCGGATCCGCGCCACGACGTCCGTCGCGTCGTCCGCGGTCACGATCAGTCGGTCGAACTCCGCACCCGCCGCACGACCGACGGTGTGCAACCGGACGGCAGGAACGCCGGCGCGCGCGACGACGAACATACTTGCGCCCCCGCCCCGCCAGGTCCCGATGCGCAGACGGCGGGGAACACCGAGACCCGGAGCACGCATGCCGCGGATGTTGGCGAACGCATCGGCGACCACGTCCGCGTCGCGGATCTGCTCGACCGGAACGGTGACATCGCCGTGCAGCCCCGCGATCCGTTCGAAACGTGACAGCCTCAGGACGATCCGGTCATCCTGCACCCTGAACTCGGCCACGGCAGCACCTCCCAGGACCGAGTATCCCGCGCACAGTCAGGTCTGCGCACGAACCGCGGGTCTTCCCTCAGAAACCGCGGCCCGGGTTGAGGATCCCGGTGGGGTCGAAGACGTTCTTGATGCCCGCCATCAGTTCGCGCTCGGTGGCACCCACCATGGACTCCATGTAGGGCTCCTTGAGGACGCCTACGCCGTGCTCTCCGGTGATCGAGCCGCCGAGATCCAGGCAGGCGGCGACGAGGTCGTCGAAGGCGGCCCGGGCCCGCGCGGTCACGGCGGCGTCCGCGGCGTCGAACACGATGGTGGGGTGCAGGTTTCCGTCGGCGGCGTGCCCGAAGGTGCCGATGAGCACGTCGTGGCGGGCGGCGATCTCCTCGATCGCGGCGAGCATCGCCGGCAGCTGCGGGACGGGTACGGCGAGATCGTCGAGGAGCGTGCTGCCTCGACGCTCGAGCGCGGTGAGCGCGACGCGCCGGGCCTGCATGAACTCCTCACCCTCGGCGGGGTCGGCCGTGTCGTACACCTCGGTGGCGTCGGCCGCGGTGCAGGCGGCCGCGCAACGGGCGGCCTCGGCGACCGAGTCGCCGCCGTCGCACTGGATCAGCAGCAGCGCGCCCGCCGTGTGGTCGAGGCCCATCCGGGTCATGTCGTTGACGGCCGCGATGGTGGTGCGGTCCATCAGCTCGAGCAGGCACGGATCCGCGACCTGCCGGATCGCGAGGACGGCGGAGATCGCCTGCGCGGTCTCGGGGAAGCTCGCGACGACGGTGGACGCCGCCGACGGCTGGGTCCGCAGCCGCATCGTGGCCTCGACGATCACCGCGAGGGTGCCCTCGGATCCGACGAGCAGCTGCGTGAGGTTCAGTCCGGCGACGTTCTTGCGGGTGTTCGCGCCGGTGTGGATCACCCGGCCGTCGGGCAGCACGGCCTTGATCCGGGCGACGTGGTCGGCGGTGACGCCGTACTTGGCGCAGCACGTCCCACCCGCATTGGTAGCGAGGTTGCCGCCGATCGACGAGATGGCCCGGCTGCCCGGATCGGGCACGTACCACAGGCCGCGTTCCGCGGCGGCCGCGGCGAGGTCGCCGTTGATGACCCCGGGTTCCACTGTGGCAGTGCGTGCTTCGTCATCGATCTCGATGATCGCATCCATCCGGTCGAGGCTCAGGACGATGCAGCCGTCCATCGCGTTCGCGCCGCCCGCCAGCCCGGTGCCGGCGCCGCGGGTGACGACCGGAATGCCGTGCCGGTGCGCCACCCGGAGCGTCACGACCACGTCGTCGGCGCTGCGGGCCCGCACGACCGCGAGCGGTTCGCCGTCCGGCGTGAGCAGGGACTGGTCGCGGCGGTACGCGAGCATCGCGTCCAGGTCGGTGACGACCGCGTTTCCGAGCAGCGCGGTCAGCTCCGCGACGGGTGAGGCGACATCGAGGGTCATGAGGAACCGTCCATCCGAGAACAAGACCGTTCGATTGTCAGACAAGTACACATGAGAGTCAAGGAATCGGACCGGACAGGGATGCATGACCGACGACCCGTGGGAGGATCGACCGCAAACCGAGCGAGTGGAGGACCCCGATTGGCCGGCAGAGTCTCGGCGTTGTCGATCGTCGACGCGCTCGCAGCGGAGCTCCGACAGCGCGTCTTCGCCGGCGACCTGACGCACGCGGACGCCCTCACCGAGGCCGAGATCGCCCGCAGCTACGAGGTGGCACGCCCCACCGCGAAGGCCGCGATCGAGAAACTCGTCGGCGAGGGCCTGCTCCAGCGAGGTGCCCACAAGACCGCCCGGGTGCTGTACCTGAGCCCGGACGACGTGCGCGACGTCTACCGCACCCGCGCCCGGGTCGAGTCCCAGGTGCTGCGTGAACTCGCGGCATCCCGGACCGTGCCCGGGCCGGCCGTCGCCGCGAACGCCGAGATCGCGGCGCTCACCGACGGCGCACCGCTGTCGGTGGTCGACCCCGACATGCGGTTCCACACCGCGCTCGTGGACGCTGTCGGGAGCCCGCGAACCGGCCGGATCTTCCGAACCCTCGTCTCCGAGGTGCGGCTGTGCATGGTCCAGGTGCAGGGCAAACACCTGCTCACCACGTCGAGCATCGCGGCCGAGCACCAACAGATCCTCGACGCGATCGGCGACGGCGACGGCGAACGGGCAGTGCAGGTCCTGAACGACCATCTCGGCCGCGCCCGCGAACGCCTCGCCGCCGTGCTCGGTGGGGTGTCCGGACCCGAGGCCGAATTGTCCGAACTCGAGTAGTTCGGATCCCGGTCCCGCGGCCTACGCTGGGGACATGTACCCGCCCGGAACGAGGTACGTCGAGCGTGACAGGCACGCTCTGGCCTATCAGGTCGTGGGCGAGGACGGCAAGGACTGCAAGGACAGCACCGACGTGGTCCTGTTCCTCGAGATCGGCCTCCATCCCGACCTCATGTGGACCGATCCGCACATCCACTGCGTGTTCGAACGTGCCGCCACCTTCTGCCGCATGGTGTACTTCCAGCGCCGCGGCTTCGGCCTGTCCGACCCGGTCGACCACGTCCCCACCCTCGAACAGCAGGCCGACGACGTGCTGGCGATCATGGACGCGGTCCGGATGCACCACGCCACCCTGGTCGGCATCGGCAGCACCTGCGGGGCACTCGCGCTGATCGCGGCCCGCGAGCCCGACCGGGTCTCCGGGTTGGTGCTCCAGCAACCGTTCGTCGAGGGCGCCCTCCGCGAGGGCGTGGACCTGCCGCGGGGGTGGACCGAGGACTCCCGGGATCGCTTCGTCGACGGGTGGCGGGCCGTCTACGACGACTGGGGTTCCGGGCAGGTCATCGCGATGTGGGACCCGACCCAGGACTCGTCGTACAACAGGCGGCTCATGGCGCTGCTCGAGCGCTGCTCCGCGACCCCCGCCACGGCCCGCGCGCACCTCGAATGGTTGTTCCGCATCGACTACTTCGACGCGCTGGCCTCGATTCAGTGCCCCACCCGCATCCTGCATTCCGCGCGCAGCGCGGTCCCCCTGGAGACGTCACGGCAGATCGCGGCCGCAATTCCGCACGGCGCACTGCACGTGCTGCCCCCGCTGCCACCCGGGACCTCGATGGGCGAGGCCTGGATTCCGGTCCTCGACCACATCCAGGAGGTCGCAACCGGGATCCGTCGGCCCGTGGATGCCGATCGCTACCTCGCCACGGTGCTGTTCACCGACGTAGCCGGGTCCACCGAGACCCTCGCGCGGATCGGCGACAGCCGATACCGCGACCTGCGCGACACGCACGAACGACAGGTGCGCAACGAGGTCGAGGAGGCCGGCGGGCGCCTCGTGAACGTCGCCGGCGACGGCACGCTGAGCGTGTTCGACGGTCCGGCCGCCGCGGTGCGGTGTGCGCGCACCGTGTGCCGCCAGGCCGCGGACCTGGGCCTGGGCGTGCGAGCGGGTGTACACACCGGCGAGATCGAGGGAATCGGGATCGAGATGACCGGGATGACCGTGCACGTCGGCGCGCGCATCGGGACGGCTGCGGGTCCCGGCGAGGTGCTGGTCTCCCGGACGGTACGCGACCTCGTCGTCGGTTCCGGGCTCACCTTCACCGACCGCGGAACGCACGACCTCAAGGGCGTCCCCGGGCACTGGCGGTTGTACGCACTCACCGACACCTGCGACAACTCCCGGGCGATGGACCGGAACCCGTTGAACCTGAACATGATCGACCGGCTGATCCTGAGCACGGCACGCCGGGCGCCGAACCTCCTGCGCGCGGCCGGACGGGTCGCCGTCTCACGCCAGCACCGGCGGGCCCGCTAGCGCCGCGGGTCACATGTCACTGCGCCTCGGGACCGCTCACCCGCGCCGACATCCCACCGATCTCGACGACGTCGCCGTCGTGCAACTGACGACCGCGACGGATCTCGACCTCACCGTTGACGCTCACGAGCCCGTCGGCGATCACGCCCTTCGCCTCGGCACCCGAATCGATGAGGTTGGCGAGCTTGAGGAACTGACCCAAGCGGATCGACTCGTCACGGATCGGCACAGCGTCCACAGCGTCAGACATGACTCCATCATCCTCCTTCCCCCCGAACGGGCCTTCGACGCCTCACACTGGAGGCGGAACGGCAACGGCGACGGGGAGGATTTCGATGGCGACGAGCACTGGCGCACCCGCCGATGCAACGGAGGGCAAGGGACGCCGACGGCCGTCCCTCGCGCCGAAACGCGGACGGCTGAGCGAGGTTCCGCACATCGCGGGACTGGTCCTCGGGGTGTTCTCCGTCCTCGTGTTCCTGTGGAGCCTGTCTCCCACGCTCCGCTATCTCGTCCACACACCGCGCGTGTATGTCGACGACTACTACTTCGACGCCCCCGACACCAGCCTTGCGTGGGCACTGGTCGTCGGTCTCGTCGCGGCCGCGTTGGCCAGCCGTAAACGGATCGCGTGGTGGATGCTCACGATCTACCTGACGTTGTTCGCCGTCCTCAACGCCGTGGTGGCGGTGGCGGACCGGGACCTCAACGCCGCCGTCGCCTGCGTCGTCCAGGTTGCCGTCGTCGGTCTGCTCATCGCGTCGCGCAAGGAGTTCTACACCCGGGTACGCCGCGGCGCCGGCTGGAAGGCCCTCGGCGTGCTGGTGTCCGGGCTCGCGGTGGGCACGCTGGTGGGCTGGGGTCTGGTGGAGGTGTTCCCCGGCACGCTGCCGTCGGGCCAGCGATTCCTGTGGGCACTCAACCGCGTCACGGCGCTCGCCGTCATCGAGAACGAACAGTTCGACGGCAAGCCACACGCCTTCGTCAACACGATGCTCGGCCTGTTCGGGGCCCTCGCGCTGCTCGCGGCGGTGGTCACGCTGTTCCGCTCGCAGCGGGCGTCGAACGCGTTGACCGGCGACGACGAATCCGCGCTGCGTGGCCTGCTCGACGACTTCGGCGGGGGCGACTCCCTCGGCTACTTCGCGACCCGCCGCGACAAGGCCGTCGTGTTCGCGCCCAGTGGCAAGGCCGCGGTGACGTACCGCGTCGAGATCGGGGTGTGCCTCGCGAGCGGCGATCCGATCGGCAATCCGGAGGCGTGGCCGCACGCGATCGACGCGTGGCTCGACCTGTGCTCGAAGTACGGCTGGGCGCCCGCGGTGATGGGGGCGAGCGAGGCCGGTGCCACCGCCTACAACCGCGCCGGGCTGTCGGTGCTGCAACTGGGCGACGAGGCGATCCTCGAGACCCGGGACTTCAACCTGAACGGCCGCGAGATGCGGCAGGTGCGCCAGGCCGTGCACCGCGTCCGCAAACAGGACGTCACCGTCCGGATCCGACGCCACCGCGACATCCCCGCCGCGGAGATGGCCGACGTGATCGCCCGCGCCGACAACTGGCGCGACACCGAGACCGAGCGCGGCTTCTCGATGGCGCTCGGACGACTCGGGGACCCCCTCGACGGCAATTGCCTGCTGGTCGAGGCACTCGGTGAAGACGGCGCCGTGCTGGGCATGCTCTCGCTGGTGCCGTGGGGCACGAACGGGGTGTCGCTGGATCTGATGCGCCGCAACCCGCACGCTCCCAACGGCGTCGTCGAACTGATGGTCACCGAGCTGGCGACCCGGTCCGACGAGTTCGGGATCGTCCGGGTGTCGCTGAACTTCGCGGTGTTCCGGTCCACGTTCGAGGAGGGCGCCCGCATCGGCGCCGGTCCGATCCTGCGGGTGTGGCGTTCGCTGCTGCTGTTCTTCTCCCGCTGGTGGCAGCTCGAGGCGCTGTACCGCTCCAACGTGAAGTACCAACCCGAGTGGGCGCCGCGCTACCTGTGCTTCGACGACAACCGGCAGCTGCCGCGCGTCGGCATCGCCTCCGCCGTCGCCGAGGGCTTCCTGACCCTGCCCACGTTCGGACATCGCGCCAACGCGATCACCCACACCGGACGGCACGCCGCGGTACCGGCGGCGCTCGCGGTCTCCGGCGTCCTGCACGCCGACGGCAGTGCCCCGGATGCCGCTCCGGCACCCGACGCCGCCCCGGGCGAGACCGCTTCGGCCACGCCGGAATCGGTGGGACCGCGTCGGCCCGAACAGGTGCGGGTCCGGATGGACAAGCTCGAGCGTCTGGCCGACGAGGGCATCGACCCCTACCCCGTCGCATATCCCCCGACCCACACGGTCGCCGCCGCGGCCGCGTCGCCCGAGGGCACGCGGGTGCGGATCGCGGGACGGCTGCTGCGGATCCGCACGTACGGCGGTGTCGCATTCGCCGTGCTGCGGGACTGGTCCGGCGACATCCAGGTGCTGATCGAACGGACCACCGTCGGCGACCGTCTCGACGAGTTCTCCTCCGACTTCGACCTCGGCGACCTCATGGAGGTGAGCGGCACCATCGGCCGCAGCCGCAAGGGTGAGCTGTCGCTGCTGGCGACGGAGTGGCGGATGAACGGCAAGTGCCTGCACCCGCTGCCCGACAAGTGGAAGGGCCTGACGGACGCCGAGACCCGGGTGCGGCAGCGCTACGTCGACCTCGCGATCAACCCCGAGTCGCGTCGCCTGCTGGCCGCCCGCACGGCGATCGTGAAGTCGTTGCGCGACACGCTGTCCGGTCGCGACTACCTCGAGGTGGAGACGCCGATCCTGCAGCGCATCCACGGCGGCGCCAACGCGGCCCCGTTCGTCACCCACATCAACGCGTACGACCTGGACCTGTACCTGCGGATCGCGCCGGAGCTTTTCCTCAAGCGGTTGTGCGTCGCCGGGATGGAGAAGGTGTTCGAGATCGGCCGGGTGTTCCGCAACGAGGGCGTCGACTTCAAGCACAACCCCGAGTTCACGATCCTCGAGGCGTACGAGGCGCACAGCGACTACGAACGCATGATGGTGCTGTGCCGTGAACTGATCCAGGCCGCCGCCGTCGCCGCGCACGGCAGCCAGACGATCATGCGGCCCGGGCCGGACGGCGAACTCGTGGCCGTCGACATCTCCGGCGAGTGGCCGGTGAAGACGATGCACGGCGCGGTCGCCGAGAAGCTGGGCGTGGACGTGACCCCGGAGACGCCGCTCGAGGTCCTGCAGAAGCTGTGCGACGAGAACGAGATCGAGTACCAGAAGAGCTGGGACGCCGGCGCCGTCGCGCAGGAGATGTACGAGCATCTGGTGGAGGGGCAGACCGAGTTCCCCACCTTCTACACCAACTTCCCGACGTCGATGTCGCCGCTGACCCGCCCGCACCCCACCATCCCGGGCGTGGCCGCGAAGTGGGACCTCGTCGCATGGGGTGTCGAACTCGGCACCGCCTACAGCGAACTCACCGATCCGATCGACCAGCGTCAGCGGCTCACCGAGCAGTCGCTGCTCGCGGCCGGCGGTGACGCCGAGGCGATGGAACTCGACGAGGACTTCCTGCAGGCACTCGAGCACGCCATGCCGCCCACCGGCGGCCTCGGCGTGGGCGTCGACCGGATCGTCATGCTCATCACCGGCGGCAGCATCAGGGAGTCCCTCGCGTTCCCGTTCGCCAAGCCACGCAACTGAGGTCGCAGTGTCCGTTCCGAAGACAGAGTCGGTGCGCCGGTACACGATCGCGGGCCTGCTGATCGCGGGCGCGGTGCTGTACTCGTCGTGGGTGCTGGCGTTCTTCCTCAACTCGGGGGAAGGCCCGTTCGAGGGGTTCGCGAGCCAGCTGGCCGCCACCGATCAGCCGCACGGGATCCTCTACCGCAGCGGTGACCTGCTGACCGGGATCGTGCTCACCGTTGCGGCCGTGCTGGGTCTGACGATCACGCCGCGGCGCTTCCTCACCACCGTCGGCTGGGTGGCGTTGGGCGTCTTCGCGGTGGGCACCATCGCCGATTCCCGTTTGCCGCTGCGCTGTTCCGAACCCGCGTGCGAGGCGGAGCAGGTGCCGCTGACCCACCAGTGGCACGCCGTCACGAGCACGGTGTCGGTGACGGCCGCGGTGGTGTCGGCGGTCGCATTCATCATCGCGATCTTCGTCTACCGCGCGCCGCGGGCGATGTGGTGGGCCGGGCTCACCGTCGTCGTGCTGTTCCTCGTCGGCACCCTGTGGATGCTCGTCGGCGTCGACGATCCGTCGGGCAGCCACAGCTGGCTCGGCTTTGCGCAGCGCGTCGAACTGCTCTCGATGAGCGGGTGGATGGTGCTCGTGGCCGCCACGCTGCTCAGCGATCGCGCGTGGCGGGACGTGCACGGCGTGTCCGGTTCTGCCGGTTCTGCCGGTTCCACGTGAAACCCGCTCCCCCGTTTTGCGTACTTACCGGTGCCGTGCGAGCCCGGAGATGACCGATAAGTGCGCGAAACGCGGGGGTGGAGCGTGGGGTCGGGATCAGGGGATCGGGATGTCGACCGGCACGTTGACGAAGCTCGGCGACGCCGGATCGAGCACCAGGTGCTGCGGCGCCAACCGGCTCTCGTTGAGCAGCGGACGCAGCAGCATGCCCTTCGGGAAGTTGCTCGCCGCCACCGACACCCGTAGGCGGTGCCCCGGCTGCAGGACCGCGTCAGTCGCGGTGAGCCCGACGTCGAGCGTGGTGGGCCGACCCGGCACGATCGGCTGCCGCGCCGCGAGGGTGAGCGTGTAGAACGGGTCCGTGAGGTCGCCGTTCGCGGAGCGCTCGCTGCGGGCCTCGTCGATGCCGCGCAGCGACGACGTGAGCTGACCCGAGGTCAGGACCGTCGAGGTACCGTCCGGCGCTACGTCGTTGAGTGTCGCCGTCCAGTAGCCGTCGGTCGTGTCGAGGACGGTGTTCAGGTGCACGTTCACCGGCCCCGAGATCTGAGTGGGCGCCGACACCGGGGCGCTGGTGAACGTGAGCGCGTCCCGCTCCGCGATCCGGTTGTCCTTGGCGCAGCC
The DNA here is from genome assembly GCF_058797375.1 of Prescottella sp. GW823-FHT02E09. Classification (NCBI taxonomy): domain Bacteria; kingdom Bacillati; phylum Actinomycetota; class Actinomycetes; order Mycobacteriales; family Nocardiaceae; genus Rhodococcus; species Prescottella sp. GW823-FHT02E09. The sequence continues at coordinate 170,849 of NZ_JBXAJP010000004.1, forward strand.
GTCGATCACGGCGAGGATGCCCGCCAGTTCCTGCGCGGCGTCGCGCGAGCACATACTTGAAAGCCCCGGCGCCACCGTCAACGTCGCCGTCCCGGACGGAGCCGACGCGAGCAGGGAGCCGTCGTGCACGGACGTCGCGGTGGTGCCGGACGGCTGCGCCGCCAGGTACATCCGACGGTGCTCGACGCCCGCACGTGGGAACTGATCGGTGGTGGTCCATCCGTTGCCCTGCTGGTACGACGTGACCGGACCGAACGTCTCGATGCCGTTGTCGATGTCCTTGAGCCACCGGTCGAACCACGCCCGCTGCAGGACGTCGAGCCGCGGCGGATACCCCGGGTCGCCGAAGCCGCTTCCCGGATTGAGGTGGTAGGTGTCGCCCATGATGAGCTGCTTCTTCCCGGGCGCCAGCGGGATCGCGTTGTACAGCTTGGGTTCGGAGTTGGTGAAGATGTCGTGCCAGCCGCCGTAGAGCATGGTCGGCGCCGTGATGTTCTCCGCGTGCGGCAGCCACGCCTGACGCAGCGAGCTGTCCGGCTCGAGCAGCGTCCGCAGCTCCGGCGGGATGGAGTCGACGTCCGGGATGGTGATCGCCTGGATGAGGTACTGGAAGAACGTCGCCGGGTCGGCAATCCGGTCGCTCAGCCACGTCTGGTCGAAGTTGCCCTGCATCAGCGCCTGGACGTCGGGGATCAGCTTGAGCCCGTTGACCGCGGCCAACCAGAACGGCAGGAAGCCCACGCCCGCACCGCCACCCGGCGCCACGACGTCTCGGACCAGGTCGCCGCCCGGCTCGATCGGCATGATCGCCTGCAGCGCCGCGGGACGCTTCGACGCCGCCTGGATCTGGTTGATCGCCGAGTACGACACCCCACTCATGCCGACGCGGCCGTTCGACCACGACTGCTGCGCGGCCCAGTCGATGGTCTCGACGGTGTCCTGCTGCTCCCGTTCCTGGAACACCTGCCAGATGCCCTGCGAGAAGCCGGTACCGCGGACATCGACGACCACCTGGGTGTACCCGCTCTGGATCAGGGCGCGGTCGACGGTGAACGTCCGCAGCCCGCCACCGGACAGCGCCCGCGTCAGATCTGTGATGCCGCTGAACGGCGTTCCCGAGAAGTTGATGTCGCCGGCGAAGTCGAGCACCGCGTCGCTGATTCCCGGCACCGACACCGCCGCGTCGGCGAGCGCGGACACCAGCTTCGTGTACGGCGTCATGCTCACGATCGTGGGCATCGGGGTGTCGATGGGACGGCCGTCCGGGCCTGCGGGCCGATACACGTTGGCTTTCAGCACAACTCCGTCGCTCATCCGGATCGGGACGTCCCATTCGATATGCATGCCCGGGTACTGCGCCGGACCGTCCGCCGTGGCCGCCCATTGCGCCCCCAGCTCACCCGCATCCGGGGTCGCGTTCACCGGCGCCACCGCCCCGACGGTGCAGACCGCCGCGATTGCGGCCAACGCCATCGCCCTCGACATCCATCGCATCCGAGCCCCTCCCCCACGCTCCCGACGACGCCGCACCCACGTCGAGAAACATCAATGTTTCCAATTGAGCGAAAGCAATGTAACCGCAGTCACAACGGCGGCGCAAGGGCCTATCCTGTGCTGGTGACTGAACGCGCCGACGCCGAGGACACGCGGCTACCTCGCGGGCGGCACCAACTCACCCGCGAGGACGTCGCGACGTCGCAGCGTCACCGATTGTGTTGGGCCGCAGTCGAGGTGGTAGCAGAACGGGGATACCGACCAACCACGGTCGCCGACATCATCAAGCGCGCCCAGGTGTCCCGCCGCACGTTCTACGAGGTGTTCGACAACAAGGACGACTGCTTCGCCGCAGCCTTCGGCTTCGCAATCGCCGCGGTCGAGGAACAGCTGACCGCCCGCGTCGACGAACTCACCGAGTCCCGGAAACCTCGATGGCAGGACCTGGTCCGCACCTCACTGGAGACGTACCTGAAGATCCTGGCCGCGGTGCCGACGGCAGCACACGCCCTGCACATCGAAACCCTCGCGGCCGGTGCTGCACTGGAAGGGCAACGCGCTCACATGCAATCGGTGTTCGCCGACCGTATGCGCCGGGCACACCGACTGGCCACGGAACAGGGGGATCCGCTGCCGGATGTGCCCGACGCCGTCTTCGACCTGCTGATCGGCGGTATCGACAGCCTGGTCCGCGAGTGCCTGCGCACCCGCGGACCGGACGCCCTCCCGGATCTGGCACCGACGCTCTACCTGACCACCGTCGCACTCCTCGGGCGGCCGGAGTACCCGCCGGCGGGCGGATAGCGTCGGGCCGATCAGACCGGCTCGGCCCAGGCCCCCAGTTTGTCGGGGTTCATGACGATCGCGATCTCGTGGACGCGCCCGTCGGCGACGGCGAAATCCAGCACTGCGGCCACCTGACCGTCGAACGAGATGACCACTCCGGTGCGGTTGTTGACGGTCTCGAACCGTGCCCCGATCGTCAGACCCTGCGCCTCGCTCCTCCCGACGATGCCGAGCAGGTACCGCGCGACACGCTCGGCGCCCACGACCGGGACCTTCGCGACGCCCGCCATGCCGCCGCCGTCCGCCCGCGACACCGCCTCGGGGGCGAGGACGGCCAGCAGGGCATCGAGGTCTCCGGTGGTGCACGCCGTCGCGAAGGCCAGCACCACCTGCCTCCGCTGCTCGTCCTCCGGCTGGAACCTCGGCGCGGACCGCAGGTGCCGGCGGGCGGTGGACGCGAGCTGGCGGCACGCGTCCGGTGTCCGACCGACGATCTCCCCGATCTCCGCGAACGGCATACCGAAGACGTCGTGCAGGATCAGCGCGACACGCTCGCCCGGCGTCAACGACTCCATCGCCCGCATCAACGCCACCGACACCGACTCGTCGAGCGTCACCGCATCGGCGGGATCGGGTGGCCGGCCGCTCACGGTGGCCGGGCCGACGGTGCCCGGCACCGGTTCCGGCAGCCAGATGCCCGCATACGACTCCCGCCGGGCCCGCGCGGACCCCAACTGATCCAGGCAGATTCGACTGACCACCGTCGTCATCCACGCGAGCGGCTCGCGAATCGACGCCCGATCGCCGTCACCGAGCGCCTGCCACCGGACGACGGCGTCCTGCACGGCTTCCTCGGCATCGTGCGCCGATCCGAGCATCCGATACGCGACGCCGAAAAGCGTTTTGTAGTCCGATGATTCGGGAGTCAGTTTCATCGGATCTGCTCCCCGACCCGGGGCACCGGACGAGGCCGCGGACCCTTCGGTGTCTTGTATGCGCCGGGTCTGGTCCGCTCGGCGCGCATCCTGTCGACGGTCATCCGGCAGATCGACTCCTTGATCACGGCACCGAGCCGCCCGTACGCCCCGACCGGGCGCGGCCGGTCGTCGGGATGGACCAGTTGAAGGTACCCGGCCTTGCGGCCCAGGCTCATGCACTGTGCCACCAGGCCGAGGGACAGCACCGGAGGCTGCTCGCCCCGGACCCGCGCCAGCACGGTGTGGGCGGCGTGGCCGCCGAGCGGCAGCGCAGTCGCGCAGGCCATGCGCAGGTGCGCTCCCACCTCGGACGGCGCGACGACGGCGTCACCGGCGCCGACGATGGCAGAGCTGTCGATGCCGGTCAGCGTCCAGTCGACGCGGAGGCGCCCGGCGGCATCCGTCGCCAGGCCGCTGCGCGCCGCCAGGTCCGGTACGGCGAACGAGGCGGCCCACACGCACACGTCGAACGCGAGGACGGTTCCGTCGGCGGTGAGCAGTTCACGGTCGCGCACCTCGCTCACGCGCGTGTCCTCCCGCCACGTGACGCCGATGCGGTGCAGCGTCGTGAGCACCCGACTGCGGGCGGCGTCACGCATGAAGCCTGCCACCGTCCCTGCCGACACCATCTCGACGGCGAGATCCGGACGGGCAGCGGCGATCTCAGCGGAAATCTCGATCGCCGTGGACCCACCGCCGACGACACGGACCGTCGACCCCGGCGCGAGCGCCGCCACCGATCCACGCAAGGCCTCGGTCGCCTCGGCGTCGCCGGCGTGGTGGGCGTGCTCCCCGACGCCCGGGACGGAACGGTCGGTGTTGCTGCCGACGGCGTACACGAGGGTGTCGTATCCGACGAATTCGACGCCGTCACCGACGGCGACGTCGACGCGCCGCCGGTCGGCATCGATCGCCACCGCCGACCCCACCAGAATCTGCGCATCGCGGTGCAGCAGGTCCCGGAGCGGCACGGCCGCCGTCGGGCGGGTGCCCGCCGCGACCTCGTGCAGGCGGATGCGCTCGACGAAATCGGCGCGTGGATTTACCACGACCACAGAACAGTTCCGGGCCGGATCCTCGCCCCGCACCCGGCCCCGGCTCGACAGGATCCGGTTGGCGGCGAGCACTCCGGCATACCCTGCGCCCAGGACCACCACGCGGTGAGCCGGCGCCGCCGGACGATCGGAAGACGGCTTCGTCATGACGGTCTCCTGTGCCTCTCGCCCGCCGGTCGCGGGCTCCTGCACTACTGACGACGGAGGATGCGGAAACGTGAGATCGGTCAGCGTGGTGTCGGACACCTGCCGCGGCGATCGGAACCCCCCGATACCGCGTTTTGCGCACTTATCGCTGACAGGCGGGCCCGAACAGGGCCGCCAAGTGCGCAAAACGCGGGCAAGATCAGGAGACGGGGCGCAGCGGGTGGATGCCGGGGGCGGCCGAGAGGTGCGAACCGAACGCTCCGGCCGCCTCGCGCATGTGCGGGGACTTCATGTGGGCATCGAGCGCGTCCTGACCCGCCCACACCTCGACCACGACGAACGTGCCCGGCGCCGACGCCGACTCGTAGAGGTCGTACGACACGCAGCCATCCTCCTCGCGGGTGGCCTCCGCGAGCGTGGTGAGCGCGGCACGCACCACGTTCTCGGATCCGGACTTGGCCGGAATGGTCGCTACGACATGCAGATTCGACATCAGATCCTCTTTCTGTGAGCGCCGCCACAGTGCGCGGCTTCCCGACGGTACCCTGGTCAGCCCACCAAACGTCGCAGATACACCTGTGCCCGTGCGGAATTCCAGCCGAAGACCTCGCGAAGCCCCGCCGTCATCGTGGCGAGATACGGGGCCGACGGCTCGGTCCGGGTGACGTCGTGGCGGCCGGCGACGGACGTGAACGTGCGCAACGGTCGCCCGTCGCGGGACCCGAGATCGAGGACGCGGTCGTAGCAGGGCGGTTCCTGCGCGTGGATGTCGTCGAACTGCTCGGCCGTCACCAGGTACGCGCAGGCGGCGGTGTCGCCCGGGACCTCCGGGTCGTAGAACGCACGCCCGCCACCCCACACGAGGGACTCGCCGGCGAAGTACACCGTGCCGGGCAGCCGGACGCCGATCCGGTCGGCGGGCGGGCCAGGGTCCCGGGCCCCGGCATACGTGCGCCCTCCCTCGGTCGGGCATCCACCGCACAGGTAGCAGTCCAGGCGGGCCCGCGACATGTTGGACCCGTAGCTCACGTACCAGACCTGCACAATTCCGACGGTACGCGCACCCCTCATCGGATACAGTTTTGTATCGAAAGGGTTCTGTGATCCGAAAACCGGGGGTGACCAGTGCAGACGTCCGAATCCACGGGATCCGACGCCAAGCCCCCGCGGGTCACGAAACGCCGCGCGGAGACCCGCCAGCGCCTGCTCGACGCCGCCGGCGAGGTGTTCGCGGCGGAGGGGTTCGGACGCTCCACCGTGGAGCAGGTCTGCGATCGGGCCGGCTACACGCGAGGCGCGTTCTACTCGAACTTCACCTCGCTCGACGAGTTGTTCCTCGCGATGTGGGAGCAGCGCTCCGCACAGATGCTCGACGGCATCCGCACCGCCCTCGCCGACGCGGCCTCGCGACCGTCGACCATGACCCTCGAGTCGGCCGTCGCACTCGTCCTCGCGGCCATCCCCGTCGACGACGCGTGGTACCGCATCACCGCCGAGTTCACCGCGCACGCACTGCGCAACCCGGCGCTCACCCGTGTGATGGTGGCGCGGGAGGACGCGATCCTGCAGACCATCATGCCGATCATCGAGGACGCCCTTGCCGCCGCCGGCCGCCGGGTCACCCACCGGGAGGCGCTCGGCCGCGCGCTCGTCGCCCTCCACGACGGCACCAGTATCCAGGTCCTCATGGAACCCCACAACGAGGCGGTGCGGCAGGCGCGCGAGCGACTGTTCGTCACCGTCGTGAGCAGTTACAGCAGCAGTACCGATACGGACAGGAGATAGGCCGTGGCAACAGAAGCCGACGTCATAGTGGTCGGAGCGGGACTGGCAGGTCTGGTCGCGACACACGAACTCGTCAAGGCCGGGCGCAGGGTACTGATCGTCGACCAGGAGAACGTGGAAAACCTGGGCGGGCAGGCGTTCTGGTCGCTCGGCGGGCTCTTCTTCGTCGACAGCCCCGAGCAGCGCCGGATGGGCATCAAGGACTCGCGCGAACTGGCACTGCAGGACTGGATGGGCAGCGCCGGCTTCGACCGCGATCGCGAGGACCACTGGCCCCGGCAGTGGGCCGAGGCGTACGTCGACTTCGCGGCCGGCGAGAAGCGTTCGTACCTGAACGATCTGGGTCTGCGGCTGATGCCGAACGTCGGCTGGGCCGAGCGCGGTGCCGGCCTGGCGTACGGACACGGCAACTCGGTGCCGCGATTCCACATCACGTGGGGCACCGGCCCCGAGGTGGTGCGTGTCTTCCGTGAACCCGTGCTCGACGCCGCGAGCCGCGGCCAGGTCACGTTCCGCTACCGGCACCAGGTGGACGAGCTGATCATCGAATCCGGTGCCGTCGTCGGTGTCCGCGGTACGGTGCTCGAGCCGTCCACCGAGCCGCGGGGCGTGAAGTCCTCACGCACGCCCGCAGGCGAATTCGAGTTGCGCGCGCAGGCGGTCGTCGTCACGTCCGGCGGCATCGGCGGCAACTTCGACCTGGTGAAGAAGAACTGGCCCGTCGACCGCCTGGGCCGGGCGCCCGAGCGGATGATCACCGGTGTTCCCGCGCACGTCGACGGCCGCATGCTCGGGATCACCGAGGACGCCGGCGGCAACATCGTCAACCGGGACCGCATGTGGCACTACACCGAAGGCATCGTCAACTGGGATCCGATCTGGCCCAACCACGCGATCCGCATCATCCCCGGCCCGTCGTCGCTGTGGTTGGACGCGAACGGCAAGCGCCTGCCGGTGCCGCTGTTCCCCGGCTTCGACACCCTCGCCACCCTGAAGCACATCCTGAGCACCGGGCAGGACCACTCCTGGTACATCCTCACGCAGTCGATCATCGAGAAGGAGTTCGCGCTGTCGGGCTCCGAGCAGAACCCCGACATGACCGGCAAGGATCTCAAGCTGCTGTTGGGCCGCGTCAAGAAGGGGGCGCCGGGTCCGGTCGAGGCTTTCAAGCAGCACGGCGAGGACTTCGTGGTCCGCGACAACCTGCGCGACCTCGTCGACGGTATGAACGCGATCAACCCCGGTCCCCCGCTGGACTACGCACAGGTGGAGCGGGAGGTGACCGCCCGCGACCGCGAGGTGGACAACACCTACTCCAAGGACATGCAGATGATGGCGATCAACAACGCGCGTTCCTATTTGCCGGACAAGGTGATCCGTGTCGCCAAGCCGCACCGCCTGCAGGACCCGGCGCACGGACCGTTGATCGCGGTTCGGCTGAACCTGCTCACCCGCAAAACCCTCGGCGGCCTCGAGACCAACCTGGACTCGCAGGTGATCCGACCCGACGGCAGCGTGTTCGACGGCCTGTATGCGGCCGGCGAGGTGGCCGGGTTCGGCGGCGGCGGAGTGCACGGCTACAACGCGCTCGAGGGCACGTTCCTGGGCGGCTGCATCTTCTCCGGACGGGCCGCCGGACGGGCGCTGGGGCGGAGCCTCGGATGAGTCGCCGTACCGCGCTCGTGACAGGCGCGTCGTCCGGCATCGGCCTCGAGGTGGCCCGCCTGCTGGTGGCACGCGGCTACCGGGTGCTCGGTACGACGCGTAATCCCGCTGCGCTGCCGGACAACTCGCGGGTCCAGGGCGTCGAGTACGTGGCGTTGGACCTGTCGGACCGGGCGAGCATCGAGGCGTGCGCTCGAGCAGCCGGTGCCGTGGACATCCTGGTCAACAACGCCGGCGAGAGCCAGATGGGCCCGTTCGAGGAGCTACCCACCGACGCGATCGACCGCCTGTTCCAGGTGAACGTCCTGGGCGCCGTGCAGTTGACGCAACTGCTGCTGCCCGGCATGCGCGAACGCGGGTACGGCAGGGTCGTGATGGTGGGCTCGATGCTCGCCAGCTTCCCGCTCGCCTTCCGGTCGTCGTACGTCGCGGCCAAGTGCGCGCTGAAGGGCTTCGCGTCCGCGGCCCGCCGGGAGCTGAGTCCGTTCGGGGTGTGGCTCACCACCATCGAGCCGGGCACCATCGCCACCGGCATCGGGGACCGACGCACCCGCTACATCGACGACGGCTCCCCCTACGTGGGCGACTACACCACCGTTGCGAAAGCGATGCAGCGCAACGAGGATCGGGGCACAAGTGCCGAGAAGGTGGCCGAGTTGGCGGTCAAGGCGATCGAGGCGGACAAGCCGAAGCCGCTCTACGCCGTCGGCAACATGGCACCCCTGGTGTTCACGGTGCGGCGCCTCGCGCCGCGCGCCGTCACCGAGAAGATGATGGCGCGCTTCCACGGACTGAGGTAACCGAACGGGCCGGGGCAACCGACCGGCCGCACCGCCCGTACCGCACCGATGAGCGGTACGGGCGTGCAGTCGTGCACCGAGCCGTGGCGAGCGTAGACTTTGTGAATACAAAAGCAGTGGCACACGACAATTCGGCTCGGTCTGACATGGCAGTCAAAGTGGGGAACCTTCCGATCGAACTGACCAGTTTCGTCGGGCGGCGGTCGGAAGTCGCGGAGGTGCGGCGCCTGCTGTCGAAGTCGCACCTCGTCACGCTGGCCGGTCTCGGTGGCGTGGGCAAGACACGACTCGCACTCCGCGTGGCGGAGGATGCGCGGCGGGCGTTCCGCGGCGGGGCGTGGTTCATCGACCTGAGCGAACTGCAGGAACCCGCGCTGCTCGAGCAGACTGTCATCAGTGCACTCGACATTCAGGACCGATCCGTTCGCTCACCGCAAGCGGTGTTGATCGACCACCTCCGTGACCGCCAGGTACTCCTTGTCCTGGACAATTGCGAGCATCTCGTTGCCTGGGTCGCGGACCTGGTGACGGGGTTGCTCCGGAGTTGCTCCGGCTTGTCCGTCCTGGCGACGAGTCGAGAACTGCTGGGCGTTCCCGGGGAGATGGTGCTGCGGGTGCCTCCTCTGGGGGTCCCGGCGCAATCGACGTTCGAGATGCTCCCCGCCGAGAAGACGGATGGTGACGCGATGGCACTGTTCGAACAGCGGGCACGTGCCGCGGTGCCGGACTTTCGGATCACCGAGAAGACCAGCGCCGCAGTGGGTCAGATCGTTCGCCGGCTCGAAGGGTTGCCGCTGCCCATCGAGTTGGCGGCGGCGCGGCTGCGGGCGATGTCGGTGGATCAGGTGCTCCGACGGTTGAGCGACCGCTTCCAACTGCTCACGCAGGGCAGTCGGAACGCGCCGAGCCGGCAACAGACGCTCAAGTGGAGCATCGACTGGAGCTACGGGCTGTGTACACCGTGGGAGCAGTGGTTGTGGGCCAACCTGAGCGAGTTCGCAGGCAGCTTCGATCTGGAGGCGGTCGAGGGAGTCCTTGCCGGAGAGGTGATGTACGGGGATCTGCTGGACCTCGTCACCGCCTTGGTCGACAAATCCGTCCTCTTCCGCGACGACGATGACAAGACCGTCCGGTACCGCATGCTCGAGACGCTTCGCGACTATGGGCGCGACCTGCTGCACGATGAGGAGCGAACGGCCCTGCAGCGTCGGCTGCGCGATTGGTATCAGCAGCTCGTGGTGTGGGCCCGCGCCGACTGGATCGGGCCCCGCCAGGTCGAATGGATGACGCGGCTCGACCGTGAGGCCCCGAATATCCGGAGTGCGTTGGAGTTCAGCCTGACCGACCCCGACTCTGTCGAGAACGCTCTGTACATCGCGAGTGCCCTGCACGACTACTGGATCGTGAGAGGTCGATTCAGCGAAGGACGGTACTGGCTCGATCGCGCGCTCGGTCGAGAAGGCGAATCGACGATGGTCCGCATCGAGGCGGCAGCGATCGACAGTGTGCTGGCGTCCCTTCAGCAGGACGTTGCGGTGGGGTCGGCCCTGGCAGCGGACATACGTCGTGGCGCCGACGGCATGTCGGGCTCGGGGGCCCGCACAGCTGCTGACTTCGCCAGCGGGATGGACGCAATCGCGGACGGCGATCTCCCTCGCGGAATCGGATACCTGAGGAAGGCGATCGAGCCGCTGCGCGCGAACGCCGACCTCGTCCGACTGGTTCCGGGACTGTATTGGCTCGGGTGCGCCCTCTACACCGAGGGGAACCTCGAGGAAGCATCGGTGGTCTACGAGGAACAGTTGGCGCTGACGGAGGCCCGCGGTGAGATCATGTGGCGCGCAATGGCAATGTCGGACTACGGGTCCGCACTGTGGCGGCGTGGCGACCACACACACGGCGTCGAACTACTCGAGGAAGCGCTCCAGATGCTACGCGAGCTCGGTAACCTGTTCGGCTGCGCATGGTGCTTCGAGGAACTCGCCTGGGCCGTGGTGGACCGCGACCCGAACCTCGCCGCAGTGCTGACGGGTGCGGCCGACGCGCAGTTCACCGCGACCGGCAGCCCGATGGCGACCTTCGAGGCCTTGATCGTCTACCACGACGACTGTGTCGCGGCGGCCCGTCAGGCTCTCGGTGACGACGCATTCACGGCAGCGTTCGACAGCGGAGCAACCCTGGCCCTCGACGCCGTCATTGCTCGCGCGCTCGGTGAGCAACCGAGCCGACCGGTACCCGAAGCAACCGACGAGGACGCGTTGACACCGCGGGAGTGGCAGGTCGCCGAACTCGTTACCCAGGGCCTCACGAACAGGGCGATCGCCCAGAAACTGGTGATATCCCAGCGGACGGTCGACGGGCATGTCGAACACATCCGGGACAAGCTCGGATTCGCCTCACGTACTCAGATCGCAGCCTGGATGCTCCAGCGCGACAATGACTCCGGGCGTACGTGACCGGCCGGCAGCGCGACGCCGTACAAACGGCCCGGGCGTACCGCCGACCCCCTGACGGATCGGCAGGACGCCCGGGCCGGGTCGGTCAGCTGCCGCTGGAACCGCTCGATCCGCCGGAGCCGCTCGAACCGCCGGAACCACTCGAACCCGTGTCGCCGCCCGTTCCGTCGAGCGGATCCGTGCCGCCGGCGGCCGCGGGGAACAGGAACCCGGTCGACTTCGTCGTCAAGGACGTGCCGGACTCGGCCGGAACCTTGGCCCTCCAGTTGACGATCGGGTTGAGAATCCCGAACGGACCACAGCCCGTCGCGCTGGGTAGCGCGAAGTCCTCGGCCGTGTTCTGGATGTTGTCGATCGCTGCGGTCCCCAGCGGGTAGGGCGTCTCGAGATCCGTCGTCGGCAGATCATCCATCGGGTTCGACTTGTTCAACTCGAACACGACCGGGTTGTCCTCGGTGCCGATGTAGCAGTTGTCGCCGAGGAACGGATTGTCGATCTTCAGCCGCACCGGCAACGTCATGTCGAAATCGGTGATGATGCCGTTGAACACCGGCGCATCCACGGCCTCGACGGTCGAAGTGACTCCCGCCAACCCGAACAAATTATTGAACGGAAGATCGATCCCGAGCACGCCGCCGGGCACCGTGAGGGGCTTGCTGTAGACGCCGTTGCTGCCGTCGTCGCGCGGAACGAAATCCACTTCGCCGAGGTTGCCGGCGATGATCATGTCGCCGTTCCCGATCGGCAGGGTGAAGCCGTTGTTCGAGAAGGTGCCACTTCGCACCACAACGGACAGGCAGGCCTCGGTGAGGGTGGGATCGCACACCGCACCGCCCGGGACCGGAGTGGTTCCCGGATCAGCCGACGCCATGGGCGCGAGCAATGCCATGGACGCACCGATCGCGCCCCCCACAACGGCAACGCGCTTACCTGCGCGCCACCACGACATAGACGAATCGTTCTTCACGCTTGCTCCTCAGTTACCGAACCAACGACGCACGCGGCCGCGTTCGCGGACGCGTAGAGGTGACGAACTGCGACGGACGCCCGCCCGCCGCGAACTGCGGTGAATCGATCTGCTGCGCAGCGCGGTCAGCGTTCCACAGCACCGGAGCCGGATCCGATAACACGCAGTTGCCTGCGCCTTCGGGGCCGAGCTCTGCGCGAATTCCACTGTTACACGCAGTAACAGCTGGGCTGGTTTATATCACAGTGCAATGCCGACGAACGGGGAATTCGCGACTTTCCGTCGACCCGAAGATTGGGGTCTACCAGTCAGTAGTTTTGCATGCAAGACTGATCAACCATGACCAGCACACGGGCAGTTACCGCGGTGATCGCGGCCGTCGGCGCACTGTTCCTGGCCGGGTGCGGCAGTGCGGACCCCGATGCGGACCATGCGGGGCACGACGCCACGGCGGGCGCCGCGGCGAGCACCGCGCCGTCCTCGTCCGTGCCGACTCCGGCGCCGACGTCCGGGCCCGTGACTCCCGCGTCCTCGACCGAATCGCTCACCGCCGCGGCGCCACCCACGACGACCTCGGCGCCGGCACCGCCGGTGACGACGGTGCCGGCGGCAGCTCCTGTACCGCCCGCACCTCGTGCGGTGGGTGGGGACGACAGCCGCTCCCCCGACCAGATCGTCGCCGACTCCGGGGAACGCGGGCAGCGCTACCTCGCCGCACTGCGAGCGGCGGGGATCCCACCGACGGGCATGGACGCCGCCGAGGTGCTGTACGCACAGGGCACATGCGACGCGCTGGCCCGCGGCGACTCCCGGGCGAGCGTACTGGCCGAATTCGATTCGGTCGGCGGGGCCTACGCGCAGTTCCTCCCGATGTCGGCGACGCAGATCGCGGAGACCTACGTGTCGACGGCCGAGCGGACGTACTGCTGAACAACAGCCGCCCAGGACTGCACCCCCGGACGAGAGCCCGTCCCCGCCGACGGGTACGGGCACGCGTCTACTGAACGGCCAGCGCCGTGCGTGCGACGGACGCGACGTCCTCGTGTGATTCGCCGACGAGTTCGACCGTGACCGAGTGGACGACCCCCGCAATCCTGTCGCTGGGCGCATAGTCCCCCGTGACCGGCACTCCGTGGCTCCGCCCGATGGTGAACAACCCTGTGCCACCGACGTAGAACGGGGTGGAATTGTCCAGGCGGCCGCTGCACACCTCCGCCCCGTCGACGCTCACCCGGACGTCGGCCCCCTTCCCGAGGCCTCCACCGTCGTAGTCGAACTCCATGCGGGCCTCGTGGGCACCCGGCGGGATGCGGAGATCGCTGTGAATGGTCCAGACGAACAGATCAGCGACACTGTGGCAGTATGCGATCCGTCCCTGCTCGAGGTAGAGAGTCCATCCCCCGTCCGCTCGTGCACCCTGCGCCACGAGGGCCCCGGTGCTGCCGGCCGAGTCGAGCGTGAAGCTCACGTCGATCGCGTGCGAACGATTGAGAACCTTGACGGCCGCGTCGGGCAGCAGCGGAGGCATCGAACCCGGATATCTGACCACGGACGGTCGCTCGCGAACGGATACGCCCTCGCGCATGCGCTGCATTCGACTGTTGTCGAGGAGCACCTGGTTCGTCGTGGCAACCTGATCGAAAAGACGCCGCAGTTCCGTCAGCTTCTCGGGATGGGCCGTCGCGACGTCACGGGCCTGCGTCCAGTCCGATTCCGTGTCGTACAGCTCCCACACGTCACTTTCGAACGCGGTGTCCGCCGCCGCAGCCTGCATGGGTACGCGGTGAGCGGTACATGCGACCCACCCCTCGTGGTAGATACCGCGATTGCCGAACACCTCGAAGTACTGAGTGGTCCGTCGATCTGTCGCCGACGCATCGTCGAAGGCGTAGAGCATCGACGTGCCGTCCATGGGCTGCTGTTCCACGCCGTTGACGAACCGCGGCATCGTGATTCCGGCAGCCTCGAGGATGGTCGGCGCGATGTCGGACACGAAGTGCCACTGGGAACGAACCTCTCCACGCGCCTCCATGCCGGTCGGCCAGTGCACGATGAGGGGGTTGCGGGTGCCACCGTAGTGGGAGGCGACCTGCTTGACCCACTGGTACGGCGTGTCCATCGCCAGCGCCCAACCGAACGGGTACTGCGGGGCGGTCGTCGGTCCTCCGAGCTCGTCGGCGCGTTCGATGATGCGTGCCGAGCTGTCCCGTAGCCCGTTGAAGAGGATTCCCTCGTTGGCGGTGCCTGCCATGCCACCTTCGGCGGACGCACCGTTGTCGCCGAGGATGTAGCAGAAGAGAGTGTCGTCGAGGATCCCCATGTCCGCGAGCGCGTCCACGACCCGACCCACCTGAGCATCGGTGTGCTCGGCGAAACCCGCGTAGAGCTCCATCAGCAGAGCCGCGGCCTGCCTGTCCTCGTCGCTCAGCGTGTCCCATTCCGGAACCAGATCGAGCCACGGCGTCATCTCGCCGTCCTCCGGGATCACGCCGACGTCCTTCTGCCGCTGAAGAGTGATGTCGCGCTGCGCGTTCCATCCGTGATCGAACCGGCCCGAGTACTTGTCCCGCCAGGCCTTCGGAACCTGCAGCGGGGAATGCGTGGCACCGAGTGCAAGGTAGGCGAAGAAGGGCTTGTCGGGCGCCACGGCCTGCTGGGTCGACACCCAGTCGATGACCTTGTCCGCGAGGTCCTCCGAGAGGTGATAGCCCTCCTCGGGTGTCGAAGGGCAGTCGACAGGTGTCACACCGTCGTAAAGGGCGGGGTAGTACTGATCCGTCGAGCCGCCCAGGAAGCCGTAGAACCGCTCGAATCCCTCACCGGTCGGCCAGCGGTCGAACGGTCCGGTAGGGCCCGTCTCCACCCCCGGGGTCTGATGCCATTTTCCGAATGCAGCGGTACTGTAACCGTTCTCCTGCAACAACATTGCGATCGTCGCCGCACTGTCCGGGCGGACACAGTTGTATCCCGGATCCTCGCTCTCGAAGTTCGTCACCGTCCCGAAACCCACCGCGTGGGGATTCCGCCCGGTCAGGAGGGATGCCCGGGTCGGCGAGCAGAGCGCAGTGGTGTGAAACCTGTTGAACCGCAGTCCGGAGTCGGACAACCTCTCGGCGGTAGGCATGTCGACGGGACCTCCGAACGCCGACGACGCCCCGAACCCCATGTCGTCGATGAGGACGACAACGACATTCGGCGCGCCGGAAGCTGCGGCCGAGCGCCCTGGAATCTCCGCCATTGTCATTTCCTTCCATCGAGCACGACTGACGCGGCACCGTTCAGCGCCACATGTACACACTTGTGTACATAGAGTAGGGGCTGACGGGACGATGTCAAGAGAAGGAAGCGATTACGGCCCCGGCCTGGGCTTTTGCGCACTCCTCCTACACCGCGCCTGCCGACCACTGGCTACGCTTGCTTCCATGTCGCGATCATCAGACAACAGTCGCCCGAGCGGACCCGAGGAAGCACGCGCCGCCATCCTGCGGGCAGCGGCGTCTCGACTCGCAGACTCGGGACCGGGAGCATCGCTGCGAGATATCGCCACGGACGCCGGGGTGAACCTCGGGCTCATCCACCGCTACGTCGGGCGGAAGGACGACCTCATCAGCGCGGTCCTCGAGGATCGCGGATCAGTGACGGCGGCAGCAGATTCGGCGCCGGATGCGACCGAAGCCGTTCGTCGCATCTTCGACACGGGGTCGAACAACGAGACGTACGTCCGCATCGTGGCCTGGTTGCTGTTGGAAGACAAGCGCACTCACATTCTTCCCGACACCTTCCCGACCTTGGACGCCATTCGGAGCAAGATCGACAGCGAGTCTCCCCAGGAGTTCGGGCTCATCGCCGCGCTGGTCATCCTCTACGGCTGGACGATCTTCGGCGAGCGCATTCTCGAAGGCGTCGGCCGGTCGGTCGCCGACAAGGACGAGGTCTACAGATATCTCACCGATCTGGCAGCGGGCCTGGTCTCGACCCCCGACAAATCCGAATGACAGATCCCTTCAACTGATTCGGAAGCAGCGCATCGGACTCTCCGGATGTGCCACGCTCCGTCAGGCGAACGACCGCAGCCAGTTCGACAGCCACGACGTCGCGGTGGCACCGGTGTAGTCGACGACATACCCGCTGTAGTCCTGGTGCGCCTGGGAACGGTAGAACGCCTCGAGCTTCTCCGCCCGATCCTCGGTGGCCGTGTCCGACGACTCGGCCTGCAGGGTCGGCATGCCGCCGGCAGCCATGAGGTCCTGCACGATCGCGACGGCCTCCTGCACGTACCGTCCGGACTGCTGGGCCTGCGGCGACGAGTTCTGCGCCAGGAACCCGGCCAGGCGGGTGACGAAATCGTCCTTCGGAGTGGAGCAGTACAGGTCGCCGACGACGCAGAACGTGCGCGTCTGCGGCGTGAGCCAGCCGAATCCACCGACGCGGGGACCGCCCGCCCCGTTGCCGATCACCGGAGGGCCGACCAGGATGTCGGTCTCGGACCGGCGCGGATCCGACAGCAGTCCGACCGCAGCGACCCGCGTCGCCGGCACCACCCCGGTACCGGTGCCCAGTTCGGCGGCCAGGTCTCCGGCGGCGTCGGCACCCTGGCTGTATCCGACGATCGCGAACCGGGTGTTGCCGCAACGCTGCGCGACATCGGCGATGACGCCGCGGGCGTTGTCCACCGCCTGCCGCTTGGACGCGCCGTACACCTCGGTTTCCCACGGGAACGCGGTGGCCGCGTAGCTCACATAGGTGACACCCACCGCCGACGGCAGCGGATCGGTGACGGCGGCCAGCATTCCGGGGCCACGGTGCTCACCGGGATCGGTGGTGGTCTCCCACGTACCGGGGATCGCGACGACCTGCAGGTTCGGGCACGCCGACGCGGCCTGCGCGGACCCCGCCCCGACCAGTACCGATGAGGCGAAAACTGTTGCGACGCAAGCACTGATTGCTGCCAGAGACTTCCTCACACGCATCAACACCGCACCCCACTCACTGATCCGAGTGACCACTCCGTGGCCACGTGCCGTGACGTCCCCTCCCGTGACAACGCCTGCGGGTGACGCGACACGTAGATACTGGCAGGTCTACGTTGCGAGACGGTGCACGATCGGTAAACGCACGTTACCGGAGTGGCTCCGGAATGTGGGGGCCTTCATCCCGATACGACCCGAACGGCCCACACAGCGGAATCGCCGCGAAACGACGGCGGGCCCCCTCGAATCATCGAGGGGGCCCGCCGCCTTCACTCAGATCAGCCTCCCAGGCTGCCGAACAGCCCCGACAAACTACCGAGGCCTCCCGAGCCGCCGGGATCGGTCGGCAGCGTGTCCGGGTTACCGGTCACCGTGACGTTCACCGGTGCCGCAGCCGAGTCGATGAAGCCGGCGTCGGCCGTGAACTGGGCGGTGACGACGAACTCGCCCGGGTTCTGGAAGAACGTCGTCAGTGTCGCGACACCGTTCTGGTCCACCCGCACCGGTCCGCCGAGGAGCGTGTCACCGAGCTTGAACTGCACCGTGCCGCGTGCGTCGGCCGGATCGAGGCGCGCGGTGAGCGTCACCGCGTTCCCCTTGTCGGTCGATGCGACCGGGTCGACCGTGATCGTGGTCGCCACGTCGGCGGCAGGCGCCTCCGTGACACTCACCGGGTACTGCAGCGAGACCGACGGGGAGATCCCCTCGGCACCCGAGTACCGGGCGATCACGCGGTGCGTACCGGTGGTGGTGAAGGTGTGCGGGAGTACCGCGGCACCGTCATCCATCACCTCGGCGGTACCGACCGGAGATCCGTCGACCTCGAAGGCCACCGTGCCACCGGAGACGCCGGGCTCGACCTTCGCAATGAGGTTCACCGGCTGGTCACGGTAGGCGTCCTGATCCGGTCCGGTGACCGACGTCGTGGTCTGGATGTCCTGCGACGTCACCGTGACGGTCTTCGATGCGGACGACGGATTGAAGAACTCCGCGCCCAGGAACTTCGCCTCGTAGGCGTAGTCGCCGTCGGTGTCGATCGACTGCGTCAGCGACGCCTTGCCGTTCACCAGATCGACCGGTGCACCGATGTCCTCACCGTCCCGGGTGAACTGGACCTGCCCGCTGTCCGGGGTGGGGACGACCGTGGCGTTGAGCGTGAACTCGCCGCCGTTGGTCACCGCGCTCGGACCGTCCAGGTAGCTCACGGTCGCAACCGCCTGCCGCACGATCTGGATCGTGGCCAGCGGACCGGCACCCGCGTTGAGCGGTCCGGAGGCGGTATCACGCGGCGAGCACTGGGTGGGAGCCCAGACAGTACCGACGAGGGGCGCGCTGGCCCGCGGCAGGAACGTCAGGAAGTTCGCGTCGTTGCCGAACTGACCGGCGTTTCCTGCGGTGCGCAGTTTCATCGAGATCTCGCCGGCCGCGCCCGCCTTGAGAGTGGCCTTGACCTGCGGCAACTGGAACGACGTGGTGCTGCCCGACGCGTTCGCCTTGATACCGCCCTCGGAACTCTTCGAGGACTTCGGACCGTTACCGATCGTCTCGTTGTTGCCGGACAGCCGGATAATCGAGCCGTTCGGGTCAGGATTGCCACTCTCGTTGACGACGATGACGTTGGGCGCGACACCCGTGATACCCGATGACGTACCTGGCACCACCTCGGCGCCGAGGAACTGCGCGTTCTCCGGCATCGCGACGTCGATCTTGAGCCGCGAGATGTTCGACAGGCTCGCGCCGGAACCCAGATCGTTGGGCACCGAGATCGGCGGCGGCGAGATCGTCACCACGAACTCCTCACCCGGCACCACGCTGGTGGGTGCATCGACCTCCACCGACGCCTCCTGCACCTGAGTCTGCGGCCCACCGGCCAGGCTCGACGACGGCGTCGCCTGACACGCGTTGCTGAACGGTGTCGTCGTCATCTCCGCGGATGCGGTCGACACACCCAGCACACCTGCACCTGCGACGACCGTTGCTCCCACCGCGACCGGTGCGAGGTAGCGGTACAGCTTGGAACTCATCGATCCTCCTGCACTCATCTCGTCAGCCCCCGATCGATCCGGCGAGCAGCCCGGCCAGCGGGCCTTCCAGCAGCGAGCCGAGGCTGCCGGCACCCGTGTCGGGCGTTTCCGGTGCCGGAGACACGTTCAGCACCACGGGGTTCGACACCGTGTCGCGGAAGCCCTCGCCACCGACGAACTTGGCGGTGAGCAGCTGCGTGCCCTCGAAGTCCAGCGTCGTGGTGATGGTTGCCTTGCCGTCCACGACCGCGACCGGAGCGCCGATCGCCTCGGTGCCCTTGTAGAACTGGACGGTGCCCTGCGCGTCGGCGGGGTCGACGTCCACGGTGAGGGTGACGGTCTGACCGACCACCGACAGGCCCTGGACGTTCAGATTTGCATTCACCGCGGTGAGCACGGGTGCGGTCGGAGCGACCGTGGCCGTGAACGGGGCCGAGGTGGAGGCGGCGAAGCCCTCGGTGCCGGCGAACTCCGCGACCACCTGGTAGGTGCCGGCGGTGTCGAAGGTGTGCTCGAGGACCGCGACGCCGTCGGCGGTCGCCACGTCGGACGTGCCGATCTCGGTGCCGTCGACGGAGAAGGTGACGGTGCCGCCGGTCGGGATCGGGCGGACGGTGGCCATCAGGTTGGTCGGGCTGCCCGCCTCAGCGGTCACCGGCTCGACGACCACGGTGGTGGTCTGCCAGGCCCCGTAGGAGACGGCGATCTGCTGAACCGTCGCGGCCGAGTCGGCGACACCGAAGGCACCGACGAAGTTCGCCGTCACCGTGAAGTTGCCCGGATCATCGAACCGATGATCAAGTGTTGCGGTACCGCCACTGACCTGGACGGGATTACCGACGTTGTTGCCGTTGACCGCGAACTGCACGGTGCCCTGCGCGTCGGCCGGGGTGACGGTGGCCTGCAGCGGCACCGTCGAGCCCGCGTCGGCCGTGGCCGGGACGGTCACCGTGGTGGTGGTAGCGACCGGGCCGACCTCGACCTGAGTCGTTCCCGACTCGGAACTGTTGAAAAGGCCTGTCGCCGTGTACTTGGCGGAGACGGAGTAGGTGCCCATCTCGTCGAACGCGTGCGCCAGCGAGGCGGTGCCACCGTTGACCACGACCGGGGCGCCGATCGGGTTCGCGCCCTCGAAGAACTGCACCGTACCGGTGGCGTTGGAGGGACTGACCGTCGCCGCCAGGGTGGTCTCGCTGCCCTTGCTCGCGGTGGGCGGCGCCGAAATGGTGGTCGTGGTGTTGTCGCGCTTGGCCTCGACCCGAACGAACGCGCCGGAGGTGTTGCTGCCCTGCTGGCTGCCGAACGAGTAGACGTCGAAGACGAAGCCGCTGTTGTAGTCGCCGAATGCGAAGTCTGTCGGGATCTTGTAGGTCACGTCGAAGTTCAACACCGTGCTACCGATGATCTTGAAGCCCTTGGTGCCGAGCAGTGGAACCGAGCTGCAACCGCCGCCGGTGCAGGTTGCCTTGACGCCGTTGTTGCCCTCGTTCGTGATCGTTCCGGCCAGGGATGTGGTTGCTCCCTGGTACTGGAATCCCGCAGGTGCGGTGTGCCGGATCGCGGTGACATAGCGACCCAGGTTCAGAGCGACCTGCGAGTTCTCCCAGATACTGGAGCGGTACGTCACCGTGTCACCGGGATTGGCGACGTTTCCGGGGACACCGTTGACGCTTACGACCTCGGTCTTCCAACCGAGATTGTCGGCCGGCTGGTCACCCGACGTCGACGACGGTGGCGGCCCGGTGGGGTCCGCACCTGCCGTCCCGGTCATGGCCAAAGTCAGCGCGGCGGCGCTGACCAAGGCCACGAGCGGGCCGGCCACTCTGCGAAGTTTGGACGAAAACACTGATCCTCCTCGGGTCGCCGCCTCCCCGACTCAGGCGGTTTGTGTGTTGCATCACATGAGGCGCACCTTAGCTGTTGCCGGATCGTTGTAGAAGCGTTTTCTGGTCAAGCGTCCAGAAACCACCCCCGACTCGCCCTCCGTCCGTCCTGAAAACGGACGAAGGCCCCGTCCCACGCGAGGCGAAGCGTGGAACAGGGCCTTCGGGTCTTCACATCGGCGGGGAACGACGCTGGTCCCCGCCGAAAACTGAGATCAGCGCTGCGGTGCGCTGGTGGTCTTGATCGGTGACGGCAGCGCCGTCGATCCCTCGAGGAACTCGTCGACCGCGGCCGCGCACGAGCGGCCCTCGGCGATGGCCCACACGATCAGCGACTGACCGCGGCCCATGTCGCCGGCGACGAAAACGCCGTCGACGTTGGTGGCCCACTCCGACGAGCGGGCGACGTTGCCGCGCTCGTTGAGGTCGACACCCAGATCGGTGAGCAGACCCGGCTTCTCGGGGCCGACGAAGCCCATCGCGAGGAACACGAGGTCGGCCTCGAGCTCGAAGTCCGACCCCTCGACCTTCTCGAAGCGGCCGTTCACCATCGTGACCTCGTGCGCCTTCAAACCGGCGACGACTTGCCGGCCGTTCTCCTCGCGCCCGACGAAGGCCTCGGTGTTGACCGAGAAGACGCGCTCGCCGCCCTCCTCGTGCGCGGACGAGACCCGGTACATCAGCGGGTAAGTCGGCCACGGGGTCTGCACGGCACGCGCCTCCGGCGGGCGCGGCATGATCTCGAACTGGTGCACGCTCTCGGCACCCTGACGGTGGCTGGTGCCGAGGCAGTCGGCACCGGTGTCGCCGCCGCCGATGATGACGACCTTCTTGCCCTTCGCGCTGATGGTCGGCTCGGCCAGATCGCCCAGCTGAACCCGGTTCGCGATCGGCAGGAACTCCATCGCCTGGTGGATACCGTCGAGTTCGCGGCCCGGGATCGGCAGGTCGCGTGCCTCGGTGGCACCACCGGCGAGGACGACCGCGTCGAACTGCTCGCGCAGCTGCTCGGCGGTGATGTCGACACCGACGTTGACGCCGATGCGGAACACCGTGCCCTCGGCCTCCATCTGTGCCAGACGGCGGTCGATGTGCCGCTTCTCCATCTTGAACTCGGGGATGCCGTAGCGAAGCAGGCCGCCGATGCGGTCCTCGCGCTCGAACACCGTCACCGAGTGGCCGGCACGCGTGAGCTGCTGTGCGGCAGCCAGACCCGCCGGACCGGAGCCCACGACCGCGACCTTCTTGCCGGTGATGTGCGACGCACGCACCGGCTGGACCCAGCCCTCGTCGAAGGCCCGGTCGATGATCTCGACCTCGACCTGCTTGATGGTCACCGCGTCCTGGTTGATGCCGAGCACGCACGCCGCCTCACACGGCGCCGGGCACAGCCGGCCGGTGAACTCCGGGAAGTTGTTGGTCGCGTGGAGCCGGTCGATGCTTTCGCGCCACCGATCCTTGTGGACCAGGTCGTTCCACTCGGGAATCAGGTTTCCGAGGGGGCAACCGTTGTGGCAGAACGGGATACCGCAGTCCATGCACCGGCTGGCCTGATTCCGGAGTGTCGAAGACTCGAAGTCTTCGTACACCTCCTTCCAGTCCATCAGGCGCAGCGGCACCGGACGGCGGATGGGCAGTTCGCGCGACGTGTGCTTCAGAAAGCCGTTCGGATCACCCACGAGCTGCCTCCATGATTGCGTCGTCCACGTTCGTTCCGTTCTTCTTCGCGGTCTCGATAGCGACGAGGACCTTCTTGTAGTCGCGCGGCATGACCTTCGCGAAATGTGCCTTCTGGTGTGACCAGTCGGCGAGGATCCGAGCCGCAACCTCGGATCCGGTCTCGTCACGATGACGCTCGATGGCGCCGTGCAGCCACTCGAAATCCTCCACGCTGAGGTCCTCGAGATCGACCAACTCGGTGTTGAGGTTGGTCCCGAAATCACGGTCCGGGTTGAAGATGTACGCCACGCCGCCGGACATGCCGGCGCCGAAGTTGCGTCCGGTCTTGCCGAGGATGACCACCTTGCCGCCGGTCATGTACTCGCAACCGTGATCGCCCACACCCTCGACGACAGCGGTGGCGCCGGAGTTGCGGACTGCGAAACGCTCACCCACGATGCCGCGGATGAGAACCTCACCCGTGGTGGCACCGAAGAGGATCACGTTGCCGCCGATGATGTTGTCCTCGGGCACGAAACCCGCGGCCGTCTGCAGTGGCGGACGGACGACGATGCGTCCGCCGGACAGTCCCTTGCCGACGAAGTCGTTGGCATCGCCGTGCAGTCGAAGCGTCATGCCCCTGGGCACGAACGCGCCGAAGCTGTTGCCGGCCGAACCCGTGAAGGTGATGTCGATCGTGTTGTCCGGCAGGCCCTGCGCGCCGTAGACCTTGGTCAGTTCGTGGCCGAGCATGGTGCCGACCGTGCGGTTGACGTTGGTGATCGCCGACTCGAACGCGACGGCCTCGCCCTTGTCGAGCGCGTCGCGCGCCTGCTCGATCAGCTGCTGGTCGAGCGCCTTCTCCAGGCCGTGCTCCTGGGTGCCGGAGCAGTACAGGTCCTGGTCCATGAACGCGGACTCGACCTTGTGCAGGATCGGCGACAGGTCCAGCTTCGACGCCTTCCAGTGCTCGAGCGCCCTGGTGGTGTCGAGGACGTCGACCTGGCCGACCGCCTCCTGCAGGGTGCGGAAGCCCAGCTCGGCGAGCAGTTCGCGCACCTCCTCGGCGATGTACAGGAAGAAGTTCTCCACGAACTCGGGCTGGCCCGCGAAACGCTTGCGCAGCACCGGGTTCTGCGTCGCCACACCCACCGGGCAGGTGTCGAGGTGGCACACACGCATCATGATGCAGCCCGAGACCACGAGCGGCGCAGTGGCGAAACCGAACTCCTCGCCGCCGAGCAGGGTCGCGATCACGACGTCGCGGCCGGTCTTCATCTGACCGTCGACCTGGACCACGATGCGGTCGCGAAGACCGTTGAGCAGCAGCGTCTGCTGGGTCTCGGCGAGGCCCAGCTCCCACGGCGCGCCGGCGTGCTTGAGCGACGTCAGCGGCGACGCGCCCGTGCCGCCGTCATGACCCGAGATGAGGACGACGTCGGCGTGCGCCTTCGAGACACCCGCGGCGACGGTGCCGACACCGATCTCCGAGACCAGCTTCACGTGAATCCGCGCCTGCGGGTTCGCGTTCTTCAGGTCGTGGATCAGCTGTGCCAGATCCTCGATCGAGTAGATGTCGTGGTGCGGCGGCGGCGAGATCAGGCCGACGCCCGGGGTGGAGCCGCGCACCTCGGCAACCCACGGGTACACCTTGTGCGGCGGCAACTGACCGCCCTCACCGGGCTTGGCGCCCTGCGCCATCTTGATCTGGATGTCGGTGCAGTTGCTCAGGTAGTGCGAGGTGACACCGAAGCGACCCGACGCGACCTGCTTGATCGCCGAGCGACGCCAGTCGCCGTTCTCCTCGACCTCGAAGCGCCGCGGATCCTCGCCGCCCTCACCCGAGTTCGACCGTGCGCCGAGACGGTTCATCGCGATCGCGAGGGTCTCGTGGGCCTCGGCGGAGATCGAGCCGTAGCTCATCGCGCCGGTCGAGAAGCGTCGAACGATCGACTCCGCTGATTCCACTTCGGAGATCGAGACTGGCTCGCGCAGACCGGTCTTGAACTTGAACAGGCCACGCAGCGACGCCAGGCGCTCGGACTGGTCGTCGACCAGCTTGGTGTACTCCTTGAACACCTCGTACTGGCCGGTGCGGGTGGCGTGCTGGAGCTTGAACACCGTGTCCGGGTTGAACAGGTGATACTCGCCCTCACGACGCCACTGGTACTCGCCGCCCACCTCGAGCTCGCGGTGCGCGCGCAGCTCCGGGCGGTCGAGGTACGCGTTCGCGTGCCGCACAGCGACATCCGCGGCGATCTCGTCCAGGCCGATGCCGCCGAGGTTGGAGTGCAGGCCGCTGAAGTACTCGTCGACGACCTCCTGCGACAGGCCGATCACCTGGAACAGCTGGGCACCGGTGTACGACGCGAGCGTCGAGATGCCCATCTTCGACATCACCTTCAGCACGCCCTTGCCGGCGGCCTTGATGTAGTTCGAGACGGCCTTGTCGAGCGTCAGGCCCTGCAGCTGGTCGCTCTGCAGCAGCTCGTCGATGGTCTCGAACGCCATGTACGGGTTGACGGCCGCGGCACCGCAACCGAGCAACGCCGCCATGTGGTGGACCTCGCGGGCGTCGCCCGACTCGACGATGAGACCGACCTTGGTGCGGGTCTTCTCGCGCACCAGGTGGTGGTGGACCGCGGAGGTGAGCAGCAGCGACGGGATCGGCGCGTACTTCTCGTTGGACTCGCGGTCCGACAGCACGATGATGCGGGCACCGCCGGCGATCGCCTCGGAAACCTTGTCGCGCACCGTGTCCAAGGCCTTGAGCAGACCCTCGCCGCCGCGGGCGACCGGGTACACGCCGCGAACGACGACGCTGCGGAAGTGCGGGAACTTCGCGTTGTCGTTGAGGTGGATCAGCTTCGACAGGTCGTCGTTGTGCAGGATCGGCGACGGCAGCGCGATCTGACGGCACGACGCGGCCGACGGGTTCAGCAGGTCGGACTCGGGACCGATGGTGCCACCCAGGCTGGTGACGATCTCCTCGCGGATCGCGTCCAGCGGCGGGTTGGTGACCTGAGCGAACAGCTGCTGGAAGTAGTCGAACAGCATCCGCGGTCGCGCCGAGAGCACCGCGATCGGGGTGTCGGTGCCCATCGAACCCAGCGCTTCACCGCCGGTGATCGCCATCGGCTTGACGAGGAGGTTCACCTCTTCGTTGGTGAAGCCGAAGATCTGCTGGCGCAACACGACCCGGTCGTGGGTCATGTACGTGTACTTGCTCTCCGGCAAGTCCTCGATCTGGACGAGGCCCTCGTCGATCCACTGCTGGTAGGGGTGCTCGGCCGCGAGCTCCGACTTGATCTCGTCGTCGGAGATGATGCGGCCCTGCGCGGTGTCCACGAGGAACATGCGGCCCGGCTGCATGCGCATCTTGCGCACGATCTTCTCGGGGGCGATGTCGAGGACACCGACCTCCGAAGCCATGACCACGAGGCCGTCGTCGGTGACCCACACACGGGACGGGCGCAGGCCGTTGCGGTCGAGCACAGCGCCGACGACGGTGCCGTCGGTGAAGCACACCGACGCCGGACCGTCCCACGGCTCCATCAGCGCGGAGTGGTACTGGTAGAACGCCTTGCGCGCCGGATCCATGCTCTCGTGACGCTCCCAGGCCTCCGGGATCATCATCAGCACGGCATGCGGCAGGCTGCGGCCACCGAGGTGCAGCAGCTCGAGGACCTCGTCGAAACGTGCGGTGTCCGAGGCGCCGGGCGTGCAGATCGGGAAGATCTTCTC
The DNA here is from genome assembly GCF_058797375.1 of Prescottella sp. GW823-FHT02E09. Classification (NCBI taxonomy): domain Bacteria; kingdom Bacillati; phylum Actinomycetota; class Actinomycetes; order Mycobacteriales; family Nocardiaceae; genus Rhodococcus; species Prescottella sp. GW823-FHT02E09. The sequence goes on from NZ_JBXAJP010000004.1 coordinate 197,261, forward strand.
GAGCGCGCGGTCGCCGAACACGTCGGACTCGATGAGCGCCTCACGGGCCCGCATCCAGTTCTCGTTGCCGCTGACGGTGTTGATCTCACCGTTGTGGGCGACACGGCGGAACGGGTGCGCCAGCGGCCACGACGGGAACGTGTTGGTGGAGAAGCGCGAGTGCACCAGGCCGAGCGCGCTCTCGAGCCGGTCGTCCTGCAGGTCGAGGTAGAAACCCTTCAGCTGCGGGGTGGTGAGCATGCCCTTGTAGACGAAGGTCTGGCCGGACAGGCTCGGGAAGTACACCGACTCACGGCCCGGGCCGTCCTCGCCGGCACCGGCGTCGCCGAGCTCGTGCTCGACGCGCTTGCGGATGACGTAGGCGCGGCGCTCGAGGTCCATGTCGGTGACAGTGTCTTCGGCGGAGCCGGCGCTTCCGATGAACACCTGACGGAACGTCGGCATCGCGTCACGGGCGAGGGAGCCGAGTGACGAGTCGTCTGTGGGGACCGCACGCCAGCCGAGAACCGTCAGGCCCTCCTCGGCGACGATCTTCTCGACACCCGCAGCAGCCTCGTCGGCAGCGTCGGCGCCCTGGGGCAGGAACGCGATGCCGGTGGCGTACGCGCCCTCGGCGGGCAGCTCGAAGTCGACGACGGCGCGCAGGAACCGGTCCGGAACCTGGAGCAGGATGCCGGCGCCGTCACCCGTGTTGGGCTCGGATCCGGCGGCACCACGGTGCTCGAGGTTCACGAGAGCGGTGATCGCCTTCTCGACGATGTCGCGGCTGCGGCGACCGTGCATGTCGACGACGAACGCGACGCCACACGCATCGTGCTCGTTTGCCGGGTGGTAGAGCCCCTGGGGCCCGGGAAGATGCTTCATACCTACTGCCTTCGTATGCGTAAATGCACCGACGACCAGCAGCGCTGATGGCCATACAACTGCAGAGCATGTACCGACACGACACTGTGTTCGGCACCGACCGAGAATGGCTCCTCATTGAGCCTCGGCACGGGACTGACGTCCGCCCCGGCGACGTTGCTCGAGGGCGTTTCAAACGGTCATGAGTCCACCGTGTTGAGAAAAGGTTAATTCACACCCCGGGGACAAACGCAACCAAGGCTCCCCTCTCCACCCTGTGACCTGTGACTTTGCGTTCGCCTTCTGGGCGAATGCAGCGCACGTCACAGCCTAGGGCGAATGTTTCGGCCCCGGGAGGGCCTCGAATTGCAGCTTCGCCACGATCGTCCAACGACCGCGCTGCGGCCGTGTCTCGCCGCGATGTCGGGGCTGTTGCGGGGGCCCCGATCATGCCCCTGGTTCGATCGCGACGACCGACACGGTGTCGCTGTCGTAGTTGGTGACGAGGGCGCGGGTGCCGTCCGGGATGATCGCGACCGCGGACGGACTGTCGCCGACCGTGACGGTCTCGACGACGGCATTCTCGGCTGTGTCGATCACCGACACCGTGTCGCTCGCATAGTTGGTGACGTACGCGCGGGCGCCGTCCGGCATGATCGCTGTCCCGAACGGGCTGTCGCCGACCGGAACCGTCCCGACCACGGCGTTCACCGGCAGGCCGATCACCGACACCGCATCGCTGTGCCACGCGGTGACGTACGCACGGGAACCGTCGGGCGTGATGGCCACCCCGAACGGCCCGTCGCCGACCGGAACCGCCCCGACGACGGCATTCACCGGAATCCCGATCACCGACACTTCGTCGCTGCCCTGGTTGGCGACGTACGCGCGGGTGCCGTCCGGGGTGATGGCGACCTCGGACGGAAGGCTGCCGACGGGGACCGTGGCGGCGACCGCGTTCACGGCGGTGTCGATCACCGACACCGTGCCGCCGTCGTAGTTGGTGACGTACGCGCGGGAACCGTCCGGCGTGATCGCCACGCCCTCGGGCCCCGCACCGACCGGGATCGTGACCGCGACCGCGTTCACGGCGGTGTCGATGACGGACACCGTGCCGTCGTCGGAATTGGTGACGTAGACCCGGGCCCCGTCGGGGCCGACCGCGACATCGGTCGGGAAACCGCCGACCGGGACGGTCGCGGCGACGGTCTCGGTCGCGGTGTCGATCACCGCCACCGTGTCGTCGAAGTAGTTGGCGACGTAGGCGCGGGAACCGTCCGGTGCGATCGCCACCTCCGTCGGACCGCCACCGATCGCGATGGTTCCGGTCACGGTGTCCGCGTGGACAATTGGATCCGAGAACATCAGGCCCGCCACCGACACGGCGACCGCGGCTGCAGACGTGGACAACGACATCATGTGTATTCCCTTCTCCAAGCGGACGAATCGCCGGAGTCAGGCGACCGACGTCGCCATCACCACCGGGGACGACCATGGTTCTGTCCGGCCGGCTCCAGACGGCACCCGGCACGCTCTCAGGCTCGAAACCAGACATCCACCTCGCTCACCGTCACGGCGGCGCATCAGTGCTGATATCCATTGGACGCCGTACACGCGGGCCTGTAAACACCCGACGAGATCGGGTGACGGCGCGAGGCGGTCCCGAGAAGGATTGCGACGCCTCCGGTACGGTCCCCCGCATGGCTGGTTGCGCAGCGATCCTCGGGGGCGGCATCGGTGGACTCACCGCCGCCAACCATCTGACCCGGCGCGGCTGGGACGTCACCGTCTTCGAACGGTCCCCGGCCCCGCCCACGACGGGAACCGCCCTGGGGATGTGGCCGGAGGCGATGGCCGCGCTGGATGCGGCCGGCGTCGGTGACGGAGTTCGGAAGCTGGGCACGATGCAGCGCCGCGCCGCGTTCCTGCGACCGGACGGGTCGGTGATCGGTCGGATCGACAGCGAACGCCGCACCGCCCATCTGATCTCCCGGCCCGCCCTGCTCGGCGTGCTGCTGGACGGCCTGCCGGGCGGGGTCGTCTGCTTCTCGGCGCCCTCCCCCGACCTGGCAACACTCGCCGGGTTCGACGTGGTCGTCGCCGCCGACGGCACCCGCAGCGCCACCCGTGACGTGTTGTTCGGGACGAGGTTCCGGCCCGGGTACACCGGCATGACGGCCTGGCGCGGCTGGATTCCCGGCGAAGCGGCCTCGGTCAGCGAGACCTGGGGTCCGGGTGCGCTGTTCGGCATCACACCCCGCGAGGGCGGGCTCGTGAACTGGTTCGCCGCGGTCCGGTCGCCCGCCGAGTCGACCGGTGGGCTCGACTACCTGCGCGCCCGGTTCGGTGACTGGCACCAGGACATCCGGAAGATCCTCGAACGGGTCGACCCCGACGTCGTGCTGCACCACGATCTCTACGAGTCGCCGCGGCTGCCGTCGTACGTGCGCGGCAACGTCGCGTTGATCGGCGACGCCGCGCACTCGATGGCCCCGAATCTGGGGCGCGGCGCGTGTGAGGCCATGGTCGATGCGGTGACGCTGGGCGGCCTGTTGACCGAGCACCCCGTTGCCGACGCCCTGCGCCGCTACGACCGGATCCGGCGGCGTCCCACCCGTCGACTCGTGCGGGCGTCGCACCTGGCCGGCCGGGTCGCGACCGCTCGACGTTGGGTCGGTGTGCGGGACGCCGTCGTCGGGCTGGGATCTCGTTTCGCGTGAAACATCCACCCGCGATGCGGGCGGGGGCCAAAATAGCTACTGGCCGCAGCGAGTGAACAGCTGCGGCCAGTGCAGGACGAACAGTAGCACCTGTTGAACGTTTGTCTCACATGGTTCGGAACTTCTTCGCGGAGTGTCCGATCGACCGGATCGAACGCCCTGATCAGACCTGGGTGGCGACCTTCTCGTCGGCGTCCGCCGCGACGGGATGCGTCGACAAAGCGGCCTTGCGGCCGGGGATCGCCGCCGCGATCGCCGCGGCGACCAGCGCAACACCGCACCCGATCAGCAGACCCGTCCGGAACCCGGCCTCGGTGGGGATCGTGTGACCGCCGACGTCGATGCTCATCTGCGCCAGCACGACACCCACGACCGCCGCGGCCACGGACGTACCGACCGAGCGCATCAGGGTGTTGAAGCTGTTCGCCGATCCGGTCGCCGACGGCGGCACCGCACCCATGATCAGCGCCGGCATCGCGCCGTACGCCAGGCCGACGCCCGCGTTGGAGATGCAGACGACCACGAGCAGACCCCAGGTGGACCCGAGCAGCAACATCGACGACCCGTATCCGACGGCGATCACCAGTGCGCCGAGCACCAGCGTGACCTTGGGGCCACGGGCGGCGGACAGTTTCGCACCGAGCGGCGAGACGGCCATCATCACGAACCCGCCGGGCAACATCCACAGACCCATCGCGAGCATCGACTGACCGAGGCCGTACCCGGTGGACTCGGGCAGCTGCAGCAGCTGCGGAATGATCAGCGACTGCGCGTACATCGAGAAGCCGACGACGACGGAGGCAGCGTTGGTCAGCAGCACCTGCTTGCCCGCGGCCAGCCGCAGGTTCACCAACGGATCGCTGGTGCGCAGCTCCCACCATCCCCAGGCCAGGAGCACGACGACCGCGGCCGCGAACAGCGCGAGGATCGACGCGCTGCCCCAGCCCCAGACCGCGCCCTTGGAGACGGCCAGCAGCAGGCTCACCAGGCCGACACCGAGGCCGATCGCGCCGACGTAGTCGAACCGGCCGCCCGCGGCCATGGCCGGCGTGGCGGGGATGAGACGCCAGATCAGGACACCGATGACGACGCTGAGCACCGCGCATCCCCAGAACAGCACGCGCCAGCTGGTGTTCTGCGTGACGGCCGCCGAGATCGGAAGCCCGAGCGCGCCGCCGATGCCGAGGGTCGCACTGATCAGGGCGATCGACGACCCCAGCTTCTGCGGCGGGACCAGCTCACGCAGGGCACTGATACCGAGGGGCACCATGCCCATGCCGAGGCCCTGCAGGCCGCGGCCGATCACCATCGGGGCCAGCGAGGTGGCGAGCGCACACAGCACCGATCCGGCGACGAGGGGGAACGAACAGAGCAGCAGCATGCGCCGCTTGCCGAGCAGGTCGCCGAGCCGTCCGGTGACCGGGGTGGCGACCGCGCCGACGAGCAGCGTGATCGTGATGACCCACGACGCGTTGGACGCGGTCGTGTCGAGGATGCGGGGCAGGTCGCCGATGAGCGGCACCACCAGGGTCTGCATGAGGGCCGCCACGATGCCGGCGACCGCCAGCACTGTGACGATGCCGCCCGAACGGGCGGTGGACGCGGAGCTGTCCACGGGACTCCCAACTTCTGGATTCAAACGGAATTCGTTACTCAAACTAGTTGCAGCATACAACCAACTTGTATCATGCAATCAAGTTGTATTGCGCAAAACCCCAGCTAGGGTGATATGTCTGATTTCACCGGGCACAATAGGGGAGCATCAGGAACGAAGACCGATGCAGCCCGTGAGAGGACCGGCATGGAGAAGCCCACGCATCTGATCGACTTCGAGACCATGCTGCTCGGTCGGCATGTGCACCACAACAGCCCGCGCCCCCGACGCAGCGGCGGACACCTCGACAGCAGCGCCTACGTCCTGCTCAGCCGGATCGACATCGAGGGGCCCATGTCGATCGGACAGCTCAGCGACGCCCTCGGTCTCGACACCTCGACCCTGCACCGACAGACCACCGCGATGCTCGGCGGTGGACTCGTCGAACGCATCCCCGATCCCGACGGCGGCATGGCCCGCAAGTTCCGCATCACCGCGGAGGGCAAGGCCCGCCTCGACGCGGAACGGTCGGGCAGCATCGAGGCGCTCGACAAGATGATGAAGGACTGGGACGCCGAGGACGTCGCCGCGTTCGCGGCCTACCTCGAGCGGTTCAACACCGACATCGAGCGGATGAGCGGACGGCCCTGGCCGCGGCCGTGACATATCGGGCCCCGAACGCGGAGAAGCCGCGCGACGCCTCGGCGTTGCGCGGCTTCTCCGCTTCGTGAACTACGCCGACAGGCGCTCGGCGTCCCCCGGTACCTCGAGTTCGGCGGGTTTCTCGTCCCCCTGCAACTCGCCCACCTCGCTCTTGAGGATCCGCAGCGAGCGGCCCAGGCCGCGCGCCGCGTCGGGCAGCTTCTTCGACCCGAACAGCACCAGCAGCACCACCGCCACGATCGCCCAGTGACCGGGGCTCAGGGCGCCCATCAGGACGGCTGCTTGCCGTCGGGGTAGACCGCGTCCACCTCGACCTCGACCAGCCAGCCCGCGACCGGCAGCGTGCCGACCTCGAGCGCGAATCGGGTGGGCCGGGCGCTGTTCCGCTCGATCGGCGCGGCGGGGGCAGCGGAGCCCATCGGCACCAGTTCGGTATCGCCGGTCTCGAGGTTGGTGTTGGCGAAGAACTGTCGGTAGGCGCGGTTCCAGCCGGCGTAGTCGGCCCGGTCGGTGCCGGGTGCGTTGTCGAGGAACACCCGCATCGTGACGACGTCCTCGAGCGTCAGTCCCTGTGCTTCGAGATTGTCGCGAATCTTCTTCAGGACACCGATGCCCTGTGCCTCGGTGACGGTCACCCCGGCGGGCAGCACTCCCCCGCTGAACTGGCTGTCGATGTACGACTCCGGAGTACCGTCGGGTGCCGCCTTGTTCGCTGCGGAGGGGCCGAGGCCACTGGTCTTGTAGACGGCGGTGTTCGCGCCGATCGCGACGCCCTCCGCGATCATCGGATTGGCTTCTCCCGCTGCGATGATCGACTTCGAGACGAACGTGCTCTCCGGTGTGGTCTCGGCCTCGGCCGTGTCGGACGAGCACGCGGTGGCGGTGACGAGCAGCGCGGACGCGGCGAGGGTGGCGGCCAACGTCTTGCGGGCAACGGATCTCATGGTGTCTCCTCTACGAATATGACTGGGGTTCAGGCGGTCTGAGCGACGCGCTGGTGGATGTTGGTCACCACGTCCCGGGCCGACGTGAACGCGCCGTGCTGCCACGCGATCGCGTTGGACAGGTGGTCGCCCGCGAAGTAGATGTGGTCCACCGGCTCGAGCAGCTTGGTGTACTCCGGGGTCGCCACGCCGCCGTGCGAGTCGCCGGACCCGGCCCACGACGCCCACGCCGACTCCGAGTACTTGGTGCGCCGCCACGATCCGGAGAACGACGACGAGATGTCGCGGGTGTACTTGTCGCCGTGGATCTCCGAGCCCTCGGCGAGTGCCTTCGCCAGCCGCTGCCGGTGCGTGAGCGACTCGAACCCGAGCTGGCGGCGGCCCGAGCTGTAGTACGCGACCACGACGCCACGATCGGAGTTGTAGTGGTCGTACGGGAACATGATCTGCGAGATATCACGGTCGGTGTTCGACGCGCCGCCGTAGATCCGGTCCTCGATCTCCCACCAGCGACGCGAGTACTCGATGCCGAGCTTGCCCGACGACGACGGCTTCGCCGCCCGCAGCGCGGTGATCACGTCCGACGGCAGGTTGTTGTCGAGGCGCTCGATCAGGTTCGGCGGGATGGTGCAGATCGCGTAGTCGGCGGTGACGGACTTGCTCTGCCCGCCGACGCTGTACTCCACACTCACCCCGTCGGGCGTGTTCTTCATCGACGTGACCTCGGCGCCGTAGACCAGACTGTCACCGATGACCTCGGCGAAACGGTAGTAGATGCGGTCCATGCCACCCACCGGCGTGAGCATCGTCATCGCCTGGTCGTAGTCGAAATCGAACGCGAAGTTGCGGCCGATGCCGCTGTGGATGACGTCCTTCATCGCGAACGGCTGCTTCTGCGTGCCGAAGTTCAGCCCGGCGCCGGGCTCGGAGTCGTAGCCGCGACGCGGCGAGCCGAGGTAGCGGCCGTCGTCGGACAGGTCACCGAAGCTGGAGAGGAACTCCGACAGCTTGTCCTTGTCGTCCGGGGTGAGCACGTCGTCGAGCGCCCCCAGGTTGGTGGCCTTCTGCAGCAACTCGGAGACGTACCCGAACGTGTCCGCCTTCGCGGCACGGTAGGTGACGGACTGGCCGGCCAAAGGCTGGCTACCGGTGTAGTTGACCACCGTGTTGGCGTTCTGGTTACCGAACATCTGCAGCTCGACGCCCAGTTCGCGGCAGTAGTCGAGGGTGATGTGGCCCTGCGGGATACGGGTCCCGCCGAGGTTGAAGTAGTGCCCCTCGGAGAACGTGCACTTCTGCGTCTCACCGTTGAGATCGGTCTCCTCGGTGCCCGCCCGCACCGACCAGATCCGGCCCCCGGGACGGGTCCGGGCCTCGAGCACGGTGACCTTGTAGCCGGCTTTCTGCATCTCGTACGCCGCGCACAGACCGGCAGGTCCACCACCGAGGATCACCACCGAGTGATCGCCCTTCACCGACCCCACCAGATCACCCGGAGCCAGCGACTGGAAGCGCTTCGGGGTGCCCGCCGTCGCCGGGGCCAGACCGATCGAGGACATCGCCCCGTACGCCAGCCCTGCGCCACCCGTGACGCCGAGCGCCTGCATGAAAGATCTACGTGTGAATGCCATTTCACGCTCCCAAATGTCCGCCCGGCGATCCGGGTGATCCGTTGGGACTCATCCTGGACAGCGCTCGGGTCGGGAAGTTGTCGCCGGTGAAACGGTTCTGCGCGGCCGACTGAGAACGCGGGGCACCGCGTGCCGGCACCGTCTCAGCCGAGTGCGACCGCTGGAAGCACGTCGGCAATATCCCTGTTACACAGCCGGACTAGCGTCACGCGCTATGTCCGCACTCACCGACGCGATCGCGCGCTCGTTCACCGTCCGTGAACCCGCCCGACCTGCGCTGTCGCCGATGCGTGCGCTCGGACGCCGGCAACTGTCGGGTGTCGAGGTGCTGGCCCAGTCGGTGGCGACCACCGCACCCGCGGTGTCGATGGTGGTGCTGCCACTCACGATGCTCACCCACGGCCGACTGTTCGGCGGCATGCTCACGATCCTGGTCGCCACGGTCGCGGTCACCCTCATCGCCTTCTGCCTGTCGCAGTTCACCCGGCGCATGGCGGCGGCCGGCGGGCTGCACAGCTTCGCATTCCGCGGCGCGGGGTCGCGGGCCGCGCTCACCGCGGCCGTCGCGATGCTGGTCAAGTACATCGGCAGCGCCGTGATGACGCTCTACCACGGCGGACAGGCGGTGATCGCGCTGCTCGCGTTCGCGGGCATCGACGCACCGGTACCGATCGTGTATCCCGTACTCGCGGTGAGCATCCTGCTGTGTCTGCTGCGCAGCGCACGATTCGCCGCCATCGCGATCCTGGTCGTCGAGAGCAGCTCACTGGCGTTCATCGTCGGGCTCATGCTGTTCGGCGACAGTGCATCCCAGGTTGCCGTCGTACCCGCACCGTCCGGGAACGGCCTGCTGACACTGATGCTGGCGGCGCTGTTCGCGCTCGCCGGGTTCGAGAGCGCCGCATTCTTCGGACCCGAGGCCCGCCGCCCCCTGGTCACCGTCACCCGCACCGTGCTGCTGACGCCGGTGATCTGCGGATCACTGTTCGTGTTCGCCGGCTGGGCCGCGTGGACCGGACGCAGCGACACCCTCGTCAACGCCTACCTGCACGGCACCGCGACGGGTGTGAGCCCGGCGGTCGTGATCGCGCTGAACGTCGGACTGTGCTGCTCGTGGCTCGCATCGGCGATGGCATCGTCGAATGCCGCCTCCCGCCTGGTGTATTCACTCGGCATCGAACGGGTGCTGCCGTCGTGGTGCGCCCGCGTACACCGGTCCTTCCGCACACCGGACGTGGCGCTGTCGCTCGTCGTCGGCGTCGTCCTGCTCGGCGGCGGAGCGTTCGCGGTACTCGGCACGGGTGTGGTGTTCGGGGACGTGCGGCTGGTGGTGCGCGGCGCGGTGATCGTCGCGTACGTGGCGGTGGCGGTGGCGTCGGCGCGGTTCCTGAACCGGATCGGCGAGCAGACACCGGGAGCGCTCGCCGCCGGCGCACTCGGCAGCGGCGCCGGAGTGGTGGTGATCGGATACCTGTTGTACGTCAACGTGATCGACGCGTCGTACGTGGTGCCGATCGCCGTGGCGGTGATCCTCGCATCGGGGCTGTCGTGGCACGCCCACCTGCGTCGGCGCCGCCCCGACGCCCTGCTGCGGATGGGCGCGTTCGACAGCGCCGAGACCGCCGACGTCCTACCGGGCGCAGGGGTGTTCGCCGCCGACGCGACCGGGGAGACGATCCTGGTCGGCCGGGGCGGACGCTGATGGCGGTCCGCGACCTCGGCGGAAACGAACCACGCGCGGTGCAACGGGCCCTCGCGCTGCTCGAGGCCGCCGCCCGACTGGGCTCGGGCGCGTCCGCGAAGGACATCGCGGCGATGGCGGGCATCCCACCGGCGACGGCCTATCGCCTGTTGAACCTGCTGGTCGCCGACGGCTACCTCGTTCGGATCACCGACCTGTCCGGGTTCGCACTGGGACGCCGCACCCGCGAACTCGCCGGTGCCACAGAACAAATCACCCCCGTCGACAACAGCATCGTGCTCGGGGAACTGCGGTCGCAGGTCCGCTACGGGGTGTACCTGGCGTCGTACACGACCGGACGGGTCCGCCTGGTGGACCGCGACCCCGACCACGAGCTCAGTGGCGAGCGGACACTGGTGACCGCGCCGCACGCGTCCGCGATCGGCAAACTGATGCTCGCGTCCCGACCCGATCCGGCGGCCGGCCCGCTCCGGAAGGTCACCGCCCGCACCATCACCGACCCGGACGCCCTGGAACTGGAACTGTCGGTGATCCGACGCGGCGAACCCGCCCGCGAGGTCGACGAGATCCGCGTCGGACGCTCCGCCCTCGCCGTTCCCGTGCACGACCGGGGCCGCACCGTCGTCGGGTGCCTCGCCGCGATCGGGCCGACCGGGCGGCTGGCCGTCGACGACGTCGAGTTGACCGAGTTGCTGCGCACCTATGCCGGTCGGGTGGTGCCGAGCGCGACCACGAACTGCGCGTGAGGATGGTCGCGTCCGGCGAACCGGTGGTGACATCGCGGCCGATTCCCCGCAGCGAACTCGAGCGGGTGTGCAGCGACAACCGCCGGAACGGATCCGCGCTGCGACCGGGCCGGCACTGGTCGGCCTGCTCTTCGCGGCACGGTCGGCCGGGCATGTCGTCCCGCGCGACGGCCGAGTCCCGTGTCGCCGCCCCGCAGACGTCACCGACGGGATCGACGTGCAGGACGCGAGCCGGACGGATCGGTGGATGTCGGCCTGGCCCTGGCCTACTGATCCGGCCGTCGGTCGGTCAGCCGTACAACCGGTCGACGAACGCGTTGATGTTCTCGCGGACCCGTTCCGTCTTCTCCTCCGGACTGAGGTCCTCGCGGTACCGACTGCCGAGCGCGGGCTTCTTCCTGCCGCGTGCGTAGAGCGAGCAGGCCAGGTCGATGCACATGTAGATGCCCACCGAGTTGCCCGCCCGCCCCGACTCGCCCACCTTGTTCGCGGTCATGAGCGCGATACCGCCACGGGTGTGCGTGGTGAGGCAGATCGCGCACATCTGTGACTTGCCGGAGCCGTTCGATTCGAACCGCATCGCGACGCCGACCGGGCCGTCCGCGCGGGGCAGCACCACGTAGCCGCGGCCCGGGAAGGCGGGATCGGTCCAGCCCAGAAAGTCCAAATCGTCCCAGGGCCGGCCGGCCAGATCACGCGGCGCCGGCAGGCGCTTCGCATCGCCTTTCGAACAGTTGACGAACGACGCGCGGAGGTCGCGTTCGGTGATCGGATCCATGCCAGGACCTATCCCTTCGATCGTTCGGACAGCTAATCGCCGCCACGATACGACCGGCCCGGGGGACGAACAAACGATTATCCGCGACCGTCGACGGGAGATCGGAACCTGGAGTCGGGCAGGTGTGACCGGTGGGCGAGCCCGACGACGGCGCCGGATCCGTGAACGCGGACGCCGGACTCGGCGGATCAACGTACGGAAGCAGGACCGCCATCCCCGGCAGGAAGCCGAAAGAAATCGCAAGCGACACCCGCGTACACCCGCCTGTCCACGTACTTGAAGCGAACCTTTTCGAGCACGCGCACGCTTGCCTGATTCCCCACCTCGACATGCGCGCACAGCCCGCTCGACGACAGTTCACGCGCCGGATGTTCGAGATGCCAGTCGACCAAAGCGCCGGCGATTTCCGTCGCGAAACCCTGGCCCCAAAGGTCCCGGTTCAGGGCATACGCCAACTCACGACAAGAGTCGACCTCACCGAACCCAGCGCGGCCGATCATGTCGCCGTCGAGGTTCTCCACACGCCATTTGGTCCAGCCCCGGGTGCACTGCTCGTGGAGGTAGCCGTCGAGTCGCGACCTCGCCTCCGCGAGGGTGTCGGGCCGTCCATAACCGATGAATCGCATTGTGAGCGGGTCAGAGTGCAGAGCGACCAGGTCGTCGAAGTCCCCCGGAAGCCAATCGGTGAGCGTCAGCCTGTCGGTACTCAGGATGGTTCGGCGAGGCACAGCCATCATCTTCCCAGAAGAAAAACAGAACGAGGAGTTCACGTTCCCTCATCACGTGCGGTATCCGTTTCCTCTGTTCAGAGCAATTCCCTTCCATCTCCAGAGCATTGATTCCCCGCGGCCGGAATCACGCGCTGTGATGACCTTCTCCGTGAATCCCGGGCACTGACTTGACGCGGTGGACACTCTCGTCGTATCCACTGATCAGGTACCGCCGGGGCGTGGTACCGACCGTGCGTCGGAAGGCCGCCAGGAACGCGCTCGCCGTGGCGTATCCCACGCTGTGCGCCACGCGCGAAACCGGCTGGCCCTCGGCCAACAGCGGCAGGGCGGCGCGCATCCGGACCCGCGTGCGCCAACGGTCGAAGCTCATTCCCATGTCTATGCTGAAAAGCCGAGTCAAGGTCCGTCTGCTCACGCCGACCACCCGGGCGTGAGCCTCGAGGCCCCGCGGGTCGGCGGGGTCCGCCAGCAGGGTGTCCGCCACGATCCGAACGCGCTCATCGGTGGGTTGCGGCACATCAATGGGCCGGGTGGGCAACGGGTGCAGCAGGTCGGGCACCACCGCCTCCGCGCGCAACCGCGCCTCGTCGGGGATGTCGGTACGGGCCAGGTACGTCGTCAACTCCGCCAGCAAGCCGTCGATGCCGACCACCGTGGGCTCGGTCCAATCCAGCGGGCAGTGTTCCGGGGCCAGATACAGGCTGCACAGCAGCGCATCGCGGGTGGCGCCGGTTGTGTGGGTGACCCCCGCGGGCAGCCACAGTGCCCTGGTGGGCGGCAAGACCCAGTACAACTCGCCCACACCGACGCTCAGGACGCCGCGTCGGGTCCAGGCGATCTGGTGGTGGGTGTGGCTGTGCGCGGGGATCCACTCCCCGGAGGTAAGCGGGAAGTGGCCCACGATGATCGCGCCGATGTCCTCCATGCGACACAGTCTGGCCTCAGCGCGGATTGTGGCCAAATGCCGTCGGTCATAGCGTCGTCTCGTGCCAATGATTGTGTTGTGCCTCGTCCAGTTCATGCTCGTGCTCGATGACACCGTCGTGATCGTGGCCCTGCCCAGCATCCGAGATGAGCTGGGGTTCAGCCCTTCCGGGTTGCCCTGGGTCGTCAACGCCTACTTCCTCGCCTTCGGTGGGCTACTGCTGCTGTGTGGCCGGCTGGCGGATTTGCTGGGTCGCCGTCGCGTGTTCCTCATCGGCGTGGCGCTGTTCGGAGTGGCCAGCTTGGCTTGCGCGATCGCGCAGGAGCCTTGGCAGCTTGTGATCGGGCGGTTCGTGCAGGGCGCGGGTGCTGCGATGGCCAGTCCGGCGGCAATGTCGATGGTCACGTTGCTGTACCCGGGGCGGGAGGAGCGGGCCAAGGCGCTTGGCATCTGGGGCGGCATCGCGGCCCTGGGCGGAACCTCGGGTCTGGTGCTGTCCGGAGCGCTGACCGACCTGGTCTCCTGGCGCGGGATCTTCCTGATCAACCTCCCCATTGTCGCCATAGCGCTGGCGCTGCTCCCGCGCCTGGTTCCCGAGTCCCGCGCCCGCGGCCGGTACCCTCTCGACGTTCCCGGCGCGGTCCTGGTGACCGGTGCCGCAGTGTCGCTGGTGTACGGGCTACTGCGGGCCGGTGAGACCGGCTGGAGCGATCCGCTCGTCATCGGCGTCGTAGTGCTATCCGCTGCCTTGGCGGTGTCGTTCGTGGTGGCAGAGTCGCGGTCGGCGGCTCCGCTGGTACCAGGGCCGTTCCTGGCTTCGCGGACGCGGGCAGTCGCCAACGTCGCCACCCTGCTGTTCTCGATAGCGATGTACGCGATGTCGTTCTTGCTGATGATCCAGGTGCAGACCGCTTTGGAATACAGCCCGCTCCTTGCAGGCATCGCCTACCTGCCCTACGGCGCAGGCATTCTGGCGGGCATGTGGCTGTCCTCCCGCGTCTCGCTCAGGATTGGGAGGCGCCGGGCGCTCCTGCTGGCTTTCCTGGTCAACATCGCCGGTCTGCTGCTGCTATCCGGCCTGGCTGCGGGCGACTCCTATGCCGCTCACGTCTTGCCCGGCATGCTCGTGCTGAGCATCGGCAATGGGCTGACACTGCCCGTCCTAGCCGTAGCCGCGGTCGACGGGACCACAGAGGAGAACGCTGGGCTCGGCTCGGCCCTGTTCACCTCCGTCCAGCAGATCGGCGGCGCCGTCGGGGTGGCCGCACTGGCTGTCATGGGCTACTCGGGTGGCCTCACCGCCGGCGCGGTCTGCGTGGCGCTCGCGGCTGTGCTCGTCTTGATCCTGCTGCCGTTGCGTGACACCAGCCCGCAACTGCCCATTCTGCGTGGAGCCGACGGCCGAAAAACGTCTTCAAGCACGCAAACCTGAACGAAGTCGACCAAACGAGGTCACAACCTCTTTCGAGTTCGTGGCCTCGTTCGCTGCAATTCGTAGAACTGCACTTCGTGTGCGGTTCGCGTTGGCTGGCCACGATGAGTTGCCGACGCGCCGATCCAGGACCTTTCTGCCGCAACTCCAGCGAATTGATCCTGCGAGACACGCGTACCTGGCGGCCGGTTGAGCGGCCTGTGCGTCCCAGGCCGGCCCGGTCGACATCCTCTGGCGTCGCTGACTGCGGCCTCGAGGCTGCCATGCGCCGCGGCCGCTGCCCCCTGAAACCCGGTTCCGCGAAGCCTTGTTTGGGGTTGTACCCCATGTCGATCGTCAGATGCGGCCAGCGTGACCGCGCAGAACGACGGCCGTCGAGGTGGTTTTCGCGCATGCCGTCGAGTGCTGCCTTCAATCCGGTGACGCTGCCCGATGTCGGTTCGTGGACGTCGATACCGACGATCACCGGCGATACCGTGTGCAGTGCGTCCGGAGGCCCGACGCGGGTGACGGCGGTCAGTCCTATGCCGAACGCCGCCTTGCGGATCTCGCGCGGCCGTTGCGCGGTCTTGACCTCGCCGCTGCTGGCGTCGCGTAGGTAGTAGCGGCCGCGGGGGACGGCTCGTGGATCGACGCGGCGACGAGCCGGTTCATGATGCGGTGAATCCGCACCGCGGCCTCCCGCGCACGTTGGCGTTGCTGCGGGGAACGTCCGGCGACCGCGTTCCTGTGATCGTCGTTGGTCACCCTCCGTGCGGGCAGATCCGCACCCGGATCGAGCGGTGCGAGGCGACGGTCGAGCCAGCCGTGGAATCGGCGATATTCCGCGGTGTTGTTCGCCCGCAGGGCGGTCAGGTCTTGGCCACCCACGCCGACAGTAGTGAGCTGCTGGTGGTCGAAGCGGGCGATGGTGGTGAGGATGCCGGCGTAGGTCGGCGGCGTGCAGCCGATGATCCGCACCAGTGCCGCAACGAGGACGGCGCGGATCGTGTAGACGATCCCGGACGGGAGCCGTCCACCGGGAAGCCGTTCCTGCTCGTACAACGTTTCGATCGTCTCCACGACCCCTGACCGTTCGATCACCGCGACAGCGTCGTCGAACAGAGCATCGGTACTGCGGATGGGGGTGATCACCGGAAGACCTCCCCCATCATCGTCAGCGTGTGCTCGAGCCGATACGTCGCGAGTCGTCGATAATCGGAAATCACCTTCAAATCAACAACATCCGCCAACTGCAGCACCAACGCTGCGGGTAGGCGTTCGGCCATGTCCAGCATCCACCGGTGCCGGAGCGCGACAGGGTTGACGCCCGGATGCCCCCGCCTGCGAAGGGCCTCGGCGATCCGGTTGACCTCGTTGCGTTGGGTGGTCTTCTTGTGCGGTGCCAGCACCAGCCCATCGCCCGCGTAGTCGGACAGCCGGCCGAGGCGCTCGACAAGGTCCGGGTCGAACGCCGGCACGATTCGGGTGCCGCCGGCGTTGTTACGCAACTCGACCAACGCCACCGTCTGGCCCTGCCACCGCCGCGTGGAGATCGCGGTGCCCTGCAAGTACCGGAAGTCGGCGCGGCGGGCCCCCACTCCCCAGCACAGGTCGACGACCGTTTGCAGACGCTGTCCCACCACCCCGGACAAGGTCGGCACCAACGCCAGCAGTTGCTCGACCTCGACCGTGCTGGCCGGCGGAACATGCCTGGTGCGCGGCGCGACGGCTCGCTCGCGCGGGTACTCGCCGGGATGAAAGATCCGGCCCGCCGCGTAGAGCATCCACAATCGAGTGTGCAGGGACCGCGACCCGTAGCCGCGTTGCTCTTCGAGGTAGCGATCGACGTTCGCGCGCCGCAACGCCGCCCGCGGATCGAAACGGCCCGTCACCGCCGCCTCCGCCGCAAGGAATCGTGCGATCGTCTGCGTCACCACCACCTCGGTGCCCCACGTTCCCTCGGCCATCCGGCAACGCAACGCAGCCGCCGCCCGCACCGCCTCAGCACCCAGCGCCTCGTCACGAGTACGGATCTGCACCCGCTCGAGCAGCCGATCGAATCGATCGTCAGCACCGGCGACGGGGATCATCTCCCGCACAATCGAATCGACCACCAGCTCCACCGGATCGGGACGCGAGACAGCCTTCCTCGGCGGCGTGAACGGCACCCGCTCAATTGCCCTGTTCGCAGCCTCGGCTGAGGACGTGGTCGCGGGCGCAGCCTTCGAGGCCCGGAATCTCGCCATCACCAACCACCCGCCCAACTAGTGGAACTGGAAAATCGTTGGGAGTGTCGGTCATTGACAGCCGCGTGCCGGCACGCTGAAATAGACATCAAGAACTCCTCCTGCGATGTGGGGATTCTTTCCAGACTCTGGGTCTGGTCCGAGGAGCCGGGTTGCCGCCCGGCTCTTCGACGTTTCAGTGGTCGGCGGCACCGCGATCGTGCTGCCGACATGGATGTCACATCATTCTTCGTCTCCCTTCAAGAATGCTGCGATGGCATCGGCGCCGATCCGAGAGACGGTCTGGCCGCGATCGTTCGCCGCAGTGAACAGCTCAGCAGCAACCGAGAACGGCAGGCGCAGTTCAACTCTCACCCGTTCCGAAGGATCCCGGGGACGCCGGCGTCGACCGCCGAACTCCGCTTCGGGGATCGCATCACTGGCCATCGTCGTCTCCCGTCGACTCCCGGGTCATCCCTGCACTCACCGGTACCACCACTGACCATCGGAACACATCACCGGCGCCCAGACAGCAGAAGCGAATCTCGCTGGCCGGGTGTACTTCCTGCACTACACCGGACACACGTGAGTCACCGGCATCCCGTGGTTCACGTAATACCCGTGAAATGCAGTCAAGCCTTCTACCTGCAGAAAAGCGGCCAGAATCCGATCCCGTGGAGGGGCACACTGCACCCCGCGGGCACAACTCGCGGCGGGTACCGCTCCAGCGCAGTTGAATTCAAGGCAAGAAGATTCAACATCGACACCGGGCGTGTCGCGACGTGCAGGAAGACTAACGGGCGGCTCCAGGTCGATCCGCTTCGAACGCCGGCCGTAGGATCGAGGTCAGCGGTGCGCCACGAACTCACGGGCGGCAGCAAGGACCGCAGCTCCAGCCTCGGGGAACTCGCCTTCTCGAATCAACAGCGCCGGCGGCCGATCGTCGAGGGCAGGGTTCCGCCCTTGGAACCACACCTGTACGACCGCGGTGCTGTCCCATTCAGAGATCATCCGAGCGGCGCGATACGCGATCCGCAGCCGCTCGATGTCGACATCGTCGGTAACACTTCTCCCACCATCGGCCCACTGCCGGATCACCCGGTTATCTCGGACTTTCGCAAGGTAGGCAACCAATCTCACGCCGAGCAGCTCACGTAGTTGTGCAATCAACTGCGCGCGAGACATCCGCACTACGTCCTCATTTGCTGCAAGGTCAGGCCAAGAATCTGGGGCCATCGCCCGTACCGCCTTTCGCACGCCGTGACATCGTCCCCGGTGCCACCAGACTCCCACATGCGGATAGGAACTCACGCGAACAGCCAGCATCGGTGCCAAACATGCCTACGCCTCCATCGGATGAGGTCAAGATGTCAGCCAGACCGGAGGAAATTCTCCGAGCATCGCGAAGAACTGGGAGACCTCATGGGGCGTTCACCCGACCATCTGACCGTGGCGCAGTACGACCTGCTGAAATGGGTCGCCGACGGATGCCCCGATGGCGTGTACGACGGGACCTCACACCGTGTCTCTGCACGCGGCCTGCACAACCGAGGACTGATACAGGTGGCCGGAAGGAGCAAGACCTGGACCGCGAAGATCACCCCGCAGTGCACGCGAATCCTGCAAGAGCAGACCACACGCGTCGAGGCCGTGCGTCATCATGAAAGACAGGAGGCACAGGCCCGAGCCGAGCGAGAACGTGAACGGCAACTACTCCGGGCACGCGCTATCGAGGTATTGGATGCGGTTGTCGCCGCGGGCGGACGACTCGAACTCGGGGCTGACATCAACGACCGTGGCATCGAGCAGATCGCGGGATTCCTGGCCCGAGAAGGACTGCTGCCCGTAGACCAGCGACTGACACATGAGCCGACCCGGATGGACCCAACCCTCGGTGTCACCGCCTACCTCGAGCCGGATTTCACGGCGCTGACACCCCTGAGGGACTTCACGGTTCCCCGACAACTGCGTGACCCCCATCCAGCAGTGGTCGCCTTCCAGGACAAGCGCACGTACGTGTCCAAAAAGCAGATTCCACGCACAGCCAGGTTCCTACAGGCAATCGTGCCTGCGGCGGCCGAGATGGGGTGGAAGGTCTCCCAGCCTCGCAGCGCCTACACGGGCCACAGAGAGGTGAGCCCCGATCTCGCGCTCCGACTGCCCTCGTCCGAGGTGGTCGTGACCGTCCGTGAACTCGGCCAACGCGGCAGGACTGGGTTCGCCTCCACCGCCGGCACCGAGTACTACACCAGAGTCCAAACCACGACCGCGAACAAGGGATTCCTGGCCTCCGGCAGGCTCGAGCTGATTCTGATCATAGGCATTCGTATCCGGCCCAGTCGTCAGACCACGCTGATGGATCTCGCAACACAGCTTCCGCACCCGGTGCTGAGTCAGCTCCTGGGCATCGGTGCCACGACGGCGAGTAGGTGGAGCGCCTACGCCGGCTCCAGCAATGGCAACTACGCCGCGCACCTCACACAACAGGGCTTTGTCAAACCCGAATTGCCCGACGCCACCGCTTTGACCTAACAGAAGCGAGTCGAATCACCCCGACCGCTGGGCCATGCGCAAGAATCTCATGGACACCAGCCACCAAAGGCCGCTTCGCCTGGGCCGCTGCAATCCGAAGCGACTTTGCCAAACCTGCCGACTGCACAACTATTCTGTTCGGACTAATTGAACAGCCGGACTCCGACAGCCTCACCGAGGCAGTCGAGCCCGGTTAGATTTGCTAATTTCTTGCAACAGGCGATCCAACGGTACGATGGGAAAATCGGCCTCCTCAAACTGCCGTGTCACCAGATCATCGTCGATGACGATCATCGGTTTGAGTGTGATCTTTCCTGCCGGGAGTGCAAACTCGCCGCGAATAGCATCGATATTGCGTAGCGCCCACTCATAGCGGCCGCCGAGGCGGGTCACCGCCGAACCATCCCCCTCAAGAATGTTCTCGATCTCGTTTCGCAGCTCGGTCGGTGTTCGAGCGGTCTCCAGCGCTTTGGCCTCAATTAGCAGGAGACTTCTGGACGGGCCATGATAGGCAACAAGATCGATATCGCCAAGGTCGACACCATCGATATTCCTAAGGTCGTGGTCCCCGATCCTTTTGACGCGCCGCCTGACCGGGCCGCATACCTGACGGAGAATGGCGTCAACCCGGATTTCGAACAGATCCCCTTTCCGCACCCGCGCAGTCGCAAGAGCCTTCTTCATCTCAGGTGTGTTTGCTTGGAGCCGCCCAGATTCGTATTGTCCGTACCATTGCCCTGTCGCTAGATACGCGTTGCGGTGACCGAAAAGGACGTATTCACTGTCGCCCTGGCTTCGAACGATCAGCGGCCGACGCAGGTAGGAGCGTTCCCGGTTGTACCTCCAGGGATGAACCTGCCGGCCCAGCTTCCAGAAGTCCTTTTCTGGGCGCATCGACAACGCATCCAGAACTCGCTGAGCCCTCTCGGCATCCCAACCGTGGACGCGGGTCATCCTCTCCAACACCGTCGAGATCGGGAGTTCACCGACGTCGTGCTGCTCCAGTTCGGTTGACGCGTCGAGCAACTCACCGACGAAGTTCTTCATGTCTGTGAAGGTGAATCCGAACTCGATACCGGCAAGCGTGTCATGTTCTGTGAGGTCAAAACTCTCCGGAGCGGACCTCGGCTGATGCTCAGCACTCGCCGTCTCGGTGATGGCATCCACCTTGGTCGATGCATGTGAACTCAGAAAGTTCTGTATGCCTGTGAGCCACCTGTCTTCCTCACGTGAGATACCAAATCGTCCAGACGGAAGCATCGACACCGTGGCCGTGGAGACCCCGCCGTGGATCGCATCGGACAAGAATCCCATGTTGGTTAGCTCGGATGCCAAAGCCAGCATAAGATCGTAGGTTTCGGTGTTCACATGTTGGGCGCCGGCTGCGGGATTCGCCGCTAGGTACTCGATCAGGAATCGTGAGGAGACCGCCGACGTAGCTCCTTGTGCCATGTCCTTGGTCATCCGCTCAACGAGGTCTGATTGCTGCCCGAAGCACGCGATGCGGGATGGATACGTTCTGGCGTCGACGTGAGCTTCCCTTAGTAGCGATTCGTTTGCGCGTATGAGGTACTTCAGCAGTGGGCGGTCGTCATGCAAGTCCAATACGTCTGACAAGCGATCGCCGAAGTACGGAACGACTTCCGTATTCAGCACTCGCGAACGTTCTTTATCAGGTATTGGGCCAACGCTGCGACCACGTTCCTCGGAGAGATGGCGACCGAGGTCGTCCAGAAGCGTCGCTACCACTGCCGATATCACCTTCCGCGGCCGCGGGAGCTCCCCCGGCCACGTTACGAGATCGGTGTTGCGGTCGGTGACATGCAGCATATGGCGATGCCCGGGGGGCACAATGGCTTCCAAAATCTCGCCAAAGTCGAGATAGAGGGGTGTTGTCGCTGCAGACATGAGTGCCTTGACCAGGGTCGCTACCAGTTCACGTTCGACAATGTTGGGCGGGTCATCATCCTGCTGGGTGGGCGGGGTGGTGACAGTGACCTCAATATCACCGGTCGTATCATCGATCTTGAACGAAATCCAATCGTGAGTTTCTCCACTAGGCATCGTCGCCGTCTCCCATGCGGTGACGTTGATCGCGACGCGAATATCATTCCGGGGTTGTGCGACGAAGAGTGGAGGGAACTCGGTGCCCAGCTTGTAGAGCCAGAAGCAGACCGCTTCTACGAGAGCGTCCAGCGGCGCCGATTCAGCTGCCGGAGATGCCGAAGCACTGACCCACGCCGACGCGTCGCCGACTTCGGCGAAATACAGGTATCCAGGAAACAGCACCTGCCGAACCGTTGTGGCTGTTCCGTGCACCAAGGCCGCCTCGTACACGCGGTTACCGTGGTGCACATAGGTTTTGCCTAGCTCCTGGGCGACCGACAGCCGCAGTTCCTCAGCGCTCCCAGAAGCAATGAACATTGCTGTCGGTGGCCGATCGTCCGAGACGTAGAAGCTGTCTTCCTTGCCGCTGTCGTAAATTGCGTATGCGTCCGCGACGGTCGACATCATCATGCGCGCTCCGGTCGACGACCAACGGTCGAATGCCTGCGCGAAGTACCACAACGTCAGCTGGTGCGTCCCGGGTGCGCACAGAATCGTCTCGAACGTCTCGAACGTATCTGCGAGGCAGAGGCCTTCCGAAACCTCCGTAAATACCTGCGCACCCGAACCATGCGACCAAATAACATCGAGGACCAGCGTCTTATCGGATGCATGCCCGGCGGGGGTGATTCCTGCACCTCCAAGCCGCATCACGGGTTTTTGAAAGACCGTCGTCGGATCGTAGTTGTCGAACGTCTCGATTCGGATCCGCAGGTCCAGGAGCTTGTCGCTGTCAAAGCGTCCGCGAAGGACCCTCAACGCTGGTGACGATTCATCGACTTCCTTGAGTCGATCATCGCAAACTAGGTCAAACATTCCGCCCACAGTTCGCCTCGCGAAGTCCGAGGTTGCGCGGGTGAGTTCATCAGCACACGACCGATTGACGGCTTCGGTCGCGATCAAATGTCTCAGTGTCGCCATCAACTCGAAAGGGGCCGCAACGATGATCCCGCGCGATGTCCGGATGAAGGGAGTTCCGATGATTCCCTCATCAGCATCTGTTCCGTCCCACGGCGCCAGATCTGTACCATCGGCGATCAGCGTCGTCCGAAGGTAGTCGATGGCCTCCGGGGCGAACCCCCGCAACAGGTCCGACTCGTCAAACGTAACCAGTCGCGCCAACTCCCGAATCGTGGAAATGCTGGGCACCTTGATCTCGCCTGTTAGTTCAGGTGCTGTCGCAAACCTCTGCAGCCCGACCTGAGCCGCGAGTGTCGCACTGGTCCTCAAGAGCAGTTGCGCAGCCCAACTGACCCGCCGAGTTAGTTCCGTCGGAAGGCCGCGACCATACGAGCCAAATACCGCCGCAAGAAGATTTCGGGCGATCACACCACTGTTCGTGCAAAGGCCCTGAAGGACGACAAAGTTGCCACCGAAGAACGGCACCTCCGTCGTGATGAACCCCTCAAACTCATCTTCGTTCGCCTTGATCCACTCGCTACCAATCTCAGGCGTTGCGAGTAGTCGACGAACAGCGCTGGCCGACAATCGCCGCGGCGACACACCGTTCCGTCGCGCAGCAAACCCTGCCAGCCGCTCAAGCCTGAACAAATGGTGAATGTTGGCATCGACTAGCTGAAGGCCGGCAGTTGCGGCCAGTACCTCTGCCGTGTCCATCTCGTCCAGTTCATTGATCAGCACGGTGTGAGAGTAGCTGGGTCCAATTGGTTCAGTTCATTCCGACGCCCCGGACAGACTGGAGAATTCAGTCAGTTCTGATGTCTGGCTCTACCAGTAGGTGCGAACCCGCGCTCCGGCAGGTTCTTTCGTTGCCGCTGCTCAGCGATCACCTGTTCGATCTGTGCAGTCAGTTCGACTGGCAATATCAGATCCTTTAACTGGGCACGCGGATGAGTAACCTCGACTAAGTCGGCTAGGTCTCCACGAGGCTGTGCAAGTTTGGTGACATTGCTTCGCTGGGTGGCCTGGCGCGATGCATCCACCGCCTGTTTGATGTCCCCCGCAAGCACGTGATGACCACGCTTCGCCTCACGGGCGGCGATCTGAAGAGCAACGGAGTAGCACACAGAATCGTCGCCGGAGGCATGGCTACGGACCATTGCGGTGATGTGCTCACCAAGTCCAGCCATCTCGCCACCACCCCTCGCTCGTTGCACACAGATGCGTGTTGGTTGTGCCGGTCCGCGCCCGTCCGTCGTCATCATCGTAGAGCCCGGCCCGTGGCGACCTCAGCGCCCCGCCGCACGTGCGCGCAGATCTTACGGCCTATTCGATCATGCACGGCCAGCTAGGCGACGCCGATTCACTCACCAGAATCGCCGCCGTGGGCCTCTTAATCCTCAGCCGCGATCAATGCCACGCTAGTCCGGATCGCTGGAATACCTGGAACGCACGGGGATGAACACGTAGGTCGACCAAGTGGGCGCGTGAGCCCACTCGAAGGTGCCAGAACGAAAAAACGAGGTCACGACCTCTTTCGAGTTCGTGACCTCGTTCGTCGCAGTTCGTGGAACTGCTCATGGTGGGCGAAGGGGGACTTGAACCCCCACGTCCCGAAGGACACTGGCACCTGAAGCCAGCGCGTCTGCCATTCCGCCACTCGCCCGAGCGACGTGGAAAACACTAGCATGCACTCCTCAAAAATGACGATTCGTGCAGGTAGGGACCGAAAAGGGCGGTTTCGAGACGGCTACCGACCCGCTTCCGACTGGGTGTCCGGATATCATGCAGGGGCGGCGGCGGGCAGTATTGCCGCCGCGACACGCAGACAGATCGCGACCAACAACAGCAAGGTTATGCCGTGGGGATCGTTCAACGTTTCGAGCGCAAGCTTCAGGGGGCCGTCGGAGACGCCTTCGCACGCGTCTTCGGCGGCGGCGTCGTACCTCAGGAGGTGGAAGCCGCGCTGCAGCGTGAGGCCACCGACCGCGTCCAGCAGCTCGACGGCGGCCATTACCTGGCCCCGAACAGCTATGTGATCACGATCAACGAGTCCGATCACGAGAAGCTGGCGTCGGATCACGAGCTGACTGTGAAATCTTTTGCGCGACACCTCGAGGGATACATCCGCGAACAGGGGTGGCAGACCTACGGTGACATCGACGTCCGTTTCGAGCCGTCACCGACACTGCACACCGGGCAGTTCCGCACCATGGGATCGGTCGATCCGGATGCACGCCGCGGCCAGGCCGCCGGATCCGGACCCGACCCTCGTGCGGGACGCGCCCCCGTACCCGTTTCACCGACCCCAGGAGCAGGCCCCATGACGCAGAACTCCGGTTACGAGCCCGGCCGCGAGCCCAAGGACGACCGCGGCCAGGACCGCGAGTACCCGCACAACGGCAGCGCGCACCCGGGCCAGGATCAGCAGTCGGCCCAGGACGGCGGCTACCAGCAGGATTACCAGCAGGGCTACGGCCAGCAGGCGTACGGCGCGGCACCGCAGGGCGGCTACCCGCAGGACGCCGGGTATCCGCAGCAGGGCGGCTACGACCAGGGCTACGACCAGCAGGGATACAGCCAGCAGCAGTACGACGCGCAGCAGCAGTACCCGGGCCAGTACCCCGGCTACCACCAGGACTACAACCAGCCCGGCTACGACCAGGGCTACCAGAACCAGGGATACGAGCAGGACTACCAGGGCGGCTACGACCAGGCCGGGTACAACCAGCAGGGATACAGCCAGCAGGGGTACGACCAGGGCTACCAGGGCGGCTACGACCAGGCCGGGTACAACCAGGCCTACGACCAGCAGGGATACAGCCAGCAGGGGTACGACCAGGGCTACCAGGCCGGCTACGCCCCCGAGGCCGGCCGCACCCTGACCGCGACCCTGCAGCTCGAGGACGGCAGCGGGCGTTTCTACCAGCTCCGCGAGGGCAGCAACATCGTCGGACGAGGGCAGGACGCACAGTTCCGCCTGCCCGACACCGGTGTGTCCCGGCGCCATCTCGACGTCCGCTGGGACGGTCAGGTCGCGATGCTGGCGGATCTGGGCTCCACGAACGGCACCACCGTCAACGGCGCGCCCGTCCAGGACTGGCAGCTCGCCGACGGTGACGTGATTCGCGCGGGACACTCCGAAATCCTGGTGCGTATCCTCTGACCACCTAGGACACCGCTACCAACAGCGCACGCCGCGGCTCGGGACACCGGGCGCGGCGAAAGATCATGATCACCACCGGCGGCTTCCACATATGATGCAGCCAGCTGAAAATGCCCCGGCTGCGCATCCGCGCAGCCGTGCCCCCGAAGGAGGTGTCGAGCAGTGCAGGGACTGATTCTCCAACTGACGCGAGCTGGCTTCCTGCTGCTGCTCTGGCTCTTCGTCTGGGCCGTCATCAAGACACTGCGCAGCGACATCTATGCCGGCGCCGGCGCCGGCGGTGGACGTGTGGCGCCGCGGTACGCCCGAAGCGCGTCGGTTCTGCCGTCACTCGGCCGGCAGAAAGTGGCGAAGAACCTCGTGGTGACCCAGGGTGCCCTCGCGGGCACCCGCATCACGCTCGGCACGCAGCCGGTTCTCATCGGCCGCGCCGACGATTCGACGCTGGTGCTCACCGACGACTACGCATCGACCCGCCACGCGCGGCTGTCGCCGCGCGGGGCCGACTGGTACGTCGAGGACCTGGGCTCCACCAACGGCACCTACCTGGACCGGGCGAAGGTCACCACCGCGGTACGTGTCCCGCTGGGTACGCCGGTGCGCGTCGGCAAGACCGTGATCGAGCTCCGCCCGTGACCCTGGTTCTCCGCTACGCGGCCCGCAGCGACCGCGGTCTCGTCCGCGCCAACAACGAAGACTCCGTGTACGCCGGTGCCCGGCTGCTCGCGCTCGCCGACGGCATGGGCGGGCACGCGGCCGGTGAGGTCGCGTCGCAGCTGATGATCGCCGCGCTGGCGCATCTCGACGACGACGAGCCCGGCGAGGACCTGCTCGGCAAGCTCGACGCCGCCACCCACGAGGGCAACGCGACCATCGCCGATCACGTCGAGGAGGATCCCGAGCTCGAGGGCATGGGCACCACGCTCACCGCGATCCTGTTCGCGGGCAGCCGGCTGGGATTGGTGCACATCGGCGATTCGCGCGCCTACCTGCTGCGCGACGACCAGCTCACCCAGATCACCCGCGACGACACTTTCGTCCAGTCCCTCGTCGACGAGGGCCGCATCACCGCCGAGCAGGCGCACACCCATCCGCAGCGTTCGCTGATCATGCGCGCGCTCACCGGCAACGAGATCGAGCCCACGCTGACGATGCGCGAGGCCCGCGCCGGCGACCGGTACCTGCTGTGCTCGGACGGCCTGTCCGACGTCGTCAGCGACGAGACCATCGCGAACACGATGCGCGAGGGCACCATCAACGAGTGCGCCGACCGTCTCATCGAACTGGCACTGCGCAGCGGCGGTCCCGACAACGTCACGGTCATCGTCGCCGACGTCATCGACCTGGACTACGGCCAGAGTCACCCGATCGTCGGCGGCGCGGCCTCCGATGACGACGACGAGGACACCCCGCCGCCGAACACCGCCGCCGGTCGGGCCGCCGCGATGCGCCCGCCGCGGGCCACGCCCAAGCGCGTCACACCGGCGCCGAAGGCCCCGCCGAAGAAGTCGCACAAGCTGCGCTGGACGCTCATCGGCCTCGGGTTGATCGTGGTCGTCGTCGCCGGACTGCTCGTGGGCCGGACGATGATCCGCAGCTACTACTATGTGGGCGCCTCCGACGACCGGGTCACGGTGCTGCGCGGGATCCCCGGTTCGGTCCTCGGCTACCAGCTGCAGGAGAGTGCGCTCGTCGGCTGTGTCGCGGACGACGGCACCCTCACGCTCGTCGACCCCGACCAGCTGCCCGACAAGTGCCGGGTGCTGAAGGTCGACGACCTGCAGCCGTCCGCGCGGGAACAGGTCCGGGCCGGTCTGCCGTCGGGCACCGAGGCCGACGCCACCGACCAGATGCGCCGGCTCGCTGCCGGCGACCTACTGCCGGTGTGTACGCCCGAGCCCGCCCCCACACCCACGCCGACCCCGGCCCCGC
The DNA here is from genome assembly GCF_058797375.1 of Prescottella sp. GW823-FHT02E09. Lineage (NCBI taxonomy): Bacteria > Bacillati > Actinomycetota > Actinomycetes > Mycobacteriales > Nocardiaceae > Rhodococcus > Prescottella sp. GW823-FHT02E09. The sequence goes on from NZ_JBXAJP010000004.1 coordinate 224,813, forward strand.
CCGCGCCCCCCGCGGGCGAACCGGCGCCGCCGGCGCCGACCCCGGAGGGGGCACCGCCACCGACGACCGCGCCCCCGGCCGAGCCGACGACGGCACCGATCGAACAGGTCCCCGGACAGAACTGCAGGACCGGTAGCTGATGTCGACGTCCGATGCACCGTTCCCCAGCCCGCCCGGCGGGTTCGCTCCCCCGCCGATCCAGTCGACCCGCCGGAACACCGAACTGCTGCTGATCTGCTGCGCGATCGTCGTCACGACGGTGTCGCTGGTGCTGGTGGAGGCCAGCCAGGAGCAGACCCTCACGTGGGATCTGGCCAAGTACGGTCTGGCCTTCGCGGCGATGTTCCTCGTCGCGCATCTGGCGGTCCGCCGGTACGCGCCGTACGCCGATCCGCTGCTGCTGCCGATCGTCGCGCTGCTCAACGGGCTCGGGCTGGTGCTGATCCACCGACTCGACCTCGCGGACGCCGAGAACGCGGTGTACCAGGGGCTGCCGATCCCCTCGCCCGACGCCAACCAGCAGGTGATGTGGACGGCGCTCGCGCTCGGCGGTTTCATCGCGGTGCTGATCCTGCTGCGCGACTACCGACTCCTCGCGCGCTACAGCTACACCGTGGGTCTCGCGGGCCTGGTGCTGCTCGCGATCCCGGCGCTGCTGCCGGCGCGCTTCTCCGAGGTCAACGGCGCCAAGATCTGGATCCGGCTGCCGGGCTTCAGCATCCAACCGGGCGAGTTCGCGAAGATCCTGCTGATCATCTTCTTCGCGGCGGTGCTGGTCGCCAAGCGCGACCTGTTCACCACCGCGGGCCGTCACTTCTTCGGAATGGATCTGCCCCGCGCCCGTGACCTCGGTCCGATCCTGGTGGCGTGGATCGTCTCGGTCGCCATCATGGTGTTCGAGAAGGACCTCGGCACGTCGCTGCTGATCTTCGGCACCGTGCTGGTGATGCTCTACATCGCGACCGAACGCGTCGGCTGGCTGCTGATCGGTGGCGTCCTGCTGATCATCGGGTTCTTCTTCGCGTACCAGATGTTCGGGCACGTCCGGGTGCGGGTGAACACGTGGATCGACCCGCTCGGCGACTACCAGAACACCGGCTACCAGATCTCGCAGTCACTGTTCGGACTCGCGACCGGCGGCGTCGCCGGCACCGGCCTGGGCAGCGGACGCCCGTCGCAGGTGCCGTTCGCGAAGACCGACTTCATCATCGCCGCGATCGGTGAGGAGCTTGGCCTGATCGGCCTGGCCGCGATCCTCATGCTGTTCCTGATCCTGGTGGTGCGCGGGCTGAGGACCGCGCTCGCGGTCCGCGACAGCTTCGGCAAACTGCTCGCGGCCGGACTGTCGTTCACGATCGCGATCCAGCTGTTCGTGGTGGTCGGCGGCGTCACCAAGCTGATCCCCCTCACCGGCCTCACCACCCCGTTCATGTCGTACGGTGGGTCGTCTCTGCTGGCGAACTACCTGCTCCTGGCCCTGCTGATGAAGATCTCCGACGCGGCCCGCACCCCCACAGCCCCCAAGAAGAAGGGGCCCGCACCCATTGCGGACGCCCCGACGGAAATGCTGGGTCGCCAATGAACACTCCCCTGCGCCGCGTCGCGCTGGCCGTCATGGTGATGGTCGTCGCGCTGCTCGCCAACGCCACCTACGTGCAGGTCATCAAGGCCGACGATCTGCGCAACGACCCCCGGAACTCGCGCGTGCTGCTCGACGAGTACTCGCGCCAGCGTGGTCAGATCTCCGCCGGCGGGCAGGTGCTGGCGGCGTCGGTGCCCACCGACGACCGCTACAAGTACCTGCGCACGTATCCGCCGAACCCGGCGGCGCCGTCGAGCCCGTTCGCGAACGCCCCGGTCACCGGCTTCTACTCGATGCAGTACGGCAGCGCGGGACTCGAGAAGGCGGAGGACCCGGTCCTCAACGGCTCCGACAACCGCTTGTTCAGCAAGCGGTTCTTCGACCTCGTCTCGGGCCGCGATCCGCGTGGCGGCAACGTCGTGAGCACCATCGACCCGGTGATGCAGCAGGTGGCGTACGACGAGCTGACCGCGAAGGGCTACACCGGCTCGGTCGTCGCGATCGAACCGAGCACCGGCAACATCCTCGCGATGGCCAGCACCCCCAGCTACGACCCCAACCGGCTCTCCGGCCACGACGGTGCCGAGACGTCCGCGGCGTGGGACGAGCTCAACTCCGATCCGGACAAGCCGATGCTCAACCGCGCGGTGTCGGCGACGTATCCGCCCGGATCGACGTTCAAGGTGGTCGTGACGGCGGCGGCACTCGAGAACGGCGCCAACCCGGACGAGCAGCTCACCGCGGCGCCGAACATCACGCTGCCCGGCACGTCGACCACGCTCGAGAACTACAACGGCACCACGTGCGGTGGAGCGCCGACGGCGTCGCTGCGGGAGGCGTTCGCCCGCTCGTGCAACACCGCCTTCGTCGAACTCGGCATCAAGACCGGAGCCGACGCGCTCGCCGACCAGTCGGCCGCCTTCGGCATCGGGCCGGGTGCCCCCGGCATTCCGATCCCGGTCGCGGACAGCACGATCGGCCCCATCCCCGACGACGCAGCGCTCGGCCAGTCCAGCATCGGGCAGCGTGACGTTGCGCTCACTCCGTTGCAGAACGCGGAGATCGCCGCGACCATCGCCAACGGGGGCATGCGAATGGAAACGCACCTGGTCTCGCAGTTGCAGGGACCGGACCTGTCGAACCTGGCGACCACGACGCCGAAGTCGGTGGGCCGCGCGGTGTCACCGGAGGTGGCGGAGACGCTGACGCAGCTCATGATCGGCTCCGAGAACAACACGGCCGGCGGCGGGAAGATCCCGGGCGTCCAGATCGCCTCCAAGACGGGCACCGCCGAGCACGGCAGCGATCCGCGCAACACCCCGCCGCACGCCTGGTACATCGGTTTCGCGCCGGCACAGAACCCGACCGTCGCGATCGCGGTCATCGTCGAGGACGGCGGCGACCGTGCGCTCGCCGCGACCGGCGGCTCCGTCGCGGCGCCGATCGGGCGGGCCGTCATCGCGGCCGGATTGCAGAGGGGTTGAGTCAGTGTCGTTGACGAACGGATCGGTGATCGGCGGGCGCTACCGGCTGCAACGGCTGATAGCGACCGGCGGCATGGGTCAGGTGTGGGAGGCCACCGACAGCCGCCTCGACCGTCGGGTCGCCGTGAAGGTTCTCAAGGCCGAGTTCTCGTCGGATCCGGAGTTCCTCGAACGCTTCCGCATCGAGGCGAGGACCACCGCCCAGCTCAACCATCCGGGTATCGCGGGGGTGTACGACTACGGCGAGACCCGGGACGAGGCCGGCGCCAACCTCGCCTACCTGGTGATGGAACTGGTCGCCGGTGAGCCGCTCAACGCGGTGCTCGCGCGGGTCGGCCGCCTGTCGATTCCGCATGCCCTGGACATGCTCGAGCAGACCGGGCGCGCGCTGCAGGTCGCACATTCGGCCGGTGTCGTGCACCGCGACGTGAAGCCCGGCAACATCCTGATCACCCCCACCGGCCAGGTGAAGATCACCGACTTCGGTATCGCGAAGGCCGTCGACGCCTCACCGGTGACCCGCACCGGCATGGTGATGGGCACCGCGCAGTACATCGCGCCCGAGCAGGCCCTGGGTCAGGAGGCGACCGCCGCCAGCGACGTGTACTCGCTCGGCGTGGTCGGCTATGAGGCGCTGTCGGGCCGTCGGCCCTTCGGTGGCGGCGGCACCCTGACGGTCGCGATGAAGCACGTGCAGGAACCGCCGGAGCCGATGCCGGCCGATCTGCCGGCCCCGATCCGGGAACTGATCGACATCACGCTGACGAAGGATCCGGCGGGCCGATACGCCAACGGCGGCGAGTTCGCCGACGCGGTGGCCGCCGTCCGAGCCGGTCACCGTCCGCCGCCGCCCGGTCGGGTGCCGACCGCCGCCACCCGGGTGGTGACCCCGGTTCCGGCGGCTGCGCCCACCGCGATGATGCCGACCCAGCAGAACAACTACACCGGTGACACCGGCCAGGTTCCGGACTCGCAGGACGGGGACGGCGGTTGGACCAGCGGTCAGAAGGCGATCGCCTGGGCCGGCGGCGCGCTGCTCACGCTCGCGTCCCTCGCGGCGCTCGGCCTGTTGTTCTTCGACGGCGGGTCGAAGGAGCCGTCGACACCGCCCGTGGCCACGACGACGACGAAGGCGCCGGTGACGACGACGCGGACCACGCCCCCGCGCACCACGACGACGACCACCACGCCGCCGCCGACCACGACCACCACCACGACAACGCCGCCGCCGACCACAACCACGACGACGACGACGCCGCCGCCGACTACGACGACCACCACACCGCCGCAGACGACGACAACCACGACGGCACAGACCACAACCACCACCACCACGACGGCCACCACCACCCCGGCCACACAAGGACAGCCATGACGACACCGCGCAATCTCTCCTCCCGGTACGAACTGGGCGAGATTCTCGGGTTCGGCGGCATGTCCGAGGTGCATCTCGGACGGGACCTGCGGCTGAGCCGCGACGTCGCGATCAAGGTGCTGCGCGCCGACCTCGCCCGCGATCCCACGTTCTACCTGCGCTTCCGGCGCGAGGCGCAGAACGCGGCGGCACTGAACCATCCGGCGATCGTCGCGGTGTACGACACCGGCGAGGCCGAGACGGACGCCGGGCCGCTGCCGTACATCGTCATGGAGTACGTCGACGGCGACACCCTGCGCGATCTCATTCGCACCGAGGGTCCGCTGCAGCCACGCCGGGCGATGGAGATCATCGCCGATGTCTGCGCGGCCCTGGACTTCAGCCATCGCAACGGCATCGTGCACCGCGACGTCAAGCCCGCGAACATCATGATCAACCGCGCGGGCGCGGTGAAGGTGATGGACTTCGGTATCGCCCGCGCCATCGCGGACAGTTCGAGCCCGATGACACAGACCGCGGCCGTGATCGGCACCGCGCAGTACCTGTCGCCCGAGCAGGCCCGCGGCGATCAGGTGGACGCCCGCTCGGACGTCTACTCGCTGGGCTGTGTGCTGTACGAGGTCCTCACCGGTGAGCCCCCGTTCAAGGGTGATTCCCCGGTGGCCGTCGCGTACCAGCACGTGCGGGAGGATCCCAAGCTGCCGTCGCTGGTCAATCCGGCGGTGCCGCGCGCCATGGACTCGGTCATCCTCAAGGCGATGGCCAAGAACCCGGCCAACCGATACCAGAGCGCGGCGGAGATGCGCAGCGACCTGGTGCGGGTGCTGGGCGGTCAGCGTCCGAGCGCGCCGATGGTGCTGACCGACGAGGACCGCACCACGATGTTCGGTGCCGTGGACAGCGGTGCGGGCACCGGGTCGGGGTACCAGGCCGAGCCGACGCGGGCGGCCACGGCCACCGCCGCTCCAGCGTCGATCCCGGCGTCGACGCCGCCACCGAAGAAGCGCAACACCACCCGCAACGTGCTGCTCGCGCTCGCGGCCCTCGTCGTCGTCGGCATCATCGGGGTGTTCACCTTCTCGGTGTTGTCGACACCGACGAAGGTCACGGTGCCGACCGTCGCGGGTCTGAGTGCCCAGGACGCCGAGGCCGAACTGCGCACCGTCAACCTCGACACCACCATCCAGTCCCGGCCCGACGCGGTCGTCGCGACCGGAAACGTCATCGGAACCAATCCGGCGTCGGGCAGCTCGGTGGACGAGAACAGCACCGTCACACTGTTGGTGTCGTCGGGTCCCGAGCAGGTCCAGGTACCCAAACTTGCCGGTCTGACGCAGGACGAGGCGGTTCAGGCGCTCAACGCGGCAGGTCTGCGCCTCGACGACACCGTCCGGCGGGCCCCGTCCGACCCGAGTGAGCTGGACAAGGTGGTCGGCCAGGAGCCGTCGGCCGGCGCGAAGACCAACCTGGACTCCACCGTCGTGGTCGTGCTCGGCTCGGGCCCCGAGCAGGTGCGGATCCCGAACGTCATCGGGCAGACGATCGACGTGGCGCAGCCCAACATCGAGGGCGCCGGCTTCAAGGTCCAGGTCGAGAAGGTCGACTCGGGCAAGCCCGAGGGCCAGGTGATCTCCACGTCCCCGTCCGGCGGATCCAACGCAGCGAAGGGCGACACCGTCACCGTCCGCGTGTCCAACGGCAAGCTGTTCACGATGCCGAGCCTGACCGAGATGAGCGTCTCGGAGGCGCTCGAGACGCTGCGCAGGGCCGGTTGGACCGGGTCGTCGAACCAGCTGTCGCAGACTCGTCAGCAGACGCTCGACACCGATCTGGTGGGCAAGATCGTCACCCAGCAGCAGCCGCCGGGCACCGACGTCGCGAAGGACGCGCCGCTGTCGGTGGCCGTGGGCGAGTTCGGGATTCCCCGCTAGTCGACCGGAACGGTCGCTGGGCGATCAGCGCGTGAGCGCATCCCCCAGCGACCGGGCGACCTCGTCCTCGAGGGTCGCGACCAGAGTCTCGGCCGGAGCCTGACCGCACACGCCGAGCCAGTTCGCGAGCATCCGGTGCCCACCCTGGGTCAGCACCGACTCCGGGTGGAACTGCACGCCGTGGATCGGCAGCTCGCGGTGCCGCATCGCCATCACGATGCCGCTGTCGGTGTGCGCGGTGACCTCCAGTTCGTCGGGGATGGTGTCCTCGACCACGGTCAGCGAGTGGTATCGGGTGGCGGTGAACGGGTCGGGCAGACCGGCGAGGACACCGCCGCCGGTGTGGTGGACGATGCTGGTCTTGCCGTGCAGCAGTTCGGGTGCCCGGTCGACGGTGGCGCCGAAGGCTGCGCCGATCGCCTGATGTCCGAGACACACGCCCAGCAGCGGCGTCCGCGCCGAGGCGCAGGCTCCCACCAGCGGCATCGTCGCGCCGGACCGCTGCGGGGTACCGGGGCCGGGGCTGAGCAGGATGCCGTCGAAGTCGGCGGCCGCGGCCGCGATCGCGTCGTCCCCGGTCAGCCGGGGGTCGTCGTTGCGCCACACTTCGGCCCGCGTCCCGAGCTGACCCAGGTACTGGACCAGGTTGAACACGAAGCTGTCGTAGTTGTCGACGACCAGAATGCGCATGGGAAGAAGGGTAGTGCGCGGTATCGGGCGGTTGCTACGCGACCGGCTGTGCGTACTCGGTGTGCAGCTGCCCAGTGTACGCGGGAACCGTGAGATTGCCGGATTCCTGCTGGCTGTATCCCAGCCCGTAGCGGACGGCGTACTGCTTGAACATCTTGACGCCGGGCTCGTTCGCGAGGGTCGCGGCGAGCCGGGCCGGGTCGCCGATCGCGGTGACCACGTAGGGCGGGCTGTACGTGCGGCCGTGCAGCAGCAGCGTGTTCCCGATGCACCGCGGTGCCGACGTGTTCACGATCCGCTGGTCCTGCATCGCGATCGCCTCGGCGCCACCGGTCCACAGGGCGTTGAGCACGCTCTGCACGTCCTGTTGGTGGACCACGAGGTCGTCGGGAGACGCGCCGGCCGGGTACTTGCCGTCGGCGTCACGGGGGGCGTCGGTGAGCGTGACGACGACGCCGGGTCCGCTGAGCGCGGTCAGCCCGGCCGCGGCCGCCAGCTCGCGGCTCGAGTCCAGCGCCTCGGCGACCCGTGAGTCGGTGCCGGCAGCGTTCTCCTGCAGGTCCTGCACCTGGGCGGCCAGTTCGTCACGGGTGCGGGCCGCGGCGTCGGCCTCGATCTGGGCACGTCGCACGAGGTCGGACAAACGGGTCGAATCGGCGGCGCGGATTTCGTTGCCGTGCGAGACTTGCCGCGTGGTCGCCAGCAGCAGCCCCGCGACCAGGCAGACCACCAGCACGGCGATCGGCCAGAAGCCGAACCGCGGGCGCTCGCGCTGCGGTTCCTCTTCGACGTCCGGCACCCTCGACCACCACTCCCACCACGGACGATTCGGTGCGCGACCGGTCCTGGCTGTGCTTGTTTGAGTTAGCGTGTATTACACAACAGGTACCGCGAATGTACCCTGTCGGCCCGGACCGATCCGGGCACCGCGCTCGCGCAGACCGATCCACCCGAGCCCGCCTGGGCCCGTCCACACGAATAAGGAAGTCATGCCGAAGTCGAAGGTCCGGAAGAAGACCGACTACACGATCAATCCCGCGAACCGCACTCCGGTGAAGGTGAAGGCCGGGCCGTCGAGCGCGCTGTACGTGTCGGTGATGCTCGGTTTCATGTTGGTCGGGCTGGCCTGGCTGATTGTGTACTACCTCGCGGGCGAGAACCTCGCATGGATGAACAACTTGGGGGCCTACAACTTCCTGATCGGCTTCGGGTTCATGGTCGTCGGCCTGATCATGACGATGAGATGGCGTTGACCTGCCGGTCTGTTTCCGGGACCGAGTTATCCACAGGCAAGCAATTACACGGATGTTATTCATCCCCAGTGTGGATAAACCCTGTGGATAACGGGGGTACTTGTCCACATGCCTGAGGATGAAGTCGATCACGAACCGCCGCTCGAGTGGTCCACCCCGCTCGGCGCCGTAGTGGCGCTCGCCGTCGGCGGCGTCGCCATGGTCCTCGCGGCGCTGCTGCTGGGACTCGACGCGCCGGGACAGTTCCTGGCCGTGCTGGCCGCCGTCGGAATGTTCGTGCTCGCGGGCCTCGGCGCCAGACAGCGCCCCAAGCTCGCGATCGTGCGCGCCGCCGGCGACTCCGACGCCGCATCCGTTGCAGTGACGCGGTTGACGGGTCGGCGCACCTACCGCGCCGACGACATCGCCCGGATCCGGATCGTCCGCTACCCGCGGCTGGGACGACGGGTGCCGATGCTCGAGATCGACGCCGTCGACCCGGACGGCACCGAGCGGCTGCTGATCTTCGGTCGCTGGGACCTCGGCACCGACCCGGTGGTGGTGTTCGACGCCCTGTCCGTGCACCGACTGGTGCCGCCGGAGGATCGGGCCGCGGGCAGCGACTGACGTCGGTCCCGGACGGTCAGATGGCGGCGACGGCCGCGGCGGTGACGATCAGCGTCAGCAGGCCCACACCACCGAGCGCGAACCAACCGGCGGTGCCGGCGCTCTTGCGGTCCTTCGCGCCGACGGCGCTCGGCACGTACAGCAGGGCAGCGGTCGCGGCGGCGCCGGCGACCAGGCCACCCATGTGCCCCCACAGGGAGATCCCGGGGATCGTCACGCTGATGATCACGTTGATCGCAATGACCGCCAGCACCGGCATCGGGCTGCGCTTGAGCCGGAGCAGGATCACCGCCTGTGCACCGAGCAGACCGAAGATCGCGCCCGACGCACCCGCGGTGGGGATCAGCGGGTCGAGCATCAGCACGGACGCCGAGCCGCCGAGCAGCGCGATCACGTAGACCGCGAGGTAGCGGGCCCGTCCGAGCACCATCTCGGTGTCCCGGCCGATGACGTACAGCGCGAACATGTTGACGGCCAGATGCATGAGACCGATGTGCAGGAACCCGCTGGTGACGATCCGGCTGAACTCGCCGGCGGCGACGGCCGGACCCCACAGAACCCAATCGAGGAACAGCGGCGACGCGATGTGGTTGTCCATCACGCTGCGGGACTGGACGGCGGTGACCGCGAAGATCGCCACGTTGACCGCGATCAGGACGTAGGTCAGCAGCGGCGTCGGCATCTGCGTGCGGACCGGTGCACCGGCGACGGTGCGTGCCGTCGGGACGTCACGCTGAGCGGCAGCGACACAGTCGACGCACTGGTGGCCGACGGAAGCGGCCCGCAAGCAGTCCGGGCATGCGGGACGGCCGCAGCGGGTGCAGGATAGGGCGGTGGGACGATCGGGGTGACGCACGCACCTCGGCTGAGGTGGCGGGGTGCCCTCGCTCGCCGTGCCACCCCAGCCGGGGTTCGTCATTCGTGAATCCTTACGCGATGGTGATGTTGTTGATCACGACGTCGTCGACCGGGCGGTCGCCGCGGTCCGTCGTGGTGGTGGCGATGGCGTCGACGACCTTCTTCGACTCCTCGTCCAGCACCTCACCGAAGATGGTGTGGCGGCGGTTCAGGTGCGGCGTCGGGCCGACGGTGATGAAGAACTGCGAGCCGTTGGTGCCCGGGCCGGCGTTGGCCATGGCCAGCAGGTAGCCGCGGTCGAACTGCAGTTCCGGGTGGAACTCGTCGCCGAACTTGTAGCCCGGGCCGCCGCGACCGGTGCCGGTCGGGTCGCCGCCCTGGATCATGAAGCCGTCGATGACACGGTGGAAGACCGCGCCGTCGTAGAACGGGCCGGAGGCCTCGCCCTTGGCGTTCTGCGTGGAGTACTCCTTGGAACCGTCGGCCAGGCCGACGAAGTTCTCGACGGTCTTCGGCGCATGGTTACCGAACAGGGCGATCTTGATGTCGCCGCGGTTGGTGTGCAGCGTTGCGGTAGCAGTCTGTGAAGTCACCCCCCTATCGTGCCATTGCGCTCCGGGCGACGTGTGCGAGCTGTGTAAGAGTGGAGGCATGACGCGTGCGACCAAGAGTGATTCCGCCCCGACGTCCTCGGCCGGCCGCCGACGGATACTGATCGGCCTCGGCGCCGTCGTGGCAGCGGCAGGGGCGGCCGTGGTCGCGGTCACCCGACGTCCGGAGATGCCGCCGGTGGCGGCCGAGCCGCCGTCACTGTCCGATCCGCGTCCCTAGCCCACGCGGCAGTTGCCTGGTGTCGGCACCCCGGCGAACCGGTCGCTGATCCACGTCACCGACTCGGGCAGCCCCAGCACATACGGCAGGGCGTGGTTGAGCCCGGTGCCCTGACTGATCGGCGGCAGTGGGTTCTCGGTGAACTGCACGGTGGCGCCCTTCGCGCACCAGTCGTCGGCGAGCTGACGCGCCTGCCCGGTGGGGACGGTGTCGTCGTGGATCCCGGACTGGATGAGGACCGGCGCCTCCGGTGTCCGGTTTCCGATCTTCTGTTCGGCAAACAGTTCCTGGGCGAGCGGATACCGGGCCAGCACCGTCGACAGCGGCTCACCGGTCCGGGTGAACGACTCGGTGCGCTGGAACCCGAATGTCAGGCGGGTCTCGCCGACGCACTGGTCCTGCACGTCCGCGAGCAGTTGCCGGCCGCGATCGTTCAGCTCCGAGTCGATCAGCATCTGCGCCTCCGGGTATGCCTGCACGATGCTGTTCAGCGAGTAGCCGATCGCACCGACCAGCGAGGCGCCGTCGATCTCCGTCAGCGTCGCGGCCAGGTCCGCCGGTGGGGCACCGGCGTACGCGCCGCGCACGTCGAGTTCCGGCGCGTACTCGGGAGCCAGTTCCACCGCAGCCGCGGACGCGCCGCCGCCCTGCGAGTAGCCCCAGAACGCGACGGGACCGTCGGGCGTGATCCCGGTGCCGGGCAACCGTTTCGCGGCCCGGGCCGCGTCCAGCACCGCGTGCGCCTCCGACGCCCGGTTGACATACGTGTGCGTCCCCGGAGTACCCAGGCCCTCGTAGTCGGTGAGCACCACCGCGATGCCACGCGAGAGCAGGGCATTGACGAACACCACCTCGTACGACGCGATCACCTCCGACGGCGGCGTGTACTCGACGACGGTGCCGATCGTCTTCGACGGTGCACACTGGTCGCCCTGACCCTGGGTGCCGGCCGCCATGCTCACCAGCGGACGCGGCCCCGGTCCGGTCCACGGCAGCGCCGGATCGAAGTAGGTGCCGGTGACCGCGTTGGGGTCGCCGTGGGCGTCGTTGCTGCGGTACATGATCCGCGTCGCCGTCGCGGGGAACGTCCCCGCCTGCCACATGAGGGGCATCGGCTCCGTGCGGATCACCTCCCCGGCCGGGCCCGCGGGCAACACCGCCGGCGGCTGGTAGAAGTCCGGTGGCGCCGCCGCGGCCGGCGCACCGGCCACCACCACACCGATCACCGCCGCCACTGCGGCACACCACCTTCCGATCACGACTACCTCCCGTTGTCGCACCGATGTCGAGCTACTTGGGCGAGGCCCCCCACAGGACGGTCTCGAGGTTGTACCGGCTCATCCGCTCGGTGGAGACACGCGGCAGTCCGTGTGTGGACCAGAGGATCTCGCCCATGCACTGGAACACCAGCCGCGTCGACCCCGGCATCGTGATGCTCCCGTCCCGCACGCCCGCCGCGAAGGCGCGATCCCACACGCGCAGCACCTTGCGACCGTCCTTCTTCAGGAAGTCGAAGTGCTCCTTGCCGGTGAGCATCACCCACGACTTGAGGATGGAGACCTCGGCGTCGAACCGCTTACCGGCGGCACTGCGCATCCGGATCAGCGCATCGACGGTCTCGAGCGGCGTCCCGCCCACCGCCGCGATCTCCTCGTGTGCAATGCGCATGCGGGACGAGAAGTGCTGCAGGATCGCGACGAGGATCGCCTCCCGCGACTCGAAATGGTGGTACAGGCTGCCCTGCGTCAGCCCCACCGCGGTGGCGATGTCCCGAGTGGTCGTCGCGTCGAACCCGCGCTCGGCGAACACGAACCGGGCGGCGTCGAGAATGCGGTCCTGCTTGTCCGACAAGATCATCGAGTCCTCGCGGTCCCACGACGCGATCACCTTGCGTGCCGCCCGCGCGGAGGCCGATTCGGACAGGTCGTCGTCGGCGGGCTTGGTGGCGAGCCCGTCGAACAACATGTCGATCGTGCATCCCGCCACCTTGCGCGCCGTGAATCCGGTGGGCGCCAACGTCGCACTGTGCGTGAGCGCGACCCGGAGCACCTCGCGCAGGATGCGGGCGTCGACCTCGGGTCGCAGGACACCCGCCTCCTCGGCGTTGCGCACCAGCGTCTGCCACTTCTTCTCCGACCACCGCGGCTCGGCCGCGAGGAGGGCCTGGAGTTCGTCGTCCCGCGTTCCGGGTACACCCAGACACACCTGCAGGGCCCCGGGATGCCGGGCGGACGCGTCGGCGATGTCCAGTGCGAAGCGCCGGATCGCCTCGAGCGGGGTGTCCGACTCCACCACGGGACGCTGCACGGCGGCGACGATGTCGTCGCGTAGGCCTCGGACCATCGTCGCGGCCAGCGCTTCCTTGGAATCGAAGTGGTAGTACAGGCTGCCGGCGAGCATCCCTGTGGCATTCGCGATGTCCCGCATCGACGTACCCGTATATCCCTTGGCCGCGAACAGATCCGACGACGCCATCAGGATCTCGGTCCGTTTGTCCGGCCTGTCCTTCCCGCTGTCGACCGAGACCGGTACCTTTCCGGTACGACTCACTTCATCCCCCTGCTTCCATGGCCTACCGACCGTTTGTCAGATCGCCGGCCGCGGCTACGTGCCGCGACCGGACACCGTTCCGTGCATTGCCCGTCCGATCACCAGTGGACGAACCGACGCCGGCATCCCCTGCCACGCCCCATGATCGACTTCGACGCCCCCGAACGTCGCCGAGATCGATGACAGAGTACGGCGATCACACCGGCACCCCTGCCCGAACACCGACCACGCCCCGGCGAGGCGATCCTGCCACCGCGCCGGAGCCGGATCCTCCGAGCGTACGTGCTCGTTGAACGGGAAATGACCGTTCGGACGCAGGACACGAGCGCTCCCGCAGCCACTCCGCCGTTCCGCACCGCTCCGCCTTCGCGACCATCGGGTCGTACACTGCGGTTCCGGTCCTCGCCCGCAGCGAGCGGACGGACCCGGTCATCACCTCGTTCACACGCACGCATCCATTTGAGCGCCAATTGGACGTTCGTGTAGTGGTTTCACCGGGAATAGACCCCGGTACAAGTATCCGGCCCCGATTCCGGGTGGCGACGGAACCGGATGACGTTGCCTGTCAGGGGTTGTGAAGTCGAAGAGTACCTGCCGAGTCGGCGGGATCGGCATCCTCGACTCGGGCCATCCTGCCGCACTGCTGCGCTACCCTCGCAAACTGAAACAGGTTCCAACTATGGAGGAGCAGCATGGCCGCGTCACCCGAGAGCATCCGGAACACCGTCGAGAGCTACATCAAGGCTGTCGCGACCGGCACCGCCGACGACGTCCTGGCGTTGTACGCCGAGGGCGCCATCGTCGAGGACCCCGTGGGCACCGAGCCCCGCACCACACGCGAGTCGATCCGCGAGTTCTACGCGATCATCGAGCCGATGGACCAGGAGGCCGAACTGGTGACGCTGCGCATCGCGGCCAACACCGCGGCCTTCCACTTCCGCCTGATCACCAAGCTGGGCGATCAGACACTCGAGATCGCCCCCATCGACATCATGGAGTTCGACGACGACGGCAAGATCGTCAGCATGCGTGCCGTCTGGGGCCAGGAAGACATGATCACGGGCTGATCGGACCCAGGCCACCCTGCTGCGCGCAGAATCGCCTCCCGCGCGCGCCGTCGACCGCGCGGCGCACCATCTTTGCGCGCAGCAGGCACCGGGGTACGTACACGACCGCCGCAATCGTCAGGCACGGACCTCGCGGATCTCGTCGATGATCCACCGCGTCCAGGTCGCGACACCGTCCGCTGTACAGCCGTGCCGAAACGGCGTCTCGGAAGCCCCGGCCCGCACCACGACACGGAAGTCCCGAGAAGCGATCCGCAGGTCGACCGTCGTCGCGGAATCCGATGACGACACTTCGGAGATTCGCTCGAGCGCGTCCACCGCGACCGTGCCGGTGGCGGCGCGAACGGCGTGTTCTGCCGCTTGCGCGGGCTGGGACAGCGCCGCTCGCCCCCTCAGATGCGTGAGGGACACCGTGCCGGCGAGATAGTCATCGACAGTCTCCCGTGCAGATTCGGCGCCGAGACGGCTGAAGTACAGCCCGGTCGGCAGCACAATCATGTTGGCGGCGAAACGGTCCCCGCCCACATGGGTACATTCCCAGACATCCGCCCCGTCGACCGTGGACAGGGCTGACAGGATCGGCCGACCGAGTTCGGCACAGCACGCGTCCTTCTTTCCGTGCGTGCATACGGCGAACAGCGGGGTGCGACGCGCGACACCGATGTCCGGTTCGATTCCGCCGGACAGCGTCTCGAAGGGTAGTTCCGCCAGTTCCTCGTACCGCGTGACGGCGCCCTCTCTCATCCAATGATCGACACCGTCGGACCACGCGAGAATCCACTTCGGCTCGGCGACACGTCTGATGCGGGGACGGCGGATCAACACCACACGAACCCGCCCGGGCGCCGAGTCGATCCGGTCGAGGAGTGACTGCGGGAGAACCTCGTCCGGGGCGGAGGACGGCCACGGTCCGGGGTGTTCGATCAGCACCCACAGCGCCGTCTGTCCAGCGCGCGCGACGATCGACTCCCCCGCGATGGACGACTGCCGCGTACAGGCATCGAGGCGTCGGCTCGTTTGCGGATTGGCGATCACCGACCCCAGGAGGCTCGGATCCGGAGCTGTACAGCCCCTGTCAGCCTCGTCGGAGCATGTAGACAATCGAACTCCTTTGTAGGTTAGGCTCACCACCGTTAACGATCCTAGTTGGGTGTCCGACAGCGGTGCCGAAGGCCCCGACTGCCGACACAGCTTCCAGGAGAGCGGATGAAACCCATTACGACACAGGTGAATCGTGTCTTCATCGGCGTGGTGGTCACCGCCGCCGCGGCGTTGAGCGCATGTGGGGGACAGAGTGCCGACGAGACGCCCGAATCCGCGTCGGTCCACACCGTCGAACATGCCCGCGGCACCACAGACGTCCCCGACAATCCGCAACGGATCGTCGTTCTGGAACCCGTCCATCTCGATACGTCGATTGCACTGGGAGTGATCCCGGTCGGTGCCGCGGTACTCAGTGAGGCCACGGGCCTTCCGGCCTACCTCGGAGAACAGGCCTCTGCCGTCGAGATGGTCGGTACCGTAGCGGCGCCGAACGTCGAAGAGATCGCTGCGTTGCAACCGGACCTCATCCTCGGCACCGAAACCCGTCACGCCGAGTTGTACGACCGGCTCGCCGCCGTAGCCCCCACCGTCTACATGGCATCCCAGTCCGACCCGTGGCAGGACAACGTCCGCTTCGTCGCCCAGGCCCTGAACAAGACGACAGAAGCCCAGGAACTGCTCGACGGCTACACCGACCGCTGTGAAGAGGTCGCATCCAAGTACGGAACCCAGACCAAGACCGCCCAGCTCGTCCGGCCTCGCGACGAGCTCCTCACCCTCTATGGGCCCACCTCGTTCGCAGGCAGCACTCTCGAATGCGCGGGATTCACCATCCCTCCGCGTGACTGGGAGAACTCGATCTCGGTCGATCTGTCCCCCGAACTGGCCGGGGAAGCCAAGGCCGACCTCGTGCTCGTCACCAGCGCAAAGCCGGACGACGCCAGCACGATGCCTGCGGCAGTGACGAACAACGCGCAGTACTTCCCCAGCCTCCACCTGGTCGACATGTCCTACTGGATCACCGGGGTCGGTCCCCTGGGCGGGATGACCGTCCTCGACGACCTCGACCGCATCCTCGCCGCCGAAGCCGGCACCGACGGCTAGCTCGCAGCTCGGAGGAGGGAGACCGGCGTCGCCGCGAGTGGGTGCATGGTTGCGCACCCACTCGCGGCAAGCGCTCGAACCAACGAAGAAGAGTCACCCTCTCGTTTCCGAGAAAGTGACTCTGTTCTGTGAAACCAACTTGTGGAGCCTAGGAGATTCGAACTCCTGACATCTGCCTTGCAAAGGCAGCGCTCTACCAACTGAGCTAAGGCCCCGTCTGCACTGCTCCGGAAACCGGAATCAGCGACTTGTGACCTCGTGCCATACATCCTCGCCACGCTGCTTGGACAGCAACTTGGCGAGTCCGAGTGCCACCAGCAATCCGGCTCCTGCGATCAGGATGACCTTCACGTTGGTGACCCCTTCGTCGGCACGTGGAGTGGGCCTAGGAGGACTTGAACCTCCGACCTCTTCGTTATCAGCGAAGCGCTCTAACCGCCTGAGCTATAGGCCCTTGAACCGGGCAGAAGATTACCCCACCGAAGCGTCGGATACCAAAACGGCTCCGGCGGGGCGCTCTTTTGCCTGGTCAGTCGGGGTCCGCCAAAGTGACCTGCACGCCACCGACCAGGTCGGAACACAGGTTGTAGATGAACGAACCGATCGTCGCGATCGCTGTGATAAGCACCACATTGATCAGGCCGACGAGTGCCGAGTAGCCGAACACCTGACCGGACGTCACCAGTCCGCCGCTGCCGGTGTCGGTCACGATCTCGGTGAAGGCACTGTTGAGCCTGTCCCACACGCCCATGCCGTCGAGGACGACGTACAGCAGGCCCACCGCGACCATCCACACGAAGAACAGCGCCACCGAGATCACCAGTGACACCTTGAGCATCGACCACGGGTCGACACGACGCACCTGGACAGTCGCCCGCAGGCCCTCGCCCTCGGCCGGTGCCGACGCGGTGAGCGCGGCAGGAGAGGCCTTACGGGCCGAACCGGCCGAGCTCGGCGCGCCGGCGGGCACCGGATGCTTCACCGACGACAGATCCGGCATGTCCTTCGCCAGATCGGTGCGGGCGATGCTGCGGGTGGGCCCGTCGATGGCCGCGGCCTTCGACTTGGCCACAGCCTTCGCCGCCGTCTTGGCGGGCGCCGGACCCGCGTCAGCGGGCCGGCGGGCACCCGCACCCCCCTGCGACCCGCCAGGGGCCGCAGGAGGGGACGTGGGCGGCTTGGGCGCGGCCGTGCCGGTCACGACGGGCCGGGCGGGTCTGGCCGGTCCGGCCGGCGGCTGAGCCTGGGGCTGAGCCGACGGCTTGGGGGCGGCCGTGCCGGTCACGACGGGCCGGGTGGACTTGGCCGGAGCCTGCGGGGACACGTTGCCGTTGGTGTTGGGTTTGCCGACGGGCGGCTTGGGCCCCCCGGCCTGGCCGGCCCCGCCCGGCCCCGCCCCCGACGGACCCGTGCCGGGTCCACCGGGGCGGGGCAGATTGGTCTGCGGCTCACGCTGCTGTTGCTGCTGTCCCCGCTGCCACGGCGGCGTCTGTCCCGGCCGCTTCTGCTCCGGTGCCTTCGGCTCCGCAGGCTTCTGCTCGGGCGCCTTCGGCTCCACGGGCTTCTGCTCGGGCGCCTTCGGCTCCGCCGGCTTCCCGACCGGAGGCTTCTGCGGACCCGGACCCTGCGCGGGAGCGCTACCCGCTGCAGGAACGCCACCCGACGTGGGAGCTGTCGACTCGGCCGATCCCGCAGCAGGTTTCGCGGCGGCGGGGCCGGCGGCCGACTCGCCGGACACCTCGTCCTTCTTGCCGTCCGTCTTGCCGGCGCCGGGCTGTTGGGGAGTGCTCAACTACGACTCCTTCGCTCCATCGGACGAACCCGCAGCAGCTTCCTCGGGCTCGTCGGCGTTACGCGCGATCGCGAGCAGGGTGTCACCCTCCCCGAGGTTCATCAACCGCACGCCCTTCGTCTGACGGCCGGCCTTACGCACCTGCTTGGCGGCGGTGCGGATGACACCGCCGCCCGAGGTGATCGCGTACAGCTCGTCGTCGTCGTCGACGATGACCGCCCCGACCAGGGTGCCACGTTTCGGGTCGTACTGGATGGTGAGAACGCCCTTTCCGCCGCGCCCCTGCGGGACGTAGTCCTCGATGGGCGTGCGCTTGGCGTAGCCACCCGAGGTGGCGACCAGCAGGTACGTGCCCTCGCGGACCACGTTGAGCGAGAGCAGTTCGTCGTCCTGGTTGAACCGCATGCCCTGGACCCCGGACGTCGCACGGCCCATCGGGCGCAGCGCCTCGTCGGTCGCCGAGAAGCGGATCGACTGACCCTTCGCCGAGACCAGCAGCAGGTCGTCGTCCGACGAGCACAGCACCGCGCCCACCAGTTCGTCCTCGCCGCGCAGGTTCACGGCGACGATGCCGCCGCTGCGGTTGGAGTCGAAGTCGGTGAGCTTGGACTTCTTGACCAGGCCGTTGCGGGTCGCGAGCACCAGGTACGGCGCGTCCTCGTAGGTCTTGATCTGGATGATCTGCGCGATCCGCTCGTCCGGCTGGAACGCCAGCAGGTTCGCGACGTGCTGACCGCGGGCGGTGCGGCTGGCCTCGGGCAGCTCGTACGCCTTCGCGCGGTAGACCCGTCCCTTCGTGGTGAAGAACAGGATCCAGTCGTGCGTGGAGCTCACGAAGAAGTGCTTGACCAGGTCGTCCTGCTTGAGCCCGGCACCCTGCACGCCCTTGCCGCCGCGCTTCTGCGAGCGGTACAGGTCGGTCCTGGTGCGCTTGGCGTAGCCGGTCTCGGTGATCGTGACGACGACGTCCTCGCGGGCGATGAGGTCCTCGTCGGTGACGTCACCGTCGGCCGCGATGATCCGCGTGCGGCGGTCGTCGCCGTACTTGTCCACGATCTCGGCGAGCTCGTTGCGGACGATCGCGCGCTGCCGCTCGGGCTTGGCGAGAATGTCCTGGTAGTCGGCGATCTCGAGCTCGATCTCGGCCAACTCGTCGATGATCTTCTGACGCTCGAGGGCGGCCAGGCGACGCAGCTGCATCGCGAGGATCGCGTCCGCCTGGACATCGTCGACGTCCAGCAGGTTGATCAGGCCGGCACGCGCGATGTCGACGGTCTGCGACGCGCGGATGAGCGCGATGACCTCGTCGAGCGCATCGAGCGCCTTGACCAGACCACGCAGGATGTGGGCGCGCTCCTCGGCCTTGCGCAGCAGGTAGCGCGTGCGCCGGACGATGACCTCGAGCTGGTGGGTGGTGTACAGACGGATCATCTGGTCCAGCCGCAGGGTGCGGGGCACCCCGTCGACGATGGACAGCATGTTCGCGCCGAAACTCGTCTGCAGCTGCGAGTGCTTGTAGAGGTTGTTCAGCACCACCTTCGCGACGGCGTCACGCTTGATGACGACGACGATGCGCATGCCGACACGGTCGGACGACTGGTCCTCGATCTTGGAGATGCCGGCAATCTTGCCGTCACGCACCTGCTCGGCGACCGAGGTGATCAGGTTGTCCGGGTTGACCTGGTAGGGCAGCTCGGTGATGACGATCTGGGTGGCGCCGCGATCGGACTCCTCGATCTCGACGACACCGCGCATGCGGATCGAGCCGCGGCCGGTGCGGTAGGCGTCCTGGATGCCCTGGCCGCCGACGATGAGGCCGGCGGTCGGGAAGTCGGGGCCCTTGACCCGCTCGATGACCGCCTCGAGGGTGGCTTCCTCGTCGGCCTCGTGGTTGTCGAGCGCCCAGTAGATGGCCTCGGCGACCTCGCGCAGGTTGTGCGGCGGGATGTTGGTGGCCATACCGACCGCGATGCCGCCGGAACCGTTGACGAGCAGGTTCGGGATCCGGCTCGGCAGAACCGTCGGCTCCTGCGTCTTGCCGTCGTAGTTGGGAACGAAATCGACTGTGTCATGGTCGATCTCGCGAACCATCTCCATCGCGAGCGGCGTCATCCGGCACTCGGTGTAACGCATCGCGGCCGCGCCGTCGTTGCCGCGGGAACCGAAGTTGCCCTGGCCGTCGACCAGCGGGTAGCGCAGCGACCACGGCTGCGCCATACGCACGAGGGTGTCGTAGATGGAGCTGTCGCCGTGCGGATGGTAGTTACCCATCGTGTCGGCGACCGGACGCGCGGACTTCACGTAACCGCGGTCCGGGCGGTAACCGTTGTCGTACATCGCGTACAGGACGCGGCGGTGCACGGGCTTGAGGCCGTCGCGCACGTCGGGCAGCGCACGGCCCACGATCACGCTCATCGCGTAGTCGATGTAGCTGGACTGCATCTCCTGCTGGATGTCCACCGGCTCGATGCGGTCGTGCCCCGATTCCTCCGGCGGCAACGTGGTGTCAGTCATCGGCTCCTCTTCTTCTCAGCAAACGGTCCTGGTAGAGCCTGCGGACCCTGGGCGTGCGAAGCGTTGAAGCTCGACGGCTCCAATGCCAGGCACGCGCAACCCGTCAAGTCTATAGGTGCAGGTCAGCCAGACCCGGCAGCACTCGCTGATTGTCCGGCCTTCCGCGTCGGGTCGGATACGCCGGCGAAGGCGGTGACGGCTGCGGTGCTACCCGACGGTCTGACCGAGTCGGGTGAGCGCGTACTCGGTGATCGCGACCAGAGCGGCCTTCGCCGACTCCCGGTTGCGGGCGTCGATGGACAGGATCGGCACGTGCGCCGGTACCGCGAGGGCCTGACGAATCTCCTCGAGGGGGTACCGCGGCGCGTCGTCGAACTCGTTGATCGCCACCACGAACGGCAGGTTGCGGGCCTCGAAGTAGTCGACCGCGGCGAAGGACTCGTCCAGTCGACGGGTGTCGATCAACACGATCGCGCCGATCGCACCGCGGATCAGGTCGTCCCACATGAACCAGAACCGCTGCTGCCCCGGCGTCCCGAAGAGATACAGGACCAGGTCGGGCGCGAGGCTGATGCGGCCGAAGTCCATCGCCACGGTCGTGGTCGATTTCTGCGGCGTCGCGGTGAGATTGTCCACACCGTCGGACGCGTTGGTGACGAGTGCCTCCGTCCGCAGCGGGACGATTTCCGACACCGCACCGACGAGGGTGGTCTTGCCGACGCCGAAGCCACCCGCGATGACGATCTTGGTCGAGGTCACCCGGTTGCGCTGGAAGCTAGAGGTTGCGTAGTCCACCGAGGACCCTTTCGATAAGTTCGCGGCGTTCGGTGTCGCTCGCGTCGTCTTGGAGGGTTGCCAGGATCCGCAGGTGACCGGACTCGACGAGATCGGCGACGAGCACCCGCGCCACCCCGATCGGCACACCCACGCGGGCGGCGATCTCGGCCACCGACGGCGACTGCGCGCACAGCGCGATGATCATCGCCTCGATGTCCCCCAGATCCGAGTTCTGGAAGTCCCGGGCCGGCATCGCCTGGATCAGGGCCTCGAGTGCCAGTTCCACCGCCGGTTTCGTCCGACCCGAGGTCAGCGAGTACGGACGGACCAGATTCGGCCCGCGCACGTTCACCTCGTCGTACTCGTCGTTCATCACCACGGCCCGGTCAGGACCCGAACGTCGATCGCGGCGTGGCCTGCACCGAAGCGCCGACCCGCTCGACGAGCAGCGCCATCTCGTACCCGACCTGCCCGATGTCGCACGACGTCGAGGTCAGCGCGGCCAGGTGCGACCCGTCACCGACACTCATCAGCAACAGGTAGCCGCGCTGCATCTCCACGACGGACTGCAGGACGCCGCCGCCGTCGAAGAGGTTCGACACCCCCGCGGACAGGCTGGCGAGCCCGGAGGTGACCGCCGCGAGCTGCTCGGCACGATCCCGCGGAAGGTGCTCGCTGCCTGCCATGAGCAGGCCGTCCGCGGACACCAGCACGGCGTGCGAGACGCCCGGAACCTCCCTCGCGAAGTTCGAGACCAACCAGTCGAGCGGGTGGGCGCCGCCGGAGCGCTGGTCCCCGTTCGACACCATTCCCTGATCGATGCTCATGTGTCTCCTCCGATACTGGCGCGCTCGGCCGCGCTCGCCGCGCGGCCCTCGCGAGTTCCCTTTTGGTGGCGGCTCAGATTCTCACGGACGGCTTCCGGGTCGCGGAGCCGCGATCGGGTCCCGCTCCGATCCCCGGCGTCGACCCCGCCCGGTACCAGTCGATGTCCCGGCTTGCGCTGTGGCAGACCCGATTCGGTCCTGTCCTCCACCGGAGCCTCGCTGGCTCGGTGGGCGGCCGTCCATCCCTGGTCGGCCGCCGAAGCCCATTCGAACTTCCCGACGTTCCCCGACTCGGTCGGGTCCGTGAGCCAGTCCGTCACCATGCCCGAGAAGATCGGCGTCCCGGCCGCCGTGACCTCCTGGGATGCAGGAGCATTCGGACGCGCCTGGAAGAACGACGCGGTCTTCGCGGCATTACTCAGGTAGCGGTGACGCCGCGAAGGCGAGGGGCTGTCGACCGGCGCTTCGCGAGGGGTTTCGGCGGGCTCGAGACCCACGAAAGCCGGTGCACCGGGCGCGGACACGGGCGGCAGCGACTTCGGTGCGGGCGTGGTCGGAGCCGAGGACCGGTCCACGGGCGCATCGCGCACGCGATCGGGATCCACCGGGAGCTGTGGTGCGGGGACACCGGCCCCGGGAGTGCGCCGCGGCAACTCCGTGGCACCTGGGGTGCGTCGCGGCAGGTCCATCGCGCCGGGAGTCCGCTGGGGCAGGGTGACGCTCGGATTCGCCGCAGGCTCCGGTGCGGGCGGGGCGGATTCGGCGACCAGCTGCGGCATCGCACCGGAGTGGACGATGGACACCGGCGGAAGCCCACCGGTGTCGAGGCGCGGAATCGGGCCGGTGTGCGGCATCTCGAGCGGCGAGACCAACAGGGTGTCGGGAATGTGCACGCTCACGGTGACGCCCTGATCGGACGTGGTCTCGTGCGTGCGCCGCAGGCGGACCGTGAGTCCGTGCCGGGCCGCGAGGCGGCCGACCACGAACAGGCCCATGTGCCGGGCGGTCTCCGGACCGACCGCGCCACCCGAGGCGAGACGCTCGTTGATCTCGGCGAATCGCTCCGCGGGGATGCCGATTCCGCTGTCGGCGATCTCGAGCACCATGCCACCGTCGACCGCGCGGGCGAAGGAGATCTTCACCCTGCTGTCCGGCGGGGAGGCGCGCAGCGCGTTGTCGAGCAGTTCGGCCAGCAGGTGCACGACGTCGGCGGCGACGGCACCACTCAAAGCGCCCTGCGGGGTGGACCCGACCTGCACCCGCTGGTAATCCTCGACCTCCGACATCGCGGCGCGCACGGTGTCACCGATCTGCACCGGGGCGGACTGGGCGCGGTGAACACGGTTGCCGGACAGGATCAACAGGTTGTCGCCATTGCGGCGCATGCGGGCAGCGAGGTGGTCGAGCCGGAACAGGCTCTCGAGCCGCTTGGGATCCTTCTCCTCGAATTCGAGGTTCTCGATGAGGCCCAACTGCTGGTCGACCAGCGACTTGCTGCGCCTGGCGAGCGTCTCGAACATGTCGCCGATCTGCAGGCGGAGGTGCGCCTGCTCGCCGGCGAGCCGCAGTGCCTGACCGTGCATGTCGTCGACCGCGCGCGCGAGCTGACCGATCTCCTCGGTGGTGTACACCGGGATCGGTTCGAAGTCGGTGACCGCGGAGCCGTCACCGACCTTGATCCGTTCGATCGCCGCGGGCAGGTCCTCGTTCGCCACCTCGAGCGTCCCGTGCCGGAGCCGGCGGATCGGGCGGATCAGGGACCGGGCGACCAGGATGCCCAGAACGATCGTCGCGAGGAGCGTCAGAAGCACCACGACCGCGGCGCGCAACGCCGCGGCGGACGTCTCGTCGGCGCGTGCGGCGACCGTGTCGGCGATGACGTTGGATGTCTTCCCGACGAGTTCGGTGTAGTTGTTGACACTGCCGTACAACAGATCACGCATCTGGAACTGGATCTCGCTGGCCGGAGAGTTGATGATCAGGTCCAGACGAGCCTGACCCGAATCCCGAGTCTTCTCGAGCACCGGAATCGAGTCCGGGTACGCGCGCATCATGGCGTCGATCAGCGCGAGCTCCGCGCCACCTGCGGCGACCATCGCGCTCGGCGGCTTGGTGGTGTCCATCAGGTGGGTCATCATGCCGGCGACCTGGTCAGTCAGGGCCTGCTGCGCATCTGCCAGGTCGTGAAGGTGACGGAAGGCAACGATGACGGCTGGGTCCTGGATGGGTCCGACGATCTCGTCGACGACGCGCATCAGGTCTTCGCGGACCTTCGCGGTCTCGGCCGGCAGGTTCGGGCTGGCCACGGTGCCGGACTCGATGTCGGCCACGAGGCTCTCGACCACGACCAGCGAGGACCGCACCAGGTCGGCCAGATCGGCGGGCATCGCGGGATTCTCGGCGGCGGCGCGTCCCGCGACGACCGTCTCGTTGAAGTCCCCGAGGTCCGATTTCTTGAACGTACCGGCCGTGTAGCCGGCGGAGAGCAGGCCGAATTCGTTACTGAGAGTGACGATGTCGGGAACACCGGCGACTCGGTCCGCGGTGTCGCTGTATCTCACTGCACGACTGAACTGGTCCTGCACCTGCAGGCCGCCGAGCACTGTCGCGACGGTGATCGGAAGGGCGACCACCGCGGTGACCTTCCAGCGCAGACCCCAGCCCTCGAGGTTCCACAGCCTCCCGAGCCTGCTGACAGGCCGCGATTGGGTCTTCATCGTCCAAGCTCACTTTCCACCCAGGTCCAGCACACGTTGCCGCGCCCGTGCCCTCCCCCGGACCACAGAACAAGTTTCGCCGGAGGGAGTCGAGGACAGCCCTGGGCGGATCCGGAGTCTAAAGGCTCCGCGACTCCCGCCGGGGCCTTATCGTTCCCGAGTCGATATCGTGTCGTGATTCATGTGGACGACCGACCTCTGTGACTTTTCGGTCGACCCGACCGAAAAGTCACAGTGATACCGGCGTGCCCTATTACCTTCACCGGAACGCGTCGAGCCGGGCGCCAAAGTGACTGACATCACAAGC
This sequence comes from Prescottella sp. GW823-FHT02E09, assembly GCF_058797375.1. Classification (NCBI taxonomy): domain Bacteria; kingdom Bacillati; phylum Actinomycetota; class Actinomycetes; order Mycobacteriales; family Nocardiaceae; genus Rhodococcus; species Prescottella sp. GW823-FHT02E09. The sequence goes on from NZ_JBXAJP010000004.1 coordinate 250,122, forward strand.
GCCCGGCTCTGTCGCATGGTGGCTCAGACGTCCAGGAAACGAACATCCTTGGCGTTGCGGGTGATGAAGCTGCGGCGCGCCTCCACGTCCTCGCCCATGAGGACGCTGAACAGCTCGTCGGCTGCCGCGGCATCGTCGAGGGTGACCTGACGCAGCACGCGGACGCTCGGGTCCATCGTGGTCTCCCACAGTTCCTTGGCGTTCATCTCGCCCAGACCCTTGTAGCGCTGGATGCCGTCGTCCTTGTTGATCTTCTTGCCCGACGACGCGCCGGCCTCGAGCAGGCCGTCGCGCTCGCGGTCGGAGTACGCGAACTCGGGGGCGGCACCCTTCTGCCACTTGAGCTTGTACAGCGGCGGCTGCGCCAGGTACACGTGGCCCTGCTCGACGAGCGGGCGCATGAACCGGAACAGCAACGTCAGCAGCAGCGTCGCGATGTGCTGGCCGTCGACGTCGGCGTCGGCCATCAGCACGATCTTGTGGTAGCGCAGCTTGCTGATGTCGAACTCGTCGTGGATGCCGGTGCCGAACGCGGTGATGATCGACTGGACCTCGGCGTTCTTGAGGACGCGGTCGATCCGGGCCTTCTCGACGTTGATGATCTTGCCGCGCAGCGGCAGGATCGCCTGGTACATCGAGTCACGGCCCGACTTGGCCGAGCCGCCTGCGGAGTCGCCCTCCACGATGTAGATCTCGCACTTGCTCGGATCGTTGGAGCGGCAGTCGGCCAGCTTGCCGGGCAGGCCGCCGATGTCGGTGGCGCTCTTGCGGCGGACCAGCTCACGGGCCTTGCGGGCCGCGGTGCGGGCCTGCGCCGACGACACGGCCTTGGTGACGATGGTCTTGGCGTCCGCGGGGTTCGACTCGAACCAATGCGCGATGTTCTCGTTGCAGGCCTTCTGCACGAACGACTTGACCTCGGTGTTGCCGAGCTTGGTCTTGGTCTGGCCCTCGAACTGCGGCTCGGCGACCTTCACCGAGATGATCGCGGCGAGACCTTCGCGGATGTCGTCACCGGTGAGCTCCGGATCCTTGTCCTTGACGAGCTTCTTGTCCTTCGCGTACTTCTTCACCACCGAGGTGAGCGCCGCACGGAAGCCCTCCTCGTGGGTGCCACCCTCGTGGGTGTTGATGGTGTTCGCGAACGTGTGCACCGACTCCGAGTAGCCGGAGTTCCACTGCATCGCGATTTCGAGCTCGTGGCCGGTGCCCTTCGCGGTGAAGCCGACGACCGAGTTGTGGATCGGCTGCTTGGTGCGGTTGATGAACCGCACGTAGTCCTCGAGGCCACCCGGGTAGTGGTAGACGCGCGACTTGACCTTCGGTGCCTTCGGCGCCGCGGCCTCTTCCTCGGTCTCGATGGCCGTCTTGGGGGCCTCGGCGGTGGTGGAGACGACGTCGTCGGTGATCTCCTCCTCCGCGACGCGCTCGTCGGTGAGGGTGATGGTGAGTCCCTTGTTGAGGAACGCCATCTCCTGCAGGCGACGTGCGACCGTCTCGAAGTTGTAGGTGGTGGTCTCGAAGATCTCGGGATCCGCCCAGAACCGGACGGTGGTGCCGGTCTCCCTCGTCGGCTCGCCCTGCACCAGCGGACCCGGCTTGGCGTGGTCGTACGTCTGTGTCCAGTGGTGGCCGTCGACGTTGATGTCGACCTCGACCTTGGTGGACAGCGCGTTCACGACCGAGATGCCGACGCCGTGCAGGCCACCGGACACCGCGTAGGCGTCGGAGTCGAACTTGCCACCCGCGTGCAGCTGGGTCATGACGACCTCGACGGTGGGGGCACCGGAGGCGTGCATCGCGACGGGGATACCGCGGCCGTCGTCGACGACCTGGATGCCGCCGTCTTCGAGCAGGGTCACCTCGACCTTGCTCGCGTAGCCGGCCATCGCCTCGTCGACCGAGTTGTCGACGACCTCCCAGATCAGGTGGTGCAGGCCGCGTTCACCGGTGGAACCGATGTACATGCCGGGACGCTTGCGGACCGCTTCCAGTCCTTCGAGGACGGTGATGGAGGAAGCGCCGTAGGTGTTGCTCTTGTCTGACTTCTGGGCAGCCACGGGTGGGTAGCTCTCCTTCTCCGTACTGTGCCGACACGGCTCTGCACTGCGCTTCGAGACACGGTGGCCGTAGTTCCCTGAGGGTCCCGGAGAGGTCCCGGAGAGGTCCCTGCTCGGCCACGCACAACGAGGCACCGCGAGCGGTGTGTCGAGATTCGCCGCTAGTTACTCGACCATCTTACGTGTACGTACCGACATACAGGGCACCTAACACACCCCCAGCTGCCCCGCAGGCGACTTTTCTCGCCCCCCGGCGGGTGAAACCCTAGGCGGAACCGGCCTCAGCGCCCTCGGCTGCGGTTGTCCCGCGAAGATCATCGACGAACTCGGCGGTCAGCCGGGCCACGTCCGACCCGTGCGAGATCGGCGACCAGTGGCCCGCCGGAAGCTCGCGTCGCCGCAGGTCCGAGACCCACCGTCCGGTGTCCTCGTAGCCCACCGGCCGCACCGCCAGGTCCCGCCGGTTGAGAATGAGTTGCACCGGCACGTCGGTGCGCCGCTGACGCGGGTGACGCAGCCGCGGCCGGATGTTGGCCCGGTACCGCTTGAGCCCGGTCACCATGTCCGCCCGCAGCGTCGGCGCCGGCCGGACCAGCGACGGGTCGATCCGGTCGAAGAACCGCAGGAACGTGGGCCAGATCCGCCACAGCCCCAGCCGGAACGGCAGCGTGCCGACTCCGGGGATCTGGAACAGCACCGTGTACCCCGACGCCGCGGCCTGCGCGAGTGGTCCCGCGATCCGGCCCTGCGTGAGCGACCGCCGCATCCACGCACCGAGGTGGTCGAGGTTGGGCCCCGAGATCGACGTGTACGACGCGATCCGCCGCCCGGCGCCCGGCTCGCACACCGCCTCCCACGTCTCCACCGCACCCCAGTCGTGCGCGAGCACGTGCACCGGGGCGTCGGGGCTGACGGCGTCGATCACCGCGAACAGGTCCTTCGCCAGCTCGGGCAGCGCGTACGCCGACACCGCGACCGGCGCCGAACTGGCCCCGGCACCGCGGGTGTCGTAGCTGACGATCCGGAACCGGTCCGCGAGGTGCGGGATCACGTGCTGCCACAGCTCGTGGGTGTCGGGCCAGCCGTGCACCAGCAGGAGGGTCTCACCGTCCGGGTTGCCCTGCTCGAAGACCGCGAGCCGGACGTCACCGACGGTGACTAACCGGGGCCGCGGCGAGCCCGAGTCGGCGGAGTGCGGCGTGCTCATGGAAGTTCCTCTCGGTCAAGCGTTTCGGCTCACGGATCAGAGATCGAGGACGAGGCGTCCGCCGTCGGAACGGGAGACGCAGATCAGCATCTGGTCCACCTGCTCCTCCGGCGTCAGACGCGTTTCACGGTGGTCCGGCGTGCCCGACAGCACCCGCACCCGGCACGTGCCGCAGAAGCCCTGCCGGCACGAGTAGCCGACACCGGGCAGGCGTTCCCGGATCACCTCGAGCGCCGATTCGTCGGCCGGAACGTCCAGCACCTCCCCGGTGCTCACCAACTGCACCTCGAACGGCCTGCCGTCGAGAACCGGTGGCGCACCGAATCGTTCGAAGTGCAGGGCATTGGCACCCGAGGCCGCGAAACCGCCCCTGACGGCGTCGAGCATCGGGGTGGGACCGCAGCAGTACACCGCTCCCCCGGCCGGTGCGCGGCTCAGCAGGTCGGTCGTGGTGGGCAGGCCGAACTCGTCGTCGGGTCGGACGAACACCCGTTCGGCCTCCCACGACTCGATTTCCGCGAGGAACGGCATGGACTCGCGGGAACGGCCGGAATAGACGAAATGCCAGTCCATTCCGGCCTCACGTGCGGCGCGCACCATCGCGATAATCGGCGTGATGCCGATGCCCCCGGCGACGAACAGGGCGCTGCCCTCGGGCACGAACGGAAAACCGTTGCGCGGACCCCGCACCGTGACCGCGGTGCCCGGGGTGAGGCCGTGCATCTCGATCGATCCGCCCCCGCCGTCGGGGATCGAGCGGACCGCGATGCGGTAGTGCCGGCGATCGGCCGGATCACCGCACAGCGAGTACTGGCGTCGCCGGCCCGACGGCAGATGGAAGTCGAGGTGACAGCCCGGCTGCCATGGCGGCACCTCGCCGCCGTCCACAGCCGCGAACGTCAGCGCCGCGACGTTCTCGTCCTCGGCGACGATCGTGCGCTCGGTGACGACGAGCGTCATCGCGGTGTCCGGGTTGTGCCCCGCCACCGCCGGGTCGTAGTCGTACGCGGTGAGCACCCGCAGGTATTTGTCCGCCACGGCCTCGACGATCGTCATGGCGCGGTCGGGTCGGTCACGACCGCGCAGATCGGCCGGCGGGGCCGGTCGGGCGAGGGCCTCGTGAGCGGCGAGCAGGTCGCGTACGCGGGGCAGTTTCACCGCGTGGCCGCCCGCGCTGCCGGGGAGGATGCCAGGTAGGCCACGGCCTGGGCCGTGGACCCCTCCTTGCCGGGGTGGTAGTCACGACGGAAGTAGGTCGACATCCGCTTGCCGAGTTCCATTGCCGTGGGCAGGGTTCCACGTCGACCGGCGGCCACGAAGTCGGACACCTTCGGACGTCGGCGACTGGGCGCCCAGTTCGCGAGTTCGGGATCGTTGCGCATCAGGAATCGGGTGCCGCGCACCCACAGCCACACGATCATCGGTGTCACGATCAGCTGGGTACGGATCCGGCGTGTCTCACGCTTGTCGAAGTAGCGCATCACGTCGTAGGCGACCGAACGGTGCTCCACCTCCTCGGCACCGTGCCAGCGCAACAGGTCCAGCATCGTGGGGTGGATGCCGGCGCGGTCGAGCCCGTCGGCATTGAGCACCCAGTCCCCCAGGAACGCCGTGATGTGCTCGACGGCCGCGATGATCGCGAGGCGTTCGATGAGGTGGTTCTCGGCGCGGCGACCGGTCAGCGGCCGGGGACCGAGCAGCTTCCGGAACGCCCAGTGCATCTGGTCGGTGTAGGGCGTCGGATCGAGCCCGTTCGCCCGCAGGTGCTCGAGAACACCGGTGTGGGCGCCCGCGTGCATCGCTTCCTGGCCGATGAATCCGACGACGTCCTCGCGCAGCCGCTCGTCCCCGATGAGGGGCAGCGCCTCCTTGTAGGTCTCGACGAACCACTCCTCGCCGGCAGGCAGCAGTAGGTGCAGGACGTTGAGCACGTGGGTGCTGAACGGGTCACCGGGAATCCAGTGCATCGGCAGGTCGGACCAGTCGAACTCGACGTTGCGGGCCTGCAGCAGGATGTGCTCCGGCTCGGCGGTGGCGGGCGTGTGCGGGGTGTGCGTTACGGACATGACCACTCCCAGGTACTGACGGATCCCGTCCGCCGCACCCGGCAGCATCGTGACCCAGTTCACTCACTCGACGAAGTGGCGTAACTGTAACACGACGTAATAGGTAATCCTAGGGGTCAGCCGTAGGTGTCCCGCGGGCCCCGACCGGAAATGTGCCGATCGCCCTTTCTCCAGCTAGGCGCGGTGGGACCGGTGATTCGCAGCGACTTCACGACACCGTGCCCGACGGCCGCCGCGATCTTCGCGAGGATCTGTGACTGCATCATCCGCAGCTGGGTCGCCCACGCCGTCGACTCCGCCGACACGCTCAGCACACCGTCCCGCAGACCGGTCGGCTCGGCGTGTGCCGCAATGTCCGGGCCGACGACATCGACCCAGCGGCCCAGGACTGTGCCCTCGGACACCTGCGAAGACCAGCCGCGCTGTTTCGACACGGCGCCCACCAGCGCGCCGAACGGCTGCGGATCGCGATCGTCCGGGCCGGCCCCCGACCAGCTCTTCCGACGGCGGGACCGCAACGCCCGGATGCCGCCGCCGCGCGGCGACGACCGCCCCTGCCCGACGGCCTTGCCGTTGGCCTTGGCGGCGGCGCGGGCCTCCTCGAGCGCCCGCCGGGCCAGGTCGATGCCCTTGAGTTCCGGCTGCGGACCGGCCTGGGACTCGGACTGCTCGTCGGTCATCGTTCGCCTCCCGTCGTGGTGATCCGGCCGAGCGCGGTGATCTGCGAGATCCGCCCCCGCTCGGTGTCGTGCGCCTCCACCCCGAAACGGGTGGCGGACAGCTCGTCCGGTACGTCCTCGGCCACCGCGGCGGTGATGAGCACCTGCTCGGCCTCGGCCGCGACACCCGCGAGCGCGGTCCGGCGCTTGCGATCCAGTTCCGCGAACACGTCGTCCAGCATCAGGACCGGGTCGCTGCCGTCGTCGCGCAGCAGGAAGAACGCACCCAGTCGCATGGACAGCGCAAAAGACCACGATTCACCATGGCTTGCAAAACCTTTCGCTGGCTGATCGCCCAGAATCAGTTCTAGGTCGTCGCGGTGCGGACCCACCAGACACACGCCGCGCTCGATCTCCCGCTGCCGCATCACCGACAGCTCGTGCAGGAAGCTCGCCTCGAGCAGTTCCACGTCCTCGCGGTCGGGTTCCCTTGTCGGGTCGAGCAATTCGGGAGGGAGCGAGCTGCCGAGGCTACTGCGGTAGCGCACCGACGCCGGTCGCGACTCCGGCGCCAACGAGCGGTACGACGCCACCAGGTGCGGGGCGAGATCGTGTACCAGACGCAACCGAGCCTCGAGTAGCTGTGCACCGTGTGCCGCGAGATGTCCGTCCCAGACATCAAGGGTGGCAAGGGCACTCGCGCCATCGGACGACCTGGAGCCGCGGCGCAACGCCCCGCCCGCGGTCTTGAGCAGGGCCGACCGCTGACGCAGCACCTTGTCGTAGTCGGCGCGCACCGCGGCCATCCGCGGAATCCGCGACGTCAGCAGCTCGTCGAGGAACCGCCGACGGTCCCCCGGGTCGCCACGTACCAGCGACAGGTCCTCGGGCGCGAACAGCACCGTCTGCAGGATCCCGACGATCTCCCGCGGGCGGCGGGCCGGTGACTGGTTGATGCGGGCCCGGTTGGCCTTCCCGTCGTTGATCTCGATGTCGATGCCCAGCTCGCGCCCGTGGTTGACCACCATCGCGCCCGCGTACGCCTGGGCGGCACCCGCCCGGATCAGCGGGGCGTCGGTCGACACCCGGTGCGACGACAGCGTCGACAGGTACCCCAGTGCCTCGAGCAGATTGGTCTTGCCGTGCCCGTTACGGCCGACGAACACGGTGGCACCCGGCTCGAGATCGACGGTCACGGCGTCCCACGACCGGAAGTCGCGGAGGGAGAACTTGCGGACGAACACTAGCCTCGGGTCGCCGTTCCCGAATCCGCCGCCCGCACGGAATGCCCGCCGAACTGGTTCCGCAGCGCCGACACGGCCTTCATCGCCGGCGAATCGGCCTGACGCGACGCGAACCGCGCGAACAGCGCGGCGGAGATCACCGGTGCCGGGACCGCGCGGTCCAGTGCCTCCTGCACCGTCCAGCGTCCCTCACCGGAATCCTCTGTGTACCCGGAGATCTCGGCGAAACCGGGATCCTCGGCGAGCGCCTTCACCAGCAGCTCGAGCAGCCACGAACGGACCACGGTGCCGTGCGTCCACGCCTGCAGCACGCCGGGCACATCGGTGACGAGGTCCGCGGCGTCGAGCAGTTCGTAGCCCTCGGCATATGCCTGCATCAGCCCGTACTCGACGCCGTTGTGGACCATCTTCGCGTAGTGGCCGGCACCGACCGGTCCCGCGTGGACGAAGCCACCGGCCCGGTCGCCGTCGGGACGCAACGCGTCGAAGACCGGCATCGCCCGCGTCACGTCGGTGTCCGAGCCACCCACCATGAGGCCGTAGCCCTCGGCAAGCCCCCAGACGCCACCGGAGACACCACAATCCAGGTATCCGATGCCGCGCTTCGCGAGGAGATCCGCGTGCATCCGGTCGTCGCGGTAGTGGGAGTTCCCGCCGTCGATCACCAGATCACCGGATTCGAGGACCGTCGCCAGTTCCGCGACCGTGCTCCGGGTGATCTCGCCGGCGGGCACCATCACCCACACCACGCGGGGACCGGACAGCCGCGACGCCAACTCGGCGAGCGAGGAGACGTCGCTGACCTCGGGTCGCGGGTCGTAGCCGACCACGTCGTGCCCGCGGTCGCGCAGCCGGGCGCGCATGTTGAAGCCCATCTTGCCGAGTCCGACCAGTCCGAGCTGCATCGTGAGATGTCCCTCCACTAGTGGTGATTCGAGCGGGGTCCCTGCGGCGCCGGCTGCGACGCGGGGATCAGCCCGGCAGTCGAACCGGCATCAGCAGGTAGGTGTAGTCGCTCTCCGGCGCCGGGAATGCACCGGACTCGCCGCGCTCGGGCTCCTCCTCGCCGGCCGGACGTAGCACCGCGGGGCGGCTGGGCGTGGTGAAGCCGAACAGCACACGCTCGGAGTGCAGCGACGTGAGTCCGTCGATGAGGTAGCCGGGGTTGAACGCGATGATCAGCGGCTCACCCTGGAAATCGGCCTCGAGCGACTCCTCGGCGCGGCCGGCGTCGTCGCCACCGGCGGACAGCAGCAGGCCGTCGGCGTTGAACTCGAGCCGCACCTGCGCACCGCGCTCGGCAACCAGGGCGACACGCTTGATGGCCTCGACCAGCGGTGCCACCTCGACAGTGGCCATCGCGGTGTGCTCTGCCGGGAGCAGCTGGCGGAACTTGGGGAACTCGGCGTCGAGCAGGCGAGTGGTGGTGCGGCGGCCGTCGGCGACGATGCCGAGCATGCCCTCCGAACCGACCGATGCCCCCGCTCCGAGCGCGAGCTCGACCGGTGCAAGGGTGTTGCCGCCCAGCGTCTTCGCGGACTCGGACAGCGTCTTGGCGGGCACCAGAACCGCGGCGGAGGTCTCTCCGGCGGTGGGCATCCACTCGAGCTGACGCACGGCCAACCGGAAGCGGTCGGTGGCCGCGAGGACCACGCTGGTGCCCTCGATCTCGACACGGATGCCGGTGAGCATCGGGAGGGTGTCGTCCTTGCCGGCCGCGACGGCGACCTGGCTGATGGCCTCGGAGAACAGATCGACCGGCACCGAGCCGGTCTGCTGCGGCAGCGTCGGCAGCTGCGGGTAGTCCTCGACGGGCATGGTGGGCAGTGAGAACTTGGCGCTGCCACACGTGATGAGCACGCGGGTGCCGTCAACGGTCACGTCGACGGGCTTGTTGGGCAGGGCCCGGGTGATGTCGGCGAGGAGCTTGCCGGACACGAGGACCTGACCGGTGGTGGTGACCTCCGCGGAGACGCGGACCTGCGCCGAGACCTCGTAATCGAAACCGGAGACGGTCAGTCCCTGCTCGTCTGCGCCGAGCAGCACGCCACCGAGGACGGGCACCGGCGGCCGCGACGGCAGACTGCGCGCGACCCATGCGACGGAGTCGGCGAAGTCCTCCCGAGCAACGCGAAACTTCATACTTCCAAGCTCCATCGCTCGGGTGTTCCTCTCGGTAGGCACGGACGAATCTGCGGCAGCTGCGAACGAAGGCTGCAGAGGCTGCGTTAGCAGTCTGACACAGCGGCCAGAGGACACCGTATGCGTTCGGACGTCGTGTTGAAAAGCGGACGCCGGCGTCTCGAGACACCTCGAGGCGGGCCGTCAACAGTCAGGTTCGCCCGGAGTGTTCACAGGACCTGTTTTCAAAGAATCTCTCTCGAGAAGACTTCAATCTCAGTAATAGGCACTGTGGAATCTGTGGATGGACACCCGAAGCCGCTGGTCCCTGGTGCTCGAGGCATGGGGACTTCTCGAGGACGCACTCGAGGACGAATCGGGCACGGTTGTGGATACCTCGAGACAGTTCGAAGTTGTCCCACAGTTGTCCACAGCGATTACACCTTATACACACACCTATCCACAGGTGTTAATTCTTTCGAATTCGTGTCTCGAGTCACCCCGGAAACACGACATCCGCACGGGAGAATCCGTGCGGATGTCGGTCGATCGTGCGGTATGGCCGTTCTCGAGACGGGCCGGGCCCGTCAACTCTTGGAGCGCTGCTTGATGCGGGCCGTGAGCTCCTGCACCTGGTCGTAGACCTTGCGCCGCTCAGTCATCTCCTTGCGGATCTTCTTGTCCGCGTACATGACCGTCGTGTGGTCCCGGCCGAACGTCTGGCCGATCTTGGGCAGTGACAGGTCGGTGAGCTCGCGGCACAGATACATGGCGATCTGGCGGGCCTGCGCGAGCGGTCGGGCCTTGCCCGGTCCACACAGGTCGTCGATCGACGTATTGAAGTACTCGGCGGTCACCGCCATGATCGTCGCCGCATTGATCTCGAGTGCCGCCGAATCGGGCATCAGGTCCCGGAGCACCACCTCCGCGAGCTTGAGGTCCAGCGCCTGCCGGTTGAGCGACGCGAACGCCGTCACACGGATGAGTGCCCCCTCGAGCTCGCGAATGTTGCGTTCGATCCGGCTGGCGATCAACTCGAGGACGTCGTGCGGGACATCCAGGCGGTCCATCCGTGCCTTCTTCGACAGGATCGCGATCCGCGTCTCGAGTTCAGGCGGCTGGACGTCGGTGATCAGGCCCCACTCGAAGCGGGTCCGCAGCCGCTCCTCGAGCGTCGCGAGCTGCTTGGGCGGGCGGTCCGAGGACACCACGATCTGCTTGTTCGCGTTGTGGAGGGTGTTGAAGGTGTGGAAGAACTCTTCCTGGATACCTTCCTTGCCCTCGATGAACTGGATGTCGTCGACGAGCAGGATGTCGGTCTCGCGGTACCGCCGTTTGAAGGCGACCTTGCGGTCGTCACGAAGACTGTTGATGAAGTCGTTCGTGAACTCCTCGGTGGAGACGTACTTGACCCGCATGCCGGGGAACAGCCGCTGCGCATAGTGGCCGGCGGCGTGCAGCAGATGCGTCTTGCCCAGGCCGGACGCACCCCAGATGAACAGCGGGTTGTAGGCGCGTGCCGGTGCCTCGGCGATCGCGACCGCCGCGGCGTGCGCGAACCGGTTGGAGGCGCCGATGACGAACGTGTCGAACGTGTACTTCGCGTTGAGACTGTTGCCGCCCGACGAGGACGTCGTGGTGCTCGCCGGCGGCTTGGTGAAGTACGACGGCCAGGATTCGTGGACGCTGGCGAGCGCCTCGCGGTCGTCGTCGACCTCCTCGTGCTCGGCGAGGTCCGTCGCGACGGGGTCGGCGGCGCCCATCGCCAGATGGCGTCGGCGGTGCGCATTCGACCCGGCGTCGGCGAAATCGGTGGACCCGACGCGCTCGTTCCCGCGGGGCACGGCGTCGAGGTCGTTGCTGCTCAGGGGCTCGTCGAGGGGGTCGGCTTCCTCGGACGGTGCGGCGATGCGCACGCCGAGTCCTTCGACCTTCTGCCCCAGATGGAGGTTGAGGGCGCGCAGGATCGGCTCCCGCAGATCGCGTTCGATCGCTTCCTGCGCGAGCGGCGAGGGCACCGACAACAGCGCGAAGCCCTGCGCGTACGTGAGCGGCTTGACCAGCGCGAGCCACGCCTTCTGTGCCTTGGTGAGTGCTGCGCCGTCCCCGGCATCGGAGGTCAGTTCTGCAACGACGTCGCGCCAGACATTCGCCAAGGCGTTCGGATCGTCGTTCACTGTGTGTCCTCCCCGTATGCGGGCCTGATCGACCCGTCGCCGTGGTTGTCGGTTGAGCTCCCCCCGGTGAGGCTGGACCCCTTACTGGGCAACGAATATGCCACCCGAGCTGTGTTTCCACACAATTATCCACAGATGTGGACAACGCTCGAGTGTGGGGCTCGTCCGCTCGGTGTCCGGCACGCACCGAACACTCGAGGCTGTCACCTGGTGGTATGCGCTCAGGCGGAGGAGGTGCCGGCACCGCCGGCGGCGACACGGTGCCGGCGCGGTGGTGTTAGTTGTCTTACAGTCCCGGTTCTCGAGCGTCGCGAGGTGCAGGCTGATTCGCAGCGGGCGAGATCCACGAAGCGACGCGAGCATCCGGGCTTCGGCTGTGCCATGCAGGGACGGTAACAATCGGTCGGTTCCTGCACTGCGATTCCACGCGATTGGTGCATTCGAACTCGCTCCCGGCGCGGCCGCCGAACTCTCGAGGTCTCGAGACTGAGCTGGTTTGACCTTGCCTGCGGCGATCAGTACTCTCGAACAGTCACCCGATGGTGGAGGATGTGCGCTGGCCTGAGGTCGCGCCCCCGTGCTCTCGTGTGATCACCGGATTTCCCATTGAAATGTTAGACCGACGCCGACCGGCGTCACCGAGCTTCGAGGAGTGTTGACCGTGGCCAAGGGCAAGCGGACGTTCCAGCCGAACAATCGCCGCCGCGCGCGCGTTCACGGCTTCCGTCTTCGTATGCGGACCCGTGCGGGTCGTGCAATCGTGTCGGCGCGTCGCCGTAAGGGCCGCGCCGAGCTCACCGCCTGATTTCGATCCTGACTTCAGGAGCTCGGGGTGTTACCTGAGCCGTACCGCCTGCGTCGTCGCTCGGATTTCTCCACGACGGTGCGCGGCGGACGTCGGATGGGTAGACGAGATCTGGTCGTCCACGCTCTCGAGCGTGGTTCGACCGACACCCTGGTGAGCATCGACGGCCCCCGTTTCGGGCTCGTCGTCAGCAAGGCTGTCGGGCCGGCGGTGATTCGACATCGAGTCGCTCGCCGGTTTCGTCATATCTGTGCCGGGTTGGTCGACACCGTTCCCGTGGATACCGACGTGGTGATTCGCGCGTTGCCCGGTTCGGCGACCGCGACTTCCCGGGAACTCGACAAGCAGTTGCGATCCGTGCTCCGAAAGATGGATCTGCTGGCTGACGAAAGCGATCCGGCATGAGCAGCGAACTCGACGAGGCGCGGACCGATTCCGGTCCGCGCTCTTCGTCGTTCGCGGGCACCCTCTGGACGACGCTGCGACGCTTTCCCGCGCGCGTCCTGATCTTCCTCATCGAGCTGTACCGGACCTACGTGTCCCCACTCCGTCTGCCGACCTGTCGGTTCACACCGACCTGCAGCGAGTACGCGGTCGACGCGCTACGCACTCACGGTGCGGTGAAGGGTTCGGCGCTCACTGTCGTGAGGTTGGTGAAGTGCGCGCCCTGGCACCCTGGTGGGTGGGATCCCGTCCCGGAGCGACGCGGACGACACATCCACCATCATGCGAGCCAGGAATGACGCGCCACGCTCGCCCCGAACTTGCCCAACACCACGGTGTGGTGAACGTGGACGAACAGAGGAGTACTTAGAGCCGTGCTCGACTTCATTTACTATCCGGTGTCCGGGATCCTGTGGGTCTGGCACAAGGTGTTCGGCGCCGTTCTGGGAGCCGACAACGGCTTCGCGTGGGCGCTGTCCGTCATGTTCCTGGTCTTCACGCTGCGCGCCATCCTCTACAAGCCGTTCGTGAAGCAGGTGCGCACCACGCGGCAGATGCAGGAGTTGCAGCCGCAGATCAAGGCGCTGCAGAAGAAGTACTCCAAGGACCGCCAGCGGATGGCCCTGGAGATGCAGAAGCTGCAGAAGGAACACGGCTTCAACCCCGTCATGGGCTGTCTGCCGGTGCTGCTGCAGGCGCCGGTGTTCATCGGTCTGTTCCATGTACTGCGCTCGTTCAACCGCACCGGCACCGGCTACGGCCAGCTCGGCATGTCGGTCGAGGACAACGCGAACACCGCGAACTACTTCTTCAGCGCCGCCGACGTCCAGTCGTTCCTGAGTGCTCGACTGTTCGGTGCCCCGATCTCGTCGTACATCACGATGCCGAAGGAGACACTCGAGTCGTTCGGTGCGTACGGCACCGTGCCGACGGTCCTGAACGTGGCGGCAGTCTCGATTCCGCTCATGGTCATCGCCTCGGTCGCGACGCACTTCAACTCGCGGGCCTCGGTCGCGCGTCAGAGCGCCGCCGCCGCGGCCAACCCGCAGTCCGCGATCATGAACAAGCTCGCGCTGTGGGTGTTCCCGCTCGGCGTGCTCGTCGGTGGTCCGTTCCTGATGATCGCCATCCTCCTGTACTGGGTGTCGAACAACATCTGGACCTACGCGCAGCAGCACCTCGTGTTCCGCAAGATCGACGCGGAGGAGGACGCCAAGAAGCAGGCCGCACTGGAGCGTCGTGCCGACAACGCGCCCAAGCCGGGTGCCCGTCCGTCGCTCGACAAGAAGAAGAAGGCGGCCCCGTCCACCACTGTGGTCGACGCCGAGTCGAGCGACACGGAGACCTCAGAGGCCTCGGAGACCGGAGAATCGGCGGCTGACGGACGCACCGGATCGGGTGGTGGCTCGACCGCGCAGCAGCGTCCCAAGCCGAAGCCGCGGCCGGCAGCGAACCGCCCCAAGAGCAACAAGCGCAAGCGGCGCTGACCTCGAGAAGAGAGAACGACGATGACCAGTGAGCAGGACACCGCCCGGGCCGGTGAGATCAGGGAGGGTACAGACGTGGTACTCGAGACTCAGAATGCGGACACCGACACCGAGGACGATCTGATCGAGGAAGGCGAGATCGCCGGCGATTACCTCGAGCAACTGCTCGACGTCCTGGACTTCGACGGCGACATCGATCTCGACGTCGAGGGCGACCGCGCGGTCGTGAGCATCGACGGCGGCGACGACCTGTCCAAGCTCGTCGGCCGTAAGGGCGAGGTGCTCGACGCGCTCCAGGAGTTGACGCGTCTCGCGGTCCAGCAGTCCACCGGTGTGCGTAGCCGCCTCATGCTCGACGTCGCCGGCTGGCGTGCCGGACGTCGCGCGGAGCTGAGCGAGCTCGGCAAGGCCGCTGCGGAGCGTGTTCTCGCCTCGGGCGAGCGCGAGGAGCTCACCCCGATGACGCCGTTCGAGCGCAAGATCGTGCACGACGCCGTCGCCAAGGTCGACGGTGTGTCCAGCGAGAGCGAGGGCGCCGAGCCCAACCGTCGCGTGGTCGTGCTGAAGGATTGATTGCGGCCGGCTGACGTCGGTGCAGAGGCCGAGGGGATCTCAGTCCCAGGACTGAGATCCCCTCGGCCTTTCTCTTGTTGTTGTGGTGGTGGGTTGGGGAGGATGTTTCACGTGGAACTGGTTGATGAGCAGTGGGATGTTGTCGGTGCGGTGGCTCGGGTGTTCGGTGAGCGGGCGTCGTTGGCGGAGGCGTATCACGCGTCGTTGGCGTCGGATGGTGTGGTGCGGGGGTTGATCGGTCCGCGTGAGGTGCCGCGGTTGTGGGTGCGGCATGTGCTCAATTGTGGGGTGTTGGGTGAGTTGGTGGGGGCCGGTGAGTCGGTGGTCGATGTGGGGTCGGGTGCGGGGTTGCCGGGGATTCCGTTGGCGATTGCGCGTCCGGATGTGCGGGTGACGTTGGTGGAGCCGTTGTTGCGTCGGTCGGTGTATTTGCAGGAGTTCGTGGATTCGGTGGGGTTGGAGAATGTGACGGTGGTGCGGGGGCGTGCGGAGCAGGCGGGGGTGGTGAAGGAAGTGGGGGGTGCTGATGTGGTGACGTCGCGTGCGGTGGCTCCGTTGGAGCGGTTGGCGCGGTGGTCGCTTCCGTTGGTGCGTGTGGGTGGGAGGATGTTGGCGTTGAAGGGTTCGAGTGCGGCGGAGGAGATTTCCCGGGACCACGCGGTGCTGGCACGACTGGGCGCCGGCAAGCTCGAGGTCGTCGAATGCGGCGGCGACGTGTTGCCGGTGCCGACCATCGTGGTGAGTGCTGAACGCGTTGCGCACCACCGTCATCGCGGTCAGCGGCGCTGACTCGAACCCTCCCCTCCCCCACCGCCGTTCCGGCCGTGGAGCGGTCAGCCGCCCACGAACGGCGCGACGAACACGCACGGCACTGGCCGCGGATGTGCCGGATCCAGGGCGTTGAGCACATGACCGGCCGTGACGCGGGATGCCAAGAGCGCGATATGGTCCGAGTAGTCCTGCGAACACCCGTCCTGAACCACGATGTTGGTCGCGTTGGGGCCCTCCACGTAGCCACTGGTGTACGGCCAGATCCCTTCGTCGTAGCGGGTCATGATGTTGGTGTAGGTGACTTCCGGCGCGTACAGGCCGCCCTCGTGCAGTTTCGCGATGAACTGCGACGCGGGCAGGAATTGGAGACACGCCTGGCAGAACGGCAGCAGGCCACGGGCGTCGTCGGTGCCGAGGCCGAGAATCGTTGCGCCACCGTCCGGTCCGGTGACTGCACTGCCGTTCCAGGCCGGACCGAGCGAGACGTACTTGTCGACCTTGGCTGCGCCGCCGAGGTACTTGACGAAGTAGTTGGGCACGACCGATCCCTGCGAGACACCCAGGATGTCCACCCGAGCCGCGCCCGTTGCCGCGAGCACCTCGTCCACGAAGGCGCCGATCTGGGCCGCGCTGTCCTCCGCGCGTGCCATACCCCCGACCGCGCTGATCGGGTACGGCTGGTCGGCGTAGTTCCCGAAGGTCGGCGCGAAGACGCAGTAGCCCTCGTTGGCGAGCAACGGTGCGAACGTGGTCCAGTTGTTGAGCCGATTGCCGCCAGTGCCGTGGACGAGCACCACTGGGTTGGGGTGTTCCGGGGTCGGCTTGCACGACCAGTCGTTGGATCCGGCGGCCGAGCCGCCGGGGTTGGTGAACTCGTCCTGGACGAAGAGGTTGTACGGCACCGGGAACGGCTCGGCGCCGGCCGGTCCCGTCGACAGTGCCGAGCCGATGGCAAGAACCGCCGCTACGACCGCGGTCCGCCACCCCCTGCGGATTCTCTGACCGATTGCCATCCCGCCACCCCCTGATCGCGTCCCCGTGTGCCGGAACGCTACGCGAGCGAGGCCGTCAGCGTCACAAGAACCGCGATTCGGGTTTGTTTCACGTGAATCATGCTGTGCGGCAATGAAAGAGCAGATTGGTCGGATATCGGCGACAGTGCCGGCGTGAGCCCCCACCCGGCCATACCGGCTCATTTCGTCACTGTGACAGCAGATTCGGGGTTCAACGGATATCGGGGCTTCGAATCGGATGCCCGCGGCGCCCCTCACGGCACGCGGAGGCCGATCGGGGTGGTGACCGCGGAGTGTGCGGCTCGGCTCTCGTCAATCCGGTCCCGTCGGAGCGTGCGGACCGGTCATCCGGTGGCGGTGTTTCACGTGAATCATCCGGGCGTGGTTCGCAGGTCTCTCGCACGCGGCGACCCGATGCGTCATCGGGGACCGTGCGCCTTCCGCGACCGAATGTGATGGCGTGCCACCAGTCTGGGCCGACTGTCGGCGTGCCCCGAATCGCGCATGTCGGGCCCGGATCATCGTCGAGGGGCGGGTGTCGCCGGTCAGGACCGCGGTGTTCCACGTGAAACGGTGGCACGGGCACTGTTCCACGTGGAACATGATCGCCGGATCCCCGCCGTCGACTCGGGGAACTGGGCCGGGTCCGAACTCCCCCCTCCCCCACCTCGGTCGTGGTGTCGAGAACTGGTGTCAGAGTTTGTTGTTGTGGTGGTGGGTTGGGGAGGATGTTTCACGTGGAACTGGTTGATGAGCAGTGGGATGTTGTCGGTGCGGTGGCTCGGGTGTTCGGTGAGCGGGCGTCGTTGGCGGAGGCGTATCACGCGTCGTTGGCGTCGGATGGTGTGGTGCGGGGGTTGATCGGTCCGCGTGAGGTGCCGCGGTTGTGGGTGCGGCATGTGCTCAATTGTGGGGTGTTGGGTGAGTTGGTGGGGGCCGGTGAGTCGGTGGTCGATGTGGGGTCGGGTGCGGGGTTGCCGGGGATTCCGTTGGCGATTGCGCGTCCGGATGTGCGGGTGACGTTGGTGGAGCCGTTGTTGCGTCGGTCGGTGTATTTGCAGGAGTTCGTGGATTCGGTGGGGTTGGAGAATGTGACGGTGGTGCGGGGGCGTGCGGAGCAGGCGGGGGTGGTGAAGGAAGTGGGGGGTGCTGATGTGGTGACGTCGCGTGCGGTGGCTCCGTTGGAGCGGTTGGCGCGGTGGTCGCTTCCGTTGGTGCGTGTGGGTGGGAGGATGTTGGCGTTGAAGGGTTCGAGTGCGGCGGAGGAGATTTCCCGGGACCGTGCTTCCCTTGGTCGGTTGGGTGCTGGCAAGCTGGAGGTCGTCGAGTGTGGTGGTGATGTGTTGCCGGTGCCGACGATCGTGGTGAGCGCGGAACGAGTCGCGCAACACGGTCGCCGGCACCGCTGAGTTACCGGGATTCGAGAGCTCGAGGGTTGAGAATTGCGTCATGAGTGGTCATCAAGTGAAGGAGCAGTAGATGTCGGCTGGACCTGAATCCGCCGTTTCACGGGAAACGGTTTCACGTGAAACTGCGGCCCCGCCCGAATCGACCGGCGGCAGTCGAGACCAGAGCCTCGCCCACTCCCCCTACGCCGGTATCTCCCTCGCGGACACGCCGATCGGCGCCGCCGCACAGCGTGCGAGTCAGGTGCTCCATCCTGATTCGGTGACCCTGCCGAAGCCGTCGCATCGTCGGGTGTTCACGATCGCCAACCAGAAGGGTGGCGTCGGCAAGACCACCTCCACGGTGAACCTGGCGTCGGCGCTTGCGATCCAGGGGCTCACCGTCCTCGTCGTCGATCTCGATCCGCAGGGCAACGCGAGCACCGCGCTGGGTGTCCCCCACACGTCGGGGACGCCGTCGAGCTACGAACTGCTCCTCGGTGAGGTGACCGCGAAGGAAGCGATCCAGCAGAGCCCCCACAACGAGCGCCTCTACTGCATCCCCGCGACGATCGACCTGGCCGGCGCGGAGATCGAACTCGTCTCGATGGTGGCGCGCGAGAACCGCCTCAAGAACGCGCTGTCGGAGAAGGCGCTCGCCGACATCGACGTCGACTTCATCCTCATCGACTGCCCGCCGTCGCTGGGCCTGCTGACGGTCAACGCGATGGTCGCCGCGAAGGAGGTGCTGATCCCGATCCAGTGCGAGTACTACGCACTCGAAGGCGTCGGGCAGTTGCTCCGCAACATCGAACTGGTTCAGGCGCACCTCAATCCGGAACTGCACGTCTCGACCGTGCTCCTGACGATGTACGACGCCCGCACCAAGCTGGCGGACCAGGTGGCCGAGGAGGTGCGCAAGCACTTCGGCGACGCGGTGTTGCGCGCGATCATTCCCCGCAGCGTGAAGGTGTCCGAGGCTCCCGGTTACGGGATGACGGTCCTCGACTACGACCCCGGATCGAGGGGGGCGATGAGCTATCTCGACGCCGGCCGAGAACTCGCGGCACGCGGGATGACCACGACGACGCAGGAGCAGTAGAGATGGCGCAGACACGTAAGGGCGGGCTCGGCCGCGGGCTGGCGGCGCTGATCCCGACAGGGCCGGCCAACGGTGGACCGGGACTGGGCAACGCGGCCGCGGACGTCATCATCGGGACGTCGGCACCGGCCGGCGGTGTCGCCACCAAGGATCCTGTGGATCCCCCGGCGGACGCAGCGGAGTCGGCGGCCGCCACGCCCGCGCCGAAGGCTGCCAAGAAGACCGCAGCGAAGGCCGCGGCGAAGGCTCCGGCCAAGACCACGGCGAAGTCGGCCGCGGCCGTGAAGGACGCGGATGTCGTCGCGAGCGCCCCGACCCCGACTCCCGCGGTCCGCACCGACGAGGAACCCCTCTCCCCCGCCGGTGCTGTGTACCACGAGATCCCGCCGCACCTGATCGAGCCGAATCCCAAGCAGCCCCGCCACGTCTTCGACGAGGAGGCGCTGAACGAACTGGTGCACTCGATCCGCGAGTTCGGACTGATGCAGCCGATCGTCGTCCGGCGGATCGGCCCGGAGCAGTACCAGCTCGTCATGGGCGAGCGCCGCTGGCGGGCGAGTCAGATCGCCGGTCTCGAGACGATTCCCGCGATCGTCCGCGAGACGACGGACGAAACGCTGCTGCGCGATGCTCTCCTGGAGAATATTCACCGGGTGCAGCTCAACCCGCTCGAAGAGGCGGCCGCCTATCAGCAGCTGCTCGAGGAGTTCGAGGTCACCCACGAGGAGCTGGCGGCGCGGATCGGCCGGTCGCGTCCGGTCGTGACGAACATGATCCGACTCCTCAAGCTCCCGATCCCGGTGCAGCGTCGGGTGGCGGCCGGTGTGCTGTCCGCGGGCCACGCACGGGCGCTGCTGTCGCTCGAGGCGGGAGCGGACGCGCAGGAGGTGCTCGCCGCCCGCATCGTGGCCGAGGGCATGTCGGTCCGTGCGACGGAGGAAGCGGTCATGCTCGCGAACCGCGAGGGCCCCTCCCCTACCCCACCGGTGAAGCGCAAGCCGATCCAGATGCCGGGTCTGCAGGATGTCGCCGAACGTCTGTCGAGTTCGTTCGACACGCGCGTCACGGTGAGCCTCGGTAAGCGGAAGGGCAAGATCGTCGTCGAGTTCGGTTCGGTCGACGATCTGGAACGCATCGTGGGCATGATGGAGAAGCAGGGCGGCAACTGAGCCCGTCTCACCGGTCCCGGCCACCCGTGACCAATTCGTCACTGTGACGTTATAGATCGTCGGCCCTGGACGCTGCGGCGTCGTGGGTTCCGAAAGATCCTGCTCGACAGCCCGATTCACGGGCGGACATCGTCGCCGGGCCCTCGACGGAACTATCCCCTATTCTGGAGGGGATAGTTCCGTCGAGGAGGGGCGAGCATGGAGGCTGGCTTACACAGTGTCGACTAGCGTCACGTCACTCACACTGGACGGACTCGACAAGCTGTCCTCGCACGCGCGGCGATGCGTCTTCTGGGAAATGGACCCGGCCGCGGTTCGCAGCTCCCGTGAGTTCAGTGGTTTCCACGACCCCGAGTTCGAGAAGGAAGCATGGCTGTCGATGGTCATGCTCGAGTGGGGTTCGTGCGGCCAGGTCGCCCTCGTCGACGACAAGCCGGCCGGCTGTGCGCTGTATGCGCCGCCGAACATGGTGCCCCGGGCCGACCTCTTCCCTACCTCTCCGGTGAGCGCCGACGCGATCCTGCTGACCACGATGCGGCTGGAACCGACCGGTGACGAGTTCGAGTTGGGGGCGACGCTCATCCAGGCGGCGGTCGGCGATCTGGTCCGCCGCGGTGTCCGAGCACTGGAAGCCTTCGGTATCCGCGCCGACGCCGACTCCTCTCCCAGCGACGTCCCCTCCGCGACCGCGGCCCGCGAGTGTTCCCCTCAGGAATGCATGATCAGCGCCGACTTCCTGACCGACGTCGGGTTCGAGGTCGTCGCACCCCACCACCGGTTCCCGCGGTTGCGGCTCGAACTCGATCGGGACCACCTGTGGAAGGCGGACGTCGAAGCGGCCCTGGAGCGGCTTCTGGAGGTCTCGACCCTGTCCCTGGTCGATATCGGCGAACAGAGCCCTGTGGGGGCTCACTAGGGCCCTTTCCGGGCGGTTCCGGCAACGCCGAGTGACGGCGAGGGACCGTTACCGGGCCCGCTCCGCGCCGGACAGTTCCTCGGCGAGCAGTTCGGCGAACGTGAACGTGCCGGTGGGGGCGTCGTCCTGGCCCAGCAGGTACAGCCGCTTGACAGCGACGAGGATCGCCTCGGCGATGGTGTCCCGGTACCGGGGATTCGTCAGCACCGAAACATCGGAATCGTTTGTGAGGTAACCGATGTCAACCTGAACGGTAGGCATCTTGGTGAGCCGCAACAGATCCCAGGTCCGTCCGTGAGTTCTGCAGTCGCGCATGGGCGTTCGAGCCACGATCTCGCGCTGGATGAAGCCGGTGAGGATCTGGCCGATCATCGACGTGGAGCCGTGCGAGTTGCCGAAGTGGAAGCTGGCCACGCCGCCCGCGGCCGGGCTGGTGTGGCTGTCGCACCGCAGCGCGATCATCAGGTCGGCGTCGAACCCGTTGGACGTCTCGGCCCGCTGGGCCTCGCTGGGGTTGGCGTGCGGCGGGCGGGACAGGAACGTCTCCATCCCGGTCGCCGCCATCCGGCCCTCGAGCCGGCTCCCGAGATCCCACAGGATCTCGGCCTCGCTCATCGGGCCGTTCGGGGTCTGCACGATGCGGCCGGTGTCGGCGCCGCCCAGCCCCGGATCGATGACGATCCGCTTGCCGCTGAGCTGCGGGCCGGAGCGGCGGACCAGCTCCTCCTCGCTGATCGCGTGCGGCGAGCCACCGGAGACCCGGGTGCCGAGCAGTTCCAGTGACCGCAGCGTCGCGGGACCACAGATGCCGTCGGCGGCGATGCCGATCTCCCGCTGGAACGAGCTGAGTGCCTCGTGCGTCTGCGGGCCGAAGTAGCCGTCCACCCGTCCGACGTAGAAGCCGAGGTCCTGCAGGCGTGTCTGCAGGGCGGCGACGTCGTCGCCGTAGAGCGGCGCGGACAGCTGATAGATGAGGGTGCGGGCGCCGAGGCGGTACGACGCTTCCTTGAGCGACCGGTACGTCGCGGGGCCGACGATGCCGTCCACCAACAGGCCACGCTGCTGCTGGAAGGCTCGGACGGCGGAATCGAGGTGGTGATCGAACACGGCGTCCGGAGCCACCCAGTGTGAGCCGTTGACGGTCTCACGCTGCGTTTCCGCTACCCCGTTGTGGAGGAAGCCCAGGCCGGTCAAAGTACCCCGAATCTCGGCGACGGCGGGGCCGTGATCGCCGTGACGGAGTAGCTGCATGCTCGCGGGCCTTTCGTTGCGGACGTCGATCGATTCTCTCAGACCGCCCCCGGATATCGGCAATCCAGTAGGCCACAGTGTGACAAGGCTGTAGCGCCCGTCGGGTCACACTGTGGCCTGCTCCGGTGACATGTTCGGTGTCTACCGGGCCGAATGGAGCGGATTCGGGTCAGAGAACGTCGGCGAGATCCTTGAGGAGGGCCGCCTTGCCCTTCGCGCCGACGATCGTCTTGATGGGCTTGCCACCCTGGAACAGGATCATCGTCGGAATCGACATCACCTGGAAGTCACGGGCCGCGCCCGGATTCTGGTCGATGTCCAGCTTGGCGACGGTGAGCTTGTCGGCGTGCTCACCGGCGATCTCCTCGAGCACCGGCGCCACCATCTTGCACGGGCCGCACCACGTGGCCCAGAAGTCGACGAGCACGGGCTTCTCGGCGTCGAGAACCTCCTGCTTGAACGAGTCGTCGTTGATGGTGATGGTGTTCGCCACGGGATCCTCCTGGGATCTTGTCCGGATGGGTAACGGGTGAGGGGACGAGCGGGTCAGGCGTCGACGGCGACGGGCTCGCCTGCGGCCGAGAGGGTGTTCTCGGTGATGTCGCCCTGGTCGGCCAGCCAGCGCTCGGCGTCGATCGCGGCGGCGCAGCCGGTGCCGGCGGCGGTGATGGCCTGACGGTAGGTGTGGTCGACCAGGTCGCCGGCGGCGAACACGCCCTCGGTCGAGGTCGCGGTGGTCGGCGACTGCACCTGCACGTAGCCGGCGGCGTCGACGTCCACCTGGCCCTTGACGAGCTCGCTGCGCGGGTCGTGGCCGATCGCGACGAACATGCCGGTCACGTCGAGCGTGGACTGCTCGCCGGTGACGGTGTCGCGGACGACGAGGCCGGTGACGCTGTTCTCGCCGAGCACCTCGATCGGTTCGGCGTTGGTGACGAAGCGGATCTTCTCGTTGGCCTTGGCGCGTTCGAGCATGATGCGGGATGCGCGGAACTCCTCGCGGCGGTGCACGAGGGTGACGGAGCGGGCGAACTTGGTGAGGAAGGTGGCCTCCTCCATCGCGGAGTCGCCGCCGCCGACCACGACGATGTCCTGGTCGCGGAAGAAGAAGCCGTCGCAGGTGGCGCAGGCGCTCACGCCGCGGCCGAGGAGGCGTTCCTCGCCGGGGATGCCGAGGTAGCGGGCCGCGGCGCCCATCGCGAGGATGACGGCGCGGGCGTAGTAGGTCTCACCGTTCGCGACGACCTTCTTGACCGGACCGTCCAGCTCGATTTCCTCGACGTCCTCGGTGCGGATGTCGGCGCCGAAGCGCTTGGCCTGCTCGCGCATCTCGTCCATCAGGTCCGGGCCCATGATGCCCTCGCGGAAGCCGGGGAAGTTCTCCACCTCGGTGGTGGTCATCAGCGAGCCGCCGAACTGGGTGCCCTCGAAGAGCAGGGGCTCGAGCTCCGCACGGGCGGCGTAGACGCCGGCCGTGTATCCGGCGGGTCCGGAGCCGACGATGATGAGGTCACGGACCGTGGTCGGAGTAGTCATGCGGGCCTTTCCTGTTCCTGTGATGCAGTCGTGCGATGCGGTGGTTCACTGCTGCTCGCGCGATTCCGCCGGTGGCGGCGCAGCTCGCGGAGTCGGTCAGGTCAACAACAGATTAATGGGTGTTGTTCCCCGCGTCCGTGAGCCGCACGGGACCGGAGCTGTCGAACGTTTCACGTGGAACCGAACGTGTGGAACGAGTCATAGTGCCCGCACCGTCACTCCGGCCGACCGGCGAGCTCGGTGACGAACGGACGGATCAGATCCGCGGCGGTGCGCCGGACGTGGTCGATGTCCCCGCCCCGCTCCACCTGCCGGGTCGCGGCGTGCAGCACGGCGTTGACGAGTTCGGAGGTCGCCGCCACGTCGGGCACCCCGAGCTCGGCGAGCGCGTCCGACAGCGGGGTGACGAGGTCCTCGTGCATCGCGCGGCTCTTCGCGTCCAGTTCGGGCCCCGGCGCCATCTGCGCCAGCGCCGTGGCGATGGCGTGCTCGCCCTCGGCCACGAGCTTCAGGTTCGCGTCGATATAGGCCAGCACCCGCTGATCGGGGCCGCCTGCGTCGGACATCTCGGCGGTGACCCGGGCGGACCACCGGGGGAAGGAGTCCTCGATGAGCGCCTCGAGGAGGTGCTGTCGGGACCGGAAGTACTGGTACATGCTCGAACGTGCGAGTCCGGCGCGGGCCGCGACCTCGCCGAACGACGGGATCTCCGTGGCGCCCTCGGAGAGCACCTCCCGAGCGGCGTCGAGGAGGGCACGCTGTTGCGCGGCTCGATGCTCACCGACAGTCGGTGCACTGATCCGCGGCACGCGCCCTCCTCCTCGCACTCGTGTCGGCTACCGGGGTTCGAGCCGCCCGTCCGTCATCTCGACCACGCGGTCGCAATAGTCGAGAACATCGTAGTCGTGGGTCACCATCACGGTGCCCACCCGCGACTCCCGGGTCTCCCGCGCCAGCAGTTGCACGATCTCGTGGCTACGGGCCCGGTCGAGCGCGGCCGTGGGTTCGTCGACCAGCAGCAGCGACGGCGACGACACCAGGGCACGGGCGATGCCGACGCGCTGCCGTTCGCCGCCGGAGAGTTGGTCGGGGCGGCGGTCGGACTTGTGGCCCAGGCCCACCTGCTCGAGCAGTGCGAGCGGGTCGCGGAATGTCCTGCCCTCGGTGTTGCCGAGGTGTGACACCAGGCGCAACTGGTCGGCGGCGGTGAGCGACGGGATGAGGTTGCCGCTCTGGAACACGAAGCCGATGTGCGCCCGGCGGAACTTCGCGGCCTCGGCGCGCTTCATGTGGAGCAGGCTGCGGCCGCCGACGTGGACGGTGCCCGAGTCCGGCGTGGTGAGCGCCCCCGCCACCGCGAGGAGGCTGGACTTGCCCGAGCCCGACGGGCCGACGACGGCGACCATCTCGCCCGGCCGGACGGTCAGGCTCACCCCGTCGAGGGCGGTCACGGTCTGCTCGCCGTCACCGAGGCGCAGGTTGGCGTCGGCGATGTCGAGGGCGGCGGTCTCGATGGCGGTGTCGGTGGTGCTCACGGTGTTCTCCTGTGCGCTGCTGCCCCGGGCGTTCATCGCTGGCCTCCCAGCGCGTTCAACGGGTCGACCGAGGCGATCCGGACGATTGCGATCGCGGCGCCGACCAGTCCGAGGACCGTCAGCGCGGCCGCGGCGACCGCGACGGCGCCGGGCTCGAGCAGGAACGGCACTCCCCCGCCGATCAGCGAGCCGAAGCCGTAGCCGACGCCCGCGCCCACGGCGACCGAGCCGAGCAGCAGGATCAGCGCCTGCGCCAGGCCGTCGCGCAGTAGGTAGCCGGTGGAGGCGCCCATCGCCCGCATGACCGCGATCTCGTGTTTTCGCTGGATCGTCCACACCGTGAAGAAGGCGCCGACGACGAGCGCGGAGATCGCGTACAGGAACACTTTGATGAGGTTCAGGGTCATGGTTTCGGCGCTGAAGCCGGGTGACGACGCGAACGAGTCCTCGAGCGCGACGGTGGAGGTCCCCGCCGCCGTGTCGCCCGCGGTGTAGTCGAGCGTGGTGCCGGGCTGTGCCTTCAGCGCGACGGCGGTGGACTCGGTCATCGCCGGCGCGGGCACGGGCTCGCCGGGGCGGACACCGGAGTGCAGCAGGCGCCACGTGTCGATCGGCAGGTAGGCGACGTCGACGTGGCCGAACGTCTGCTTGCCGTCGGTGACGCCGACGATCTTCAGTTCGGTGCCGAGGCGATCGATCGTGACGGTGTCGCCGAGGTCGACGCCGGCGTCGAGGGCGCTGCGGCTGATGACGATGCCGTTCGGCTCGCCCAGTCCGGTGCCGCGAGCGACGGAGGGGGCGAGGAACGAGTCGGTCGGAACGCCGAAGAGCGCGAAGTCGACCGGCACGTCCTTGTCGTTGTGGGCGTTGACGAGCATGTTGCCGAACGGCTGGGCCTCGGCGACTCCGGGCTGTGCGCGCCACGCGTCGACCTGTTCGTCGGTGACGACGCTGCGCGAGAAGGCGGAGTCGGTCTTGGTGCCTTCGTTGAACGCGAACCCGTCGACCGGCATGGCCTTCAGGCCCGAGACGCCGTCCTCGACGAGGCCGGAGGACAGCCCGGACAGCAGCACCATCAGCACCGAGATGAGGGCGATGACACCACCCATCAGGCCGAATCTGGATCGCGCGAACCGTAGCTCCCGCAGGGCGAGGAACATCTGTGAACTCCTGGTCGGTGTGATCTGTCGATGTAGCCGACGACGGAATCTCAATCTTCCCGACGGCCTGTCGGCAAATATACCAACGCAGTGTCGGCAAGATTGGTGACGTTGCTCTCGCCCGGCGATCGAGTCCCGGGGTGTTCTCCCGCCACGCCCACCGCACGGCGCCCCGCGACGAACTGGAAGCCGTCGTGAGGTGCGCAACCGATGCGACCTTTTTCGGTTGTGTGGCAACGGGTTCCGTCACCGGATCCTCACCGCTCACGCAGGACGGCAACGCGTCGAGGTGGCGGACTGCTGGTGGGTCGCGGCCCGTGCCGAACCCGGTGCGGGAGTGATGATCCGGGACGCCGGATGGGGGTGGTGTGCCCGCGACCCGACACCCGCCCCCGGTTCCGTTGCCGCTGGGATCGTAAATGGAGCCTATGGCGCGATGCGACGCGGTGTCCGACAATTCAAGGCGATGAGTGCACAGACAACAGCCGGCGTACCGCCCACCGGGCGGCCCCGGGACCCACGGATCGACACCGACGTCCTCGCCGCGACCCGCGAGATGCTGCTCGAGGTGGGTTGGGAGCAGTTGAGTCTGCGGGCCATCGCCACCCGCGCCGGTGTCAGCCGGGCCGCCCTGTCCCGACGATGGGAGTCGAAGGCGCACCTCGTGCTCGACGCCCTGCTGGGCGCGACACCGGACCTCGAGCCGTTCGAGGGGACCGACCGCGCGGGCTGGATCGACTGGGTGGTCGCGGGCAGCGCGCAGCTGTTCTCCCGGCCCGATGTGCGGGAGGCGTTGCCCGGGTTGCTGGCGGCGCTGCGCGACCACGAGGACCTGCGGATCGCGCTGTGGCGGGGGTTCAGCGGTCCGGCCACAGCATTGTTCGTCGCGCACGGCAGCGACGACGCCACCGCGGAGGACCGGGCACGGGACCTGCGCGATGCCAAGGCGGTGCTGGTGGCGGCCGCCGGTGCGGCCCTCTTCTCGAGCCTCATCGCGAAGGACGACGACACCCCCGAACTGCGCGAACGGATCCGGGAACTTCTCACACCCGTCGCCGACAGGACGGTTCCCGGCGACGGGAACTGATTGCGGGTCAGCCGATTTCGGTCTGGGTCAGCAGATCCGGTGTGGTGGGGCCGCAGCCGGAACCGACGACCACCGCCGTCAGAGCGGGAGGGTGGGGCCCGGCGATCAGCATCAACACGGCGGCACTGCCCCGGTACGACACCTCCCGGGTGCCCACCACGGGGCGAGCCGGGTCGATCCCGATGGCCTGCAGGCACCCGTTCCGGACGTCCGGGTTCGCGAGCTCCCCGACGACCGTCTCGGTCCGGGTGGTCCGCGAATCGCGCATGAGGGCCAGCACCTGTTCGCCGTCGAGGTCGCCGTCGAGGTCGACGGTGGACGGCGGTGCGGGCTCAGAGGCGGTCGAGGTGGGTGTCGCGAGCACGGTCGGCGGCGTGGATTCGGGGCCGTCGAGGGCGGTGAGAGCGAAGACGACGGCGACGGCCGCGGCCATCGATGCGGCGGACACGCTGATCCACGTGAGCATCCGGCGCCGCGACGGCGCGTCGGACACCATGGTCACACCGGCCGAGGTATGTGAATCATTCAGTCCGAGAGTGGAATTGATGCGATCGGCGACATCCCGGGGAATGGAGGTCTCGACGCTGTGGTCGCGCCCGGCCTCGCGGAGTCGGGTGGTGACGGCATCGAGTGAGTCGAGAAAGGCGAGCGCGTCCCGATCCCGGCGCACGAGCGGCCACAGTCGGGTGCTCACCTCGTCGGACAGGACGCCGGCGTGCAGGTCGGCGAGCAACTCCGTCGAGAACGGGGGGCCGAGCCGTTCTCCGCCGTCGTGGTCCGTCATCCCACCTCCAACCCGCAATGTCCGGGGCACGATTGTGCCTTCAAGTAGTTCAGACGCCGGGAGATCAAGATCGGTTCCCTACATCTCGCAAGTATTCCAAATGCGGCGCCAGCTTGGCCCGTGCGCGGGCGCAGCGACTCTTGACGGTTCCCTCCGGAACCCCGAGCCGTTCCGCGGCCTCGGCCACCGAATAGCCCTCCATGTCGACGGCCACGATTGCGGCCCGCTGCTCCGCCGACAGCCGCAGCAGCGCCCGGTCGACGAGCATCGCCGTCTCGGTCTCGGCGATGTGGTCACGCTCGTCGCGAGGATCGACGGATTCGTCGGCCGACAGCGACACCGTCGGACGCACACGGTTCCGCCGGATCCGGTCCAGACATGCATTCACCACGATCGTGTGCAGCCAGCTGCGCACGGCCGCATCCTGCCGGAACGACCCCGCCGTTCGGTGCGCGGACAGCAACGCCTCCTGTAGCGCGTCCGCCGCGTCCTCGACGGTGTAGCTCGTTCTCCTCGCAACATGCCAAAGATGGTCGTAATGCCTGCTCAGCAGCTCCGCGAACGCGCCCCCGTCACCCGACGCGTGCGCTGCCAAGAGTTGTGCATCCGACAAATCAGCTTTGGCGACCCCCCTGAAGATTCGCACCGGCGGATGTTAGCCGATCAATTGCCCGTCACGCGTTCTCGGGGCGCCCGCCGGCGACCGGCTCAGGACGTGGCGGTGAAGGACACCTCGGCGAGGGCGGACTGATTCTTGCCGCCGGTCGTGCTGAGCCCGGTGATCCACACGATGACGTTCTTGGTGGCACCGTCCGTCTTCAGCGGGATCTCGGTGACACCGTCCTTCAGGGTGCCGTTGCCGATCACGCGGGTCTGGTCGAGCGACGTGTTCGGTGCCGGCGCGGAGCGGATCTCGACCTGCGTCCCCGGGCTGGTCGAGGTGATCTGCATGGCCGACAGGTTCGCCGCCTCGGGGAGCGTCACCATGAGCCCCACGCCGTTCTTCAGTGCCGGGAACGGCTGGAAGTACGCATCGGTGCTCCACGCCGTCGCCGGATTGCCGTCGATCGCCAGCCCGGCGTTCGCGGCGTTGTCGGGAGTGCCCTGGGGTGAGAACACGGCGGCGCCGCTCGGCGTGACCGGGCGGGTCGCCGCGGGCGGCGGTGCGGCCGCCGACGACTCCGCAGACTCCGCGGGCACCTGGGCCGTTGTCGTCAGGCCCAGATTCTGGTTCGTCAACGGCTCGTCGGAGTTGCCGCCCGCCAGCAGGTTCGCGAGCCACCACCCGATCAGTGCGAGGACCACGATGGTGAGGGCACCGAGCGACACCAGCGCGACGAGCGTGCGGTTGGACTTCTGCTTCTCGGCGGCCACCGCCTCCGGATCGGCCAGCGCGTGCGAGTCGCTGCCGGGGACCCGCTGGCCCAGCCGCAGCGCGGGCATGAGGTCGGTCTTCTGGTCGACGACCGTCGCCTGGTCGAGGATGTGCTGCACCGTCGCCGCCGCACGGATGCCGCTGTCGCCTCCGAGAGCCCGCACCGCGACGGCGGAAATCTCGAACGGGACCTCCGGACGGATCGCGCGGGGTTCGACGGGACGACCCGACGGGTCACGGTCGGCCGGACGCATGCCGTCCGCCGACTCGGTGCCGTCGTCGAGCGGCCAGCGGGCGGTGATGAGCGCGTACAGCATTGCGCCGAGCCCGCGCACGTCCGAGGCAGGGTCGGCGTCGGACAGGGTGCCGGGGAACGCGAGGACGGCGTCGCCGGCGGTGCTGATGCGGATTCGGTCGGGATCGTCGATGGACAGGGCGCTGCCACCGCGGTGCGCCGCCTCCGCGGCCGCCGCGAGCGCCCGGACGGCCCGAGCCGCACCGATCGGGGACGGATCGGTGTCCGCCATCTCCTTCAGCGAGCGCCCCGGCGTCCACTCCGCGACGACGATGCCGCCGGAACTGCCGCGGACCACGTCGAGCACGCGGGCGAGTCCGGACGAGTTGATCCGTCCCAGTCGCAGCGTCCGGGACAGGATGGCCTGCGGCCCGTCCGGACCGGTGGCCGCCGGACCCTCGGCGCGCTGATCGGCGTCGACGAAGGTGAGTGCGACCTCGCGGTCGAGCTTGATGTCGAGCGCCTGCCAGAACTGGAGCCCGCGGGCGCCGCCGTGCGGTGCGAGGAGGCGGTAGCGGCCACCGGCCACCGACGCCCCGGGCATCAACTGCGGACCGCGCAGCTGCGGACGGGGTTCCGGGACGGCGCCGGCCACACGCAACGGCGGCAGCGGCGCACCGATCGAGAACACACCGGTGTCGACGTTGAGGTCACCCCGACGTCGGCGATCCCGGTGCGCGGACGCATCCTCGAACACTGCGGTGGAATCCGCTGTCGCAGAGTCATTTTCGTCCGTGTTGCTCGATGTGGACGACGCGTCGGACGGTTCGTCCGCGGGGTTCGTCGACGTGGTTCCGGCATCTGCCACCTTGGTGGTGCCGTCCTCGACGCCAGTGAAGTCTTCGGACGTGCCGGTTCGCTTGTCGGCACCGTCGTCGTCGCTCACACGTGCTCCTTCTATGAACTCGTCGGGAATGTAGTCCGCTCCGACGTATGCCTCGCTGCGTCCAGGGTACGGGAGACCGTCAGGTCTATCGAGTGACCGCGGGAGGTCACGGATGACCGGAATCAATTCGGTATCAGGCTCGTACGAGGATCCGACGGCAACCGTCGCCGGTGCCTCCTCGGCCGCGCCTCGACCGCGCAGGCCCGGAATCCTCCGCGTCACGGCCACGGTGATCGCCATGATCTCCGGCACCTTCGCGAGCCACATCAGGATGAACGTCACCACGAGCATGAGGGCGCCGGTGATCGCGACGCGGATCATCGCGCCGGGTCCGCCGAACGACTCCGACAGCCGGTCCAGGCCCAGCAACTTGTCCGCCGCGAACATCGCGATCGCACCCGCCGCGGACGCGAGCAGCACCACCCACACCGTCTTGCCGACGTTCGCCATGCGCAGGTCGCCGAGGCTGCGGTGCAGCAGGTAGCCGCCGATGAAGGCGCCCGCGATGAAGGCGAGTCCGTTCGCGACGCCGAGCAGGACCACGACCTGCTGGTCGTCGGACGCCAGCACCGGGGCCAGGGCCGACAGCGCGATCTTCACGCCGGTGATGCCGAGGATGATCCATGTCGGCGTCCAGGCCTGTTCGCGCGCATAGAACACCCGGAGGTGGATCAGCACCAGCGAGTAGGGGATGAGCGTGAACGCGGACCAGCTGACGGCCTCGCCGAGGCGTTCGGCGTTGCCCGCGCCGAAGTTGCCGTAGCCGTACAGGGCGTGTCCGATCTGCGGCCCGGCGAACGTGAAGAACGTGACGACCGGGATGAGCGCGATCATCGTCAGACGGGTCGCGACGGACAGGTCGTCCACGACGGCGGGGGTGTCCTCGGCGGCCGCGTTGCGGCTCAGCCGCGGCATGATCGCCGTCAGCACCGTGACTCCGAGGACGCCGTACGGCAGCTGCAGCAGCAGCCAGGCGTTGGTGTAGATGGCCGGGCCGGCCTCGTCGGCGGCCGCCGAGATGCGGGTCGCGAACATCATGCCGAGCTGACTGATCAGCACGTAGAGCACGATCGCGACGGCCATGCCACCGAACTGCTTGAGCCGGTCGTCGATCCCCCACAGCGGCCGCAGCGAGATGCCCTGCCGTCGGATCGCAGGTACCAGGCTCACCGCCTGCGTCACGACACCGGCGGTCACACCGAGCCCCAGGATCAGGACGTGCGGGTCACTGATCCGGACCGGATCGAGCGAGATCTCGCCGGGCACCAACCAGTACGCCGCCAGGATGCCGAGCACCACGACGTTGTTCAGCACCGGCGCCCATGCGCCGGGTTTGAACTCCTGCCGGGTGTTGAGGATCGCCGTGAGCAGCGCGGACATACCGTAGAACAGGATCGCCGGCAGCAGCAGGAAACACAGCGCCGTCGTCAGCTGGGTGTTGACCTCGCCGTCCTCCGGCAGGAAGACGTAGGTGGTGAGGATCGGTGCGGCCGCCGTCGCGAACAGCGCGGCCGTGCCCAGCAGCGCGAGCGCCGCCGTGAAGAGTCTTCGGACGAACGCGGCACCCTGATCGGGGTCCTCCCGCTCCGCGCGCACCAGGACCGGGACGACGATCGCGGTGAGGACCGCGCCGAGTACCAGTTCGGAGATCATGTTCGGGATCTGGCTGGCGACGGTGAACGCACTGGCCACGGCCGGGCCGAGCGCGGTCAGCAGCAGCAGCTGCTTGAGGAAGCCGGTGCCGCGACTGATCAGCGTCGCGAACGCGATC
This sequence comes from Prescottella sp. GW823-FHT02E09, assembly GCF_058797375.1. Taxonomy (NCBI): domain Bacteria; kingdom Bacillati; phylum Actinomycetota; class Actinomycetes; order Mycobacteriales; family Nocardiaceae; genus Rhodococcus; species Prescottella sp. GW823-FHT02E09. The sequence goes on from NZ_JBXAJP010000004.1 coordinate 283,001, forward strand.
GACCCCGTCGCGGCGAGCAGGCTCTTCTTCTGCGGTTCGTCGGTGGTCGTTGTCGCGGGCTGGACCTCGGTCTTCGGCGCCTGGGCCGGGGCCGGGGCCGGACGTGTGACCGGCGGCCGCGGCGGGACGCCTCGCTGCGGTACCGGGCGCTGCCCGCCCTGAACCGGCGGTCGCTGCCCACCCGGGGGCATCGGTCGGGGGCCGGTCGGGGGCACGGGCCCGGGACCCTGCTGGGGGGTGGGCCGTGGTCCGCCCTGAACCGGACGTGGTCCGCTCGGTGGCACGGGTCGCTGTCCGCTCGGTGGCACGGGTCGCTGTCCGCTCGGCGGCATCGGCCGCGGTCCCTGCGGGGGTACGGATCGCTGACCGTTCGGCGGCACCCGACCGGGCGGCATCGGACGCGGAACGCCCTGCTGCGGACGACCGGGCGCGCTCGGCTGGTCGGGCCGGCCACGCATCGGCGGGCGCGGCCCCTGCGGCCCCTGCGGTGGAACCGGTCGCTGATCACGCGGGGGCACCGGTCGCTGATCACGCGGGGGCACCGGTCGCTGATCGCTCCGCGGCTGCCCCTGCCGGTCATCGTGCTGCTGGGTCGGCTGGGGGCCGCGCTCCCACGGCGCCGACGACCGATAGCCCTCGTCGCGAGAGTTCTCGGTCATGGACGTTCATACCCTTCGTCGGCTCGATCCGGCTGGCCCCGGAACCGGTGCCAGAGGCGTCGCCCGGCGAGGAACAGCAGGAGTGCACCAGCACACGCGGTAATTATCGCCAATGCTTGACCGTACGCGTTCGACCGCACCGTGACGGAAGTCTGTTCTCCCAGGTTCTGGCCGCTTTCGGTGGTCAGTGAGAAATCGACCACCATGGTGCGGGAGTCGGAGACTTCGGCCGGTACCTGCAGCGAGCGGCTGCCCCGCGGTGGCAGCTGCTGCGGTCCGATGTCGGTGACGTGCATCTCGTCGGGGGCGTCGACGCGCAGTTTCACGTTGATCGCGACGGGGAGATCGTTCCGGGCGACCAGAAGCAGCGGGCTCTGCTCGGAGGCCAGCGAGTACACCCCGCCCGGGGCGAGAATCGTGACCGCGGAGTACATGGCGTCGATCGCGGTCGCCACGTTGCCGACCCGGACGTGGGCGGCCTCGTCGGCGGCGGTCACGGTCGCGGTGTTCTGGTCGCGTCGGCCCGACAGGCTCATCGCACGGACCAGATCCTCGCGCAGTGGCGCCATGAATCGGGTCGGCGTGAGCGTCACCTGCGGATCGTCGACCAGGGTCTGCATCAGTTCGTCGATCCGCGGCGCCTGCGCGCCCACCCCCCATTCGACGGATTCGGGGGTGCCGTCGACGATCGCGCGCTGGGGGTACGCCAGCGAGGCGATCTCGGGTGTCGCGGGCCGCTGCTCGGCGACCTTCGTCAGCGCCCGTGGTGTCGCCAGACCGGTGCGGAGCAGCGTCGACACCGTCGACAGCACGGTCGCGGCCTCGTCGCCGTCGGCGGACCACAGCTGCGGTGGCGCGATCAGCATCGAACGGTCGGCCGTTCGGTTCGTGGTGCCGGGCTGCTGCAGCGACAGCCACGTCACCGCGCCCAGCGCATCCTGCAGGCGGGCCGTGCGCGAGTCCCGGTCCAGGTTGTAGCGTGCCCGCTCGGGGACGTACGACGGTGTCTGCGGGCTGGACCCGACCGCCGCCAGCGCCGCGGCCGCGGACACGTCGAACAGCGCGGCGGTCACGGCGTCCGCTCCCCCACCGGCGATCGTCACCGTCTTGCCCGACGACTGGGTGGACTCCACCGCGTTGGCCGCCAGCAGCGTCGTCGTCGGTCCGAGTCCGTGCAGCATCTGCGCCGACGTGTCGTCGAGGACACCGGAGTCCGGCCAGGTGACGTTCCGCAGCGACGTCACCCCGAGGATCGAGTCGACGATGTCCGACGGCGACTGCAGTGCGCTCGCTGTGAGCGTCGGGTCGTCGACCCGGCTCAGTGCCGCGAGGTCCACCTGCGCGAACGGCATCGCGGTGATGCACATGTTGCGGGCGAGCGATTCCAGGCGGTCGAGCCAGGCTGCCGCTGCGTCGCGCCCGGCGCCCTCGTGTGCGGGTCCGGACGGATTCGCCGGGTCGTCCACCACGAGGTACCCGCCGGCCATGTTGCTGACGGTGATCAGCAGGTCCGGGTCGACGGCCAGGCACAGACTGTCGGTCAGCCGTTTGTCCTTGTCGACGTCGGGCCCGGTGGCGAACTCGACGGCGGCGAGGAGTTGCTCGAGCCGTCCGCCCTGGGACAGGGATCCCGCGAGGACGTCGTCGACCAACCGGACCTTGTCGTTCACGGAGCCGGGGATCCCGGCCGCCAGTCGCGGCTGGTCGGCGAGCGGCCACAGCATCGTGACGGCGAGCGGGTCGGAGGTGTCGGGCGGGACGGGCGCGGTCACCGATCCGGAGTCGGTGCCCTGCGGCGCGCTGTCGGCGGTCCCCGATGCCCGGGGCAGTCCCAGTACGGGCAGCAGGAACCGGGCGTCGTCGAGGCGGGCCTGCCCGCCGTACGCGGGGGTTCCGTTGACGTTGACCAGGAGCGGGTAGACGCCGGGCTCGGTGATGTCGAGCGACCACCCCGACAGCGAGCGCAGCGGCAGCGCCAGCGTGAACTGCTTCCGCTCACCCTCGTCGAGGCTGGACGCCACCTCCACGAACGGTCCGACGACGTCGAACTCGCCCTGATCGAGGTCCAGGGAGGTGCGCAGTTCCTCGCTCGAGCTCACGGCGGGTGCCCGCTGCAGCCGGACACCGACGTCGGTGACCGGCCGGTCACCGACGTTCGCGACGGTTCCGCGGACGGTGACCACCGGGTCGGTCGTGGTGGTCACCGCGGTCGGGGTGACGTCGTCGATGTGCAGTTCGAGGAACTTCGGTTGCGCGCGGGACTTCGTCACCGGCGCGCCGGTCGTCGACTCGGTCGGGTTCTGCGTCGTGGGCTGCGCGGCTGCGGTCCCGGCGCCGACGACGGCGCCGATCATCATCAGGACGAGCGTCAGCGCCGTGAGAACTCTGGCACCGGATCGTCGCCATGCCGGACGCGATGCCACTGTCATTCCGCGTCGGTCCTCCTGGCACGGGAGGGTTCCATCTCGGCGATGAGTTGACCGGCGATCTCCGCGAGTTTGCGTTCGTCGGCGTAGGCGAGGCGGGAGTCCAACTCCGACAGTGGCACCCAGGCCACCTCGGTGACCTCGATGTCGGCGTCGGACAGCTCACCGCCGAGCGATCGCATGAGGTAGTGGTGCACGGTCTTGTGGACGCGACGGCCTTCGGTGACGAACCAGTAGTCGATGCTGCCGAGGGACGCGACGACGGATCCGCGGATACCGGTCTCCTCGGCGACTTCGCGCATCGCGGTCTGTTCAGCGGTCTCGCCCTGTTCGATGTGCCCCTTGGGGAGCGACCACAGCAGCCGGCCGCGCCGGTCGGTCCGCCCGATGAGGGCCGCGCACAGCTTGTCCCGGGGGCCGCCGAGGCCGTCCACGACCAGTCCCCCGGCGGAGGTTTCGCGGACGGTCCGCATGTGCGGAGTCGCGGAATCCGAGCCCGCGCCGCGACGCCGCGAGGAGCGGCGGTTACGGTTGGCACGTTCGGCGGCGGACACCTCATCGATCGTAGTTGACAGAGCCCGTTCGGCCTGACTCCCACGCCAGCGTGCGTGCAGGCTCACTGATGCGCGTCCGGCTATTTGTCGACCTCGGTAAGGTTTGCTCACGTGAATGCCCCTTCCCCCGACGCGGACCGGCGTGCCCGACTGCTGCGCGGAGCGCACGAGACCCTGAGCGCCCTGTCGGATGTGCTGACCCCGCTCGGGGCCCGGTTCGCCGACGCGGGTCACGAGCTGTATCTGGTGGGCGGCAGTGTGCGCGACGCGGTCCTGGGTCGTCTCGGCACGGACCTCGACCTCACCACCGACGCGCATCCCGAGCAGGTGCAGGCCATCCTGCGCGGCTGGGCCGACAACCAGTGGGACACGGGCATCGCGTTCGGGACGATCAGCGCCGCCAAGGGCGACGACCAGATCGAGATCACCACCTACCGCACCGACACCTACGACGGCGTCACGCGGAACCCGGAGGTGCAGTACGGCACGACGCTCGAGGAGGACCTGGTCCGACGCGATTTCACGGTCAACGCGATGGCCGTGCGGATCGACGCGGCGGGCACGTTCGAGTTCGTCGACCCGCTCGGGGGCATGGATGCGCTGCTCGCCGGCGTGCTGGACACGCCCGCGGCGCCGGAGATCTCCTTCAACGACGATCCGCTGCGGATGCTGCGCGCGTGCCGTTTCGTCTCGCAACTCGGTTTCACGCTCGCGCCGCGGGTGCACCAGGCGATCGTCGACATGGCCGGGCAGATCGACCGGATCACCGCGGAGCGGGTGCACACCGAGCTCGACAAGCTGATCCTCGGCGAGTACCCGATCGACGGCATCAACGTGATGTGCGAGACGGGTCTGGCCGACCACGTGCTGCCCGAGGTGCCGCAGATGAAGCTCGAGATCGACGAGCATCACCAGCACAAGGACGTGTACTGGCACTCGCTGACGGTGCTCAAGCAGGCGATCGACCTCGAGGACGGCGACCCGGACCTGGTGCTGCGCTGGGCGGCGCTGCTGCACGACATAGGTAAGCCGGACACCAAGCGCAACGAGCCCGGCGGCGGCGTCAGCTTCCACCACCACGAGGTGGTGGGCGCCAAGCTGGTCCGAAAGCGGATGCGGGCACTGAAGTACTCCAGGCAGATGGTCGACGAGGTGGGCCAGCTGGTGTTCCTGCACCTGCGGTTCCACGGGTACGGCAAGGGGCAGTGGACGGATTCGGCGGTGCGCCGTTACGTCACCGACGCCGGTGACCTGCTGCCGCGGCTGCACAAGCTGGTGCGTGCCGACTGCACCACCCGCAACAAGCGTCGGGCCGCGGCTCTGCAGGCCACGTACGACGATCTCGAGCAGCGGATCGCCCGGATCGCCGAGCAGGAGGATCTGGCGCGGGTGCGCCCGGACCTAGACGGCAACGCGATCATGGAGCTGCTCGGCATCCCGGCCGGCCCGCAGGTGGGCAAGGCGTGGAAGTTCCTCAAGGAACTGCGCCTGGACCGCGGACCGCTCGCGCGGGACGAGGCCGAGGCGGAGCTCCTGAAATGGTGGGCGGAGCAGCCGGAGAACCCGCAGCCGAAGGGCTGAATCTGTCGCTTTTCGTGCCTTTCGGTCGGATGTCGCCTTCGTGACGGTTGGTATTCAGACGGCCGGGCCGGCCTCTGGCGGGCGGACGATCACTCGCCGTCGGAGGACATCGACGGTCCGGGCAGCGGCAGTTGGCATTCGGGTTACCTCGGACCCCTCACCGGTTCCGCGGGTCGCCGAGTCCGACTCCGGGACGGTGTCACGCAGGCGCGGAGCGATTCGATTGATCGTTCCGCGCCTGCGGATCTAGACTCCCGGAATGCCAGACATCCGGATACGCGACGCGGCCCAGTTGCTAGGCGTCAGCGACGACACCGTCCGCCGGTGGGTTGATGCCGGCACCCTCGCCGCCCACAAGGACGACTCCGGCCGCATGGTCGTCGACGGGAAGCAGCTCGCCGAGTACGCCCGCGCCAATGCGGCGCCGACCCCGGAGAATCCGCTGGGCGTCGGCAGCTCCGCCCGGAACCGGTTCGTCGGACTGGTCACCCGGGTTGTCGCCGACGGGGTGATGGCCCAGGTGGAGATGCAGTGCGGGCCGTTCTCGGTGGTGTCGCTGATGAGCGCCGAGGCCGTACACGAGCTGAAGCTCGAACCGGGCAGCATCGCGGTAGCCGTCGTGAAGGCGACCACCGTGATCGTCGAGACGCCGGGGGTCCCGACGTGAGGTGGATGCGGGGTGCAGTGGTCGCGGTCGCCGCGGTACTGACGACGGCCCTCGCCGGGTGCAGCAGCGCCACCGACGCGGGAACCGAAGGTGGCGAGTCGATCACGGTGTTCGCGGCGGCGTCACTGAAGTCGACGTTCACCGAGCTGGGGCAGCGATTCGAGGCGCAGAATCCCGGCACCCGGGTCGTGCTGAACTTCGCCGGATCGTCCGACCTGGTCGCCCAGCTCGACCAGGGCGCCCCGGGCGACGTCTTCGCGTCCGCCGACACCGCCAACATGACGAAGGCGGTCCGGGCGGGGCTGACGGCGTCGGATCCGGTGAACTTCGCCACCAACGTGCTGACCATCGTTGTGCCGCCCGGCAATCCGGCGAATGTCGCATCGTTCGCGGACCTGGCGCGACCGGACGTGACGGTTGTGGTCTGTGCGCCGCAGGTGCCGTGCGGCACGGCGACGCAGAAGGTCGAGGACGCCACCGGCGTCCGCCTCGCCCCCGTCAGCGAGGAATCGTCGGTGACCGACGTGCTCGGCAAGGTCGTCACCGGTCAGGCCGATGCCGGGCTGGTGTACGTCACCGACGCCGCCGGCGCGGGCGACAAGGTCACCGAGGTCCCGTTCCCGGAGGCGGCGCGCGTGGTCAACACCTATCCGATCGCGGTCCTGGGTAAGTCCGGAAACCCCGAGGTGGCAAGCGAGTTCGTCGGATTCGTGGTGGGCCCGGAGGGTCGTGCGGTCCTGACCGAGGCCGGGTTCGGCGCCCCGTGACCACACGGCCGCGGGTGCGGGTTCCGGCCGGTCTGCCGGTCTGGATCTACGTTCCCGCGGCCGTCGGCGCGCTGCTGGTGGTGCTGCCGCTGGTCGCGATGCTCGCCGGGGTCGACTGGCCCCACTTCTGGGAGCTCGTCACCTCCGAATCCTCCCTGGACGCTTTGGCTCTGAGCCTGAAGACGGCGTCGATCAGCACGCTGCTGTGTGTGCTGCTGGGCGTACCGATGGCGATGGTGTCGGCCCGCTGTTCGTTTCCCGGCCTCGCGGCACTGCGGGCGCTGGTGCTGCTCCCGCTGGTGCTGCCGCCGGTCGTGGGAGGTCTCGCGCTGCTCTACACGTTCGGCCGCCGCGGGTTGATCGGGCAGCACCTCGAGGTGGCGGGCATCCAGATCGCGTTCTCCACCACCGCGGTCGTGTTGGCGCAGACGTTCGTCGCGCTGCCGTTCCTGGTGATCAGCCTCGAGGGCGCGCTGCGGACCGCGGGACGGCGCTACGAGGCGGTGGCGGCGACGCTCGGTGCCCCGCCCACGACCGTGCTGCGCCGGGTCACACTGCCGTTGGTGCTGCCCGGACTGATCTCGGGTGCGGTTCTGGCCTTCGCCCGCGCCCTGGGCGAATTCGGCGCAACCCTGACGTTCGCCGGGAGTCTGCAGGGCGTCACCAGGACATTGCCGTTGGAGATCTATCTGCAGCGTGAGACCGATCCGGAGGCCGCGGTCGCGCTGTCGTTGGTGTTGGTGGTGGTGGCTGTGGCGATCGTCCTCGGTGCCCGCACGCGACGCGCGGCCGGTGCCCTGTGAACGGGTTGCGCGTGCAGGCGCGTGTCGACACCCGCGGGTTGGACGTGGAACTCGATGTCGCCCCGGGCGAGGTGCTTGCGGTCCTCGGCCCCAACGGGGCCGGCAAGTCGACGCTGCTGGACGTGGTGGCCGGGCTGTTGCGGCCCGACGAGGGTCGCGTCGAACTCGGCGACCGGGTACTCACCGATGTTGCGAAAGGCATTGCAGTACAGCCGCACCGACGATCGGTGGCGCTGCTCGCCCAGGAGGCGTTGCTGTTCCCGCACCTGACGGTCCGCGAGAATGTGGCCTTCGCGCCGCGCAGCGCGGGGTCGGGGCGGCGCGAGTCGTATGCGTCGGCGCAACGGTGGCTCGACGAGGTGGACGCGGCGGCCCTCGCGACCCGACGGCCGCGGCAACTGTCCGGCGGTCAGGCCCAGCGGGTCGCGGTGGCGCGGGCCCTCGCCGCCGACCCGCGGGTGCTGCTGCTCGACGAGCCGATGGCGGCCCTCGACGTCGCGGCCGCGCCGGCGCTGCGGGCCCTGCTGCGGCGGGTGCTGCGCACCGGAGACCGGACCGCACTCCTTGTGACCCACGATGTGCTGGATGCGCTGTCGCTGGCCGACCGGGCCGTAGTGCTGGACGGCGGCCGCATCGTCGAGCAGGGATCCGTGGACCGGGTCCTCACCCGGCCGCGCAGCGCGTTCGCGGCCCGGATCGCGGGTATCAATCTGCTGTCGGGCAAGGTCCGAAACGGCCTCCTGGACACGGTCGCGGGGGCCGTGAGCGGCATCGGCGAGGACGGCTGCGACGACGGCGAGCACGCCGTGGCGGTGTTCGCACCATCCGCGGTCGCGGTGCACCGCGAGCATCCGGAAGGCAGCCCCCGCAACATCTTCCGGGTACGGATCGCCGAGATCGAGGGACGGGGCCACACGATCCGCGTCCGCGCGGACGACCACCTCGACGGTTCGGCCGGCCTGGTCGCCGACGTCACGGCCACCGCCGTCGCCGAGCTCGACCTGGCCCCCGGCGACGACGTGTGGTTCGCCGTCAAGGCGACGGAGGTGGCGGTCTACCCGGCACGGTGACGCCGAGCGCGTCTGTCCACAGGCGGTCTCCCCCGGTGCGCGGGTTGTGGATAACTCCGTCGGACGCGCCCGTGACCGCGAGATCACCGGTCGCGGACCCACCCGCGACCGCCGCGCGCCGCGTGCGGTCTGCAGTAGCGTCCGGATCCGATCCGGGGGGATGCGGACTTGGGGGACGTCATGACGGAGATGTGGGTCGATCCGGGCAGGCTCGGCGACACGGCGGAGGCGGTGTCGGCGATCGGCGACGAGATCGCGCACCTGGACGCGGGTGCCGACGCAGCGTCGACCGGCACCGGGCTACCGGGATCGCGGACGGGCCGTGCATGCGAGGCGGGATCCCGGGAGGTGTCGGCCGTTCTGGCGATGGTGGGCGACCGACTGCACACCTGGTCGACGAGCGCGATGCGGGCCGCGGTCGGGTACGCGCGCGGCGATGCCGCCGTCGCGGCGACTCTGGCCGGAATCGGTTCGGGGCTGCCGGGACCGGGTGAGATCCGGTGACGGGTCCGACGGTCTCCCTGGCGGAGTCGTGGACGCCGACGGCGTTGCGGCGCCAGGGTGCGCAGTGGCGCGCGTGTGCCGATGTCGTCGGGGAGGGGCTCGACGCGTTCGTCCGGGCGGTGGACTCGATGCGTGACCACTTCGGCGGCATCGCGGCGGACGCCGCCCGGGCGGGAGCCGACGAGATAGGCACGCTCGGGGCCAGGACCGTCTCGGCGCTGCACGCAGCCGTCGATGCGGCGAATTCCGGTGCGGCGCAGCTGGACGCGGCGCGTGACGCCGTTCTCGGGGCCGTCGCCGCGGCCCGGGCGGAGGGATTCGAGGTGGCCGACGACGGCACCGTCGCGGTGGCGCCGGGGATGGTCCGCACCGCGCTGGGATCCGGCACGCGCGCGGCGACGGAAATGGCCGCCCTGGAGATCCGGGCTGGTGGGCACCGGGCCGAGATCCGCTCCGCACTGGGCGAACTGGGTGCGGCCGACGGCCGGGCGACGTCATTGATCACCGCGGCGTTCGCCCAGTTGCCCCGCGCCGGTGACCCGGGCACCGGATGGATCGGGGTGCAGGGGGCTCCGGTGCCGCCCCCGGGCGGTGCGAGTGCGGCGACCAATCGCGCGTGGTGGGACTCGCTCACGGCGGAGCAGCAGAAGACGTCGACCGCGACCGCGCCGGCGAGCGTCGGCAACCGGGACGGGCTACCGGCCGCGATGCGTCACCGGGCCAACGTCGAACGCCTGGCGGTGGAGCGGGCGGAGCTCGAGGCGACGCACCGAGAGTTGTCGGCGCGGGCGGCGAGCCCGAACGACTTCGAATCACTCTTCGCGCGAAAGCAACTCGTGGACGTGGCCGGAAGACTGGCCGATCTGGATGTGGTGCGGGCCGTTGTCGAACAGGATCCGGACCGGAGGCTGATGCTGTTGGAGGTACGCTCCGGCGAACAGGTACGCGCCGCCGTGGCGATCGGTGATCCCGATACCGCCGATCACATCGCGGTGTCCACACCGGGGCTGAATTCCACCGTGCGCGCGTCGCTCCGTTCGATGGCGGACGAGGCCGGAGCGCTGCAGTACGAGGCGCTGCTGCAGTTGCGCGCCACGCCCGGACGTGAGCAGGAGACGGTCGCGGCCATCGCCTGGGTGGGCTACGACGCGCCGCAGATGTCGGGGAGCATGGTCGACCGGATCGAGGGCGGACTGGCTGTGGCACTGGATGATCGAGCGCGCGCCGGAGCTCGGGACCTCGCCCGGTTCTACGACGGTCTCGGCGTCGCGCACACGGGCTCCGACCCGCACCTCACCGCCGTCGGGCACTCGTACGGTTCGGTCACGACGGGCCTGGCGCTGCGCGAACCGGGCTGTCACGCGGTGGACGACCTGGTGGTCTACGGCTCCCCCGGCCTGGTCGAGGTCCGCTCGCCGCTCGATCTAGGTCTCGCCCCGGGACATGCGTACGAGATGACGGCGGACGGCGACGTGATCGCACGTCTCAACCGGTTCGGGCCCGGACCGCTCGGAGGCGGACCGTACGCGACGGACGGGTTCACCCATCTCGAGACCGATGCCGCCACGACACCCGACGGTGTGGCGCGCGACGGGGCGTCCGGCCACAGCGAGTACCCGCGGACCGGTGGCAACGGCCGCCTGCGGACCAGCGGCTACAACCTCGCCGCGGTCGTCGCGGATCTGCCCGAGCGGGCCGTCACCACCTCGGGCGGTGCCGCCACGGGTCGCCCCGGCAGCGACGCTCAGTTCAACTCCGCCCGCATGAGGTAGACGTTGTAGCTGTCCCACTCCGACATCGTGAAGTACAGGTCGTCGGGGGTGGACCAGGGATGCATGAAGCCGCCGTACATCTTCGGGTACTCCGCGCTGTCGATCAGGGTTGCGCCGTCGGACCAGGTTCCCTGCGGACTCGTCGACTGCCGCAGGAGAATTCGTCCGTCGATCTGGTCGAGGTAGCTCATCAGCCACCGCTGCCGATCGGCGTCGTAGCGGACGGACAGTTCGCTCGCCGGGCCCGAGACGAGGGGTGTGGCGAGGTGCTCCACCACCGGCACCCAGTTGCCTGCCACCCAGTACTGGTACGCGCTGATGTTGAGTAGTTTGTCGACGGGCACGCGGGCGAGACCGATCGTGCCCATCCGTCCGTCGGGGGTGCCGAACATGTACACGTGGTCGCCCTGCGGAACCATCGCCGTCACCTGGAAGCGCCCCTGGCCGAAGATGTTGTCCCACTGGGCGTGTTGATCCTTTTTCCAAGTCTGGCCGTTGTCGTCGGAGTACGCGATGCCGCCGTGGTTCGTCTCCCACATGCCGGGGTCGCCCCAGCGTCGCACGGACATGTAGCTCAGGTACTGGCGGTCGCCGATCGCGAAGCCCGACGTGGGGATGGCGGTGGTCTCCCAGTTCGCGACGTGCCGGGCGTCGATGATCTCGGCGGCGTGGCAGCGACTGTCCTGCACCATGCGGTCGATCGTCATGCCGTCGGACAGATCGGTGTCGGTGCTGTGCCCGAGAACGCTGCTGCGCCAGTCCCGGCCGTTCGCCCCGGGCGGTTGCCAGTCGGCGCCGAACGTGTCTCCGAACGCCACGGCCACCTCGCCGGGACGGCTCTCCCACGTGATCCCCAGGTCGGTGCCGTCGACCTGCCACCGCTTGTCGGTGCGGTTCTCGGAGCCGCGCCCGGTCACCTGCGACACCAGGCTCACCGCGCCCACGGCCGGGGTACCGAGCGGGGCGGTGACCGGTCCGGGCTCGATCGTCCCGATGTCGAGCGGTGGTGCGGGCTGCGGGCCCGGGCCGGGTCCGCCCGGAACCGGAATCGGGACCGTCTCGGCTCGCGGCTGGATCTCCATGCGCGGCAGGGTGATCGAGCCCGAGCCCGAGCCCGAGCCCGAGTCCGAGCCCGAGCCCGAACCGGACCCCGAACCGGAACCGGACCCCGAACCGGGTGCGGCGTCCGGCCCGCCGGGATCGTCGGTCGCATCGGTGAGGTCCGGGCACGGGGCCAGGCAGGGGTCCGCGGGTAGGGGATCGGGCCCCACCCGCGTCCGATCGGGCGCCGGTCCCGGCACGGGCACCGGCACGAGTTCCGGGTACGGCAGCGGAACCCCGATGACGGGTGGGTCCGGCGGCGGTGGCGGGTCCGGGCGCTCCGCCGCCGGATCGAACCCCACTTCACCACACGAGTTGATGGGCAGGGGGCGTTCGCCGGCCGCGGGTTCCGCGAGCGCGGGAGCGGTGGTGAGCGCGAGGCCCGCGACCGTGACGGCGAGCATCGACGTCAGGCGTCTGATGATGGTTCACCCCTGGGCGATTGGTCCGAAACCGTTCACTACCTGGTGTTTCGAGGAAAGGTAGCACCGTTGCGTGGGGGTGTTCACCGACAATCCCGGTGACCGTGACGGAACCGTGTCGCGTCGGGGTGCGTCCACAGAGGTATGGGATCACTCGAGTACTGGTTCGGCACGGGGGACGGTCCGCCCACCACGTGGACCTCGGTGGCCGATCTCGACCTCGACGGCGACGGCGGGTTCGACGCGGTGCGTCTGGACTTCGACGGTGACGGCCTGTTCGACGACGCGATGTGGGACAGCGACAGCGACGGCGTCGCCGACCGTTCGGTGCTCGACGTCGGGGCGTCGGCCCGGTATTTCGCCGACCCCGCGCACAGTGGCGTCTGGGACCGGGAGGTCACGCAAGCCGCGCCTCCGGCACTCGCGCCGCAGTTTCCCGCACAGTCCGATCCGGCCGGGTGGCGGACCGTCGACCACGACGGTGACGGTGCGGCGGACGACGCGCTCGTCGACTTCGACGGCGACGGTGAACCCGATGTCGTACTGGTCTCGACGCGGGACCCGGCGCGGTACGACACGGTGCTGGTCGCCGAGGAGGAACGGGGCCGGATGTCGGTGCAGCTCGCGGACACCGACGGCGACGGCCGGGTGGATATCGTCCGGCGGGACGTGCGGTGACCGGTCAGTTGCGGGTGCGCCCCGCGTTGAACGCGATCCCGACCAGTCCCAGCGCGTAGACGCCACCGGCCGCGAGGACCGGTCCCAGCGAGCGCCCGTCCGGGGCGACCGCAGTGGCCGCGGCGGCCACGGCGGCGCAGAAGGCGATGTTGAAGACGGTGTCCTGCAGCGCGAACACCTGGCCGCGCCGGTCGTCGTCGATCTCGATCTGCATCGCGGCGTCGCCGGTGAGCTTGACCGTCTGCCCGGCGAACCCGAGCAGGAATGCGCCGACCAGCAGCAGCGGTTGCGACAGTGTCGTGATCAGCGTGAACTGCACGACGGTCGCGAACACGAGTGCGACGGTCACGGTGCGGGGGCGTCCGAGGCGGGGAATCAGCCAGGGGGTGGCGAGGGCAGCGAGCAGCATGCCGGCCGCGGTCGCCCCGACGGCGACACCGAATCCGGCCAGTCCCCCGGGCAGCGCGCCGTCCGCCGTGGGGTCGCGCAGGATCAGCACCATCACGAGGGTGTTCACGCCGAAGGCGATGCGGTGGGCACCGATTCCGATCATCGCGGTGGTGACCCCGGGCGCCTGCCACACCGCGGTCGCGCCGGTGCGCAGTCCGGACAGGACCGCGGTGATCGTGCCTCGCGCCGTGGTGACACCGTCCAGGGGGCCCAGCGCGCGACGGCCGAATCCGCTCACCGCCCACGCGCCGATCACGGATCCGAGCGCCCCGACCGCCACCGCGACACCGGAGCCCAGATCGCCCTCGCCGATCGCGGCGATGACGGCTACCGCCGTTCCGGCGCCGACCGCCGAGAACACCGATCCTGCCGTGGCGAGCACCGAATTGGTTGGTACCAGCCAACTTTGCCGCACCACGTGGGGCAGTGCTGCGGAGACACCGGCGAGAACGAACCGGCTGACGCCGATCGCGGCGAGCGCCATGAGCAACAGTGGTGTCTCCCCCGCGCCCGCGAGGAGCAGTGCCGAGATGAGCAGGATCAGGCTGCCCCGCAGCAGATTCGCCCACAGCAGTACCGCGCGTCGGTCCCAGCGGTCCAGCAGTGCGCCCGCGAACGGGCCGATCACCGAGTACGGCAGCAGCAGGACCGCGAAGCCTGCGGCGATCGCGAGTGGTTCGGTCTCGCGTTCGGGGTTGAAGAGGATGGCCCCGCCGAGTGCCGCCTGGAAGAGTCCGTCGCCGAACTGGCTCGCGAACCGGACCGTCGTGAGGCGGGCCAGGCCGGGCGAGTGGCGCAGGGTCGTGGCGGCGGCCGCCCACGACCCACGAATCGAACTCCATCTGCGCACACGGCGACCCTATCGGGCGGCCGGTGTCGCCATTTCGCTCCGCCACCATCGCACCGTCGCGGCCGCGGCGTCGTCGAGTGCGGTCGGCGCCAGCCCCAGGAGTTGCTCGCTGCGATGCGAGTCCATCACGAACGGCGCCTCGAACTGATACAGCATCTCCGCGAGTTCCCGGGTGGGCCGGTGCACCGCCCCGACCGTGCGCAGTGCCCATCCGGGCAGCGTGCCCACCGTGGGTGTCGGCACGTGCGCGGCCTTCGCGAACGCCTCCACCAGCTGCCGCTGGGTCACCGCCGGTGCGGTGGGCGCGTGCAGCACGCTGTTCCACCGGTCCGGATCGTGCGCGGCGGCGATCATCGCGGCCGCCAGGTCGGGTACATAGGTGAACGAGTGGACGACGTCGGCGCGTCCCAACACCCGGATCGTCTTCCCGTTCAGCACGTGCGGCACCATCCGCTCGCCGGCGTGCGCGTTCAGGACGTGTGGGCCGAAGAAGTCGGACGCGACGACGCTGACCGTCGGCGTCCGGTGCGCCGAGCGGGCCGCGAGCAGACGCGTGCGGACACCCAGCTTGCCGGTCGTCGCGTCGCGCGGGCCGTCCTCCGTCATCGGTCCGTCCGGGCGGCCGTACGAGTACAGGCTCTCCGGGAACACCACCACCGCGCCGATCCGTTCGGCGGCGTCGAGCACCACCTGTTCGGCGGCGGGCAGCTCGCGTTCCCAGGCGCGGGCGTCGTAGGCGGAGCCGTGGATGCAGTGGAAGACGGCGGTGGCGCCTTGCAGTGCCGGCGCCAGGGCGGCGGGATCGGAGACGTCCACCTTCAGTCGCTCGATCCGCGGATGATCGGGTCCGCTGCCCGAGCGGGTCAGGACGCGGACGTCGTGGCCGGCGTCGGCCAGTTGCTCGGCGACGGTCCAGCCGACGGGGCCTGCGCCGGTCACTACCTGCAGATTCGACATCTCATGCTCACTTTCTCGACGAGGGATTCGGAAACGAGAGCACTGCTCTCGAGTTCTACGATGCACCTCGGGTCGGCCACGTGTCAAGAGCAGTGCTCTCTTTTGTTGACAGTGCTCTCGTTTCTCGGGCAGGGTGGGTGCATGACCGTCACCCCCCGCGAACGCGCCCGCGAGCAGACGCTCGCCGAGATCACCCGCATCGGGCGGGATCACCTGGCGACACACGGCGCCGCCGCGTTGTCGCTGCGCGCCGTCGCGCGCGATCTGGGCGTCGTCTCGTCGGCGGTGTACCGGTACGTCGCGAGCCGGGACGAGCTGCTCACGCTGCTCGTGATCGACGGCTACAGCGAGCTCGGAGCCGAGGTGGACGCCGCCGTCGACGCGCTCCCGGCCGACGACCATCGCGGCCGGCTGCACGCCCTCGCCCACGCGGTGCGCGCGTGGGCGGTCCGGGAACCCGCCCGCTACGCGCTGCTGTTCGGCAGTCCGGTCCCCGGCTACCACGCACCGGCCGAGCGCACGACCGGACCGGGCACCCGGGTGATCGTCGCGCTGGTCGGCATCGTCGAGGACGCGCACCGCGCGGGGGTGCTGTCGGTGCCGGCGTCGCAGGTCGATCCGGCGCTGTCCGTGGACCTCGACCGCATCCGTATGGAGATGGGCCTGACCGTGCCCGACGAGGTGCTGGCCCGTGGTGTCATGGCCTGGGCGGCGTTGTTCGGTGCGGTGAACTTCGAGGTGTTCGGTCAGTACGGTGCCGACACGTTCGCGGATCCGGCCGCGCTGTTCGAGCATCACCTGACGGTGCTGGACCGGATCCTGGGGTTGGACTGAGCCGTCGGAGCGTGGCCGACGACACGTCGACGTCATACCCCTAGGGGTATAAAGTCGCGGGTGGAGAAAGGATCCCCCCAGGGGGTCTGGAGAGAGCGGGCAGGGTGGCCCTAGGGTCGGATGTCGTGGGCATCTTCAGAAAGTCGTACGGAACGGTCGACGCGAGCAGGGCACAGACCCTCGTCGAGGAGGGCGCGGTCCTGCTGGACGTGCGATCGCGTCCGGAGTGGGACACCGGCCACGTGCCGGGTGCCACCCATCTGCCGCTGCACGAGGTGATCGACCACGGCATCGATGTGGTCGCGGGTCGGCCCGTCGTCGTGATCTGCCGCTCCGGCGGACGATCGGCGAACGCGGCGCGTCAGCTGTCCCGGCTGGGCGCCGAGACCTACCTGGTGCGCGGCGGGATCGACGCTTGGCGCCGCGCCGGCCTCGCGATCACCACTCCGGACTGATCACGCCACACGAGGAGTACACGAACATGGCACTGCCGAAGCATTCCGGTTGGACCGTCGAGCGCATCGTCCCGCTGCTCGGCGGGTCCGTGGTGGGCACGAGCCTGCTGCTCGGCCGCAAGCACTCGCCCAAGTGGCGTGGCCTGACGGCGTTCGCATCCGCGAACCTGGTCCTCTACGGCATCGTCGGCTGGTGCCCGATGAGCCTGCTGCTGCAGAAGCTCGGCGTTCCCCGCACGGGAACCTGCGCGGTTCCCGCACCCGCACCCGACGCGAAGCCCGCACCCGACGCGGCGTAATCCGTTCGCGTTCGAATCTCCCGTCCGGGGCCCGTCGATGAGATGATGACCCGGTGGCGCAGTCGGAGGAACCTGAGGACCGCACGGCCCCGGCACAGCCGGGGGTGCGGCCGGGCAGCCTGCTGGTGTCGTCGACGGACCTCACCGAGCCGACGTTCCGGCGGACCGTCGTCTACGTGATCGAACACAACGACGCCGGCAGCCTCGGTGTCGTCCTCAACCGGCCCAGCGACGCCTCCGTGCAGGAGGTGCTGCCGCAGTGGGCCCCGCTCGCCGCCAAGCCGCAGGCGCTGTACATCGGCGGCCCGGTCACCCGGGACGCCGCGCTGTGCCTGGCGACCCTGCGCACGGGCGCCGACATCACCGGCATCGCGGGACTGCGCCGGATCGACGGCCGGGTGATGATGGTCGACCTCGACGCCGACCCCGAGCCCATCGCCCCGGTGGTCGAGGGGCTGCGGATCTTCGCCGGCTATGCCGGCTGGACGCTCGGACAGCTCGACGCCGAGATCGAACACGACGACTGGATCGTGTTGTCGGCCTTGGCCTCCGACGTGATCAGCCCGCCGCGCGCCGACGTCTGGGGGCAGGCGCTGCGGCGGCAGCCGCTCCCCCTCGCGCTGCTCGCGACGCACCCGATCGACGTCGAACTGAACTGACGCCGCTGCCGCGCGGTCCCCGAACGATTCCCGAACGATTCCCGAACGATTTACGGCGGATGCCGGTCCGGTACCGAAACCTCAGGGCCGGAAGGACTTCCGTGCCATCGGCGGCTCATGCGCCGCCGGCGCCCACCGCGTCGCGCCGCACCTCGGGCTCCCCTCCGGCGATTGATCCGTCCCCTTTGCCCCTTTGCCTGATGTCGTGTGCTGTGTCACTATTTCTCTCTGTACGAAGAACGGGCAATATGTACGCAGTGCGTACACGCGAGAGGTAGGCATGAGTACTCCCGAAACACGGTCCGACACGCGGAGGGGGACCGCGCCGACCCATACGATTTCCCAGGCGATCGACAGTCGCGGTTTGAGCGCCTTCCAGTGGAAGGTGCTGGTCCTCTGTTTCCTCGTCGCTCTGTTCGACGGATTCGACACGCAGGCAGTCGCTTTCACCGGTCCTGCGATGATCGACGCGTTGGGTATGAGCACCGGAAGTCTGGCTCCGCTACTGACCGCCGGCACGATCGGCATGGCCATCGGTGCCATGACGCTGGGACTGCTGGGTGACCGCTTCGGCCGTAAGCCCGCGCTGCTCGGCGCGATCGCGCTGTTCGGCGCCGCGAGTCTCGCGACCGCGTTCGCTCAGACTCCGGAACAGATCTTCGTGCTCCGCGTCATCGCCGGTCTCGGCATGGGTGGTGCGACGCCGGTGCTGCTGGCGCTGGCCGCCGAATACGGACCGTCGCGGCTGCGCGGTGCGATCACGACGGGTGTGTTGCTGGCGCTGCCCGCCGGCGCGATGTCCGGCGGCATCCTCGCCGCCGAGATGCTGCCCAGCATGGGCTGGGAGGGCATCTACGCGGTCGGCGGCATCGTTCCGCTCGTGCTGATCGTCGTGCTGTACTTCCTGCTTCCCGAGTCGATGCAGTACCTCGCGACCCGAGGGAAGGCCGGCGACGACGAGAGGATCGCGTCGACGCTCCGCCGCATCCTGGGCCGTGACGTCCGCCCCGGCGAGTTCGCTGCCGACTCCACCCCGACACCCGAGAAGAAGGCGCGAGTGGCCGCGCTGTTCGCCGCTGGGTATGCGCGCAACACCGTGGCAGTCTGGGGTACCTACCTGTTCAACTGGATCGCGTGGTTCATGCTGCTCTCCTGGCTGCCGACCGTGCTGCGTGAGGCCGGCCTGGCCAAGGATTCGGCCCCGATGGGCTCCGTCACGGTGAACGCGGCGTTCATCGCCTTCGCGATCCCGCTCGCCTACTTCCTGCCCAAGCTCGACACCGGCAAGATCCTCATGTTCATGTTCGGCTGCGGCATCGTGACCGCCGTCGGACTCGGTCTGGCGATCGGCGGCGGGCAGTGGCCGCTGGTGTTCGCGCTCATCGCCACCGCCGGATTCGGTATCGGCGGACAGCAACTCGCGCTCAACTACCTCGTCGTGTCCGCCTACCCGTCGGCGCTACGGGCGACGGCGACCGGCTGGGCCATCGGCATCGGGCGTGTCGGCGCCATCATCGGCTCGGCAATCGGTGGTGTCTTCCTGAACTGGGGCGGCGTCAACGGGTTCTTCTTCGCCCTCGTCGTCCCGCTGGTCGTCGCCACCTGCTGTGTGCTCGTCCTGCGCCGGTCCTCGCGGACCGAGACCGAGCCCGCCGCGGCCTGAGCCGCCACGATCGACAGTCACAGGAAGGTGCAGGGAATGCGTTTCGAGGGCAAGACCGTCGTCGTCACCGGGGCGGCGCAGGGCATCGGCAAGCGGGTGGCCGAGCGGTGCGCGGCCGAGGGTGCGGCACTGTTTCTGATCGACAGATCCGAACTGGTGAAGGAGGTTTCGGAGGAGCTGAGCGCTTCCGCGACGGTCGGGTGGGCACTCGCCGACATGGAGGACTTCGACCAGTGCGCCGCAGCGATCGACGCGGCCGCAGAACGGTTCGGTCGGATCGACGTGCTGGTCAACAATGTCGGCGGCACGATCTGGGCGCAGCCGTTCGAGGAGTACACGGCGGCACAGATCACCGCTGAGGTGCAGCGGTCGCTGTTCCCGACGCTGTGGGGATGCCGCGCCGTGCTGCCGCACCTGCAGCGCCAGGGATCCGGAGCGATCGTCAACGTGTCGTCGATCGCGACCCGCGGCGTCAACCGCGTGCCGTACGGCGCCGCGAAGGGCGGAGTCAACGCGCTGACGGCGTGTCTCGCGCTCGAGGTGGCGCCCGCTCCGATCCGCGTCAACGCGGTCGCGGTCGGCGGAACCGAGGCACCCGTCCGCCGGATCCCCCGCAACACCGAGCAGCAGAGCGAGCAGGACCGCATCTGGTACCAGCAGATCGTCGACCAGACCGTCGACAGCAGTCTGATGAAGAGGTACGGGACGTTGGAGGAGATGTCGTCGGCGATCCTGTTCCTCGCCTCGGACGACGCGTCCTACATCACCGGCGTGACGTTGCCGGTCGGTGGCGGCGACCTGGGCTGACCACGCGGCTTCCCTGAACGGGAGTTCACGGCACGATCTCGAACGGGATCCGCGTCGTGAACTCCCGTTCAGGGTCGGTCGGACAGCGCCTTTCGCAACGCCGCGATCGCCAGTTCGCGCGCGACGACGGTGGCCCGGCAGTCGCGGAGGCTGTCGAGCATGAGGAAGTCGTGGACCATGCCGCCCACCCGGACAGCGGTGACGTCCACACCGGCCGCGCGCAGTTTCGCGGCGTACGCCTCGCCCTCGTCGCGCAGGACGTCGGCCTCGTCGGTGATCACCAGTGTCGTCGGCAGCGCGGCGAGCCGCTCCTCGGACGCACGCAGGGGTGACGCGTACACGTCCCCTCGCTGCTCCGGGTCCGGAATGTACTGGTCCCAGAACCACTGCATGCCGTCGCGGGTCAGGTAGTAACCGTCGGCGAACTGCAGGTACGACGCCGTCCCGAAGTTCGCGTCGGTCACCGGGTACAGCAGCACCTGCGCGCGCAGGTCCACGTCGCCACGTTCGGCCGCCATGAGCGCCAGCACCGTCGCCATGTTGCCACCCACCGAGTCCCCGCACACCGCGAGGCGGGACGTGTCGAGGTCGTGTTCGCGGCCCTGCCCCGCGACCCACCGGGCGACCGCATAGTTCTGCTCGATCTGGGTGGGGTACTTGGCCTCCGGCGCCCGGTCGTACACGGGGAAGACGACGGCGACGCCCGCGCCGACCGCGAGTTCGCGCACCAGGCGGTCGTGGGTGTTCTCGTCGCCGAACACCCAGCCGGCGCCGTGGATGTAGATCAGGACGGGCGGGTCACCGGACGCGTCGACGGGACGCACGATGCGGGTCCGCACCGTTCCGTGTGGACCCGCATCGACATCCACCCACTGTTCCTCGACGAGCGGTCTCGGTACGTCGCCCCCGGCCTGCAGGTCGGCGAGGATCTTGCGGCCCTGCTCGGGCGGGACCTCGTAGATCCGCGGATGGGGTGCCGTCGCGTCGGCGAGTTCCTTTGCAGCACTCTCCAGTACGGGGTCGGGCGGATCGGGCAGTGCGGACATCGCGGGCTCCTTCGCGTCGACCATCCCGCGCCGGATACCCCGGCCGGTTGCACGGCAAACCCCGAGGATCAGTGCGCGAAGTGCCGCGCCTTCGAGTGGATCGCGACGTCCTCCTGCCGCAGGTAGTCGAGCACCGTGCGGATGTCGTCGAACAGCAGACGGGCGAGGTCGGCGCTGAAGCCCTCACGGACGACGATGCGCAGCACCGCGACGTCGGTGGCGTCGGCGGGCATCGTGTAGGCGGGCACCTGCCAGCCGCGGGCGCGGAGTTCGTGGGAGACGTCGAACACCGTGAAGCGTTGCTCGCCGGTGAGTTCGAACGCGAGGACCGGGATGGCCGATCCGTCGCTGATGATGCGGAAATCGCCCTGTTCGGCGAGTTGGCCGCTCAACCACATCGCGGTGCCGCGCAACGATTTCATGATGTTGCGATAGCCGGAGCGTCCCAGGCGGAGGAAGTTGTAGTACTGGCCCACGATCTGGTTTCCGGGTCGTGAGAAGTTGAGGGTGAAGGTGGGCATGTCGCCGCCGAGGTAGTTCACGCGGAACACCAGTTCCTCGGGTAGGTGATCGCCGTCGCGCCACACCACGAACCCGATACCCGGGTAGGTCAGGCCGAACTTGTGGCCGCTCACGTTGATCGAGACGACCCGCGGAATTCGGAAGTCCCACTCCAGTTCCGGGTTGAGGAACGGGGTGACGAAGCCGCCGCTGGCCGCGTCGACGTGCAGCGGGACATCGGGCCCGCCGCCGGCCGCGACGGCGTCGAGCGCCTCCGCGATCTCCTTCACCGGTTCCAGTTCGCCGGTGTAGGTGGTGCCGAAGATCGCGACGACGCCGATGGTGTTCTCGTCCACGGCGGCCGTCACCTGCTCGGGGGTGATCACGTACCGCCCGGGTTCCATCGGCAGGTACACCGGTTCGACGTCGAAGTAGCGGCAGAACTTCTCCCACACCACCTGGACGTTGCTGCCCATCACCAGGCTCGGCCGGGACGCGTCGAGGCCGGCCTTCTCGCGTGCCTGGCGCCACCGCCACTTCATTGCCAGCCCGCCGAGCATGACGGCCTCGCTCGACCCGATCGTCGAGACGCCCGTGGCCGACGTCGGATCGTCGTCGACCAGGTCGGGGGCGTTGAACAGGGCGGCGACCATGTTGACGCAGCGCTGCTCGATCGCCGACGTCGCCGGGTACTCGTCCTTGTCGATGAGGTTCTTGTCGAACGTCTCCGCCATCAGGGTGCCGGCCTCGGGGTCCATCCACGTCGTCACGAAGGTCGCGAGGTTGAGGCGGGAACTGCCGTCGAGCATCAATTCGTCGTGGATGAACCGGTAGGCGGCGCGCGGATCCATGTCGTCCTCGGGTAGCCGCAGCGCGGGAACGGGATTCGTCGCGATGCGGCCCGTGTAGGCGGGCATGATGACGTCGCGGGACTTGTGATGATGATGGTGGTGGTGATGGTTGTTGCTCACGCTCGCCTCCGATAGGACTGCGGCTAGCTCGGACACACCTGGCCTGCACCCATTGAACCCCAGGAGTGACGCCGGTGTGCGCGAACGCGAGTGCGGTCAGGTGGTGACCGGGTCCGGATCCGTCCGTTTCGCGTAGCGCTGCGCGAGTGCGGCACACACGATCAGCTGGATCTGATGGAAGATCATCAGCGGCAGCACGATCAGGCCCACGGGCTGGCCGGCGAACAGCACCGACGCCATCGGCAGGCCGGTCGCGAGGCTCTTCTTCGAGCCGCAGAAGATGATGACGATCCGGTCGGGCAGCGAGAACCCGAGCTTCTTGCCGGCGAACGCGGTGATGCCGAGGACGGCGGCCAGGATGCCGCAGCACACCGCGACCACGGCGGCGACCTCGAGCACCGTCACGGTGCTCCAGACGTGCTCGTTCATCGACTCGCTGAACGCCGAGAACACGACGAGCAGGATCGACCCGCGGTCGACGAGCTTGGTCGGTTCCGCGTACCTCTTCAGCCAGTCGATGACGAGCGGGCGGATGAGCTGGCCGATCATGAACGGCAGCAGCAACTGCAGCACGATGTCGAGCACCGACGAGAAGTCGACCGTCGCCTCGCCGGTGGTGTTCATCAGCAGGATCACCAGCAGCGGCGTGACGAACACGCCCAGCAGGTTGGAGAACGACGCACTCACGATCGCGCCCGCGACGTTGCCGCGCGCGATCGAGGTGAACGCGATCGACGACTGCACCGTCGACGGCACCAGGCACAGGTACAGGATGCCGGTGTACATCTCGTCGGTGATGACGGTCGGCACCAGGATCCGCAGCGCCAGGCCGATGAGCGGGAACAGCACGAACGTCGATGCGAACACCACGGAGTGCAGGCGCCAGTGTTTGAGGCCCTGCAGCGCCTCGGCCGGTGACAGTCGCGCGCCGTAGAGCAGGAACAGGAAGCCGATCGCGATCTTGGTGGCCCAGTCGAGGAGGGTCTGTCCGCTGCCGGATACGGGGAACAGGCTGCCGAGGATCGCCACCGTGACGATGGCCAGGATGAATCCATCGATGTAGAACCTGCTCAGAAACTTCACCGGTCAACGGTATCTGCCCCGGATTTGATCATGAAAGCCGTTCAACCCGTTAACTGTGATCACGTTTCGTGATAAGCAGGACGGATGTTCGATCCGGTACTCCTCAGGACGTTCCTCGCCGTCGAGCAGACGGGTGGTTTCACCGCCGCCGCCCGGCAGTTGGGGCTGCGGCAGTCGACGGTGAGCGGGCACATCGCGCGGCTCGAGAAGGCTGCCGGACGCCACCTCCTCAGCCGCGACACCCACACCGTCGAGCTCACCGCGGACGGAACGGCGATGGTGGGCTTCGCACGCTCGATACTCGACGCCCAGGACCGCGCCGGCCGCTACTTCGCGGGCTCGACGCTCACCGGACGGCTGCGGTTCGGGGCGGCCGAGGATCTGGTCGCCAAGGGACTGCCGCAGATTCTGCGGGACTTCCGGCGTACCCACCCGCTCGTCGACCTGCAGCTCACCGTCGGCCTCAGCCGCACCGTGCACGCGCAGTTGCGGGCCGGCGACCTCGATCTCGCATTCGTCATGCGACGCCCCGGCGAGACACACGGCGACCTGGTGTGGCGCGACCGGCTGGTGTGGGGCGGGACGGCCGAAGCGGAGTGGGATCCGACGACGCCTGTGCCGCTCGTCGCGTATCCGCCGCCGAGCATCACCCGGGCGTGCGCGCTCGGCGCCCTCGAGGCGGCGCGGCTGCCGAGTCGGATCACGTGCCTGGCGAACAGCCGCGCCGGGCTGCGGGCCGCCGTCCTGGCCGGGCTCGGATTCATCGTGCACGCGCAGTCGCTGCTGCCGACCGAGCTGCGGCCCGTCGGCGAGAGCCTGGGCCTGCCGGACCCGGGCGACGTCGAGTTCGTGCTGCTGGGTCGCGCGAGCACGCCCAGCGAGCCCGAGGCGGCACTCATGGAGGCGATCCGGGCTTCGGCGTTGTGACCCTCGAAACCTTCAGGATCGTGCGAATCGCCGATCGGCCAGCGTGTTGAGAGCGCCGGCGATCTCCTCCGCCTTCGGGGTGGTGACGGTGAGCCGGTGCCCGCCCGCGAAGCTCACCACGACGGCCGGTCCGGTCCGGGTGACGACGCCGTAGTTGCCGCGGCCCTTCGTCTTGAGCCCCCAACCGCCGAAGTCCTGGAACGGCCGGATCTCGTCGACGCGGGCGCCGAGAACCTCGTCGGTCCCGTACTCGATCGCCGACATCCCCAGGTTCTGCACGCGGATGCTGTCGCCGTCGACGACGACGCGGAACTGCAGGAGCGTGACCAGCAGCAGCACCGCGGGCAGGAACAGGGCGAGGGGCCACCAGGCCCCGGCCAGGTAGGACACCCCGACCGCGGGCGCGGCAACCACCAGCGCGACCCCGGCGAGCCCGCCCGCGCTCATGCCGACCTGGTCGGTGATCGGGAGCTCGACGGCGCCGCGGGGCAGGCCCGCGGCGGGAGGCTCGAGGGCGACGGTGCGGACGCGGTGGTCCCGCAGCAACGACGCGCCGAGCAACCCGACGACCGCGCCGAGGGCGGCCCCCACACCGATCGGGGTCGTGGGCAGCGGGGTGTCGACTACCGACGTCGCGTCGAGTTGACCGACGATCATCGCGACCTCGACGGCGAGGATGACGCCGACGACGACGAGCCCCACCAACAGCATCATCCGGCGCATGATCAGTTGCGCCTGTGCGAGCGCCGCGATCGCGCAGCAGCCGCCACCGACGAGCAGCAGGATCACGGCTACCATCCACGCGCTCGACGTGGGGTTCATGAAGCCGTCGGGCGTGCCACCGTCGCCGGACCAGTGGGTGGCAATCTGCTCCGGCAGGCGGGGCTCGAGGATGTATGTCAGCACGATGCCCGCGGCGGCGGCCAGCACGGGGACGCCGATACCGAAGACGGCACCGGCCGGATCGATCGTGCGGGCCGGCGCGGGTGGCGGGAAGGAGTCCGGTGTGGGTGTGGTCACACACCGGATTCAATCAGGCCGGGCGGATCAGGCCGGTTCGCACGCGCCCCTGAGGCTGCAGGCGCCGCAGGACGTGCCGCAACCGCTGGTGTCGGGCATCGCGCCCGCGGCCTTGGAGCCGAGCGCGCCACCGGCTGCGACGGTGAACAGGGCCCCGGCGATCACGACGATCGTCGCGATCACGCCGGCGACGGTGGGCAGGATCAGGACGGCGAGGCCGCCGATGGCCAACACGCTGGCACCGCCGAGCATGCTGGGGGCCGCGACCTTGTTGGCCAGGGCGAACGTCTCGTCGTCGCGCAGCGACTGGGGGGTGCGGACACCGGCCCAGCGGTTGCGCGTCAGGCGGCCGGTGAGTGCAGCGATGCCCAGACCGGCGAGGGCGAGAGCGGCGACGAACAGCACGAGCGCAACGATGACCACGCCTACACGATACGACCCGGGCGCGCGGGCTGGTGTTGCTGGGTGTTCGGGGCGACCGCCGACGCTTTACCCTGGTTGACGGAATTCCCGTCATCCAAGTAGATAGCGACCACAGTGACCGAGCCAGTTCAGCACGCCTCATCCCCCGACGACTCGACGCCGCAGCACCGCTACACCGCGGAGCTCGCCGGCCGGATCGAGCAGCGCTGGCAGGACCTGTGGAGCGAGCGCGGGACGTTCAACGCCCCGAACCCGGTGGGTCCGCTGGCGCCTCAGGCGAGCGAAGCGACGGGGGATGTGCCCGCCGTGCCCGCCGACAAGCTGTTCGTGCAGGACATGTTCCCGTACCCGTCGGGCGCGGGCCTGCACGTCGGTCACCCGCTCGGCTACATCGCCACCGACGTCTTCGCGCGCTACCACCGCATGCAGGGGCACAACGTCCTGCACACCCTCGGTTACGACGCGTTCGGTCTGCCGGCCGAGCAGTACGCGGTGCAGACGGGCACGCATCCGCGCACCACGACCGAGGCCAACATCGCGAACATGCAGCGTCAGCTGCGCCGCCTGGGCCTGGGCCACGACGAGCGCCGCTCCGTCGCGACCACGGACGTGGACTTCTACCACTGGACGCAGTGGATCTTCCTGCAGATCTACAACGCCTGGTACGACACCGCGCAGGGCAAGGCGCGCCGCATCTCCGAGCTCGAGGCCGAGTTCGCCTCGGGTGAGCGCACGCTCGACGACGGTCGCGACTGGGCGTCGCTGGACGCCGTGGAGCGCAGCAAGGTGCTGGACTCGTACCGCCTGGTCTACCACTCGGATTCGATGGTCAACTGGTGCCCCGGTCTGGGCACGGTGCTGGCCAACGAGGAGGTCACCGCGGACGGCCGCAGCGAGCGCGGCAACTTCCCGGTGTTCCGGAAGCACCTGCAGCAGTGGATGATGCGCATCACCGCGTACTCCGACCGCCTGGTCGACGACCTCGAGTTCCTGGACTGGCCGGACAAGGTCAAGTCCATGCAGCGCAACTGGATCGGGCGCTCGCACGGTGCCCAGGTGAAGTTCGCCGCCCTGTCCGAGCGAAGCGACGGGGGTTCGGCGCAGCATCACGACATCGAGGTGTTCACCACCCGCCCGGACACGCTGTTCGGTGCCACGTACGTGACGCTGGCGCCCGAGCACGAACTGGTGGACCAGCTGGTGGCGGCCGAGTGGCCCGAGGGCGTCGACCCGCGCTGGACGGGGAACGCCGCCACGCCGGCCGAGGCAGTCGAGGCCTACCGCGCGTCCATCGCGGCGAAGACCGATCTCGAGCGCCAGGAGAACAAGGAGAAGACCGGCGTCTTCCTGGGCGTGTACGCGACCAATCCGGTCAACGGGCACAAGCTGCCGGTGTTCATCGCCGACTACGTGCTCACCGGCTACGGCACCGGCGCGATCATGGCCGTGCCCGGCCACGACCAGCGCGACTGGGAGTTCGCGACCGCGTTCGGTCTCGACATCGTCGAGGTCATCAAGGGTGGCGACCTGTCCGAGGCCGCGTTCACCGGTGACGGACCGCTCGTCAACAGCGACTACCTGAACGGCCTGGACGTCGCGGACGCCAAGAAGGCCGTCATCGAGCGGCTCGAGGCGGAGGGCGTCGGTACGGGCACCATCCAGTACAAGCTGCGCGACTGGCTGTTCGCGCGCCAGCGTTACTGGGGCGAGCCCTTCCCGATCGTGTACGACGCCGACGGCGTCGCCCATCCGCTGCCGGAATCGGCTCTGCCGGTGGAACTTCCGGAGGTCGAGGACTACGCGCCGGTGTCGTTCGATCCGAACGACGCCAGCTCCGAGCCCTCGCCCCCGCTCGCCAAGGCGTCCGACTGGGTCAACGTCGAGCTCGATCTCGGCGACGGTCTCGAGGACTACCGCCGCGACACCAACGTGATGCCGCAGTGGGCGGGCAGCTCGTGGTACCAGCTGCGCTACATCGACCCCACCAACAGCGAGCAGTTCGTCGCGCCCGAGAACGAGGCCTACTGGACGGGTCCGCGCCCGGACATCCACGGCCCCAACGATCCCGGTGGCGTCGACCTGTACGTCGGTGGTGTCGAGCACGCGGTGCTGCACCTGCTGTACTCGCGGTTCTGGCACAAGGTGCTGTTCGACCTGGGCTACGTCAGCTCGAGCGAGCCGTACCGCCGCCTGTACAACCAGGGCTACATCCAGGCGTACGCGTACACCGACGAGCGCGGCGTGTACGTGCCGGCCGCCGAGGTGACCGAGGAGGACGGCAAGTTCTTCTACCAGGGCGCCGAGGTCAAGCGCGAGTACGGAAAGATGGGCAAGAGCCTCAAGAATTCCGTTGCGCCGGACCAGATCTGCGACGAGTACGGTGCCGACACGCTTCGCGTGTACGAGATGGCGATGGGTCCGCTGGACACGTCCCGTCCGTGGGCGACCAAGGACGTCATCGGTGCGCACCGCTTCCTGCAGCGCGCGTGGCGCGTCGTCGTCGACGAGGAGACCGGTGACCTGCGCGTCACCGACGCCGAGCCGTCCGAGGACACGCTGCGGGCGCTCAACAAGGCGATCGCCGGTGTCGGCGAGGACTACGCGGCCCTGCGTGACAACACCGCTGTCGCCAAGCTGATCGAGTACACCAACCACCTCACCAAGGAGTACCCCGCCGGTTCCCCGCGGTCGGTGGTGGAGCCGCTGGTGCTCATGCTCGGTCCGATCGCACCGCACCTCGCGGAGGAACTGTGGTCGCGCCTGGGCCACACCGCCTCGCTCGCGCACGGCCCGTTCCCGACCGCCGACGAGAAGTGGCTGGTCGAGGACACCGTCGAGTACCCGATCCAGGTCAACGGCAAGGTTCGCAGTCGCATCAACGTCGCCGCCGACGCGGCACGTGAGGACATCGAGAAGATCGCACTCGCGGACGAGAAGATCGTCGCACTGCTGGACGGCAACGATCCCCGCAAGGTGATCGTCGTGCCCGGCAAGATGGTCAACGTCGTCCTCTAGGCGCTCCGCGCCCGTGCGCCTTTCTGGTAGCTGGAACCACCAGAAAGGCGCACGGGTGGCGCAGCCGCCTCAGCACTCGGACGGCGCCGGCTCCCCCCGGAAGAGGGCGTCGATCCAGTCGAAGGCGCCGGAGTTGCCGAGGGCCTCGCCGAGCAGGTGCTCGCCGGGCACCTGCCGGTAGACGGCGGCGACGCCGTAGCCGCACTGTTCGTCGAACAGGTTGCGGGCGCCGAGGGCGGGGATCCAGAAGTCCTGCCCGCCGTTGTAGATGTACAGCGGGGTTCCGGAGACGAGGTCCGCCATCTTCATCTTGGCGTAGATGTCATGGGCGACAGGTGAATTCAGGGCATCCTCGACGTTCGCGAGTGCCTCGGCGGGAAGCCCGAAGATGCCCGAGACCGCCAGGTTGGTGGAGCACTGGTCCTTGATGGACGAGATGCCGATGCGCTGCCCGAGGCTGTTGATCAGCGGCAGGATCTCGAGGTTCTCCCGGGAGATCCCGAACACCGCCGCCAGGAACAGTCCGCTCGCGAGGTTACCGTTCATGGTGCGTCCGAGCATCTCGAAGTCGGCCGGGACGCCGCCCATCGCGGCGCCGACGATGTCGGGGGCCAGCTCCGGCGCGTAGCCGTCGAGCAGTTTGGCCGCGCCGTGGGTCGCGATCGCCCCGCCGGAGTAGCCCATCATGGCGATCTTGCTGGTGCCGAACTCGGCGGGGAACTCGTTCCGCATGCCGCGGATGGTGTCCAGGATCGCGTGCCCGGCCACGTACGGTTCCGCGTACGCCATCGAGGGCCCCTCGTGATCGGGGATCAGGACGGCGTAGCCGCGTTCCTCGGCCTTCGTGGTGACGGGCCGCAGGAATTCGATGAAGTTGGTCGACGGCGTGATCCCGTTGGCCAGGGTGTGGGAGGGCGTGCAGGCCCGTCCGAGTCCGTTGATCGGCACGTTGTTGACCAGGACCGGACGCGGCCCAGGGCCGGGCCACACCCCGGCGGGGATGACGAGCGTCGCGGTCGCGAAGGATGGTGCGCCCGACGCATCGGTGGTCTTTACCTTGATCTGCTTCACCTCGCGCACCGGGCCGAGTAGCAGGTTCTTCGCGACCGGCGTGACATCGCGGACCTCGATGACCTGGCCGTTCGCCATCCCGGGCAGGCCGGGCGGGTAGAAGTCGAAGAACGGTTCCCCGATCGGCGAGGGCAGCGACTCCTGGTGCAGGGTGTCCAGCGGCGGCGGCGCCAGGTCGGGTTCCGGGATCAACGAGCCGACCAGACCCGGCATCCACGACCCGAACGCCGACCGGGCCAGCGACGCGGTCCCCCACGACCCCGTGATCGGGGTGGTGCCATTGGACCCGGTGCCGTCCGAGCCGGTGCCGTCGGTGAGCGACCCGGGGCCGATGAATCCCTGTCCGGCCGCGCTGCCGGTCGATCCCACACCGCCGATGCTGGTGTTCGGCAGCGCACTGCCACTCGATTGGGCCGCGGCTGTGCCTGCGGTACCACCTCCGCCCACGACACCCACCGCGAGTGCGGCGACGAGTATTCGGCCCCAGAAACCCCCGTGCTGGATCGGCATGCGCCGGACGCTAGCACCGCATTGTCACGGCTCACGTCGCTTCGGAGCTTTGTCTGGAGTGTCCGGTGGGCGGGACCGAGCGCTGTGCGGCCCGCGTGGGCCGGGATACGCTCGCCGCCGAGAAATCCCTGAAATTCGTTCCACGAGCAAAGGTTCAGCGAGCATGGCATCCGCAGAAGACATCAAGAACACCGTCGCCTCCTACATGAAGGCACTCGAGAGCAAGAGCGCCGACCAGGTGGCCGCGCTGTTCGCCGAGGGCGCCACGGTCGAGGACCCGGTCGGCACCGAGCCCAAGCGGGGCGTCGAGGAGATCCGCGCCTTCTTCAAGGCGATCGAGGCGATGGACCAGACCGCCGAGCTGCTGACGATCCGCGTCGCCGGCAACAGCGCCGCCTTCCACTTCCGCACCGTCTCCAAGGTAGGCGACACGACCTACGTCATGGAGCCCATCGACGTCATGACCTTCGACGACGACGCCAAGATCACCAGCACCCGCGCCTACTGGGCGCAGGAGGACATGATCGTCAGCTGACGAGACGGCACCGCTCCGCTGTCGGTGGGGTGCGGCTCGGAGTCCTGGCGGCGCCGCGTCGCACCCCACTGTCGTCGAGACGGAATGATCAATCATTCTGCACACCAACTCTTTACGGCGGATTCCAGGCGGCAGCTGCCCCTGTGGCGGTTCGGGTGACGGATTGACCGGCGCGACTTGTATATACAAGACTGGACAAGTATTGGCGGGAGATGTCACCGGAGGAACTGTGAACGACGGACCGTACTCGCTCAGCGCACCGGCGCTCCGCACCAGCCGCGACGACCGGGAGTCGGTCCGCTGGCGCAACGGTCAGGGCACCACGCAGGTGGTCGCCGAGACCGACCTGTGGCGGGTGAGCATCGCGGACGAGCCGACGTCGTCGACGTTCTCGGTGATCGACGGATACGACCGGCTGTTCATGCCGATCGGGGAGGTCTCGATCGAACTGACCGGCGCGCCCTTCGGACCGGGAGTCGCGCCGGACGACGCGCCCGTGCGCCACGTGGTCGAACCGCAGGAGACGATCGCGTTTCCCGGCGAGTGGGCGCCGGCATGCCGGGTGGAGGTGCCCACCCGGGCGCTGAACGTCATGGTCCGGCGCGGCTCGGCCGCGGCGACGATGCGGTTCGGCGAACCACCCCTGGCCGCCGATTCCGCCGCGCTCGTCGTTCTCGTCGATCCGGCGACGGAGGATGCGGTGCTGCTCCCGCCCGGGTGCGTCGACGCACCCGAGATCACCGGGCCCTGCGCGATCGTCTCCATCACGACTCTCGCCCGTCCCTGACGGGACGTCCTCACCTCGGTACGGGGCGCAGCACGATTTCGGTGGGGTGCGCGTCGCGGGGTGTCTCGACGGCGTTTCGGACCGCGCCCGCCACGGTTTCCGGGGTGAGGAACTTGCCGGCGTCGTACTCGCCACCCTCGGTCGTGACGATCGCACGCTGCATGTCGGTGTCGATGCGCCCGGGATGGATCGAGGTCACCCGCAGGGTCGGCTCCTCGAGTCGCAGCGCGTCCCCGAATGCGCGCAGCGCGAACTTGCTGGCCGCGTATGCGCCCCAACTCGCGTTGGCCCGCAGTCCCGAGCCCGAATTGATCAGTACGACATGCCCGTTCGCGGCGCGCAGGGCGGGCAGTAGCAGCCGGGTCAGTTCCGCCACGGCCATGACGTTGACCTCGAACGTCCGATGCCACGTGTCGATCGACGTCTCCTCGATGGTGCCGATGTCCGCGACGCCGGCGTTGTGCACCAGGACGTCGAGTCGGTCGATGTCGGTGACGGCGTCGGCCACCGCGGCGTAGTCGGTGAGGTCGACGGGCCACGGCGCGGCGCCCAGCTCCCCCGCGATCGGTTCGAGGGACTCGGCGCTGCGACCACCGAGGATCAGCTGGTGGGTGGGCGCGAGTTCGCGGGCGATCGCGGCACCGAGTCCGCGGCTACCGCCGGTGACGAGGGCTGTGGGGTGCGGTGTGGACATGCCCTCGAGGTTAGACCGAAGATCATCCCGCGGGTGAGGTCAGCGTCGGAGCGACGGTGGCGTGCGCGGGCAGTCCCGGGCCTCCCGGCAGCGGCGGTCCCGGATTGTCGAAGGGGCCGTTGCCGAAGGGTCCACCGCCCTCCGGCCCGATCGGTGCGCTCGGCAGCGGTGACTCGTGTTCCGGGATGTAGCCGAACGAGTCCGACGGCTGCAGGCCGCTGGTGTCCTCGGGGCTGCCCTGCTCGGTCGTGGTGAGTTCGGGTGTGGACCCGATGTTGTCGTCACACGCGGTGGTTGCGCCCCCGAGCAGCAGGACCGTGCACACCGCCGTCACGGCGACCGCAAGCCGCCGCGGTACCGGTCCGCCGCTCTGTCGCAACATGATGGCGCGCTCCTGGTCAGCCGGCGGGTGTGGTGAGAGTCGGCTCGGCGGGTAGTCGGACGTCACTGCCGGGAAGGATCGTTCCTCCCCCCAGCTGGAACGGGTCGTCCTCGATGCCGCCGCCCTCGGGTTCGATCGGGTCGGTGTCGAGGGACGTCTCCTCGTGCTCGGGGATGTAGCCGAACGAGTTCGTCTGCTCCAGTCCGCTCGGGTTCTCGGGTGTGTCGGTGCCCTCCTCCTCGGTGGTGAGCGTTGCGGGACTCGAATCGATGATGTCGCCGCACCCGGTGATCGCACCGCCGAGGAGTCCTGCCGCGGCCGCTGTGGCCGCTACGAGCATCCGATTGTGCTGTCCGTGTCTCTGCTGGCTCATCGTCATGCCTTTCGCGCCGGAAATGTCGGCACCCTCCTCCAGCATGGCACCGTCGCGACCTCACCGCAGATTTATATTGTGCACAATATTATTGTGGTCTACATTCGTGGGTGTGACCGACGATCTGGCCCTCGACCGGCAGGTGTGCTTCGCGCTGTACTCGGCGTCCCGAGCCACCACCGCGGCCTACCGGACCCTGCTCGCCGACCTGGGCATCACGTACCCGCAGTACCTCGTGATGCTGGTGTTGTGGGAGCGGGAC
The DNA here is from genome assembly GCF_058797375.1 of Prescottella sp. GW823-FHT02E09. NCBI lineage: Bacteria > Bacillati > Actinomycetota > Actinomycetes > Mycobacteriales > Nocardiaceae > Rhodococcus > Prescottella sp. GW823-FHT02E09. The sequence goes on from NZ_JBXAJP010000004.1 coordinate 316,579, forward strand.
GGACAGGGCGTGCAGGAGATCTGCGACGCCCTCCAGCTCGACACCGGCACCTTGTCGCCGCTGCTCAAGCGGCTGGAGGTCGCCGGGCTCATCGAGCGGACGCGGGCGGCCGACGACGAGCGTCGCGTCACCGTCCGACTCACCGCGACCGGCGCGGCACAGCGGGCGCGGGCGTCCGACATCCCCGCCCGTCTCGCGCGGGCCACCGGCCTGAGCGGGCCGGACCTCGAACGGCTGCGCGACGTCCTCTTGGGCGTCGGCCGCAATCTGCACTCCACCGAGTTCGACATTCCCCCGATCCCACTGTCCGACAACCGAGAAGAGGCACCGTGAACATCGTCTACACCGCAGAGGCACTGGCCACCGGCGAGGGTCGCAACGGCCGCGCCCGCACGTCCGACGGCCGGTTGGACCTGGACCTGGCCATTCCGCAGGAAATGGGTGGCAGCGGCAACGGCACCAACCCCGAGCAGTTGTTCGCGGCCGGCTATGCGGCCTGCTTCCATTCCGCGCTGCAGTTGGTCGCACGTCAGGCCGGTGCCGACACCACCGATTCCGCGGTCGGCGCGCGGGTCGGTATCGGCCCCAACGGTTCCGGTGGCTTCGGGCTGGCCGTGACGTTGGAGGTCTCGCTGCCGCACCTCGAGCGTGGCGAGGCGCTGACGCTCACGGAGAAGGCGCACGAGGTGTGCCCGTACTCCAACGCGACGCGCGGCAACATCGAGGTCACCCTCACCGTCACCGACGAATAGGCCCTGTCGTCGCGGGTCGCGGGGCACCATGGACACATGGCGAACCCGGATCCGGTCGAGGCGCTGCGCGAGGTCGCGTTCTGGCTCGAGCGCGGCCGCGCCGACACCTATCGCGTCCGGGCGTATCGGCGGGCCGCCGACGTCGTCGCGGGGCTCACCGAAGCTCAGCGGGACACGCGTCAGCGCACCGGCGGCTGGACCGGGCTGCCCGGTCTGGGAGCGAAGACCGCGGCGATCGTCGAGCAGGCGATGTCGGGCGCGGTCCCCGACTATCTGCGGGAACTGCGGGACGCGGCCGAGCCGATCGGATACGGCGGCGATCTGCAGTCGGCGCTGCGCGGCGATCTGCACGTGCACTCCGACTGGTCCGACGGTGGCAGCCCGATCGACGAGATGATGCGGACGGCCGCCGCCCTGGGCCACCAGTACTGTGCGCTCACCGACCATTCGCCACGGCTGACGGTCGCGAACGGCCTGTCGGCGGAGCGTCTGCGGGATCAACTCCGGGTGGTGCGTGACCTCAATCGGGTGACGGCGCCCTTCCGGGTCCTCACCGGCATCGAGGTCGACATCCTGGACGACGGTGCACTGGACCAGGATTCGGACCTTCTGGACCAACTCGACGTGGTGGTGGCGAGCGTGCACTCACACCTGCGCGCCGATCGTGGCGAGATGACCAGGCGCATGCTCGGAGCGGTCCGGATCCCGCGCGTGAACGTGCTGGGGCACTGCACCGGACGACTCGTCGAGGGCAGGCGTGGTAACCGCCCCGAATCGAAGTTCGACGCCGAGAAGGTGTTCCGGGCGTGCCGTGACCACGACGTCGCTGTCGAGATCAACAGTCGGCCCGAGCGCCGGGATCCGCCGAGCCGGCTGATCGATCTGGCCGTCGACATCGGTTGCCTGTTCTCGATCGACACCGACGCGCACGCTCCGGGGCAGTTGGCGTGGCAGGGGCTGGGATGCGAGCGTGCGATCCGCTGCGGCGTCGAGGCCGACCGGGTCGTGAACACGTGGCCGGTGGACGACCTGCTCACCTGGACGCGCGCGTTCGCCGGGTGAGTCGCAGAATGGGACGATGATCGACCCCGGATTCACTCCGACGCAGCTCGCGGCTCGCGCCGCCTACCTCCTGCGCGGCAACGACCTGGGCGCGATGACGACCGCGGCCCCGCGGCTGTATCCGCACATGTGGAGCTGGGACGCGGCGTTCGTCGCGGTCGGTCTGGCGCCGCTGTCCGTCGAACGGGCCGTCGTCGAACTCGACACGTTGCTGTCGGCGCAGTGGTCCAACGGGATGATCCCGCACATCGTGTTCGCGAACGGTGTCGACGGCTACTTCCCCGGACCGGCTCGCTGGGCGTGCCGGGAACTGGCGGGATACGCGCCGATCGGGGTCGACACGTCCGGCATCATGCAGCCGCCGGTGCACGCGATTGCGGTGCAGCGGATTCTCGACCACTCCCGGCGGCACGGTCGGAGCACCCGGGCGGTCGCGGAGGAGTTCCTGGACCGGCGCTGGCCGGATCTGATGCGCTGGCACCGGTGGCTTGCGCACGCCCGGGATCGCGACGGTGCCGGCCGTATCACGCTGTATCACGGCTGGGAGTCCGGAATGGACAATTCGCCCCGCTGGGATTCGGCTTACACCAACGTGATTCCCGGCCTCGTCCCGCCGTACCGCCGCGAGGACGTCACGGTCGTCACCGACGTCTCGCAGCGTCCCAGCAACGGCGAGTACGACCGCTACCTGTGGCTGCTCGAGGAGATGAAGAGCGCCCGGTACGACGACGACGCACTGGCCGAGAAGATGAGCTTCGCGGTGCAGGACGTGTTCGTCAGCGCCGTGTTCGCGCTGGCGTGCGACGTGCTCGCGGTGATCGGGGAGGAGCATTCACGCCCCAACGCCGACGTCCGCGAATTGCACTACTGGGCCGACCACTTCCGCAAGGGGGTCGCGGCGACGACCGACGAGCGGACGGGCGCGGCGCGCGACTTCGACGTGCGCACCGGAAGGTGGATCGGCACCGAGACGATCGCGATGTTCGCACCGCTGCTGTGCGGCGGGTTGGATCGTCACGCCGAACGGGCCCTGCTGCACACGTTCGAGGGGCCTCGCTTCTGCACGCACCCGGATCTGCGGTACGCGGTCCCACCGTCCACGTCGCCGGTGTCCCGCGACTTCCGGGCCCGCGAGTACTGGCGGGGCCCGGTGTGGCCGGTGATGACGTGGTTGTTCTCGTGGGCGTTCGCGCGCCGCGGGTGGGCCGAGCGGTCGCTGATGCTGCGTGCGGAGGGACTGCGGCAGGCCGCGGACGGCAGTTTCGCCGAGTACTACGAGCCGTTCACGGGTGAGCCGCTGGGTAGCATGCAGCAGTCGTGGACGGCGGCGGCGGTGCTGGACTGGCTCGGTTAGTACACGGTTTCGAACGAGCCTGTGAACCGGCTGAGAGCAGATGAACAACGGCACGAAATCGGCGCGCCCGGTGAGGAAGTCATTTAGTCTCGGGCAATGCCGAGGAACCGTCGTCGCTCCCTTCCGCGTGTCGCTGCACTTCTCCTGGCGGGGGCGGTGACTGTCGCGGCACCCGCGGTCGCGGTGGCGAACCCGCAGGGTGTCGACGTGGCGTCGTGGCAGCACCCGAACGGCGCTGCCATCAACTGGTCGGCGGTGCGCGGGGCTGGGTACGAATTCGGCATGGTCAAGGCCACCGAGGGCCTGTTCTACACCAACCCGTACTTCGCGCAGGACTCGTTCGCGATGCGCATTGCGGGGGTGGCGCGCGGCGCGTACCACTACGCGGATCCGTCCGCCTCGCCCGAGGCGCAGGCCGCGTTCTTCGCCGCGAACGCGCTCGCCGTCAACCAGATCGGCGGACTGCCGCCGGTCCTGGACCTCGAGAGCACCGGCGGCCTCGCCGCGCCGCAGCTGATCGACTGGACGCGCCGCTACCTCAACGCGGTGCAGGGCCTCACCGGCCGTACCCCGATCATCTACACATACCCCAACTTCTGGCGCACCGCGATGGCCGACACCACCGAGTTCTCGAACTACCCGCTGTGGATCGCCGACTACAACGGCGGCAACTACCCCGGCCCGCTGCCGGGTGGTTGGAAGAACTGGGCCTTCTGGCAGTACACCGACAGCGGCCGGATCCCCGGCGTGAGCGCGAACATCGACCTCAACGTCTACAGCGGGTCGATGGGCGACATCAACATGTACGCGCGCAACTTCTTCGGGAGCTGACAGGGATAGTTGTCCGCATGACGAAACTGAGCGGTAAGACCGCAATCGTGCTGGGCGTCGCGCCCGGCAACGTGGGACACGCCATCGCCCGCCGCTACGTCGACGACGGCGCCGCGGTGCTGATCGCCGGACGACGCCCCGACGCGGTGGCGTCGGTTGCCGAGGACATCGGCGCGCAGTGGCAGCAGTGCGACATCACGTCGGAGTCGGACCTGGACGCACTCGTCGCCACGGCCCGAGAACGCCTCGGCCGCATCGACGTCGGCGTCAACGCGACCGGGTGGGGTTTGCTCGCCCCGTTCGAGGAGACCACGCGCGAGGATCTCGAGAAGATGGCGGCGGTCCAGTTCACCGGGCCGTTCCAGTTCTTCCAGCGGCTCGTCGCGAACCTGGCGGACGGCGGTTCGATCATCCAGATCTCCTCGGTCACCGCGTCGATCATGTTCGAGAACCATGCCGCCTACATGGGCACGAAGGCCGGTATCGACCACGTCATCCGCTGTATCGCCAACGAATACGGCCACCGTGGGATCCGGGCGAACTCCATCGCCCCGGGCGGTGTCGCGGACGCCCCGATGTCGGGTGGTGGGCTGAACTACCCGCCGATCCGGTCGCTCTACCTGCGGGAGATCCCGCTCGGGCGGGTCGGCGTCGCCGAGGACGTCGCGAACGTGGCCGCGTGGCTCGCGGGCGACGAATCCGCGTTCGTCACGGGCCAGGTGCTGCAGGTGAGCGGCGGGCAGACGCTGCGACGCAATCCGTCGATCGCCGACCTCGTCGGCGCCCACACCGCCGAGCAGTCATAGCCTCAGACACAGCGATGGGGTGGAGGACGTGAGTCCTCCACCCCATCGCTGTGTTCAGGATCGGGTGCGACTACAGGCCGATCCGCCCGCCACCGGACTTCCAGACCGCCACCACCGACGGACGCGGCTGCGAGGTGCCGCCGTCCGGCCAGTGCGACGACGGCGTCTCGATGCTGGCACCGTCGGTCTCACCGGGGTGCTGCACGCACACGACGACGCGCTTCTCGTCGACGATCGGGCCGCACGTCTCCGCACCGATCGGCACCGTGAGGAACTGCTTGGTCTCGCCGCGGCGCTCGCCCTCCAGGACGACCGAGAACAGGCCGTCGTTGGACTTGAGGGCGTTGCCGTCGGTGGAGATCCACAGGTTGCCGTGCGGGTCGAACGCGAGGTTGTCGGGGCACGAGATGGGGCTGACCTGAGACTTGTCGAAGCCACCGAAGTAGGTGTCGGCGGTGGCCGGATCGCCGCACACCAGCAGCAGATTCCACGTGAACGACGTCCCGGCGTGCTGGTCGTCGATCTCGAGGACCTGGCCGTTCTTGTTGTTGTTGCGCGGGTTCGCGGTGTCGGCGGGAGCCTTGCCCTCCTCGCCGCGCTTGGTGTTGTTGGTGAGCGCCACGTAGACCTTGCCGGTCTTGGGGTTGGGCTCGAAGTCCTCGGGGCGGTCCATCTTGGTGGCGCCCACCTTGTCGCCGGCCATGCGGGTGAACACGGCGACCTCGTCGGCGCTCATGCCGTCGACCAGCGACTCGCCACGCCCGTCCTCGCCGGTGCGCAGCAGCGGAATCCACTGGCCCTTGCCGGCGAACACGCCCGACGGCGGCAGCTTGCCGGAGCCGTCGATCGCGTCCGGGGCGTCGCCCGTCAGTTTCGCGACGTACAGGGTGCCGGCGTCGAGCAGCGTCATGTTGTGGCGCATCGCGGCCTGGCTGTTGCCGGGCTGCATCTTGCGCGACGAGACGAACTTGTACATGTAGTCGAAGCGCTCGTCGTCGCCGCTGTACGCGACCACGGTGCCGTCACTCGTGATGTAGATCGTCGCGGCCTCGTGCTTGAAGCGGCCCATCGCGGTGTGCTTGACCGGGGTCGACGATGCGTCCCACGGATTGACCTCGACGACCCAGCCGAAGCGGTTGGACTCGTTGGGCTCGGCCACCACGTCGAAGCGGGGGTCGAAGCGCTCCCACTTGCGCTCGGAGGCGTCGCCCTCGATGCCGTATCGCTTGAGCTGTGCGGCGGCGGCCGGATCGGTCACCCGCTCGGCTCCGGCGAAGTACTGGTTGAAGTTCTCCTCACCGGAAAGCACGGTGCCCCAAGGGGTCACGCCGCCCGCGCAGTTGTTGAGCGTGCCCTTGACGAGCGCGCCGGTGGGGTCGGCCGAGGTCTTCAGCAGCGGGCTGCCGGCGGCGGGGCCGGTGACCACGCAGTCGGTGAGCCCGGTGATGCGGCGGTTGTAGGCGCCGAACTGCGGCGTGAGCTTGCCGGACCCGGCCTCGCCCTGGACCTGGACGACGGACAGGCCGTGGTTGGCCCAGCCGATGCGCACCTGCTCCTCGGTGGGGTTCTCCTTGTCGTAGCCACGGAACATGAACGGCTCGGTGGAGTACTCGTGGTTGACGACCAGCAGGTACGTGTTGGGCTTGCCCTCGATCGGCAGCAGACCCGCGAAGTCGTTGTTGAACGCGAACTGCTTCTCGGCGGCGGCCGCGGTCTGGTTGTCGAAGTCGAACGCGGGCGCGTCCTCGAAGATCGGGTCACCCCAGCGGATCACGACGGCCTGCTCGTAACCCTCGGGGACGGTGACGAAGTCTTCCTTGTTCGGTGCGATCGCCTCGAAGTTCGTGCCGGGGGCCGGGGTGCTGCCGGACGAACCGGATCCGGATGCGGCGCCGTCGGCCGAGCCGGACTGGGCGGTGGCGGTGTCGTCGGAGCACGCGGCGAGCACGCTGCCGGCGCCGACCGCGAGCACGGCGGCCGCTCCGCCCCGCAGGACTCCGCGGCGGGTGACCGCGTTGCGCACGATGTCGCCGAAATACTCGCCCTGCGAGTCGTTGGGAACGTCGTGCGCACAGGCATTGCCGCACTTGTATTGGCAGGTGATCGACGCGCGCGAGGACATACCGTCGTGCTTGACGAACAGTGCGAGGGGTTTGAGGCTCACCGTGGACTCCCGAACTCGGAAACGGACAACGCCGACATACGTCGGCAACGCACGCACCGTAGAAGCCGGGAACGAGCCTTCGGCGACCCCCGGGTGAACGGCGGGCCAACAGCGATCGGAGGTTGGGTGTCCTTGCTCAGCCGCCCGGCGTGAGCTGCCCGGTGACCCGGTAGAGGCGCCACATCTCCGGTTCGGTGCCACCGTCGTTGCGCATCTCGAGCACGAGCGCGCCGACACCACCGGACCCCGTCTCGAACATCGTCGGATAGCGTCGGTTGACGGCATCGGCAACGCCCCGCTTGGTGTTGGGCACGGCGAGGATGTACTGCACGCCGTGTCCGGCCGGGTCCTCGAGGATCCGGGAGAAGTCGGTGTCGGACGTGATCACGAACTGCTTGGGATCGGTCGACGCGGTCACCACCGCGAAGCCCTCGACGGTGTCGAGCAGCACGGAGCCGTCGGGCAGGTCGAGGTTGTCGAGGTACTCGGCGATGCGCCGCTCGGCGCCGAAGGTGCGCAGGATCGCGAGTTCGGCGGGGTCGTTCCGTCCGGGCACGATCGCGCTGGCGATCGAGTGTTCGAGCGCCGCGAGTCGGGCATTGCCCATCGCGACCGTCGTGACCGCGGTGGAGCCCACCAGCAGACACACCGCGAAGGCCACCAGCGGCGACGGGCCCGGATACGGCGGAACGGGCCGCGCGGGCGGGGCCGAGTGGCCGGGACGGTGCGAGATCACCGGCGCGCGACTGGGTGCGAACAGCATCACCAGCACGAACGCGAACGGAATGATCGTGATGTAGAACCGCAGGAACGGGAACGTCGAATCCATCAGGTAGAGAAGCGATTGCGTTCCGAGAACCGCGCCGAACACTGCGACGGGCACGAGGATCTCGGCGTCACGCCGCCGGACGGCCAAGACACCGGCGACCACCAACAGTAGCGGCAGGGCGGGGGCGAGCACCGCCATCTCCGTGAGCGAGAACAGCGCGCGTTCCACCGCAGTGGTGGTGCCGCCGCCGGACTGTTCGAGGATCGCGCTGTTGCCGTACACGGACGAGAACTGTTGGAACGCCGTGCCGGTGATCAGCCAACTCGTGAACGACCACGCGACGAACGCCGCGACCCCGGGCCCGATCACGAGGGTGGCGTCGACGGCGGCGGCCCACCATCGGTCGCTGCGCGTCGAGCGCGGGCCGCTCCGGTGCCGTAGCAGGCTGATCAGGGCGACGAGTGCGCCGGCGACGAACATCGGGGCGATCGCGTCGTAGCGGGTGAGGTACGCGAGCGCGAAAGCCATTCCGGCGGTGATGAGGTCGTGCACGCCGTCGCTGCGGATCCAGCGGATCAGCCGGCGCACCGCCCAGCACGCGAAGAACAGGAACGGGGCCTCGCTCATCCCGTTGGCCGCGTACATCACGATCATCGGGTTGAGCGCGAACAGGGCCGTGAGCGTCACGACGAGGATCGTGGAACAGCCTCGGTCGCGGGCGATTCCGCGAATCTGGATCACCGCGCCGGCCATGAACGACGCCGACATCACGACGGCGGTCAGGTTCCAGCGCAACAGTTCCGGCCACCAGTGGCCGAGTGTCGCCAGCGGAAGCTGAGCCAGCGCGGTCAGCGGGGTGAACACGAAGCCGATGGCCGCGAGGTGCGGATCACGGCTGAGGAGTACGCCCGACACGGCCGCGACCCGGGACAGGGAGTCGGTGAAGATGAAGCCGATACCGAGGTTCATGTACACGCCCACTGCGAGGTAGGCGACGAACACCAGCGTGTACAGCAGCCACGGCTTGCGTCGTGGCCGCGGCGTCGGCGCGCGGTCGAGCCCGGCGGCCGGAACCGTCGCCGAGCTCGGAGCCGTCGTGGCCGTCATGCCCTGCGCCGGCGCTGCCATACTGTCGCGCCCACCACGACCACGGCGAGTACCGCGGTGCCGGCGGCGATCGCGACGATGGTCCCGGCCCCGATTCCGGAGTCGTCGTCGGCGGCGGTCTGCCCGGCGATGTCGGTGACGCGCACGCCGATCGCGAACGGTGCCGCGTCGCGGGGACCGATCAGGACGTCGCCGGTGAGCCTGGGGAACTGGGTGGGGTCGGCATCGAGCCAGTCGAGCAGCGCGTCGAGATCACCCGCCGAGCCGTTCGAGGTGGCCACGACCAGCGTCCGCTTGCCGGGTTCGAGGACCTGGATCGCGCCGTACGCGGTGTTGCCGGTGACACCCTGCAGCGCCAGCAGCGCCGGGTCGGCCGATCGCAGCGGCTGGTCGACGAAGTCGGGGACGTCGCCGTCGGCGGCGATCAGGATGGCCGGGAGCGTGCCGGACGCCGCGTCGTCGAACGAGCGGACCCGCGGCTGCAGCGGCAGGTAGCTGCCGCGCTGCATCTGCACGAGCAGTCGGTCGGCGCGCACCAGGTCCGCGAAGTCACCGCCGCCCAGCCCGACGTCCACGGTGGGCAGCATCGTCTGCGGCAGCGACGGGAACCCGCCGGGCAGCGGCGGCGACGCGACCTCGGACGCGACGGTGCTGCGCGGATCGACCGTCAGCGACGACGCGTCGCTGGTACCGCACTGGAAGTCGCCGGTGATGTCGAGGGCGACGTCGAGCACCATGTACCGCGCGAGCAGGTTGTTCGGGACGGTGACCTGCACGTCGAACTTCCCGGAGGAGTCCAGTGCGGCACTGGTCAGCTGCACGCCGCCGAGGCTGACCGTGAGGATGCCGCTGCGCGACGCCGGCAGCGGAACGTACGTGCCGGTCAGGTGTGCCGACAGGTCGCGGATCGGGCGGCCCAGCTGGGTCTGGTTGATCTCGATCGGCACCGCGATGTGGTTGAGTCCGGACGCGGTGAGCGAGCCGATCCCGAGCTCTCCGAGTGTGACGACGTCCTGCGCGACCGCGGGGACCTTTTTGTCCGGGGTCGCGATTGCGCGGCTCGCGGCCGCGTACCCGTCGAGGTTGGCGACGAACAGATCGATCTGGGAGGACAGCGCGGCGTCGTTGCCGGTGATGCGGAGCAGCGGGACGCCGGACGGCGCGGGCTGGAGACCGATCCCGGCCTCGGACGCACCGCCCACGACGATGGTCCGTTCGAACGGGGCCGGTCGGACGTCGGGGAGGGCGCCGCCGGTGGGCAGCTCGGCGAGCTCGACCCGGGTCGGCTGGCTGCCGTAGTGGTTGACGATCGCGGTGCTCAGCGTCAGCGCCGCGTTCTGCTCCGCCTGCGACGTGCCGTCGGCGACGACGATGCTCAGCTTCCGTAGGATCGGCGGCAGGAACTCCGCGGGCGTGGTGGGCTGGCGTTCGGTGCCGCCGTACACGACGGACGCGTCGCGCAGCGTCATCGGCGCGAACTGGCTGCGGTCGTAACACCGGTCGTCGAGCGGGATGGAATGGCTCGCGATCGACAGCGTCACGGAGCGGTCGGCGACGGTGAGGCCGTCGAGCGGAACCGAGAACGGGACGCCGGCCTCGGATGCGGCGGGAATGTCGATGCGCGCGACGGTGCGACCCTCCGCGCGGACCTCGAGCCAGCCTTCGCGGAAGTCCATTGGGGTGGTGAGGGTTCCGACGAGACGCTGTGCGGACAATCCGTCCGGTACGGGAAGGGTCACAGTCACCGGCGTCGAGTCCGACGCGAACTGGATGTCGGACGGCCGGCCCAACTCGGTGAACGTAACTGACTGTCCGGTAACAGCTGTCGGGTCGTCGTCCTGAGCCGACGCTGCGCCGGCGGCCGGGATCAGTGATGCGATCGCGATCAACGTGCCCGCCGCGAGCGTCGCGAGCGTGCGTCGCGGTGGCGCACTGCCGATGGTCACCATGGATTCTCCCCGTGTCGTCGTACCCCGATTGCTGCCGTTCCCCCGGCGCCGGACGAGATGCGCGCGGGTCGACCGAACGAAGAAGTCGGGGATCGAGCCCCTCGAATCTCGTTGTGCGCCGATGGGGTCCGTTTCGAACCTGTTGAGACGCAAGCTTCGCTCGCCGGTCATTCAATCACGATGCCTCACCAAACGGGCATTCACTAGTTGAAGTTTCATCCATGTGATTCGGAGAGTTCTGTCACCTCGCGACACCCGTCACACCCGGTAACGTCGCGCCTGCGTGGGCGATGAGTCAAGATGGGAACGGAAGCGAGTCGGAGTCGATCACGCCGCCCGGGTGTCGCGAAAACGTAACGACCACACATCTGTTCGAGTGCGTGCGGGAGGGAGCCGGAAGTGTCGCGTGCCACCCCGGGTGTCGAGACGTCCCCCGCCGATGGCGGCCTCGCCGTGCCGGTCGATTCCCCGACAGCCGCTGTGGCGGACGCCGTCGCGGCCTCGGGCTCCGCCGAGAGTCCTTCGGCTGCATATTCGCTCGCGCGTTCGACCACGCTGTCGATCACGGCGCGATGGCTGCTGATCGTGGTGTGCTCACTCGGAGCGTTCTGGCCGTCGATCCTCCGCACCGTCGACGACCTGCGCGGCGGTGACCTGCTCGGGTACATATTCGTGATGCCGTTCCTGGCCGCCGTCGCGGCGATCGGCGTCGCGCGCCGGCGCACCGACGAACTGCCCATCCACGACCGTCAGATCGACAGCATCGTCGGCGGCATGGGGATGGTGGTCGCGGTGGCGATCCAGTGGCAGTTGCTGCCGCGCTACGAGGCGCAGTTCAGTCTCCTGCGCATCGACGTGCTCGCGTGGCTGCTGTTCGTGATGAGTGCCGCCGTCCTGCTGTTCGGCCTGCGCCCGGTGGGCCGCTTCTGGCCGGTGTGGTTGATGCTCGTCGTCGTCGCGCCGCTCCCCTATCGGATGGTCGTCGTGATGATCGGCGGACAGTCTCAGCACGTCAGCGTCGTGCTCACGGCTCTCGCGGCGGCGGCCACCGCGATCGCGGTCGGTCGGTCCCGGCGGCGGGGACTGATCGGCGCGACGGCGACAGTAGTCGTGGGCCTGGCCGTCCTCGCGGTCATCCGGTTCGTGTTCCCCGACGCGCACCGCCTGGTGGTGCAGTTCGTGCCGGCCGCCGTGGCCGCGATCGTCGTCGGCGTCGCGATGTATCTGCAGTACGGCTACTTCTTCACCGACCGGCGGGCCGCGTACTCGGTGGCGCCGCAGCGACCCGCCGCCGTCCGCAGCGGCCTCGTACGGTCCGGTCTGTTCGTGGTGGCCGTCGCCGTGCTGCTGTCGTTCTTCCCCCTGCCCGATCCCCCCGCGACCGTGATCGCGACCGGACCGCCGTCCACCGATGCGGTGCTGACGGTCCCGGACGGCTGGAAGCAGGAACGTGAGGCCGAGTTCGACTGGGCCGACCGCTTCTTCGGGAGCAACGCGACACTGACCCGGCAGACGGTGGTGGCCACCGACGGCAACCCCGACTGGGACGCGCAGTCGCGCCCGCGCCGCGTCGTCGTCGACACCCTCGACACCGTGCGACCCGCCCTGCTGACGGTGTATCCCACCGATACCCTCTACCGGCTCACCGAGGCCCGCCGCAGTCCCGGCGTGCCCGTCGACCTCGGGCACGGTGTGGCCGGTGAACTGTCGACGATCGTCGACCAGGACGCGCTGCTGACCTGGAGCCTGCTGACGTTCACGTGGTCGCGCGGGGAGTGGATGCAGCGCGTCAACCTCATCACCGTCGACGACCATCGGCCGGACGCGCGCTTCCCGCAGCCGACGCCGTCGATGGCGTCCGACGTCACGAACACGTTCAACGTGCTGGTTCGCGGCAACGCAGTCACCGTGGACGAGAACCCCCAGTACAAGGATCGCGACATGCTCACCGTCTTCGGTACGCAGCTCGTGGACGCGCAGTGGCAGGCGGGCGGGGCATGACCGCCGGCGACGCCCTCGCGACCGAGGCATTCAAGTCCGCGGCGCTGCACGACGCCGTCTCCGGGCTGCGGGAGCAGCATCCGCTGGCGTCGGCGTCCGTCGCGTTCGTGCCGTGGCAGCGCAACCTCGGAATCGCGTCGGCGCTGGTCGTGGCGGTGTGCGTGGTGTTCTTCCCGATCGTGACGATCACGATCCTCACCGCGGTGTGCACCATCGCGTACGTCGCGACCATGATCGACCGGCTGATCATCTTCGCTCGCGGACTCGACCGCGACGCCATCGTCACCGTCACCGACGAGGAGGCGCGCGCGATCCCGGACGACGAACTGCCCACGTACACGATCCTGGTGCCGGCGTACGACGAGACCGAGGTGATCTACGACCTCGTCGCGGGCATGACGGCCATCGAATACCCGCGGGACAAGCTGCAGGTGCTGTTGCTGCTCGAGGAGGACGACCTCGGCACCGTCGAGGCCGCGAAGGACGCGATCGCGGTGCCGGGTGGTGAGATCGTCACCGTGCTGCTGGTGCCGGCCGCCGAGCCGCGCACCAAGCCCAAGGCGTGCAACTACGGACTGCACTTCGCGACCGGTGAGATCGTCACCATCTACGACGCCGAGGACAAGCCCGACCCGCTGCAGTTGCGTCGCGTGGTCGCGACTTTCGCCCGTCAGCCCGACGACGTCGCATGCGTGCAGGCCAAGCTGGCGTACGACAACGGCCGCCAGAACCTGCTCACCGGATGGTTCACGGCCGAGTACGCGGTGTGGTTCAACTTCCTGCTGCCCGGCCTGATGAAGACCCGGTCGCCGATTCCGTTGGGTGGCACGTCGAATCATCTCGAACGGTCGGTCCTCGACGAGATCGGCGCGTGGGACGCCTACAACGTCACCGAGGATGCCGACCTGGGTGTGCGGATCGCGGCGTCGGGCTACTCCACCGCGGTGCTGGACTCGACCACCATCGAGGAGGCCAACAGCGACCCGATCAACTGGATTCGGCAGCGATCCCGTTGGTACAAGGGCTATCTGCAATCGTGGCTGGTGCACACCCGGCGCCCGCTGGAGCTGTGGCGGACCATCGGCCCGGTGAGCTTCGTCCGGTTCACGCTGCTGCTGGCCGGCACCCCGATCATCGCGTGCCTCAACCTGGTGTTCTGGTTCATCACGCTCACCTGGCTGTTGGGCCAACCACTCGTCGTCGCCGAGGTGTTTCCGCCGTACATCTACTACGGCGCCCTGATCTCGCTGGTGTTCGGCAATGCGGCCGCGATCTACATGAACATCGTCGGCTGCCGCGAGACCGGAAACTCGCACCTGCTGCTCGCCTGCGTGACCGTGCCGATCTACTGGCTGATGATGAGCATCGCTGCCGCCAAGGGCTGCTGGCAGTTGCTGCGCAATCCGTCGTACTGGGAGAAGACCTTCCACGGCCTGGGCACCCCCAGCACTCCGAGCACCCCCGGCAGCACCCCCGACACCCCCTGACCGCGGAGGGCTACCCGACCGTGTTGAACCCGGCCATGAGTGGGAAGAGGGGATCGTCGGCGCCGATGTCCATCGTGCACTCGCTCTCGCGCGGGTCCGGCACGAACGCCCACAGCAGGGCACCCGCCGTCCCCGCAGCTCGCTGACCGGTGATCTTCCGGCCGATGCTCGACGCCCGGTCCTGCAGCGTCTTGCACGACCCGGCGTTCTCGCCGATCTCCGCCACCAGCAACGGCTTTCCCGCCGCCTCGGCCTGGTCGATCCGCCGAGCCAGCCCGTTCCACTGGTCACCCGGTAGAGGCACGCCGTCGGCGCCGTAGTCGTGGTACTGCACGAAGTCGACGTTGTCCGACTCGGTCACGTACTGGTAGTCGTCGCCGCCGGTGCCGCACTGGCCGCCGCCGATCAGCCCGGCGGTGACGAGGTGATCCGGGGCGATCGACTTGATCTGGGCGCCCGCCTCCTCCATGAAGTCGCGCAGGACCTCGGCGGCGTCCGTGGGGCACGTGCGCACCCACCAGTCGCAGTTGCCGTCGACGCACTCACCGGGATCCGGTTCGCCCACCAGCTCCCACGCGGCGACGACCGGCGAATCCTTCCACCGGTTCACCGCGGTCTGCACCCACTGCTCGAACGTCAGCCGGGTGTCGTTGTCGTTCTCGGTCTTCCAGCCGCCCACGTACCACTGACGGTCCTTGAACTGCTCGCTCTCGCAGGCGCCGTCCTGTGCCGACAGGACCGGAATGATCATCTGGTCGTGGGCCTCGGCCTCGGCGAACACCGCGTCCATCGCCGTGAAATCGAGTTCGCCGGTGAACTTGTTGATCGCCAGCTCCTGGAACGCGTTGAACCGCGTCAGCGAATGCGGCGGCAGCGAGCCGAAGTAGCTGGGCCGGTCGACCATTCCACCGCAGCCGCGATTGACGGCCCAGTCGGTCGACAGCTGGTAGGCGTTGAATCCGGCGGGCCACCACTTCTCCCCGTCCAGGCGCAGTCCGTCCGCCGACGCCGTCACACGGCCCGCAGAGTCTGGCGACGGGGGCAGGCCCGCACCGCAGTTGGCAAGCGTGACCACCGACAGCAGCGCTATCAGCAGCAATCTGAATCTTCGTACGCTTCTCAGGACCGTCTCGCTTCCTCAGGGCGTGGCCCCCGAACGGGTTGCGAACACCCCCGGTGAACCACGAAGTCCGAATCCCATCCGCGCATCACCCTAGAGAACCTCGGACAGAAATGCCTGCAGACGGGGAGTCGCGGGTTTGTCGAACATTTGGTCGGGCTCGCCGGATTCGACGACGACACCCCGGTCCATGAACATCACCGTGTCCGACACCGATCGGGCGAAGCCCATCTCGTGGGTCACCACCACCATCGTCATGCCGGTGGTCGAGAGGTCGGCCATCAGCGCGAGCACGCCCTTGACCAGTTCGGGATCGAGCGCCGAGGTGGCCTCGTCGAAGAACATCACCTGCGGCTTCATCGCGAGGGCCCGGGCGATCGCGACGCGCTGCTGCTGACCACCGGACAGGTTCCCCGGGCGGGAATCGGCCTTGTTGGTCAGGCCCACCAGTTCGAGCTGTTCGAGCGCCAGTTGCCGTGCCGCGTCCTTGGACAGCTTCTTGAGCTTGCGGGGTCCTAGCGCGATGTTGTCGGCGACGGTCCTGTGCGGGAACAGGTTGAAGTGCTGGAACACCATCCCGATCCGTTGGCGCAGGTGATCCGGGTTGTCGGCCAGCACCGAACGTCCGTCGAGCAGAACGTCGCCCGCGTTCGGTTCGTGCAGCCGGTTGAGGACCCGCAGCAGGGTCGACTTGCCCGACCCCGACGGCCCGATCACGGTGACGGTCTTGCCGGCGTCGACGTGCAGGTCAACCCCGCGCAGCACCTTGTTGGTTCCGAAGGCCAGGTGCAGCCCGGTCCCGGTGAGGGACACCGACTCGGTCGCGATGTCGCTCATGGCGTCAGCCCCTCTCCACGACGATGGCCTGGTCGAGTTCGTCGAGCGTGCCCGAGGTGTCGGCGCGTCCGGTGCGCAGCCGCCGGTCGATGTAGTTCACCAGGTGTGTGAGCGGGATCGTGAGCGCCAGATAGAACAGGCCGGCGGCGACCAGCGGCGACAGGTTCCCGGTCTGGGCGTTGAGGTCCCGGCCCACGGCGAACAGTTCCCGCTGCGTCACCAAGAGCCCCAGGAAGTAGATCAGTGACGAGTCCTTGATCAAGGAGATGAACTGGTTCATCAGCGCCGGCAGCACCCGCCGCACGCCCTGCGGGATCACCACGAGCACCATCGACCGGCGGTACGAGAAGCCCAGCGCACGAGCGGCCTCCATCTGCCCGGGTTCGACGCTCTGGATGCCGGACCGGAAGATCTCGCCGATGTACGCGGCGGCCAGCAGCGACAGTGCCGCCGCACCCAGCCAGTACGGGTTGTTCCCGGTGAGCCCCTTGACGACCGGACCCACGCCGAGACCGACGAGCAGGATGATCACCACGGCGGGCAGGCCACGGAAGATGTCGGTGTAGATTCGGGCCGGCCAGCGCAGCCACCGGGTGCGCGAGATCCCGGCCACCGCCAGCAGCATTCCGATCACCGTGCCCGCGATGCCTGACGTCAACGCCAGGATCAGGGTGTTCGGCAGCCCGGTGCGGAGCAGGTCGGGGAAGGCGCGCTGGTACAACTCCCAGTCGAAGAACGTGTCGCCGAGCTGTTGCAGCGTCGACTTCGGTTGCGTCGCGGCCGGTTCGGACTCGGGCTCCTTCTCGGCCGCGAGGGCCGCGAAGTCGGGCAGTTCGGGCGCCGGTGCGGCCTTGCTGCCCGGCTTCCAGCCCTCCGGCAGGGCGCGCGGCACCCAGTCCGAGTACAGCTGCGCCCAGGTGCCGTCCGCGACGACCGCGTCGAGCCCCGAGTTCAGGGCATCGATCAGCGCCGGATTGTCCTTCGCGACCGCCCAGCCCACGAAGTTGTTGAGGCTGAAGGTGTTCTGCACGATGGACACCGGATCGCCGGGCGCGATCGCGCCCTCGGCCTGCTGCGACGGCGCCACCCAGGCGTCGATCTGCCCGGTCTTGAGGTTGGCGTACGCCGTGTTGTAGTCCGGGAACTTCACCGGGTCCAGCCCCAGGGTGTTGACGACGTAGTCGTCCTGCACGGTGCCCTGCACCACCCCGATCCGGGTGGACTCGGTCAGGTCCGAGAAGCCCTTGATCGCACTCCCGTTCGGCACCACGAGGGAGAAGTAGCCGAAGTCGTAGCCGTTGGTGAACCCGACGAGTTCCCGGCGGGCGTCGGTGGTGGTGATCGACGACGATCCGACGTCGAACCGGTGACCGGCGACCTGTGCGAGCAGCCCCGCGAAGTCGGTGCCGACGAACTCCACCTGCAGGCCGAGTTTCGCCGCGACCGCCCGCAGCAGTTCGTTGTCGTATCCGGTGAAGACGTTCTGCGAGTTGACGCAGATGCTCGGCGGTGCATCCGACAGCGTGCCGACCGTCAGGGTCCCGGGCTTGACCAGATTCAGCTTCGACGTGTCGATGCCGCTGAGCGGCATCGTGTTCGGGGTGGTGTACCGGTCCTCGGCTGCGGCCGAGGCCGCGGTGTCGAGGTTGGGCGGTAGCGCCGTCGCGCTGCTCACCCCGGGAGGGGTGCACAGGTCGCCCGCCGACCTCGAGGTGTCGCCGGACGAGCAGGCGGCCAACGCCAACAGCGGCAGCAGTATCGCCAGCAGCACCGCTCCCGCCCTGGATCGGGAAGCGGCGGCGGTGGACATCGGAGTGCTCGGGCCTACGCGAGCCCGGACAATTGCGGCGGCGTGTGCTCGTCGCGCCACGCGACGGCCTCGCGCAGGCTGGTCAGGTCGTAGTCGGGTCCACTCGCATTCACGGTGAACAACGTGACGCCGGCGTCGACGTAGGCCGCGGCCTCGTCCACGCCGTGCCACCACGTGGAGCGCTCGATCGCGTGCGGGTCCCGCTGCACGTCGCCGCAGTGCTCGCCGAGGATCGCCGACTTGCGGACGAACTCGTCCCGATCGCCGAATCCGTGCCAGATGTCGGCGTACTCGGCGACCAGGCGCAGTGTCTTCTTCTCGCCGCTACCGCCGACCAGCATCGGAATGTGCCGGGTGGGAGCGGGATTGAGCTTCCCGAGACGTCCGGTGATGCGGGGCAGGTACTCCCCCAGCAGCTTGATACGGGATCCGGGGGTACCGAACTCGTAGCCGTAGGCGTCGTAGTCCTTCTCGAACCAGCCGGCGCCGATCCCGAGGATCAGCCGTCCGCCACTGATGTGGTCGACGGTGCGGGCCATGTCGGCCAGCAGGTCCGGATTGCGGTAGCCGGCGCAGCTGACGAGCGCGCCGATCTCGACCCGCTCGGTCTGCTCGGCCCACGCGCCCAGCATGGTCCAGCACTCGAAGTGCGCACCCTCCTGGTCGCCGTACAGCGGATAGAAGTGGTCCCAGTTGAAGACGACGTCGGCCCCGGCGTCCTCGGCGCGCAGTACGGCGTCGCGAATCATGCCGTAATCGGGGGCGTGCTGCGGCTGCAGTTGCAGGCCGATGCGCACAGCTCGGGTCATGGGCGACTCCTTCGTGCGGGGGTTCGTTCTCACCGTAAACCCGCATGCGCCCCGCTGCACGGGGTTGCGCCCAGGTTGGGACGTGTCTGACAACGGTTGCAGTGGTTGCCCGAGACCGTGTCTTTGTTTCGAGGTTCCCGGTGATCGTCGGATGCACGGTGGGGTTGATCGAAGGTGTTCCAACCGTTCGACCCGCTACGGCCGACTTCCGATGGCCCATCCACGCCGCTGTCACCCGGAGGCGCCGGGTCCGACCGATCGCGGCCAGACCGAGCTCCCGTCGGGACAGACGAGCAAGGCCGCGACTGCGACGACCCGCGCTCGTCGCGGATCGTCGCAGTCTCCTGTCGGCCTGGGGCGACGCGTGGCGACGTGATCGGGCAGGTGGATTGTGAGGATCACACGCCCGACCGGTCACCCTGCCCGACCGGTCACCCTGCCCGACCGGCCACCCTGCCCGGCAGGCTAGCGGCCGCCGGCGGATCCGGCCATCAGGCCGGAGAGCAGATTCTCCAGGCTGCCGCCGCCCGTGGTGACCGGATCGGCAGGCTCGACCACCACAACGCCGGGCGCGGTGACGGTGACCGTCTTGTCATCCGAGGTGGACGCGCCGAACCTCTTGCTGCCGGTGAACTTCGCGGTGATCGGGTGTTCGCCGCGGTCCCGGAACGACCAGATCATCTCGGCACTGCCGTTCGCGTCGACCTCCGCGCTCCCGATCAGCGTGGTGCCGTCGAAGAACTCGACCGTGCCCTCGCCCGGGCTGGGATTCACTGTTGCCGCAATCTTGACCTCGTCCCCGGCCAGCGCCTCGAGCGCGACGTCAACCGCCGTCTCGGTCTGGTCCGGCGAGAACACCTCGGTGACGGACAGGGCGTCGCGACCGGCGCCCGTCGCGACGCAGTAGCCGGCGGCCGGCCTCAACTGCGTCTCGCCGCTCGACCTCACGTGCGACTCGAGGAAGCTCATGCTGGAGTTCCTGATCTTGGTGCTCGGGTACGCGTCACCCGTGCGGAGGGCTGTGGTGATCGACGAACCCTCCGTCTCACCGGCCCGTAGGGTCAATTCGACTTTGGGGAGCTGGAAATCGGTGTCGGCCTTGACCTGTAGTCCCTCGCTGGAAGTGCTGTCGTCGGGGCTCGGCCCGTCGATGACCGTCTTGTTTCCGGTGCCGGTGATCCGGAGGAACTCGCCCGTGTCACTCGGATTGCCGTCGGCGCCGACGCGCAGCAGCGTCGGGGTCTCACCGACGAGGTTGCTCGAGCTGTCGGGGGTGAGGGTGTAGGCCAGCAGCTCCGCGCCCTGCGGCACGGCAAGGTCGTACTTGATTCGGCCGGTGTCCGCGCCGCCGGAACGCATGACGCCGGGGTGCAGGGTGACGGTGAACTCTTCTCCGGGGCGGACCGCCTCCGGCGCATTGACTTCGAGATTGTCCGTGAAGGTGAAATCCCAGCGTGGGGCCCCGTCGACCCGGCAGGAATGCTGGAAGGGGATGTACTTGGTGACGGTGTCAGCAACGGCCGTGGGGGTGCCGACCGTCAGGAGGCCTGCCGCCATCGCCGACGTGGCGAGCGCGGTAGTCAAGGGAGCGAGCTTCATTGAACGCCTTTCGGTGCAAGGATGTTGGATCAGCGTCCGCTGAGCGAACCGGTGTCGAGGCCCGGCAGGATCCCGGCAAGGCTGCCGGAGCCGCTGGGGTTGTCAGGGTCGACCGGGCCCGTGCCGCCACCGGTGACGGTGAGGGCATGAGCGGTGGTGGTGTGCTGGTTACCGTCCTGGTCGGTGAACACGGCGGTGATCGACTTGGTGCCTGCCTTGTCGAAGGTCAGGTCGAGCACCGCGATGCCGCGGACGACCGGACGGGGATCGCCGACCGGCTTCCCGTCGACCATGAACTGAACTGTACCGGTGGATGTTTCGGGATCCACCTTGGTGGCGAAGGCGAGGTTCGCGCCGGTGGCCGCAGTCGTCGGCCCCTCGACGAGGGCGAGCACCTCGGTGCTGGGTTCCGGGTCGACCGGGTCGACCGGATCGCCTTCGATGCCGATTGTCGCGAGAGGTCCTGCACCCGAATTGAACTCGGCATTCTCGTTGTCGCGCGGCGAACAGTAGCTCGGTGCCCAGATGTTGCCCGCCAGCCAGTGGTTCACCTGGGGGAGGAACGTGAGGAAGGACTCCGGAGTGCCGAACGTGCCCGCGGCACCTGCGGTGCGCACTGCCGGCTCGATCGTTCCGGACTTCCCGGCGTCCAGTGTGATTCGTACCTTGGGGAACACGATGCTGGTCGACGGCCCGGACTGGGCGTTGATCGCCATGCCGTCGTGCGAGGTGGTCGACGAGTTCGGGCCGTTGCCGATGGTCGCATTGCCGCCGGAGACTCGCAGGATCGAGCCGGTGCGGGACGGGGTGCCGGACTCGTCGACGCGGATGGCCGACGCCGACGTGCCCGCGAACAGATTGCCGGGGTGAGTGACGACCGCCGAAACGAACCGGGCATTGGCCGGAAGGGCAATATCGATCTTGGCGCGGGAGATCTTCTGCACGTTCGCGCCGCTGACGGTGTTCGGAATCTCCACCATGCCGGGGTCGATCTCGATGTCGAAGCGCTCGCCCGGAGCCACCGTGGAGGGCGCGGACACCTTCACCGTGGCAACCCGGCCGTCGGAGCTGGGACCCGAGTAGGCGCTCGGTACCGCCTGGCAGGTCACCTGGAAGGACGACGTGGTGGTGGTCGGGGCAGGTGCGGCCGCAGCGGACGGGAGGCCTGCGACAGCGATTCCGGCGGCAAGACCGGCGATCGTGGTAATTCGGAGTGCACGGGACGACATGGCGTCCTTTCAGCGTGAGGGTAACCGGATCGGTCGGAGCACGATGCAACGTACAGTTCGAGTTGGACGGGTGATCAACTTCTAGGTAAAGAACTTCCAAACCTCTCGCTATGCGAGGAAGACGACTCCCCTGCCGGAACGGCGCCGGTTGGGGGTTGGTTGTTCGCGGCCGTTCGAGAACCGGTAAGGCGCCACGGCGGGTAGGTCAGCGCAACGTGGGTAAACTAGCTGCTGGAGAACAGTATTCGCGACATTCTTGCCATCGGCGGCGGAGTCGCACGGTGCCATCGCAGTGTGATGCGATGGCGGTGACAGGTCCTGATCGGGTGAGCGACGGTTGATGGTGCTGCGGGGGTACTCGGGGTGTCGGGCCGACTGTCGAGGCTGTATCTCCGAGCTGCCGTGAAAAGCTCTCGGAAGCACTGGGTTCGGTAGTTCATTCGGGATTCGGGGTCCACGGCCGCAGGAAGCTCGAAGCCGTTCGCCCGGATTGACGACCCACTGGTGGAAGACAATTCGAGCCCGATGCCGTGACAGTGACCGGAAGGACGACGACCGAAAGTCGCCGCGTCCGTGGATCAGGGTGAGTGCAGGGCAGCTGGGGCGAGCCTGTGCGGAGGCGGGCCGGAATCTCCATCTCGTACGGCTCGCGCCGACGTCACGGTGGCCAGGTCACGACACCGTCGCGCCGACGTCCGCGAAGGAGTGGTGCTCGTGCGCGACGAGCCAGTTCCCCCGCTCGCGGCGTAACCCCACCGTCAGGCGCAGGCGGTGACTTCGAGTGACACGATCTCGAAGACGGCGCCCTGCGCCTGCCACTCGAAGAAGGGCGGCCAGGTTTCGCGGTACGCGGCCATCCCTCGGACGCCGTCGTGCGGCGGCGGAACGTCGAACATCACGATGTCGTCGGCGTGGTCGGCGAGGACCCCGCTCATATCGCCCAGGTGCACGGCGGCGGCCCAGCGTTCGATGAGGACGCGGATCTGCTCGCGGTCGCTGTTCATGGTCGATCCCTTCGCTCCCGAACCTGTGCGGGCGTCTCCCCGGTGTCGACTCGGCGTGGCGCGAAAACTCATCGGGGGATAATCTGCGCGCATCACCCCTAACTCGGATCGTCCGGCACGTTCCTGCCGGTGAAGGGACCGCTCCACCATGGCTTCGGTGACATTCGACAAGACCACGTGCCTGTTCCCGGGCGCGACGACCCCCGCGGTCGACAAGCTGGACCTCCATATCGAGGACGGCGAGTTCCTCGTGCTGGTCGGCCCGTCCGGCTGCGGCAAGTCCACCTCGCTGCGCATGCTCGCGGGGCTCGAGGAGGTGTACGACGGGCGCATCCTCATCGGCGACCACGACGTCACCGGCCAGGAGCCCAAGGAGCGGGACATCGCGATGGTGTTCCAGAACTACGCGCTCTACCCGCACATGTCCGTCGCCGAGAACATGGGCTTCGCGCTCAAACTCGCGAAGACACCGAAGGACGAGATCAAACGCCGCGTGCAGGAAGCCGCGAAGATGCTCGACCTCGAGCCCTACCTCGACCGCAAGCCCAAGGCGCTGTCCGGCGGCCAGCGGCAGCGCGTCGCGATGGGACGCGCGATCGTCCGCAGCCCGCAGGTGTTCCTGATGGACGAGCCGCTGTCGAACCTGGACGCGAAGCTGCGTGTGCAGACCCGCACCCAGATCGCGCAGTTGCAGCGCCGACTCGGCACCACCACCGTCTACGTGACGCACGATCAGGTCGAGGCCATGACGATGGGCGACCGGGTCGCGGTGCTCAAGGACGGTGTCCTGCAGCAGTGCGCCCCGCCGCGTGAGCTCTACAGCCGTCCGGTCAATCAGTTCGTCGCCGGATTCATGGGCTCGCCGTCGATGAACATGCTGACGCTGCCGGTCACCGACGGCGGCGTGCAACTGGGCGACGCGGTGATCCCGGTTTCCCGTGAAACCATCGCGGAGATCCCCGAGGGCCAGGTCGTGCTCGGTATCCGTCCCGAGCACCTGGAGCCGGCACCCGGCACGACCGGCATCGCACTGGACGTCGACGTCGTCGAGGAACTCGGCGCCGACGCCTTCGTCTACGGGCGCACCGGACTGGGCGGCCCCGGTGAACACCAGATGGTTGCCCGCACCGACTGGCGCAACCCTCCCGCCCGTGGCGAACGGGTGAACCTGCACGTCGATCCGTCCGAGGTACATCTGTTCTCGGTCACCGACGGCCGACGGCTCGGGTGACCCTGACCGATCCAGTCCGGGGGTAATGACCGAAATTTGCCCCCGTCCGTGCCAGAGTAAGCGGCGACATATGCCTCGGTCCGGCGGAGTTCACGTCCGCAGTGTTCGTTCGCCGGGGCCGGAGACGTCTATCTGAAAGGTGGACCATGCGTTCTTTCAAGACGCGTTCGCGTGTTGCGGTGGCGGCCTCGGCCGTCGCGCTGCTCGCCCTCGCCGGGTGCTCTAGCGACGACGGCGGCAGCGCTAGCGCCGACGACGCCGTCAAGCAGAACCTCGACGGCCGCGGCGCGATCTCGTTCGCGATGGGCAAGAACGACACCGACAAGCTGCAGCCGGTGATCGAGAAGTGGAACGCTGCCAACCCGGACGAGCAGGTCTCCCTCAAGGAACTGCCGGGCGAGGCGAACGACCAGCGCACCAAGCTCGTGCAGTCGCTGCAGGCCGGCAACGCCGACTACGACGTGATGGCTCTCGACCTGCCCTGGACGGCAGAGTTCGCCGCGAACGGCTGGATTCAGCCGCTCGAGGGTGGACTTGCGATCGACACCGCGCCGCTGCTGCCGGCCACCGTCGAGTCCGCGACGTACCGCGGCAAGCTGTACGCCGCGCCGCAGAACACCAACGCGCAGCTGCTGTACTACCGCACCGACCTCACCCCCGCGGCCCCCGCGGACTGGAAGGCGCTCACCGACAGCTGCCAGATCGCCCAGGACAAGGGCGTCCAGGACTGCATGGTCACCCAGCTCAAGCAGTACGAGGGCCTGGTCATCAACACCACGCAGTTCATCAACTCGTGGGGCGGCTCGGTCGTCGGCGCCGACGGCAGCACCCCCGAGGTGGATTCCCCGCAGGCCAAGGCCGGCATGCAGGCCCTGGTCGACGCCTACCAGGGCGGGCAGATCGCGAAGCGTTCCATCGGTTTCACCGAGGAGGAGACCGCCCTCGCATTCGTCGGCGGCGAGTCGATGTACGCCTACAACTGGCCGTACATGTGGGACAACGCCCAGAAGGACGGTTCGAAGGTCAAGGGCAACGTCGCCGTCGCTCCGATCGTCGGACCGACCGGCGCCGGCGCATCCACCGTTGGTGGCTACAACAACGGCATCAACGTCTTCTCCAAGAACAAGGCGACCGCACGTGACTTCATCGCGTTCATCCAGAACGAGGAGAATCAGATGTCGTTCGCGGATGCTGCGTTCCCGCCGGTCCTGAAGTCGGTTTACGACAACCAGGAGCTCATCGCCAAGTACCCGTACCTGCCGGCCCTGAAGTCCGCACTCGAGAATGCGAAGCCGCGCCCGGTCACGCCGTACTACGACGCCATCTCCAAGGCGATCATGGACAATGCCAACGCGGCGCTCACGGGCAAGGTGACGGTCGACCAGGCCGCGACCGACATGACCGCAGCGATCAACAACGCGGCCAAGTAGTTCCGCGGTTCGAACACGAGAGATCAGGTAACGCACGATGGCTGACTCTGCTGGGCTGAGGCGAGCAGACGAGGCCCGCGCCGTGGTCGGGATCGACGATCCCGACCACGGCGGTCGCGCTTCCGGGCACGGACCCGGAACGCCGCGCACGGGTCACGACGAACCACCGGTGGTCGCTCCGCGAAAGAAGCGCGACTTCCGGCCGATCTGGCTGATCGCCCCCACCATGGCGATCCTCGCTGTCGTCATCGTGTATCCGGTGATCCGCGCGGTCTACCTGTCCTTCCAGGCGAACAAGGGGATCGACCCGGACACCGGGCGGTTCACCGAGGGCGGCTTCGCCGGCTTCAAGCACTACCTGCAGTGGATCGTGCAGGACTGTGGTGGCGGCGCGGGGACCTGTCCTCCCGGCACCTTGGCGCACGACTTCTGGTCCGCCGCCGGCGTCACGATCTTCTTCGCCGTCGTCACGGTCACGATCGAGGTGCTCCTCGGTCTGTGGATGGCGACGGTCATGGGCAAGACCTTCTGGGGTCGCTCACTGCTCCGCGCCAGCGTGCTGATCCCGTGGGCTATCCCCACGGCGGTCACCGCGAAGCTGTGGTTCTTCATCTTCGCCGAGAACGGCATCGCCAACAAGCTGCTCGGCACCTCGATCGCGTGGACCACCGACCCATGGGCGTCGCGGTTCGCGGTGATCATCGCGGACGTGTGGAAGACGACGCCGTTCATGGCGCTGCTCATCCTCGCGGGCCTGCAGATGATTCCGCAGGACGTGTACGAGGCCGCCAAGGTCGACGGCGCCAGCGCGTGGCAGCGGTTCACCAGGATCACGCTCCCGCTGGTGAAGCCGGCGCTCATGGTGGCGGTGCTGTTCCGCACCCTCGACGTGCTGCGCATGTACGACCTGCCCGCCATCCTGTCCGGCACGTCCGGCGCGACACCCAACACGACGCTGTCGATCCTGGTGATGGCCGATATCCGGCAGGGCAACTTCCAGAGTGCGTCGGCGTTGTCGACGCTGATCTTCCTCCTGATCTTCGCCGTCGCGTTCGTGATGGTGAAGTTCCTCGGCGCCAACGCGGTGCGCACCCAGGACGAGCAGCGGAAGGGAGCTGATCGCTGATGGGACGCCACAGCAAGCCCGAGGACCTCGACGACCACGTGGTGGCATCCACCGCGTCGGTGCCGACTGCGGTCGCCACTCAGGTCGCTCCCCCACCGGAGGCCAAGACGTCCACGGTCCTCGACAAGCCGCGCCGGCGCACCGACCGCGGCAAGATGGCCCGCACCTACCTCGGTGTCGCGATCATCCTGATCTGGGGTCTGGCGCCGTTCTACTGGATGGTCGTCACCGCGTTCCGGCAGGTCGACCACACCTTCGACACCACGCCGTGGCCCACGTACCTCACGCTCGACAACTTCCGCGCCGCGCTGTCCACGGACAAGGGCAACGACTTCCTCGGCGCGATCGTCAACAGCCTCGTCATCGGTGTCGTCACGACGGCCGTCGGCCTGCTGTTGGGCGTGTTCGCGTCGTACGCGCTCGCCCGGATCGAGTTCCGCGGCAAGTACATCGTCACCGGCATCATCCTGGGTGCGTCGATGTTCCCGACCGTCGCGCTGATGACACCGCTGTTCCAGTTGTTCGGCGACTTCGGCTGGATCGGCCAGTACCAGGCGCTGATCATCCCGAACATCTCGTTCGTGCTGCCGTTGACGATCTACACGCTCACGTCGTTCCTGTCGGATCTGCCGTGGGAACTCGAGGAGGCCGCCCGCATCGACGGCGCGAGCCGGTTCCAGGCGTTCCGGCTGGTCATCCTGCCGCTGGCCGCGCCGGCGCTGTTCACCACCGCGATCCTCGCGTTCATCGCGACGTGGAACGAGTTCATGCTCGCGAGCCTGCTGTCGACGGAGAAGACCGAGCCGGTCACCGTCGCGATCGCCCGGTTCGCGGGCGCCAACTCGTGGGAGCAGCCGTACGCGGCGATCATGGCGGCCGGCACGATCGTGACGATCCCGCTGGTGATCATGGTGTTGCTGTTCCAGCGCCGCATCGTCTCGGGTCTGACCGCGGGCGGCGTGAAGAGCTGACATGCCGTCCGGTAAGCCGCCGCGGGGCCGTCAGCCCCTCGAGATGCTGATCGGCATCCTCGGGTTCTTCACGTTCATGGCGTTCCTCGCCGCGGTCGTCCCGATCGTGCGCGGCGAGCCGTCGGCGACCGCGTCGCTGGTCCTCCTCGGCTGCGTCGCGGCGCTCGGGGGCGTGATCGTGCTGCACCGCCGCACCTAGCTCCCCCTCCTGTTCCGCGTTTTGCGCACTTGTCGGTCCTCCGGGGGCCCACTCGGGAGCGACAAGTGCGCAAAACGCGGGGGTGATGGGGTGCGCCGGGTATGTCGGGTCCGTCCTCGGTCGTTCGACGTTCGCGTGCCGTCCCGGCCGTGAGATGCGACGATCGGAGGACGACCGGATTCGACCGACCCCGGTTGGGGACTTGGTCGGATCGCCGATTGCGGACCGGAAGTTGCGCGCGTGAACTCCACGAGCAGCACGAACCCCGAGAAACCGAAGCGGCCCGAGGGTGGGGTTCGACCCCGCCGCCGCACGCTGATACGCATCCTCGCAGCAGTCGTGATCGTCCCGATCGTCCTGCTTGCCGCGGCGTATCTGCTGGTGGATGTGCCGAGTCCCGGGCAGATGCAGACCAAACAGGTGGCCACGATCCTCGCCTCGGACGGTTCCACCGTCGTCGCGAAGGTGGTGCCGCCCGAGGGCAACCGGACCGAGGTGCCGCTCGACGCGGTCCCCGGATACGTTCGCAACGCGGTGCTCTCGGCGGAGGACCGTGACTTCTACTCCAACCCCGGCTACTCGATCTCGGGGTTCCTGCGGGCCGGGCGGGACAACCTGCTGGGCCGCGAGAGCGCCGGCGGCGGCTCGACGATCACGCAGCAGTACGTCAAGAACGCGCTGGTCGGTACCGATCGGAACGTGATCCGGAAGGCCCGCGAGCTGGTGGTGTCGGCGAAGATGGCCCGGCAGTGGTCCAAGGACGAGATCCTCGGCGCGTACCTCAACACCATCTACTTCGGCCGTAACGCGTACGGCATCGCGGAGGCGTCCCACGCGTTCTTCGGGAAACCGGTGGAGCAGTTGACGCTCGCGGAGGGCGCGGTGCTGGCGGCCGTGGTGCAGAGTCCGTCCGCGCTCGATCCGGTGAGCAATCCGGACGCGCTGCGGGCCCGGTGGAACTACGTCCTCGACGGCATGGTCGAGATGGGGGTGCTCGCCGCGGCCGAGCGCGCGAGCACCCAGTTCCCCGAGGTCCTGCCTGTCGCGCCGATGCAGGCGTCCGAGATGTCACCCGGGCCGGAGGGCCTGATCCGCACGGCGGTGGCCCGCGAACTGGATGCCGCCGGAATCAGTCAACGCGACATCGACACAGGCGGGCTGCAGATCACCACGACGATCGACGCGAAGGCGCAACAGGCGGCGGTGGACGCGGTGAACCGAACCCTCGACCGGCAGCCCGACCAGTTGCGGGCGGCCGTGGTGTCGATCGATCCGCGGTCGGGGGCGGTGCGGGCCTACTACGGCGGTGCGGAGGGCGCCGGATTCGACTTCGCTCAGGCCGGGCTGCAGACGGGGTCGTCGTTCAAGGTGTTCGGCGCGCTCGCGGCACTCGAGGACAAGGTGCCGCTGACGGCGCAGTTCAGCAGCGCGCCACTCACCGTCGGCGACCTCACCATCAAGAACGTCGAGGGCGAGACGTGCGGGACGTGCAGCCTGGCCGAGGCACTCAAACGGTCGCTCAACACCAGCTACTACCGGCTGACGCTGTCGATGGAGAACGGGGCGCAGAAGATCGCCGACGCCGCCCACCAGGCCGGCATCCCCAAGCAGATCCCCGGTCTCGACCACGAGACGCTCACACAGTTCGGTGGTCCGCCCGAGACGGGAATCGTGTTGGGCCAGTATCAGACCCGGCCCATCGACATGGCGTCCGCGTACGCGACGCTGGCGGCGTCGGGGAAGTTCCACGAGCCGTACTTCGTGCAGAAGGTCGTGAACGCCGACGGCCAGGTGCTGTTGGACCGCGCGCCGTCCGACGGTGAGCAGCGGATCGAGCCTCCCATCGCGGACGCCGTCACGCAGGCGATGACGCCGATCGCCGCCTACTCGCGGAACCACGGTCTGGCGGGCGGTCGTCCGTCGGCCGCGAAGACCGGCACCTCGCAGTTGGGGGACACCGGCGAGAACAAGGATGCCTGGATGGTGGGGTTCACGCCGTCGCTGTCGACCGCGGTGTGGGTGGGGACAGCCGAAGGCAAGGCGATCGAGACCAGTGGCGGCGGAGCAATATACGGCGCGGGTCTGCCGTCGGACATCTGGAAGGAGACGATGGACGGCGCGCTCGCGGGTACCGCGAACGAGCAGTTCCAGTCGGCGCAGCCCGTGCCGCAGTCCGGCGGCCAGCAGGGACGCGCACCGGCGGCAGCGTCGTCGACCACCGCGGAGCAGCAGTACACCGAATCCGCACCGACGGGGCAGCGGTCGGTGCAGACGCAGCGGGAGGCGCCCGCGTGGACGCCTCCCGCTCAGACCGTTCCGCAGGCGCCGATGCAGCAGAGCGCGCCCCAGCAACAGTGGAATTCTCCTGCGCCGCAGCAGCAGCAACAACAGTTTCAGCAGCCGCAGCAGCAGGCGCCGGCACCCGTTCCACAGGCGCCGGCCCCTGCTCCCCCTCCCCCGGCGCCGGCCCCCGCACCGCCGCCGGGAATTCAGATACTCCCGGGTGTCACCATCCCCCTCCCGGGGTAGTTCGATTCTGCGAGTGGGAAACTCCGAATCGTTCGGATGATCAGCCCGCCGCGACCAGTTCGTCGCCGTCCGGGGTGGAGCGAGTGGCCGACGCCGGAATCTCGACCTGCGAGATGTTGCGCGGCAGGAGGAAGGCCACGACCGCGCCGACGAGGGCGACGATCGCGCCGATCCAGAAGGCCACCTGGAATCCGGCCTCGTCGTAGAACACGGCACCCTGCAGCGTCGCCTGAATCTCGGGCGGGAACTGCACGATGTGCGAGTTGTTCATGATCGCGAACGCGACGACGGGGAGGATGGCCGGGAAGACCGACTGCGACACGCCCACCATCGAGGCGGAGCTGGCCTGGAGCTGCGGCGGGACGGCTTCGATCAGCAGGTTCGGGATCGAGGCGTACCCCATGCCCATGCCGAAACCGAAGATGGCGCAGATCATCATGACGAGGGCCTTGTCGTCGTGGATCTGGGCCATCAGTGCGAACGCGAGGGCGTTGAGGAGCAGGCCGGCCACGAGCATCAGCCGCGGTCGCATGTTGCGGCCGACGAGGGTGCCGACGAGCAGTCCACCGAGAACGACAGCGGCGCCGATCGGTACCTGGTACAGCGCGAACCCTTCGGCGTCGACGCCGAAGCCGTACCCGAGACCGAACAGGGCCGGCGTCATGACCATCATCGGCAGCAGGATCGTGAACAGGCCCGAGGAACCGTAGACCACGCCGGAGCTGATCGTGGTGAGCAGTACGGGACGCTTGCCGAGCACGTCGAGGTCGATGAGCGGCTCCTTCATCATCCGTGCCGACACCAGCCAGGCGATCAGGAGCACGATGCCACCGATGAGGTACGTCAGGGTGCCGCTGTCCGTCCAGCCCCACGAGGGGCCGAAACTGACGGAGATGAGGATGCCGGCGATGCCGGCGCCGAGCAGGATCGCACCGACGAGGTCGACGCGCGAGCGCAAACGAACGTTCGATTCGGGTGTGGTGAACTGGATGAGCGCACCGAGCACGACGAGGCAGATGACGAAGAACCAGAAGATCGAGCGGAAGCCGAAGTCGTCGAGCAGCCAGCCGGTGAGGAACGGCGCGGGGATCGCGATGAGGCCCATGCCGCTGGTGGCGATACTGACGGCGAGGGCAACCGTCTT
The DNA here is from genome assembly GCF_058797375.1 of Prescottella sp. GW823-FHT02E09. NCBI lineage: Bacteria > Bacillati > Actinomycetota > Actinomycetes > Mycobacteriales > Nocardiaceae > Rhodococcus > Prescottella sp. GW823-FHT02E09. The sequence continues at coordinate 347,899 of NZ_JBXAJP010000004.1, forward strand.
CTTCGGGAAGACGTCACGGATGAGCGAGTAGCTCAGGAACAGTGTGGGCACCATCAGGCCGGCCAGGCAGCGGCCGGCGATCATCATCGCGTACGACGTCGCGATGGCCGAGATGAACGATCCGACCAGCGCGATCCCCACGCAGGCCAGCAGCATCTTGCGCTTGCCGTACATGTCGGCGAGCTTGCCGATCAGCGGCGCCGCCATGGCTCCGACCAGCAGGAATGCCGTCAGCAGCCACGCGCCCTGCGTGGTTTGGTAGTGCATCGCGATCGCCGGCAGCGCCGTCGAGATCATCATGTAGCTGACCGCGAGAAGTTCGAGCAGGAGCACGATCGAGGCCAGCGAGAGGACGAGCCGAGGGCTCCAGCCTTCCTCTGACGCCCGACCCGTGGGGTCGGTGTGCGACGGCATCGCGCCGCCGGTCGGGGTGGTGACCATCCGTGGAATCCTTTCAGACACCAATAAGCAACGGGGCCAGAGGTTTCCGGTCCCCGTGAAGTCTCCGGAGACGGTGGGTGCGCAGTTCTCCCACCGTGGCACCCTCGGTCGATCGATGGCGCACTCACATCACACTGACCGCAAAACCGTGACGCCAGTCACATGTCCGCCCAGTGGGACAATTGTCGGCGGGGTGTTACCGAGTATCGGAACAGGTGAATTCGACTTGTTACCAATGCTATTGAGCGCCTGAGTGCCACAAGGAGTCCGTCTTGGGTCATTTGTCGGATTGCGGGGATCGGCGCTTCCGGGATCCGGGCTCGACCGTCGTTCCCGACGGTGCACAAAAACAAACGCTCGGTGCCCGGAAGTCCGGGAACCGAGCGTTCGAAGCTCTCGTCGTGCGAGGGATCAGGGGCGCAGTCGGCGCAGCGCCCACATCGACGGAATCAGCAGAAGAGCCGAGAGTGCCAGGGTCAGTGCGACTTCCGTCAGCTGGAAGCGGCGGAACAGGGTGTCGGGGTGGTAGCGGGACTCGAAATGATCGATGCCCTGAGCTCGCTTGCAGGCGGTGAACACGCGGCCCTGTGCGGCGTAGATGGTCTCCCCGCGGGCCTCGTACTCGGCGAGGGTCTCGTCGGGTTGCTGCCCCCAGTCGTTCCCGGCTGCCGCCTCGTCGCACATCGAGTAGTCCATGTCGATGCTGCGTCCCGCCGCATCGACGTAGCCCGTACTCAGGGTCCACACGGGCCCGCCGGACTCGACGTCCGGCGTGGAGTAGATCGAATGGCCGGTGCTATCGAGCGGCCGCGTCTCGACCACGGGCGTCGCGTACTGCGGTCGCGCCTCGACCTGGAATCCCACCAGCAGCGCCGTCATCGCGATCAGCGTCACCGTCATGGCGCCGAGCGTGTTGCGGAGCAGCATACCGAGCAGGCTTCCGAGAATCAGGGCCAGGAATGTGTAGGCCCCCGCGATCAACCCGGTGGACTGGAACAGGGGCAAGGTCAGACGCGAGTACCCGAACCAGCCGGACGAGACGAACGCGTAGTTCGGCCCGGTTCCCACGTCACGGGTCCACTCCAGCACCGACCCGAGGACGCCCATGGCGAGGACTGCGGGCACGAACACGACCAGCACCCGAGTCCAGTACCACCGAGCGCGGCTCACGGACTGGGACAACCCCAGGACGTGGGTGCCGTGCTCGATGTCCCGGGAGAAGACGGTGACGCCGACGAGCACGCCGAGCAGTACGGGCAGCACCACGGTGACGAGGGTGATCAACGTGAGTGTCGACTCGGCCCAGCACTCCGCGGAGTTGTCACCGGGCACGCAGCCGAAGACGTTGCCGAACGGTTCCGGGCTGGTCGCGTCCCGAATCGTGAGGCCGCAGACCGCCGCGACCACCGCGAGCAGGAGGATCCCGCCGACCGCGGCCAGGATCGTCGTTCGATGCTGCCGCCAGGTAACCCAGATCATGCTGCCTCTTCGTCGATGGTGGTGAGGTAGGCCAGGACGATGTCGTCGAGGTCCGGGGGCTCCACTCGCCAGCCGTCGCCGGCCGTGGGACGGGGGCCGCGGACGAGGTGGGTGTGCCGGTGTGACTCGACGATCGAGCCGCTGCCGACGACGCCGGCCGGGTCGGCCGCGCCGGTGAGCAGGTAGTGCTCCTCGAGCAGGTCGTCCAGGGCGCCGGTCAGCCGGGCGCGACCGGAACCGAGAATCACCAGCTGGTCGGCGATCTCGGCAACCTCCGACAGGACATGCGACGACAACACGACCGTGGTGCCGCGCTCGGCGGCATCCTCCATGAGTGCGCGGACGACGGATCGTCGTGCGAGCGGGTCGAGTTCGGCCAGCGGCTCGTCGAGCAGAAGTACCTCGGGACGGCGGCCCAGCGCCAGCGCCAGCGCGACGCGGGTGCGGTGCCCGGGTGACAGGGTCTTCACGCGCGCCGACAGTGGGATCTGGGCCTCGGTCACCAGGTGGGTCGCATAGTCGTTGTCCCACTGGGTGTTCGACTTCTCGCCGAACAGGAGGGTGTCGGCGACCGTGAACCCGCGGTACAGCGGTTTGTGCTGTGCGACGTAGGCGAGCCCGGGCACGATCCCGTCCCGGCCGGGTCGTTGTCCCAGGACCGTCACCTCGCCGGAGTCGGGTTCGAGCAGGCCGACGGCGATGGACAGGAGCGTGGACTTGCCGGCCCCGTTGGCGCCGACGAGCGCGGTGATGCTGCCGCGCTGGACGTCGAACGAGCAGCCCCGGAGTGCCTCCGTGCGGCGGAACTTCTTGTGTACGTCGCGCACCGTCAGCGCGCCGGCTCCCTCACTCATGTGAACTCTCCTGTGTCTTCACCGAATTCGCTGTCCAATGCCGCTGTCACCAGCGCCTCGAGGTCTGATCGTTCGAGCCCCGCGGCCGCGGCCGCACGCGCCCATGTCGACAGTTCGGCCTGCAGTGCCTGCCGTTCCGCCATTCCGGGTTTGAGCAGGGACTGGGTGACGAACGTGCCCAGCCCGGGCCGGGCCTCGACGAGTCCGTCGTTCTCGAGTTCCCGGTACGCCTTGAGCACGGTGTTGGGGTTGACGGTCACGGCTGCGACCACATCCTTCGCGGTAGGAAGCCGGTCACCCGGTTTCAGGTCGCCCAGTCGTAGGGCCTGCTTCACCTGGAGCACCAGCTGGACGTACGCGGGGATCCCGGATCGACGGTTGATGTGGAACTCCACCATCGAATCTCCATTTCACTACAACAATAGTGAAATAGAGGTTGCACGGCCTCCGGTCCGATGTCAACCTGTTCGAGAGGTTTGCGGGGGTTGATGCGTGTCGCGGCAAATGCGGCTCGAAGGCGCTGCGCAGTGCAAAAATTCGGACGAGTGTACCGATTGAGACGGAAGTTCGATTGTGAATTCAACAAACACGGAAGCCGCGGGTGGTCCGGAATCGGGCCCACCCGCCACCGAGGCTCGGCGACGCAAACCCCGTCGGCGCGGGCGTCGGATCGCCCTGTACGTGACGCTGTGCGTGATGGTCCTGCTGATCGCCACCCCACTGGTCGCCTTCGGCGTCGCCTACAAGGACGCGGACGTGCCGCGGCCCGGTGACATGAGGACCAATCAGGTGTCGACGATCCTGGCGTCGGACGGGACGACGGAGATCGCCCGTGTCGTGCCGCCGGAAGGCAACCGCACCGAGGTCACGATCGATCAGATCCCGGAGCACGTGCGCAATGCGGTGCTGTCGGCCGAGGACCGGGACTTCTACACCAATCCCGGATTCTCGGTGTCCGGTTTCGCGCGCGCGGCTCGCGACAACGTGCTCGGCAAGGACAGCGCGGGGGGCGGCTCGACCATCACGCAGCAGTACGTGAAGAACACGCTGGTGGGTTCGGAGCGGTCCGTGACCCGCAAGATGAAGGAACTGGTCATCTCGTCGAAGATGGCGCGCGAGTGGTCCAAGGACGAGATCCTGGCGGCGTATCTCAACACCATCTACTTCGGTCGCGGCGCGTACGGCATCGCGGCCGCGTCCGAGGCGTACTTCGGCAAGCCGTTGGGCGAGCTGACGGTGTCCGAGGGCGCCGTGCTGGCCGCGGTGATCCAGAGCCCGTCGAGCCTCGACCCCGTCACCAACCCGGATGCGCTGAAGGCGCGTTGGGACTACGTGCTGGACGGCATGGTCACGATGTCGGCGCTGTCGTCCGTCGAGCGTGGGTCCATGCAGTTCCCGGACGTGCTGCCGACGGCACCGCTCGCGGACGCGGGTGCGGCGCCGGGCCCGGAGGGTCTCATCCGTGCACAGGTGTTGCGTGAACTCGCCGAATCCGGTGTCAGCGAACAGGATCTGAACACCGAGGGGCTGCAGATCACCACGACGATCGACCCCAAGGCTCAGCAGGCCGCCCTGGACGCGGTCGCCGACACCCTCGACGGTGAACCCGAGAACCTGCGCACCGCCGTGGTGTCCGTCGATCCGCGCTCGGGCGCGGTGCGTGCCTACTACGGCGGCGCCGACGGCAAGGGCTTCGACTTCGCGCAGGCCGGTCTCCAGACGGGCTCGTCGTTCAAGGTGTTCGGTCTGGTTGCGGCACTGCAGCAGGACATTCCGCTGTCGCAGATGTACGACAGCGGCCCCCTGTCCGTGTACGGCGTGACCATCACCAACGTCGAGGGTGAGTCCTGCGGCAGGTGCACCATCGCCGAGGCGCTCAAGCGGTCCCTCAACACCAGCTTCTACCGCCTCACGCTGGCGATGGACGACGGTGCGCAGAAGATCGCCGACGCCGCGCACGCCGCCGGCATCCCGGAGACCGTTCCCGGGTGGCAGCATCCCACGCTCACACAGGAGGGTGGCTCGCCGGAGAACGGAATCGTGCTGGGCCAGTATCTGTCCCGTCCCATCGACATGGCATCGGCGTATGCGACGCTGGCGGCGTCGGGTATCTACCACCAGCCGTACTTCGTGCAGAAGGTCGTGACGGCGGACGGTGTCGTGCTGCTGGATCGGCCGGTACCCGAGGGTGAACGCCGGCTCGACGCTGCCGTCGCCGACAACGTCACGCAGGCGATGCTGCCGATCGCGGCGTACTCGCGCAGTCACGGTCTGGCCGGTGGGCGTCCGTCGGCGTCGAAGACCGGCACCGCGCAGCTCGGTGACACCGGGCAGAACAAGGACGCCTGGATGGTCGGGTACACCCCGCAGCTGTCCACCGCGGTGTGGATCGGCACGGCCGACGCCAAGGCCATCGAGAACACCTGGGGCGGATCCGTGTACGGCTCGGGTCTGCCGTCGGACATCTGGAAGAAGACGATGGACGGCGCGCTCGAGGACGCCGATGTCGAGAAGTTCCCCTGGCCGGATCCGATCGGTGGTCAGGCCGGTGTCCCGGCGTACAGCGGGGCGGGGTCGGGTGCGGCGTCCGGTCAGAGCACGGCGGGCTCGCCTGCCCCGGCGGCTCCCGCTCCGGCCCCGGCACCGGCCCCGCAGCTCCCGCCGCCCCCGGGTCCCCGTGTCATCGAGATTCTGCCCGGAGTCAAGATCACGTTGCCGGGCTGAACCGATGATCGGCCGGGGAGGCGTGACGCAGGTCAAGGCCGGGTGCAATCGTGACGAATTCGTGGACAGGGTGCCGACGTGTCCCATCGGTGATTGAAGAATCACGATTCGGAAGGTCTACTCGTTACCGTGACTGAGCCAGCGCGCCTCTCCCCGATTCTCCGTCTCCGCGCGCCGTTGGCCGGTGCCGCGGTAGTGGCCGGGCTGTTGGCGTGGGCGCCGGTGGCCGGCGCGGAGCCCGCGCGTCCGGCGGCGTGCGTGCCGTTCGGCACCGCTCAGCTGCCGCCCGGGGTCCCGTCCCAGGGTGGGGACGCAGGGCTCGAGCGCCTGCCGGAGTTCGTCGGGGACAACGCACCGTCGTCGGTCGAGCTGCGCACGCAGACGACGCAGTTCAACCGGTTCTGGGACTTCGCCCTGGTCGACGCCGCCCTGTTGACGCGCCCACGGAGCGGAGCCGCCGAGCCGTGGCGGTACGCGCCGCTGCCAGAGTGTCTGCGGGACCGCCTGGTCGGAATCTCGGTGGACGACGACGAGTTGATCGCCGTGGACGATGCGGGGTGGATCTACACGATGGACAACGCGTCGCAGGCTCCGCTGTTCTGGAACTGGACGTCGGCCTTCGGTGCGCCGCTCTGGACCGGGTCGGGCCAGCGGCTGCCCGGCAGCGCCCCGGGCACGTGGGCACTCAGCGTCTCGTCGCCGTGGGACAACCAGACCTACACCGATGCGGCGGGCCGCGTGCACTACGTCGGACTGGGCAAGATGACGATGGTGCCCGCGCTCACCGGCGACGGTAGCCGCATCACCTACGCCGACCCGTGGCTGCCGAACGACCAGAGCTACGAAATCGGCGGGCCGCTCGGCGGCCGGTTCCGCTCGATCGCACTGTCGTCGGCCGGGTCGACGACATTCGTGACGAACGAGTACGGCGACATGTACACCCGAAACTTCGACTTCGATGCGGGTGGTTCGGACTCGGTCTTCTTCCGCTACAGCTGGGACGACCAGTCCGACAAGCCCACTGCACCGAACATGTTCGCGGAGTTGCTGGACCGTGACACCGCGGCGATCCAGTTGCCGGCCCAGGACTGGGTGCGCCAGCCCAAGATTCCGGGCGAGATCACGTCGGCGATCAGCGTGCATTCCACCGGCGTCGGGCCCGGTGCTCGCGAACTGCGGGTCGCGGGACTGCAGGACGGCGAATCGGGCTTCTGGCACAAGGAGCTGAACGCGCCCGAGTGGCAGTTCACCGCGACCGGCGCGGACCTGCCCGGTGTGCCGCTGGAGAACTCGCCGTCCGACCGGTCGTCGGAGACGCTCGCTCCGCCCGCGCCGTGGAATCTGTCGGGCTCGCTCCCCTCCCGCGACACCCTCGTCGACGGACAGTTCCTCATCGACGCCGGCCTGCCGTACACGCTGGTCGATCCGCGTCTGCTCGACGCTGTCGGCCAACAGGCGGGACCGTCCGGGTACCGGATTGCGGTGTCGCACTTCGATCCCGCTGCCACCACTCGTGAGGCCACGGTGACGGCGCCGGACGGCGCGGCGATCCCGGTGCTGCTGCACACCGCCGACGGTCTGCGGTTCGAGGCGCGCGGTGCCGGCCTGGACGCGCAGCCGCGGCATCTGGTCGGTGCGATCGAGATCCCGCAGTCGGCGTTCGATGCCCGTGTCACCGACCCCGCGATGGACGCTTTCGTTCGGGACTGGATGCGCGGCAAGCAGATTGCGCCGATCACGCTGAGCGCGACCGACACCGATCTCGTGGTGCGGTAGCTCGGCCGGGTCCATGGCCCGCATCACACTTTTGTCCGAAATGTAACGACCGGTCCTGACCCTCGGATACGGAGGGTGTGATCGATCGTGCCCTCCGCGGCAAGCTCCGCCTGTCCCGTCTCACCGCGCCCCTCGTGTGCGTGGCGGTGGTGACGGGACTGTTGTCCGCTGCGCCGTCGGCATCCGCGAGTGCGTCCGGGCCCGCGTCGTGCGTGCCCTTCGGCACCGCGCAGCTGCCACCGGGACTGCCCTCGTCGGGTTGGCGGGCCGGACTCGAGACCCTGCCGGTGTTCACCGGAAGTCATGCGCCCTCGTCGGTCGAGTTGCGCACGCAGACAACACAGTTCAACAAGTTCTGGGACTTCTCGCTGGTGGACGGCGCGTTGCTGACCCGCCCGCGCGTCTGGACCGGATCGAACACGGAGGCGTGGCGGTACACGCCGTTGCCGGAGTGCCTGCGGGGCCGGCTGGTCGGCATCTCCGCCGACGACGACGAGTTGGCCGCGATCGACGCCGACGGCTGGATCTACACCTTGGACAACGCGTCACAGACGCCGTTGACCTGGAACTGGACGTCGGCCTTCGGCGCCCCGATCTGGACCGGCGGCGGCAAGCGCCTCCTGGGCGGGGCGCCCGGGCAGTGGGCGCTGAGCGTCGCATCGCCGTGGGACAACCAGACATACGCCGACGCCGCGGGCCGTCTGCACTACTACGGGCTGGCGAAGATGACGATGGTGCCGTCCCTGACGGGCGACGGCAGCCGCATCACGTACGCCGACCCGTGGCTGCCGAACGACGACAGCTACGAGATCGGTGGACCGGTCGGTGGCCGGTTCCGCTCGGTCGCGTTGTCGTCCTCGGCGTCGACGACGTTCGTGGTGAACAAGTACGGCGACATGTACACGCGCAACTTCGATTTCGACGGCTCGGGCTCGGATTCGATCTTCTTCCGCTACAGCTGGGACGACCAGACCGGCAGGCCGACGGCGCCGAACTCGGCGTTCGAGTCGTGGTTCAAGGGATACGCCGCGATCCAGCTGCCCGCGCAGGACTGGAAGCGCCAGCCCAAGATTCCCGGCGAGATCACCTCGGCGATCAGCGTGCACTCCACCGGTGTCGGGCCCGACGCCCGCGAGCTGCGGGTGGCCGGACGATCGGGCGGCGTCACCGGCTTCTGGCACAAGCATCTGAACGCGCCGACGTGGGAGTTCACCGCGACCGGGGCGGGCCTGCCCGGAACCCCACTCGAGAATTCGCAGCGTGACCGATCCGCGGACACGCTGGCGCCGCCGGCGCCGTGGAACCTGTCCACCACGCTGCCCTCCCGCGACGCGTGGGTGGACGGCCAGGTGCTGGTGGACAGCGTGCTGCCGTACTCGATTCTGGACCCGCGCCTGCTCGACCAGGTGGGTCTGCACGCCGGTCCGTCCGGTTACCGGATCTCGATCGACCACTTCGATCCCGTCGCCACCACCCGTGAGGCCACCGTGACCACGCCGGACGGCAAGACCGTTCCCGTCGTCGTCCACACCGCGGACGGGCTCCGCTTCGCACCTCGCGGTGCCGGCCTCGACGCGCAGCCGCGGCACCTGGTCGGTGCCATCGAGATCCCGCAGTCCGCGTTCGACGCCCGCGCCACCGACCCCGCTCTGGACGCCTTCGTCCGGGACTGGATGCGCGGCAAGCAGATCGCGCCGATCAGCCTCAGTGCCACCGACACCGATCTGGTGGTGCGCTAGGAACAGGCCTTTCGGGGTCGGCGCCGATCTGTACCTTTCCGCGGGTTTTGCACAAAACTCGCGTGCTCGGAAACAGTGTTTCCGGACGAGGCCGGTTCCCTACCGGGTGGGGTGCGCGTGCGGCACCGGCAGCGCCGCGAGCGCGTGGTCGGCGACGCCGTCGACGGTGAAGATCGGCTCGACGGTGCGGTCGATGGCCAGGCTCTCGACCATCGACCACCATCCGCGCAGCAGCATCCGGGCCTCGGGGGACGGTGGTGTGCCGGTCGCCTCGAGGGTGCGCTCGACCATGGTGTCCTTCATGTGCTCGCGGATCTCCTGGATCTGCGGGTCGGCGCCGAAGCCGCCGTGGAAGAACGATTGGTAGTTGGCTCCGTGCCGGTCGATGAACGAGACGAATGCGTGCACGACGGCCCGCAGTGGTTCACCGGACGCGTCGTCGGGGTCCGCCTTCGCCGCGCGCAACAGGCGCCGGGCCGCCGCGCCGACGACGGCGACGTAGTAGTCCTGCTTGGTCGGGAAGTATCGGAACAGCAGGCCGCGGGAGATGCCGGCCTTCTCGGCCACCAGGTCGATCGACAGTGCATGGATGGGTCGGGTCGCGAGTTCCTGCAGGCCGATCGCGACGAGTTGCCGCTTGCGCTCCTCCGGCGGGAGCCGCCGCCGGGTGGCGGCAGTTTCGGTCGACACGAGAATGACACCGTCCAGGATCTTGATTGCGGGGCAAGTCTACGTCTAGGTTAACTGAGCAATGCTCAGTTAGTCGACGCACGGAGGCTGGCATGGATTTCGGACAGAGCGCACGGTCGAGGGAGTACCTAGATCGACTGCGCGAGTTCATTGCGACCGAGGTCGCGCCCGTCGAGGCGCGGTTGCGGGCCGAACGGGTGGTGCCGTTCGCGCAGCGCTCCGACGTCCCCGGTGCCGCGATGTGGCAGGTGTCCGACGAGTTCCGCGCCTTGCAGGCGAAGGCTCGGGCACAGGGGCTGTGGAACCTCTTCCTGCCCGACGCCGAGCTCGGCGCCGGCCTGACCAACGTCGAGTACGCACCGCTCGCCGAGGAGATGGGGCGCTCTCCGTTCGTCTCCGCGATCTTCAACTGCGACGCCCCCGACACCGGCAATATGGAGGTGCTGTACCACTACGGCAGCCCGGCGCAGAAGGAGCGTTGGCTGAAGCCGTTGCTGGACGGCGAGATTCGCTCCGCATTCTGCATGACCGAGCCCGACGTCGCGTCGTCCGACGCCACCAACATGGCCGCTACCGCCGTTGTCGACGGTGACGAGGTGGTGCTGAACGGTCGCAAGTGGTGGAGCACCGGCATCGGCAGCCCGGACTGCCGGATCCTCATCTTCATGGGGCTCACCGATCCGGAAGCGCCCAAGCACCAACGGCATTCGATGGTGCTGGTGCCGATGGACACGCCTGGTGTGAAGGTCGAGCGGATGCTCTCGACAATGGGCTTCTATGACGAACCCGGTGGCCACGGCGAGGTGTCCTTCACCGATGTCCGGCTGCCGCTGGACGCAGTGATCGCCGGGCCCGGACGCGGATTCGAGATCGCGCAGGGCCGGCTCGGTCCGGGCCGCGTGCACCACTGCATGCGGCTGATCGGCCTGGCCGAGGCCGCCCTCGAGCTCGCGATCCGCCGCGGCACCGAGCGCGTCGCCTTCGGCAAGCCGCTGGTCAACCTCGGGGGCAACCGCGAACGCATCGCCGACGCCCGCATCGCGATCAACCAGCTGCGTCTGCTGGTGCTCCACACCGCGTGGCTGCTCGACACGCAGGGCCTGTTCGGGGCGCGCTCGGCGGTATCCGAGATCAAGGTCGCCACGCCGCGCGTGGTGCAGCAGGTGATCGACTTCGCGATCCAGATCCACGGTGGCGGTGGATTGTCCGAGGACTTCCCGCTGGCCGGGGCGTGGACGGCGGCCCGCGCACTGCGCCTGGCCGACGGCCCCGACGAAGTGCACCAGGGCCTGGTCGCCCGCTTCGAGCTGGGCAAGTACACGTGACCGCGAAGCTTCCCGACAACGCGCGCACCGTTCGCGACGAGGACGTGTTCGACGTCGATGCGGTAGCGGGGTGGCTCCGAGCAAACGGTGTGCACGAGAGCGGCATTCCCGAGGTGCGCCAGTTCGCCGGCGGTGCGTCGAACCTGACCTACCTGCTGCGCTACCGGGATCGCGACCTGGTGCTGCGCCGGCCGCCGGCCGGGGCGAAGCCGTCGTCCGGGCACGACATGGTCCGCGAGTATCGCATCCAGTCACTGCTGGCACCCGGGTACCCGCACGTCCCGGCAATGGTCGGCCTGTGCACCGACCCGTCGGTGCTCGGCAGCGACTTCTACGTCATGGAACGCGTCGAGGGCACGATCCTGCGCTCCGCTCCCCCGGCCGAACTGGGCCTCACCCCGGAGAACACGCGCGAGTTGTGTCTGCGGGTGATCGATCTGCTGATCGAGTTGCACGGCGTCGATCCGGTGTCCTCCGGACTGGACGAGTTCGGGCGCGGCGCAGGATATGTGGGACGGCAGGTGTCCGGCTGGACCAAGCGGTACGCGGCGGCCCGCACCGACAACGTGCCCGACTTCGCGCGGGTCACGAGGTGGCTCGACGACAATCAGCCGGCCGATGTCGCCTCGCGGGTCATCCACGGCGACTTCCGGCTCGACAACGTCGTTCTCGGCGAGGACCTGCGGCCGCGGGCCGTCCTCGACTGGGAGCTCGCCACGATCGGCGACCCGCTCATGGATCTCGGGTCGAGCCTGGCGTACTGGGTGCAGGCCGACGACCATCCGATGATGCAGGCCACCAAACGCCAGCCGTCCGACCTGCCGGGCATGCTCACCCGCCGTGAGATCGTCGACTACTACGCCGAGCGCACCGGATTGCCCGTCCACAACTGGGGCTTCTACGAGGTGTTCGGGCTGTTCCGCCTCGCGGTCATCGCGCAACAGATCTACTACCGCTATCACCACGGGCAGACCACCAACCCGGCGTTCGAACACTTCTGGATCGCGGTGGGCTACCTGGACACTCGCTGCAACGAGTTGATCGACACGATGACGGAGGGCAAGTAGGTGGGCGGCCGCGCGACACGCAGGAACATTCTCATCACGGGCGCCAGCTCGGGCCTCGGCCGCGGCATGGCCCGCGAATTCGCCTCGCGGGGACGCAACCTCGCACTCGCCGCGCGCCGCACCGAACGACTCGAGGAACTGCGCGACGAACTGCTGGACGCGCACCCGCAGATCACCGTCGCGATCCGGAGGCTCGACGTGGACGTCCACGACGAGGTGTTCAGCGTGTTCCGGGAGTTCGACGAGGAACTCGGCGGCCTGGACCGCGTGATCGTCAACGCCGGCCTCGGCAAGGGGCAGCCGCTGGGCACCGGCTACTTCCGCGCCAACGCGGCGACGGCGCGCACCAACTTTCTCGGCGCACTCGCGCAGAGCGAGGCGGCACTCGAGCTGTTCCGCCCGCGCAACGCCGGCCACGTGGTACTGATCTCGTCGGTGAGCGCGGTGCGGGGCATGCCGCGCAACCTCACCACCTACGCGGCGTCGAAGGCCGGTGTCGCGGCACTCGGCGAGGGCATGCGGGCGGACCTGGCGCGCACCGGGATCGACGTCAGCACCATCTTCCCGGGCTTCATCCGTTCGGAGATCAACGAGAAGGTGAAGAAGGTGCCGTTCATCGTCGACACCGAGACCGGTTGCCGCGCACTGGCCGCCGCGATCGAGAAGGAACCGAACAAGGCGTACGTCCCGGCCTGGCCGTGGCTGCCGCTGTCGATGGCGATGAAGGTGCTGCCGCTGCCGGTGGTCTCGAAGATGACCTAGGGTGCGGGCTCGACGTACAGCGTGTCGGACCAGTCGCCGAGACCGAGCTCGCGGAGGAGTGCCTCGATGCTCTCCGGCGATGGCGTGAATACCTGCTGCCAGAAGTTCGGCTCGGCGGGTGCGAGCCTGGCCGCCGCCGGGGCCGCAGCGCGCCGTGACCGCGATCAGGCCGGGGGTGTCGTCCCAGATGAGCGCCTGGCAGGCACGGGGGTCCACGGAGACGAGGATCCGGGGGACCAGCGGGGTATCGCGTACGACCACTCGGAGATGCCGGAGAGGCGCCCGCCGAGGTCCTTCGATCGCCGTTCGTGCCGAGAAGGGCGCCCTGACCTGCATGATTCGCGAAACCGGTTGGTTTATAACTGGACAAGATAAATATTCGATAACGCTCGACGAATCGATATAGCTTCGTTACCCTTTTGTGACGGGCCCTCTGGGGAGCACCTCCCCGGGCCGATGAGTAAGACGCAAATGAGGTAACTCCCGTGGGCAAGCACCACCAGTCATCGCACCGTTTCGTTCGCAACACCGACCCATCCGAATACGCTGCCCCCCGCCGGTCGCGGAAGGCGGCAGCATTCGTGGCCATCGCCGGAACCCTCCTCGTCGGAGGGGCGCAGCTCGGCGCCGCCACCGCGTCCGCGGCCCCCGCGGCCCAGACCGCCGGGTTCTTCCACAGTGTGGGATCGAGTTCCGCTGTGGTACAGCCGGTTTCCGGAACTCTCACGTCCGGCTACGGCCCGCGCGGCGGTAGCCACCACGACGGCATCGACATCGGTGCGAGCATCGGCACACCCATCTACTCGGCTGCGGCCGGCTCCGTGATCTCTGCCGGCCCGGCCTCTGGGTTCGGGCAGTGGGTGCGCGTGCAGCACACCGACGGCACCATCACGGTGTACGGCCATGTCGACACCTACACCGTCAGCGTCGGCCAGCGCGTCGCGGCGGGACAGAAGATCGCCACGGTCGGTAACCGCGGCCAGTCGACGGGTCCGCACCTGCACTTCGAGGTCTGGGATCCGAGCGGTCGGCAGGTCGATCCGCAGGGCTGGCTGCGGGCGAACGGCGTCTCCCCGACGTGGTGACGGCGCCGGTGCCGCGGAGCGCACGCGACCCGGGGCCGGTCCCGCCGTCGGGTCACAGCGTGAGGTAGTCGCCGCGGAACCGCCGCCGCATCTTCCTGTCGTGGGTCACCAGGACTACCGTCCCCGTGAACGCGTCGAGTGCCTCCTCCAGTTCCTCGACCAACGCAGGCGACAGGTGATTGGTGGGTTCGTCCACCAGCAGTAGATCGGCGCCGCAGGTCGCCAGCAGAGCCACCTCGAGGCGTCGGCGTTGCCCGAACGACAGGTCCGCGACCGGCCGGTGCAGGTCGTCGGGGTGGAACAGGCCGAGCGAGAGCAGTTCCGAGGCTGCCTCGTCCGGATGACCGGACCGCTGCGCCGCGAAGGCCTGCGACAGCGTCTCCGTCGCGGGCCATGCTCCGCCGGACTGCCGCAGGAACCCGACGCGATCCGGGACCCGCACCTCGCCGCCGTCGGGCACGACCTCCCCGGCGATCACCCTCAGCAGGGTGGTCTTGCCGGCGCCGTTCGGTCCGGTCACCAGGAGCCGACCCCCGGGTTGCACCTCGAGGTCGGGCACCGTCAGTCGGGAGCCGACGCGCACGCCGTGCAGTCGCACCAGCGGGCCGTCGGACGGGCACGGAAGCTGTACCGACAGCGACGGGGTGAATCGCAACGGATCCGGCGGTGGCACGACCTCGTTCAGTGTCAGTCGCGCGATCCGCTCCTTGGCGTTGCGGATTCGCCCCATGGCCCCGTGGTCACGGCCGCGGGCGCGGAACGCCCCGTGGCCGAACCCCGCCTTGTCCTGTTTGCGCGGGATCGCCTCGAGCCGAGACGCGTTCGCCTCGACCAGTCGCACGTTGCGGGCGACCTCCAACCGCCAGTCCTCGTACGCCTGCAGGTGCCTGCGGCGCTCGGCCGCCTTCGCGGTGAGGTACCCGGCGTAGCCGTCCCCGTAGCGCCGGACACCCCGGTCGGCGACCTCGAGGATCACCGGAGTCAGGCGGGCCAGGAACTCGCGATCGTGCGTCACCGCCACTACCGTTCCGCGGTGGGCGATCAGACGTTCCTCGAGCCACGCGACGGCCGCGTCGTCGAGGTCGTTGGTGGGCTCGTCCAGCAGGAGCAGTTCGGCGTTCGAGGCCAGACTCGTGGCGAGCGCCAGCCGGGCCTGTTCCCCGCCCGAGAGCGTGTCGAGCCGACGCGACTCGTCGAGGCGCGGCAGACCGAGCGCGTGCAGTCCGGCGTCGACCCGATCGTCCACCGTGTAGCCATCGAGACTCTCGAAAAGACTTGTCGCTTGCGTGTATTCGTCGAGCAGCGCCTGTAGTTCGTCCGTGGCGGCACCGGACAGGCGCCGCTCGATGTCGCGGATCCGTGCCTCGAGTGCCCGCACGTCGCGGAGGATGTGATCGATCGCGGTGCTGACCGTGGCGTCGTCGGACAGATCCAGCGACTGTGCGGCGTACGCGACGCCACCCGGTGCGACCACCCGGACGTCGCCGTTGTCGGGGTGGGTTCGTCCGGCGAGCAGCGCCAGCAGGGTCGACTTGCCGGAACCGTTGTCGCCGACGACGCCGACCTTCTCGCCCGGCGCGATCGACAGATCGACGCTGTCGAGGACGATGCGGTCGCCGAAACGCTTCGAGGCGGAGCGAAGAGAGAATTGAGGGACGGGCATGGGTGCGTCCTTGCCCCCGGACCTGGTCCGGGTGATCGAGAGGAACGAGTCCTCGCACGACCGGCCCGCCGACTTCGGCGGGGTGCGTGCGCTCAGGACTCGCCGCGGAGCGTGCTCGGCGCGGCGTCCCGATCTAGGAATTCAGTGTGCCCATGCCGACGAAGGTAACACCAGCGGTCCGGCCCGGCCACCGATTATCTCCGGTCACATGAACTGACGCGAAAACGCCTGTGGCGGTGGGTGAGTCCGGAGACCCGCCCACCGCCACAGGTTCGTGGTACGGCTGCTTCTACTCGGCGCCGATGATGAAGGCCTCGAGCTCGGTGCGAGCCGTGTCGTCGGCCATCTGGACCGGCGGGGACTTCATCAGGTACGCCGACGCCGGCAGGATCGGGCCACCGAGGCCGCGGTCCTTGGCGATCTTCGCGGCGCGGATGGCGTCGATGATGATGCCGGCCGAGTTCGGGGAGTCCCAGACCTCGAGCTTGTACTCCAGGTTCAGCGGGGCGTCACCGAACGCGCGGCCCTCGAGGCGGACGTACGCCCACTTGCGGTCGTCGAGCCACTCCACGTAGTCCGAGGGACCGATGTGGACGTTGCGGTCGTGGACCTTGCCGGACAGCGGGCCGTTCAGGTTGGAGGTGACGGCCTGCGTCTTGGAGACCTTCTTGGACTCCAGGCGCTCACGCTCGAGCATGTTCTTGAAGTCCATGTTGCCGCCGACGTTGAGCTGGTACGTGCGATCCAGCACGACGCCGCGGTCCTCGAACAGCTTCGCCATCACGCGGTGGGTGATGGTGGCGCCGACCTGGCTCTTGATGTCGTCGCCGACGATCGGGACACCGGCCGCGCGGAACTTCTCGGCCCACTCCGGATCGGAGGCGATGAACACGGGCAGCGCGTTGACGAACGCGACGCCGGCGTCGATGCAGCACTGCGCGTAGAACTTGTCGGCCTCCTCGGAGCCCACCGGCAGGTAGGACACGAGGACGTCGACCTTGGCAGCCTTCAGTGCGGCGACGACGTCGACGGGCTCGGCGTCGGAGACCTCGATGGTCTGCGCGTAGTACTTGCCGATGCCGTCGAGCGTGGGGCCACGCTGGACGGGGACGTCCAGCGGGGGGACGTCGGCGATCTTGATGGTGTTGTTCTCGCTGGCGTTGATCGCCTCGGAGAGGTCGAACCCGACCTTCTTGGCGTCGACGTCGAAGGCGGCGACGAACTGGACGTCGCGGACGTGGTACTGGCCGAACTTGACGTGCATCAGGCCGGGGACGGTCGAGTTCTCGTCGGCGTCCTTGTAGTACTGCACGCCCTGGACCAGGGACGAGGCACAGTTACCCACGCCCACAATGGCTACGCGCACCGCGGTGCTGTTCTCACCCATGGTCGGGTTCTCCTTCGTTTTTCTTGGGTGCTGTTGCTGTTGATGATTGTTCGGCGGCGATCAGCTCGTTCAGCCACCGCACTTCCCGTTCGCTCGACTCGAGACCGAGCTGATGGAGCTGGCGGGTGTAGCGGTCGAGTGACCCGGTGGCCCGCCCGACGGCGTCCCGGAGGCCTTCGCGGCGCTCCTCGACCTGACGTCGCCTGCCTTCCAGAATTCGCATCCGCGCTTCGGCGGGGGTGCGGCTGAAGAAGGCAAGGTGCACGCCGAACCCGTCGTCGGTGTAGTTCTGGGGCCCCGTGTCCGCCACCAGCTCGGAGAATCGCTTCCGACCGGCGGGGGTGAGCTCGTACACGCGACGCGCCCGGCGCTTGACGGTGCCGTCCGCGCCGGCGTCCTCGGCGATCAACCCGTCGGCCTGCATGCGCCGAAGGGTCGGGTAGAGCGAGCCGTAGGAGAAGGCGCGGAACGCACCGAGCAGGCCGGTCAGCCGCTTGCGCAGCTCGTATCCGTGCATGGGTGACTCGAGGAGCAGCCCGAGAATTGCGAGCTCGAGCAAGATCACACCCCCTGAGTGTCCCGAACATAACCGATAGATGCGATTGCCAACTATATCGCACCGATATATACGAGCACACCGTCGAGCGGAAAAGGCAGGTGGAAGACCTATCGGTCGGCCCGGTAGACCTCGTGGACGGCGCCGTCGAAGCCGACCGTCAGGAAGCCCTGTGCACCCGTGGCCTCGTTCGACAGATAGATACCCACGCCGGGCCCGTTGTCGTCGTCGCGTTGGGCGATCAGATAGACCCGGGTCGGGTCGCTCACGCCCAGCGTGCGGTCGGCGCCGTACAGCAGCCCGATCAGCCGGGGAACGTTCGGGCGGAGCTCCGTCAGGTCGACGGGTACGCCCTCGGTGCGGCGCGGCGAGGTTCCGGCGTCCGTCAGTTGTCCGTCCTCGTACCGATACGACTGCTCGCTGCCGGGCGAACCGGGTACCGGGCGCGAGACCGACGCGTAGTCGGGGTAGACGGTGAGGGTGTCGACCTCCGAGTCGCCCAACTCGTCGACGATCTCGTCCAGCATCCGCCCGAAGCCCGCCGCGGTGGTCAACGCGGCTCCCGAATCGGGGACTGTGGAGTCGGCATGATCCCGGGTCGAGTTGACCACGACGATGCCACACACCAGGACCACGGCCGCCGCGAGCGCGACGATCCAGCGGGTGCTCTCCGGCGGTGGCGAGGCGGGGGCGTTATCGCGTCGCTCCGGCGGCGTCATGCTCACTGTCCCTCGGCCGGCGAGACGTCGACGACGGTGCCGTCCATCAGCGTATCGATCATTCCGGTTCGTTCCTCGTGGTCCTCGAACAGGACGGAGACCAGAGCCTCGCCGGTCGAATCCGGGCGTCGCACGAAGATGTGGGACACCTTCGCGGACAAGAGGCCGACACGGCCGGGTCCCGACGTGAGCACGTCCGCGATCCGGTCGACGTCGAGCGTCGCGAGGTCGACCGTGCCGGTGTCCAGGGGCCGCGAATCCGGCGCCCGCGATTTCGAGAAGCCGCCCCGGAAGCTCCAGCTCTGGGCACGGTGTGGCTGGTCGTCCAGCATCCGGGCCAGGAACACGTACTCCGGGTAGAAGGTCACATCGTCCACCTGCAGATCACCGAACTTCTGCTCGTACTGACGAAGGAAGTCGCGGATCCCCTCCGGCGAAACAGGGTCGTACGCTTCGACCACGATCGGCTGGGGCTCGCCCGGCGCGACGGGAGCGGGCGCCGGTTCGGCCGCGGCGATCGTCTCGGGGGCCGCGGCGTCGCCCCGACTCGTGTAGATCACCGTTCCGCAGATCGCCACGACCGCGACCACGATCGCGGCCACCGCGCGACCCGGGACCCTTCTGCGCGGTGCCGGCGTGGACTCTCGGGCCGCTTCGACGAGATGCTCGGGAATCTGCAGGTCCGCGACGAGAGAGTCGAGTGCCCCGAGCGTCTTGGCCTTCATGGCCTTCGTGGTCCGGGTCTGATGCTCGGTCGGGTCGAGTTGCCCCTCGGCGTACCCGGCGTCGAGGAGTGCGCAGGTCTGGGCGCGATCGATGTCGCGCGCGCGCTTTCTGGCGGGGGCTCGCTCTGGCACCCGGCTGATCATAGGGAACCGGTCGGAATGTCGAGCGCCCGCGTCCGCGGAGACGACTACCGGTCGGCTCTGCGGACCTCCAGGATCTCACCGTCGAACCCCATGGTCAGGGAGCCGCTCGCGTCCAGGTCCTCATTGCGAATGTAGAGCCGGGCCTCGGGGCGGTGCTCGCCCTGTCTCACCGCGATGTGCGTGATCGTGGGATCGGTGACGGCGAGGCTGCGATCGCCGCTACCGGTAGGACTGCGCCATGCCTGGCTTCCCCGGAATCTGTCGGGCCAACCGCGCGTACTCCGGATTCACCTCCAGCTCGTCGACGACGGAATCCCCGAACTTCTGCCGGATCTCGTCGAGGAGCCGGCCGAAGCCGGCTGCCGTGTCGAGGTCTGCCGAACTCGCCGTGTGCTCGGACGACGACGTCGAGCCGCCCGAGTCCGACAGCATGGCAGCGACCGCGACACCACCGACCACGAGGACGGCCGCCGCGGCGAGCGCGACGATCCAGCGCGCGCTCCGGTCCCGCGGAGCCGCGGGCACGGAGCCCTGCAACTCACGCGGAATCTGCAGGTCGCGGACGAGTCCTGCGAGGTCTGTGAGTGTGCGTGCCGCCGTTGCCGACTCACGTCGGCTCGTGAGCTCGGCCTCGGACAGTCGACCGTCGCCGAAGGCGGCATCCAGTTGGTCGCGTACCGCGGCGCGATCGGAGTCACGAGCCCGTAGGCGCGTCGAGTCGGAGACCTTGCGACGGGTGGCGGACACGGTCAGCCTCCCCCGGTCGGCGTGGACGTGTACGTGATCTGTCCGTCGAACGTCGAATAGAGATAGCCGGTGCGCAGGGCCGGATCCTTGACGTAGATGCCGATCTCGGGATCGCCGGTGATCGGTTGGGGGCGGACGACGATGTAGTCGATCCGCGCGGCCGGTAGCCCCACGGTCGACGGAGCATCCCCGAGTAGGACTCGGAGCCGCCCGATGTCGAGCCGGTCGAGATCGACCGTGGTGTCGTCGGAGCGGGGGGTCGACGACCCACTCGGAGTGAAACCGCCGTAGAAGTCCCAGTCCTGGGCGCGATGCGGCTGCTCGGGAACCATCCGCTCGAACGAGGCGTGGTGCTGAGCCAGGTAGAGGTCGTCGACGGTCAGGTCGCCGAACTTGTTCCCGAACTGTCGCAGGAACTCCTCGATGCCGTCGGCCGTCGTCGTGTCGATCGGATCGATCACGATCGCGTCGGGCTCGCCCGCCGGCGCCGGCAGCGGCGCGGGTTCCTCGGCAGCGGCAACTGCTTCCTCCGTGGCCGCCGCCTGCGCCGCTTCGTCGTCGCCGCGTGCGACGAAGAACACGGCACCGGTCACGACGACGACGGCCGCAATCGCCGCGGCGATCACCGGTCGGCGTCGCGGGCGCCGGGGTGCCGTCGCGGTCCGGAGCGCCGACTCGACCAGGTGCGCGGGAATCTGCAGGTCGGAGACCAATGCGTCGAGTTCGCCGAGCGTCTTCGCCGTCATCGCGGCTGCCGTGCGGGCGTCGTACTCGGCGGTGTCGAGCTGGCCCTCGCTGTAACCGGCGTCGAGAAGTCCGCACGTCTGCGCGCGATCGATATCGCGCGCACGAGTACTCGAGGAAACCTGCCCGGACACGGTCGTGATCTTAGGAAACCGCGCTCGGGGCCGCCCGACACCGCCGGTTTCGCGCGGTCCGCCGCATGTCAAGACCTTGTGTTCGTCCCCACGTGCGGCCACTCCCGGCCCACCCCGCCGTCGGCGGACGCACGTACTCTGGTCTCCGTGCGGATACAGCGGCAGGTCGTGGACTACGCGCTGCAGCGCCGGTCCCTGCTCGCCGAGGTCTACTCGGGGCGGACCGGCGTGACCGAAGTCTGCGACGCGAGCCCCTACCTGCTGCGCGCGGCCAAGTTCCACGGCCGCAGCAGTTCGGTGATGTGCCCGATCTGTCGCAAGGAAGAGTTGACCCTCGTATCTTGGGTGTTCGGCGACAAGCTGGGTCCGGTGTCGGGCTCGGCGCGGACACCCGAGGAACTGGTTCGTCTGGCCGCGACAGAGGAGGAATTCTCGGTCCATGTGGTCGAGGTGTGCCGCACATGCAGCTGGAACCACTTGGTCCAGTCCTACGTTCTCGGTGCGGTGCCGGCACCGAAGCGGCCGAGGCGAACGTCCTCACCGCGCCGCCGCACCGCCAGCGAGTAGTAGAGAACAGACAGCGTAGGAACACCGACAGCTGTGCCCACCGACCGACGCAACCGAGGACTGCCCACAGTCACCCGATTACTGGAGATTCGTACGTGAGTTCCCCCAACAACCCTCAGGGTCGACCTACCGGACCGCGGCGTCCGAACGGCCCGCAGCAGAGTGGACGACCGGCCGGGCAGCAGCCCGGCCGTCCCGTGAGCGGCCCCGGGGGCCCCGCGCCGCGCCGCAACCCCGGCCCGCAGCAGGGCGGTCGCCCCGCTCCGCGGCAGCCGCAGCAGGGTGGTCGC
The DNA here is from genome assembly GCF_058797375.1 of Prescottella sp. GW823-FHT02E09. Taxonomy (NCBI): domain Bacteria; kingdom Bacillati; phylum Actinomycetota; class Actinomycetes; order Mycobacteriales; family Nocardiaceae; genus Rhodococcus; species Prescottella sp. GW823-FHT02E09. Next base: position 369,517 of record NZ_JBXAJP010000004.1, read on the forward strand.
CCGCCGCAGGGTGGCCAGCGCCCGCCGCAGGGAGGACAGCGTCCGCCGCAGGGCGGTCAGCGTCCGCCGCAGGGAGGACCACGTCCGGCACAGGGTGGCGGCCGCGGACCCGGTGGGCGTCCGCCGGCCGGCCCGCCGCCGACCGCGCGCAAGTCCGGCGGCGGATCGGGGGGACAGCCGCCGAAGGGTCCGAAGAAGACCAAGTCCAGCAAGTGGAAGATCGCGCGCCGCACCGCGTACGCGGTGATCGCGGTCGGGCTGATCGTGCCGATGCTGGCGTTCATGGTCGCGTACATCGTCGAGGACGTGCCGCGGCCCGGTGACATGAAGACCAACCAGGTCGCGACGATCCTGGCGTCGGACGGGACGACGGAGATCACTCGTGTCGTGCCGCCGGAAGGCAACCGCACCGAGGTCACGATCGATCAGATCCCGGAGCACGTGCGCAATGCGGTGCTCTCGGCCGAGGACCGGAACTTCTACACCAACCCCGGATTCTCGGTGTCCGGTTTCGCGCGCGCGGCCCGCGACAACCTGCTCGGCAAGGACAGCGCCGGCGGCGGCTCGACCATCACGCAGCAGTACGTGAAGAACGCGCTCGTGGGTTCGGAGCGCTCGCTCACCCGCAAGATGCGTGAGCTCGTCATCTCCTCGAAGATGGCCAAGCAGTGGTCCAAGGACGACATCCTCGCCGCGTACCTCAACACCATCTACTTCGGTCGCGGCGCCTACGGCATCGCGGCCGCGTCCGAGGCGTACTTCGGCAAGCCGGTCGAGCAGCTGACTGTGGCCGAGGGCGGGGTGCTCGCCGCGGTCATCCAGTTGCCGTCGCTGTTGGACCCCGAGACCAATCCCACCGGCGCCCAGTCGCGTTGGAACTACGTCCTCGACGGCATGGTGGACAGCGGTACGCTCAGCGCCGCCGATCGTGCCGCCACCCAGTTCCCGCAGGTCATTCCTCTCGCCGAGGTCGACAACGGCAGTGGCGCCAACGGGCCGGAGGGACTGATCAAGCAACAGGTGCTGCAGGAGCTGTCGGCGGCCGGTATCAGCGAGCAGGACCTCAACACCGAGGGCCTGCAGATCACCTCGACGATCGACCCGCAGGCGCAGGCGGCTGCCGTCGACGCCGTCGAGACGTACATGGACGGTGAGCCGTCCGAGCTGCGGACCGCGGTCGTGTCCGTCGATCCGAAGTCGGGTGCCGTGCGCGCCTACTACGGCGGCGCCGACGGCGGCGGTTACGACTTCGCGCAGGCCGGCCTGCAGACCGGTTCGTCGTTCAAGGTGTTCGGCCTCGCGGCCGCGCTGGACCAGGGCATCCCGCTGTCGCAGATGTACGACAGCGGCCCGCTCACCGTCAACGGCATCACGATCGGGAACGTCGAGGGCGAGTCCTGCGGCACGTGCACCATTGCCGAGGCCCTCAAGCGTTCGCTCAACACCAGCTTCTACCGGCAGATGCTGCAGATGGACAACGGCCCGCAGGCCATCGCCGACATCGCCCACAAGGCCGGTATCCCCGAGGACATCCCGGGCGTGGGCCCCTCGCTCACCGAGCCGGGCGGCGTCGGACCGAACAACGGCATCGTGCTGGGCCAGTACCAGTCCCGGCCCATCGACATGGCGTCCGCGTACGCGACGCTCGCGGCCTCCGGCGTCTACCACACGCCGCACTTCGTGCAGAAGGTCGTCACTTCCGACGGCACTGTGCTGCTCGACCGCGGCACGCCGACCGGCGAGGAAGTCATCGACGCCGCGGTGGCCGACAACACCACCGCCGCGATGACGCCCATCGCCGCGTACTCGCGCGGCCACGGGCTGGCCGGTGGCCGGCCGTCGGCGTCCAAGACCGGTACCGCGCAGCTCGGCGACACCGGCTCCAACAAGGATGCGTGGATGGTCGGCTACACCCCGTCGCTGTCGACGGCGGTGTGGGTCGGCACCGAGCAGGGTCTGCCGCTCGAGAACAGCTACGGCGGAATGATCTACGGCTCGGGTCTGCCGTCGGACATCTGGAAGGCGACGATGGACGGCGCCCTCGAGGGCACCAGCGTCGAGAAGTTCCCGACCCCGGCGCCCATCGCCGGCCAGGCGGGCATCCCGCAGTACTCGGCTCCTGCAGCGCCGAAGACCACCTCGGTGCCCCCGTCGACCACGGCTCCGTCGTCGACGACTCCGCCGCCGCTCGAGATCACCACGAGCAACATGGAGATCCTTCCGGGCGTGACGATCCCGATCCCGGGCATCAAGCCGGGCAAGCCCACCGACTCGACCTCGCCGTCACCGGACGAGCCGACGTCGGGCCAGGAGCCGCCGGAGACGACGGAACCGGAGGGACAGCAGCGAGCGGTCCCGCAGCCGGTCCCCGTCGGCTAGCCGTTTCCCGGTAGCCTCGCGGGGTGGCCGACAACGCACCGGGCAGCACCGAGACCGACACCGGCGTCGAGCTGGTGTCGCCGGCGCCGCTCGCGGCGGATCGGCGCTCCGCGGACTGGCGGGACGTGCCGGGGCACACCGATCCGCTGACGGCACAACTGTCGTCGACGATCGGTGGCCCGGTCGGTCGGCACGCGTTGATCGGGCGGACCCGCTTCTTCACCCCGATGCGGGTGATCCTGCTGCTGGCCGTGGTGTTCCTGAGTCTCGGTTGGTTCACCAAGGCCGGCTGCATCCAGCAGGGCCCGGTCGGTGCCGAAGGCGCGCTGGGACTGGACTGGAGCGGCAACCGTCAGTACGTGGCGATGTGTTACTCCGACACCGTCCCGCTGTACGGCGCCGAACATCTCGACGAGGGTGCCTTCCCGTACAAGAAGTGGTGGGAGGAGCCGGCCGCCGACGGGTCCGTGCAGCGTCGCTACATGGAGTACCCGGTGCTGTCCGGGCTGTACCAGTACGCGTCGATGGTGGTCGCGAAGGCGTGGGACGCGACGCCGTGGCTGCCCGGCGGTCTGCAGGTCGCGATCTACTTCAACGTGGTGGCGCTCGGCCTGGCCGTGGCGTGGCTGGTGACGGTGTGGGCCAGCGCGCTGCTGGCCGGCCGTCGCGTGTGGGACGCGGCGCTCGTCGCGTGCTCGCCGCTGGTGATCGTGCACGCGTTCACCAACTTCGACCTGTTGGCGACGGCCTTCGCGGCGGGTGGTCTGCTCGCGTGGTCGCGCAAACGTCCGGTTCTCGCCGGTGTCCTCCTCGGCCTCGGCGGCGCCGCTAAGCTCTATCCCCTGTTCCTGCTCGGGGCGCTGCTGGTGCTGTGTCTGCGTGCGGGACGGATGCGCCCGTGGTGGCAGGCCACCGCGGCCGCCGCAGGTGCCTGGCTGGTGGTGAATCTGCCCATCGCGGTGCTGTTCCCGCGCGGATGGGCCGAGTTCTTCCGGCTCAACTCCGAGCGCGGCGCCGACCCCGACTCGATCTACAACGTCATCACCTCGTTCACCGGGTGGACCGGGTTCGACGGCCCCCTCGCCGCGGGTGAGGCGCCCAGCGTGTTGAACGCGGTGTCGCTGTTGGCGTTCGTCGCGGTCTGCGCCGGTGTCGCCTGGGTGGCCCTGACCGCGCCGCGCCGACCCCGGGTGGCACAACTGTGCTTCCTGCTGGTTGCCGGATTCCTGCTCACCAACAAGGTATGGAGCCCACAGTATTCGCTGTGGCTGGTGCCGCTCGCGGTCCTCGCGCTCCCCCACCGCCGGATCCTGCTGGCGTGGATGACGATCGACGCCCTCGTCTGGGTGCCGCGGATGATGTACTACCTCGGAGTGTCCAACAAGGGCCTGCCCGAGCAGTGGTTCACCGGGACCGTGGTGCTGCGGGACCTCGCCGTCCTCGTACTGTGCGCCCTGGTGCTGCGGCAGATCTACCGGCCGTCGGAGGACCTGGTGCGGTTCGGCTTCATCGACGACCCCGTCGGCGGCGTCCTCGACCAGGCCGAGGACGCGCCACCGAAGTGGTTGCCGGCGTGGCTGCGCCCTCGGGTCCCGGTGCGCACGGAGTGAGTACCTACTTCCGGTAGAGCGTGCTCCCGTCGACCGAGTGCGTGGTGCTGATCAGCTTGGCGAAGCAGTGGTCGGCGTCGAACCCCTTGCTGTCGCACCACGCATTGGCGCCCTCCGGCGTCGGGAAGGTGACCCCGGCCGCCGTCACCCACCAGTCCCGCTCGGTGAACGTGCTCCAGTCGCCGCTCCACATCAGGCGCACCTCCGGGAAACGCAATCGCAGGTCCAGGTGCTCCCGCAGGATTTCGGCGTTGTTCCACGTGATCCCGTCGGCGACCAGTCCCGGGCGCTTGGAACTGAGCAGCGGCACCCAGCGGTCGGCGAGGTCGGATCGCACGAAGGGCGCGTCGGCGTCGGCCTGCTCGCGAAGAGCGTCCCGGCTCGCGGACTCGGCGTCGACTCGCGAGACAGCGGATGTCTTGGGGTCGAACGTCGCCGGCGTCGACGTGCCCGACGGCTCCGGCGCCGAGGTGGGGCCGGTCGAGGATCCCTCGTCCTCGCAGTCCACCACGGTGTCCCCGACGCCGCCCCTGCCGTCGCCCAGTGAGTTCGGCAGTCGCCAGAACGAACCCAGCGGATACCGCAACTGTGCCGAGGAGTAGTCCGCTCCCCCGGTTCGGTTCGACGGCACCACCAACGGGTCGTCCGAGAAGTCGAACGTCGACGATGCCACCGGAACTCCGTTGTCCGAGATGGTTACCCGCAGGGCGTCCGTCGAGACGATGTCACCACCGGGGCAGGCGGCCCGCACCCGCATCTCGACGACCAATCCGCCCGCGTCGGTGCGGAACGACACCGGTTCCAACCGGGGTCGGCTGCCGCACTTGGTGACCAGCTCGCTGCCTCCGGAACCGCTTGCCGCAGAGTCGCTGTCGGATGCGGAGGAGTCCGATCCGGGTAGCGTCGAGGGCCCGCCGGTGGCCGCGTAGGCGGTGATCGACTGCCCGTCGGTCACCGCGAATCGGTCACCGGCCGTACCGATCCAGGACGCCGGTTCGCGGATCGACCACGCCCGAGTGCCGTCGGTGAGGTCGTAGGCGTCGACGCCGGAGTCGTCGGCGACGAGAATCCGCTCACCGTCGGTGGGTCCGATCTGCACGTGATCTCCGATCGGAACCTCCCAGCGCGTCGTCCCGTCGTCGGGATCCACGGCCGTCAGCGACCCGTCACCGACGGCGAGGACGGAGTCGCCCACCACCGCGACCCGCGCCCAGATTCCCTCGGGGGGAAGTGCATTCGAATCCCACAGGAAATCGCCGCTGTCCGGTGCGTACGCGCTGTCGCCGATGAACAACGGGACCTGCGTGCGGGCCGTGACGACAGGACCGGGTTCGCGAAGCGATCCGTCCCTCTCGAAGACGGTGTCTCCGGAACCGTCGACGACGGTGACCGTCGCCGCCGTCGTACGCTGCGAACCCTGGAACTCCGCGCAGCTCTGCTTCGCATAGCCGTCGCCGACCGGCAGGCTGCTGCGGAAGGCCTCGGAACTGGCCGGCGCGCCCGTCGCCGCATCGACGATCCAGGTGCTGATTCCGGCGGTGTGGAACAGTTTTCCCCCGGAGTATCGGAACGATGCTCCGTCGGCGCCACCCGGGCACAGGTCGGGTTCGAGTGCCCCGGAAGACCAGTTGCCGGTGGGGTCGTCGACCGTCCCGCTCGTGTAGAACCAGGTACGGCCGTCGTATCCGGCGAGGAAGATCGTCGAACCGTCAGTCGTCGCGTCGCTCACGGTGTATTCCGGGGCGAACGAACTACGTGTCGCACCCGTGTTCACGTCGACGAACTCGACGATGTTCGTCGTCCTGCCGGACCGGACAACGCACGGCATTGCGTTGTCCACGACGGTCATCAGGCAACTCGTGTCGGTGGCATCACTGGTCCAGCGCGCTTCTCCCGACGCCGAATCGAGGCCGACCAGCATGGGTTCGGGGTCCGGTGAGCTTGCGGCCATCAACGTGACCAGAGTCCCACCGGTGTCGAGGAAGCCGGGCGAAGTTCCCATACCCGTTACCGTCGTGGGGGCATAGAAGGAATCCCCCGGTCGTCCCCCGACATCGCTGGGGGTGACGGTCCACGACGCCGCGGGTGTCGTGGGAAAGGTGTAGTGCAGCAGTCCTTTCGCTGTCACCGTGTTGCCCGGATCATCTCTTGTCGTGAGATACCAGAAGGCACCGCCGGCGACGAGCGCGACGACGAGGACGAGCGCGCTCACGAGCAGGAGCGGGCCACGGCGTCGCGGGCGTTCCGGCGGCCCGTATCCCGTCTGCGGCGGGTAGCCGGGGGGTGGGGGCGGTGCCTGCAGGAACTGCGGCGGGTAGCCGCCGCCGTGCTGCGGGTACCCGTGCATGGGCGGTTCGGTGTTCCACGGATCGTCACGAGTCATGGACTGTCTCCGTCGGGTCGATTGTGCCGGGCGTCCTGCCCGCTCAGGACGCTACGAATGGTTCCGTTGGTGGAGAGAGTGATTCGGTAACCGAAGGGTTCTTTCACTACGATCTCGAGCTGCCGGATGCGCGTGGAACGCCTCAGAGTACCGGGGTCGTGCCCGGTCCGGGAGCCGTTCGAACGGACGACATCTCGCGCAGCGGTCGCTCAGATCCGCAGCTCGGTGAACGGTGGGATCGGAATGTTCCTGACCACGAACCAGACCGCGGTCACGGCGAGCACGGCTGCGGGAACGCGTCGGAGATACGGCGCGCGGAACACTCGACGACCCCGGAGCCGTCCCCAGGTCCAGGCGCCGAACGCGACGAGGAGGAGAACCACGGCGACGACTCCCACCGCGTTGTAGCGCAGCGCGGCCCCGACGTCGAGGTGGAGCAGCGAGTACAGCATGCGGGTGCTGCCGCAGACCGGGCAGTCGATGCCGAGCAGGGACTTCGTCGGACACACCGGGATGATCCCACCCGGTGTCGTCGGGTCGGCCCAGAGCACGAACCCGCACGCGGCGACGGCCGCCGACGCCACCGCGGCCGGCGCGGCGACGCGGAGCAGCGGGCGCATCGGTGCGGATTCCATAGCGCTCGAAACGCTACCGCGCAGCAGGCCGGTGCGGAGCGGTCCGGCCGAGCCCGGTCAGGGCGCCGCTGCCGGGACCGGTGCCGGTGGCCTCGCGGGTGCGGGGTCGCCGGCGTCCGTCCGACGCAGCGGGGCGCCGACGAAGACGAAGAACAGCACGACGAGCAGCCCGGCCTGCCCCCACACACCGAGGTTGACGACGAACTCGGTGACGCCGCTGTCGGACTGGGTGGCGAGGGCGTCGAACCAGCGGAACACTCCGATACCGAGCGTCAGGTCGGCCACCAGGTACGCCGCGACCAGCGCCCACGGCACCCGCAGCAGCACCAGGAACGGGAGCAGCCACAGCGTGTACTGCGGCGAGTGCACCTTGTGCAGCAGCAGGAACGCGCACAGCATCGCGCCGCTCACACCGATCCACGGATAGCTGCCGCAGCGTTCGAAGTGCTTCCAGCCCAGCCACACCGCGAGGGCGAGCCCGGCGCACAGCGCGAGCGGCGAGACGATGCCGACGATGTGGTCGTAGGTGTCGGAGCCGTGCCCGTCGACACCCATCAACGGCCGCAGGCCCCAGTACCAGACGCTGTTGCTGGTGAGATCGGCCGTGCGCAGTTGCTGGAACGTGAACGACGCGCGCCAGCCGTCGTAGTGGGTCAGCGCGAACGGCACATTGATCGCGACCACCGTCGCGGCCGCGGCCCCGAGTACCGCGGCGGCGCCCCGGACGTCGAGACGGTTCCGGTCCCGGCCCTCGGTGAGGACGTACAGCGCCAGCGGCAGCACGAACAGTCCCGGATAGAGCTTGAGACAGAACCCGACCCCGAGCAGGACGGCGGCGAGCACCGCACGGGTACGCAGCGGCCAGCGGTGCGACGCCATCACCGCGATCGCCCCGACCGACGTCGCGACGACGGGGAGCTCCCAGTTGTGGAACGCGTACAGCAGCAGCGGCGGCGTGGCCGCCCACAGCAACGCGGCGCGCCCCGCGAGCCGTCCGAGCATCCACGCGGTGAGCAGCCCGAACGGGGCCAGCAGCAGCGCCGAATGCAGCAGGAACGCGGCATCGGTGTGGGCGCCGATCCCGCCGAGCCACATCAGCAGGCCGCTGAGCACCGGGTACTCGACGGTGCTGCCGGTGAGGGTCCCGTCGGCGGTGATGCCGCCGGCGTACGGGAACAGGTGCTGGTCGATGCCGCGGCCCAGCCACAGGAGCTGGATGTCGGAGTAGCAGACGTCGCGGTCCTTGATCCTGTCGAAGATCAGGCTGCGCCCGTCGGCGCCGAACGGTGGACCGATGCAGCGGGATTTGTCGAGGTAGCCCAGGATCAGTGTGAGCAGGCAGGCGGTGAGGACGGTGACCGTCGTTCCGGCCCGGATGTTCGCCGCCGCCCGCATGAAATCCAGCGTAGGGCGATCCCGGTCATCGGTGTGATCGGCTGCGGTCGCAGATCGCGACGGGAAGCGACCGTCCGGACCAATTTCGCAGGTCAAAGGGCGCTCGTGTACCCTGCAAAGGTTGCTGACGCAACGACCCTCCTGCCACGGACAGTCCGTGGCCGTTTCACAGTCCATAGGAGGTGATGAGGTCTTATGCGTCATTACGAATTGATGGTCATTCTCGACCCCAGCCTGGACGAGCGCACTGTCGCCCCGTCGCTGGATACGTTCCTCAATGTCGTCCGCAAGGATGGCGGCAATGTCGACAAGGTCGACGTGTGGGGTAAGCGTCGTCTCGCGTACGAGATCGCCAAGAACAGCGAAGGCATCTACGCGGTCATCGATATCACCGCCGAGCCGGCCACCGTCAACGAGCTCGACCGTCAGCTGGGTCTGAACGAGTCGGTGCTTCGTACGAAGGTCCTGCGCCACGGCAAGTGATTCCCGTCTGATCCAGGCACAGGATTCGGTCGGTACCGGCACCGTCGGTACCAGCCCCTAGGCTTTGGACCAACAGGAACTCCACACACAGCAGGAGGAACCACATGGCAGGCGACACCGTAATCACCGTCATCGGAAACCTGACGGCTGATCCCGAGCTTCGTTTCACCCCCGCGGGTGCCGCGGTCGCGAACTTCACCGTCGCGTCCACGCCCCGCACCTTCGACCGTCAGACCAATGAATGGAAAGACGGCGAGGCCCTGTTCTTGCGTTGCAACATCTGGCGCGAGGCAGCGGAAAACGTGGCGGAGAGCTTGACCCGCGGCTCGCGAGTGATCGTGAGCGGCCGGCTCAAGCAGCGCTCCTACGAAACTCGTGAAGGTGAGAAGCGCACTGTCGTAGAGCTCGAGGTCGACGAGATCGGCCCCTCGCTCCGTTACGCCACGGCCAAGGTCAACAAGGCCAACCGTGGTGGCGGCGGTGGCGGGGGCGGCTTCGGTGGCTCCTCCGGCGGATCCGGCGGCGGACGTCCGGCGTCCAACAATTACAGCCAGGGCGGAGACGATCCGTGGGGCAGCGCGCCGCAGGCGGGCTCCTTCGGAGGCGCCCGTGGCGGAGACGACGAACCGCCGTTCTGATCCGTACCCGATCGGAACATCCAGAAAACGGAGAAAGACATGCCGAAGCCGCCGCTGCGCGACAAGGTTATGAAGAAGAAGGTCTGCACGTTCTGCAAGGAAAAGAACACGCAGATCGACTACAAGGACACGACGCTGCTGCGTAAGTACGTCAGCGACCGCGGCAAGATCCGCGCCCGCCGTGTCACCGGCAACTGCGTTCAGCACCAGCGCGACGTGGCCGTTGCCGTGAAGAACTCGCGTGAGGTGGCCCTGCTGCCTTACGTCTCGACGGCTCGCTAAGGAAAGGGAGGGACGACATGAAGCTGATCCTCACCGCTGACGTGGACAACCTCGGTGCGCCCGGCGACACCGTTGAGGTCAAGGACGGCTACGGCCGTAACTACCTGCTCCCCCGCGGCCTGGCGATCGTTGCCACCCGTGGCGCCCAGAAGCAGGTCGAGGGCATCCGTCGTGCGCAGGAAGCGCGCGCGGTCCGTGGCCTCGACCACGCCAAGGAGCTCAAGGCTGCCATCGAGGGTCTCGAGGGTGTGTCGCTGTCGGTGAAGACCGCCGGTGACTCGGGCAAGCTGTTCGGTTCCGTCACCGCGGCCGACGTTGCAGGCGCCATCAAGGCTGCCGGCGGCCCGGTCGTCGACAAGCGCAGCCTGGAGCTGCCGAAGGCTCACATCAAGAGCACCGGCAAGCACCAGATCGTGGTCAACCTGCACCCCGAGGTTGCTGCCAAGTTCCACCTGAACGTCGTCGGCGCGTAGTCGACCCGTTCTCCCGAAGGGCCCCGCGGACCAGTTCCGCGGGGCCCTTCGCGTCGGCTGGGGACGGACTGTGGATAGATTCGCCACCCGGTGCCAATATTGTGACCTGCGACATACCCCTGTTGGGTGGCCGTTTACCCAACACGCCCGGGTTGTCAACCTGGGCGACACGCCGAACTACCTTTCATCCACAGGGCTGTGAAAAGAAAAACCGCCTTCTACCTGCGAATTGTTGAGTGTGATGTTCGTCGATCCCCAGGTTATCCCCAGATTTCCCCAGCCGGTTAACACTCGAGAGTTCCGCGTCCCCAATTCATCTACAGCCTTGTCCACAACCCGGTTTGGTAAGGGGTACTCGAGGCCCCTACCGTCGTGCCGAGCGTGTCTCTCGAGCCGCCCGCGGGGCGGCGACAGATTGTCGGGGGATACGGGTACAAAGAGTGTGAAAGGTGCCGTCCGGCGAGTGGTTCGGGCGGGACCGAAAGCCTCGTGCGGGGAAGGCGGTCGCGTTGGCGGTTGTAGATGATCGTGGTCATTCCGAGTACCCGGGACCCCCGGAGGAGCCCAGCGAGGAGTTCGGTCGGCAGCCTCCGCAGGACATGGTCGCCGAGCAGTCGGTGCTCGGCGGCATGCTGCTGAGCAAGGACGCGATCGCCGACGTGCTCGAGGTCCTGCGGCCGGGCGACTTCTACCGTCCCGCACATCAGTCGGTGTACGACGCGATCCTCGACCTGTACAGCCGCGGCGAGCCGGCCGACCCGGTGACGGTGTCCGCCGAACTGGACCGTCGCGGCGAGCTGCGCCGCATCGGTGGCGCCCCCTACCTGGTGACGCTCACCCAGACGGTGCCGACCGCGGCCAACGCCGCCTTCTACGCGGAGATCGTGGCCGAGAAGTCGGTGCTGCGCCGCCTGGTCGACGCCGGCACCCGCATCGTGCAGTACGGCTACGCCGGCTCCGACGGCCAGGACGTCGCCGAGGTGGTGGACCGCGCGCAGGCGGAGATCTTCGAGGTCACCGAGCGCCGCACCACCGAGGACTTCATGCCGCTCGAGGAGTTGCTGCAGCCCACGATGGACGAGATCGACTCCATCGCCAGCCGCGGCGGCCTGTCCCTCGGCGTGCCCACCGGATTCGCCGAACTCGACGAGGTCACCAACGGTCTGCACCCCGGGCAGATGATCATCGTCGCGGCGCGCCCCGGCGTTGGAAAATCGACCATTGGAATGGATTTCATGCGCTCGTGCTCCATCAAGCACGGCATGGCCAGTGTCATCTTCTCGCTGGAAATGAGCAAGACCGAGATCGTGATGCGTCTGCTGTCGGCGGAGGCGAAGATCAAGCTCTCGGACATGCGTTCGGGCAAGATGACCGACGACGACTGGACGCGGTTGGCGCGGCGGATGAGCGAGATCAGCGAGGCCCCGCTGTACATCGACGACTCCCCCAACCTGACGATGATGGAGATCCGGGCCAAGGCGCGTCGGCTCAAGCAGAAGCACGACATCAAGCTGATCGTGATCGACTACCTGCAGCTGATGTCGTCGGGCAAGAAGGTCGAGTCCCGCCAGCAGGAAGTCTCCGAGTTCTCGCGAAGCCTCAAGCTGCTCGCGAAGGAACTCGAGCTGCCGGTGGTTGCGATCTGTCAGCTCAACCGTGGTCCCGAGCAGCGAACGGACAAGCGCCCGCAGGTCTCCGACCTTCGTGAGTCCGGCTCGCTCGAACAGGACGCCGACATGGTCATGCTGCTGCACCGCCCCGACGCCTTCGAGCGTGACGACCCGCGCGGCGGCGAGGCCGACATCATCCTCGGCAAGCACCGTGGTGGTCCCACCGCGACCATCACCGTCGCGCACCAGCTGCACCTGTCGCGGTTCGTGGACATGGCGCGGGGGTAGGCCGCTGCTGCTGCTGTTCTCGCGATGTAGCGCAGATAAGCGAGACGCGACGCTGGTTGACCAGGTGGTCGTCGCTTCTTGCTCTTCGACATCGACATGCAAGGGCAGAGATTATCCGTAGGCCTTGGCAATGATGGCCAGTAGGCGTTCGAGCTCCCGCTCGGTGCGGCAACCGTGTCGGGGTGCGACAGGAAGCGGGCGGCCTGCGGGTCGCAGTGGGCTTCGTCGATCGCGTCGGCGAGTGCGGAGTCAATTCGCTCGCCTGCAGTTCGGCTTTGATCGAGGTTGACGGCGGCCCGACGTGCCCGAGGGCGGCGACTCGGACACCAGCGGTGAACGCCAAAGGCGTGGAATGCGGAGATCAGAAAGACCAGCTCAACACTCTTTTTCCTTAACGTCGTTGCCGGGCAACTCGGGCCCAGTGTCGTAGGTTCGGGCTGTCTGGGGGCGTCGCGGTATGGCTTTTTCTTTTTCGCTGCGCGTATAGCCGGAAGGGAATGGCCGCCGCGATCATCGCCGATCAGGCTCGTATGCGCCGCGACTTGCACCCGATGCGGACTGACGACGAAAGCAGTGTCGAACTGCGGATTCTGACGTCGTATCGAACCGACCTGATGCGGGACCGAACCCGCTCGATCAACCGCCTGCGGTCACTGCTGAGCACCTACTTTCCTGCCCTGGAGCGAGCATTGGATGTCAGCAACACCAAAGCGGCACTGATCCTGCTGACCGGCTACCGGACACCCGACGGGCTTCGGCGGAGCGGGCGGGTTCGGCTCGATCGAGTCCTGGCTACGGAACGCAAGACCTACAACGCCGACAAGGTTGCGGCCATCGCCATCGAGGCTGCGAACGCTTCAGCATGTGCGTGTGCCGGGACAGGACGTCGCCGCGGCGACAGTCGGCAAACTCGCGCAGCAGATCATGTCCCTTGATGTGGAGCTCACCGAACTCGATACCGACATCGAGGATGGTGCGGCGCCATCAATTCGGACGAGCCTGAACCGGAATAGGCAGGTGACCCGACGATCTACCGGGGCCCGATCGGTCGGCCCATCAAGATGTCACCCATCCCCAGGGCGGTCGACACGTAGGTCTCTGCGGCACCCGGCGCCTGCAGGGTCGAGGTCAGTGTTTGTGTATCGCAACCCGGCGCGCTCGGCTCGCCACCGATCCTGTCGCCCAGCCAGTTCAGCGCGTCTGCGGCGCCGGTCACCATGAGCGTGGCGTGCAGGCTGATTTCGTCTCGGCGGTAGGTGAGCGGAGTACCGCCCGCACAGTAGGTGTCGGCCAGGCGATCGACGGTGGCGATCGGAACGATCTCGTCGTTTACGCCGCTGTACAGATACATGGGAGCCGTGGGTGCAGTGCCGCCGAGTTTCGTCTGCTCGATGGCGGCGGCAACCGCGGGCACCTGCATCAGTTCCGTGAACGGGACTGTCCAGTAGACGGTGTTGTCGCGAAAGAGGTTGTTGACCACCGTGGACGCCAGACACTGATCAGACTGCGCGGCCAACGCTGCGCGTCCCTCCGGAGTGAGGCGTACATCGATCTCGCGTGCTGCGTCGGGGAATACCTGCCGTGCCGACGCGAGAACCATTGTCTGCAGTCCAGCCCAGGGCGTTCCGCCGAGATGGTCGATGACCGCCCCAGCATCCGGGGACGGCGAGCCCACCGCGAATCCTCGTACGTTCAGCTCCGGCGCGTACGTGGGCTGCACTTGCGCGGCCCATGCGGACGCGAGCCCGCCGCCCGAGTAGCCCCACAGCCCGACCGGAGTCTGTGCCCCGGAGAGCCCGAGCGGAGTGAACTGCTCCGCGGCCCGGATGCCGTCGAGCACTACATAACCGGGCTCTCGTGGAGTGCCCACACGCGGCGCGGGCCCTTCGTGATCGGGAACCGATACAGCCCAGCCCCGTTGGAGAGCCTGTCCGACGAAGGTCATCTGGCCCTGACTGGTGAATGCCTCGAGTCCGGATCCAGGCCGCATAGCAACAGAGGGCGCGCAGCCGGGATCGATACTGTCCGTTGCCATCTGATACGACAGCAACGGGCGCCCACCAGGAGGAGGCGCGCCGGCAGGCAGGATCACGGTGGTCACGCTCGCCATGGGATTGCCCGCGAGATCCGTTGTTCGATAGAGAAGTTGCCATGCCTGCGCGTTGAACGGCAACGCGGAGTAGGACGCCAGCTGTATCGGACGCTCGCGCAGGATGGTGCCGGGAGCTGTCATTCCGAATCCGTCCGGCGCACGGTAGAAGTCGTCGACACTCGGCTGTACCGGAGCGGCACCCGCGAGCACGGGAGGCGTCACTGCACCGCCCCACACCGCCACCAGAGTTGAAAACGCCCCCATTGCCGCCAAGATCCTCGATCTGCGCATGCGTCGCAGCGTAGCCACCCGCGGGGCCGTTACGGGGCGATTCGCACGATGATCACCATCCGAGCCCAGGCACACCTGAAATGGCGGCAGGGTCACGCTTCAATCCGATTGCCTGCCGAAGCGTCCACCCCACCATCACCTCGACCTTTTCCTGAGTCGCGCGATCCCGCCGGATACCGCCCTAGCTGTCTGCTGGATGGGCAGACGGGTGCTCCGCGTCGAGCACGCGGTCGAGGAGGCGGTCGACAAGGTCGATCGCGAGCTCTGGCGTGTGGTGGCCGGGGAGCATTCCTTGGGCGATTCCGCCGGTAGCGGCCAAGATGAGTTCGGCATCAAGTTCCGGGTTTGCGGAGGGCGTTGGGCGATCGGCTCGCCGAAGTTGTTCTGTCACAACTGCCACCAAGGCGCGCGGTGCCGCCAGCGTTTCCTCCGCGGTGATGCCATTTCCGGAATCTACGCGGTATTGAAGGCCCCGAGGACGATCGCTTCCTCTCGGCGCGCGTCGTGCAGTGGAAGCAGTTCGTTCAGCAAGGCGCTGATGGCCTCTCTCGGCGTCGCGTCGCTACCCAGAGCCCCTCATCGCTTCATGAACCGAGCGGCGGCGGTCTCCATCACCAACCTCATGAACCGCAACAGCTAGCGACTTCCTTGCTGCTTGATCTCTTCAAATCGCTCTCCGAGCAACGGAATGAACGTAACGGCATCAAAGTCTTGGAAGCGGTCCCTGTACCTCATGAGGGCTTGCTCGAGATGACTCACGATATCGTCGCAAAGTTGTGTCCTCGTCTCCCCTTCCGATAGATCCTCGTACTCGTCTACGACGAGCATCTGATCGACCAGAAGCTTGTCGTCCTTCTTGGTGTACCGAGCAAGCGACCGCAGGTTGCCCTTCTCGATATTGACCATGTGGTAGAACCGCAGGATCAAACCGAGCGTAATGTGGCTGAACTGGGCATCAAGGTTTCGCAATTGGGGAGCAATCCGATCCT
This sequence comes from Prescottella sp. GW823-FHT02E09, assembly GCF_058797375.1. Lineage (NCBI taxonomy): Bacteria > Bacillati > Actinomycetota > Actinomycetes > Mycobacteriales > Nocardiaceae > Rhodococcus > Prescottella sp. GW823-FHT02E09. The sequence goes on from NZ_JBXAJP010000004.1 coordinate 385,065, forward strand.
GCCAGGCATAGTCATTCAGGCTATCGAGAACGTCGTCCAGGATTCCCTGGTTTACCGTGGCCTTTTCCGCCGTTTTCCCTCCTTGTGAATCATAAGTGATCTTCAAGAAGATTCCCATAATCAAGACACCATCCTTCTTTGCCGCCTACTATTGTTTTCGGTTCACCTGCGCGGTGCGCGCGTGCCTGATTTCCCCTACCGCGTCGCCGGCATCCGCTACGACGCTTCAGGCTGTCGCGCGACAGACCGGACGCCTTCACTCCTGACTACTGCCCTGCAGGGCGGGCCGATCCAGCCCAGCCTTCACGGAGTCGCCAACGTGGCGACCCCCCCCGGAACAGGCGCCGGTGCTGCTCAGCGCGACCAACCGTTCGAGTTGAAATTGAAGATCGGTCCACGGCTGCCGTCCGCACGCCGCGGGGAGATGCTCGAGTACCCGCTGGGCTTCCGATCGAACGTAGCGCTCCATACCTCATGCCAGCGGGGTGTCCTGTTTACCGTTCTCCCAATGTCCCAGCGCAGAAAGGTCTTTCACGTGGTCAGCACAGTGGGAGATGTTGACCATGTCGGGGATCCGATTCTTCCGCTGACCGGACTTACGGCTCGGCCGACGAATACCACGCAACTTGTCGATGAAGCGAAGGAAGTGCGGATCGAACTGTTGGGGGTCGCCCGTCCGTACTTCGCCAACTGTCCACCACCGGCCGCCACGAAACTCGCGGGGATCGAGGGTGAACCGCGTGTCGCGGCGCGCCGCGACCACGTACCAGAGGCTGACATCGACATGGTTGTTGTCGGCTCCGACGGTTGCCGTGACTGTGAGGAATAGCGGTTCAGTCCCGGCAACGGTGAAGTCGGCTTCTACGCCGAGCTCCTCCTTCGTCTCCCGCCTGGCAGCAACCAGGGGGTGTTCGCCGGGCTCGACATGCCCGCCAGTGGGGAGCTGCAGTCCAGATTTGATGTGGTCGACGAGAAACACGCTCTGATCGGACGGATCCACCACAACCGTGTAGGACACCAGGTGACGTGGTGGAGTCGCCGGCTTGGCACGGCGAAAGATGTCATCGGTGCTTTCGATCCAGGCCAGCGAATCTGAGATGTGTTCGCGCTCGAGGTCGTCGAGTGGCTCGATGTTGGAAACAAGGTCACGGACGGAACGAACGGCAGGTTGCATCGACCGATCGTTCCAGGAGACACCGACACGCACTGTTTGTAATCGCTGCGGCCTGGTGGGGATCGTCGAACAGGGCACCCAATCGATGGCTCTTCCGGCTGGCGGTCTCCTGTCGTAGCTATCGGTGAATCGCGCCGCTACGCTTGCTCTGCACGACTGGCGCGGGTGGGCAACCATCGGGGAGTGCGAGCAGAGCAGACATCGACCGCCTGGGTGTCCCTCGACTTCGATCGAGAGGACCGACCGTGACCGCACAGATCATCGATGGCTGCGCTGAAGCAGCAAAGCTCCTGGAAGACATCGCCCGCGAGACGGCGCAGTTCACCCAGACGCACGGACGACGACCATGTCTGGCTACCGTGCTGGTCGGCGACGACCCCTCCTCTCACACCTATGTCCGTATGAAGCGCAACCGGTGTGCCCAGGTGGGCATGGAGTCGAGATACGTTGAACTCCCGTCGGCCACCACCACTGCCACTCTCGTCGCCGAGATCGCGGCCCTGTCTGCGGACCCAACCGTCGACGGGATCCTGTTGCAGCACCCGGTCCCGGACCACATCGACGAACGCGCCGCGTTCGAGGCCATCATTCCCGCCAAGGACGTCGACGGCGTCACTATGCACAGCTTCGCCGCAATGGCGCTCGGCGAGAGCGGATTCCACTCCTGCACTCCCGGCGGAATACTCCGTCTCCTCGATGCCTACGACGTCCCACTCGCAGGGCGACACGCGGTCGTTGTCGGTCGCAGCCCGATCCTTGGGAAACCAGTCGGCATGCTGCTCCTCGCTCGAAATGCGACCGTCACCTACTGCCACTCCCACACCCGGGACCTGGCAGAGCACGTCCGGGGCGCCGATGTCGTCATAGCTGCCGTCGGCCGTCCCGAACTGATCCCCGGCGAGTGGATCAAAGACGGCGCGGTAGTCATCGATGCCGGCTACAACCCGGGAAACCTCGGCGACGTCGACTACGCCGGTGCCGCCATGCGGGCGCGGCTCATCACACCGGTGCCCGGCGGGGTCGGCCCGATGACCATCGCAGTCCTTCTCGAGCAGACACTCACCGCGGCCAAGTCAGCCAACTCGGGCTGACACACGATCGAACGCGCAGCAAAACTCCTCCTCGACGATCGCTGAGCAGGCCGCCCGCCGCATGTCCTAGGCGTGGGACCGTCGATGCAGCCGTGGAGAGCGCCGGGCTACGCTCACGGACGCAGGATGGACTCGAGGGAGCTCGGTGGCGAAGATCAGGACAAGAGGGATCCAGGTCGACGGCGGGTGGAGTGTCGACTCCAATGCGTTCGTCGACGAGCACTACAACGCACAGGACGTGCCGTTCGATGACACCGTCCTGTTCACCGCGGTGAACAGCATCACCGGCGAGACGGTTTCCCTCTCCTATGAGAACGCAGCCATCGGCTACTCGCTCGAGCGGATTCTGCTGTCGAGATCGTTGGGCCGATGGATGTACGACGAAGACAGGAGCGTCCACAAGACGATCGCGGCCGGCCACGACATCGAGGCCATCTACGGCCTGCTCCCCCGGTTCCTCAACCCACTCGACAAGGACCTGATTCCTCTCCGGCTCTCCAGTTGGACGGTTGTCGTCAACAATCTGACTGAAACAGAAGCTGCGCACGACGACGTGGAACTGGTCTTCTCGGCGACTCGTGGGAAGCTCTTCATCGACGTCACCTACACCCGGATCGAAGATCGGCCGTACTGCGTCTACATGGGGATGTCGAAGCATCCCTACACCGAACTCACCTACAAGCTCGACAAGCCGACGACGACGCGGAAGGTGATCCACCTGAACGAGGTGGACGCTGTTGCCGCGTTGATCGACGATCTACTGACGGGACTCGAGCCCTTCTATGCGAGCGTCGGCTGACCATGGACGCCCCGGGCATGCCCCGGTCATGGCACTTTGACCTCGCCGGGCGCCTTGTCGCGCTGTCCCTTTCAGCTCGGATGACGAAGGCTACTGCCGGTATGCTCGCGGTACTCCGCCTCGCATACCAGTAGCGGTTCCACCCGTGCACGCCCCGGATTCGTGGCCTCACCGCGCGAACCCAAGGATCGTCAAACAGGACATCTCTGGGCCGCGCAGTAGCCCCAGCTCAGGGGAACGGCGGTTCGACTACGCGCCGCCACGCCATACAAGCCGCAACCCGGCGTGTTGCGCCGATCGGCGGGCTGCCTGAAACCCGGAGGGGCTGGCAGTACCGGCACCGAGTGCCTGTGACGGCCTGTGGTTTCTTGGGGCTGCGGACGGGTGACAATGGAGACCGAGAGTGTGTGTGGCCGCGATGATCTGGCATCGACTCGGACCAGGGCTGTGGAAAAGGACATCGTCGCGCGGAATTTCGGGTGACAAGTGTCGTGGAAGATCTTGAAAATCCAAGGTGGCTCGGACAAGTGGGGCCCGGAACCTACAGCTGCTGCTGCGTTAGGCTCCGGATCTGGATGCCCTTTTCCGAGGTAATCAGTGGTAATCAGTCCCGTACTTGTCTTCCATCCAGGCTGAGTCCATTCTGGTCGCGTTCCGGCGACTGGTGTCGGCACTGCGTGTCACCCGGTCCGGAGTTCCTTCTGGATCCGAAGATCACTGCTGTGAGAGGCGGCGAGACGCCTACATCGTTTGGGGACGTATCGGGGCTCCGTGACTCGGATTTTCGATTTCGGGGCTCAGGATCACGATGGGGATTGGCCGGGCAGTGAGCTGGCGGTACTCGCTGAAGCGGCCGTGATTGACGCCATCGCACAGCGCGAGCAGGCGGTCGTAGTCGAAGTGTTTGGGGTAGACGGGCTGTGCGTGGGCCTGTCGACGGGCGCGGCCGATCTGTAGTTCGACGGCGGGGTGGGCGGTCAGGTTGAGTAACCACGCGGGGTCTGCGGGGCGACCTCCGTTGGAGGCTACGACGATGACGTGGTCGCCGTCGCGAGCGTAGACCAGGGCGTTTGTGCGTGTGTATCCGGTTCGTCGGCCGCGGGTGCGTAGTAGCAATGTGGGCGGACCGATCAGGCGGTGGCCGACGCGGCCGTCGGTCTTTTCGTAGATTCGTTGGTGTAGGTGCAGAACGTTCACTGGGTTCCTCGCTTCCGGTCAGATTCGCATCCCGTGGGCGTTGGTGGGTGTTGAGTACGTGTGGCGGGCGCACCGTGGTGCGGTGCCCGAACCGATACGCGAACGCCCCCACCAGTGATGGTGGCCCACTGGCAGTGTGATCGGCGGCGCCGGTCAGGTGGCGCCTATCTGGGGATGGTGACTTGCTTGATGGCCGCGTTGCTGACACGCGCGATGGCACGTGCGATCGTGCGCATCCCGGGGTTCCGTTGTGGGGACTTTCCCGTGGCGATCTTGTGGAGTTGGTCGTTGTGCCAGGCCAATTCGATGTAGCCGTCGAGGGGCCGGTAGCCCAGCCGGGGCGGATGCGAAGGCAGGCGGGGTTGATCGCCGGAGAGCACCCGCGCGGGATAGTTGGGTATGAAGGCCATTGGGCGACCGATACCGACCAGGTCGACGGCGTCGTCGTTGACCAGGGCGTCGAGGTATCCGGGCGTCCGCAGGCCGCCGGTCAGGAGCAGAGGGACCGGGGTCGAGCGACGGACCTGGGCAGCGAAGTCGGCGAAGTACCCCTCATGCGTTGGGTTTTCCTGCCCGTGGGCGACTCCGGTCATCGCGGGTTGCTCGTATCCGCCGCCGCTGATCTCGAGCAGGTCGATGCCGGCGTCGGAGAGCGCGAGAGCGACGTCGAGGGCGTCTCCGTTACCGAATCCGCCGTAGGTGAAGTCTCCCGAGTTGAGTTTGACCGACACCGGCACCTGCGCTCCGACAGTGCCGCGGACGGCGGTCACGACCTCGAGCAGCAACCTCATCCTGCGTTTCGGGTCACCACCCCAGGCGTCGGATCGCTGGTTGGCCAGCGGGGACAGGAACTGGGATAGAAGGTAACCGTGGGCGGCGTGGATCTGGACGCCGTCGAAGCCGCCCGCGATCGCGAGTTCGGCGCTACGGGCGAATTGGCCGATCAGGGCGTCGATGTCGGTGGCGGTGAGTTCGCGTGGCTTGCGGATGTTGTAGCCAGGCACGCTGCTGCGTGTAGCTGTTGGAGCGACCGGTCGCTTGTTGAAGGGCGAGACCGCGACCTTGCCGGGATGGTTGAGCTGCGCCCAGACCGCCGACCCGCACTCCTTCGCCGCGGTGGTCCATGAACGGACGGCGTCAAGTCCGCGGCCGTCGTCGAGGATGACATTGCCTGGTTCGGTGAGGGCGTCGCGGTCGACCATGATGTTGCCGGTGATGAGAAGGCCGGCGCCGCTGCGTGCCCACACGGCGTAGAGGCGGCTGAGTTTGTCGCTGGGTGTGCCGTCGCGGTGGGCGAGCTGCTCGCTCATGGCGGCCTTGGCTATCCGATTGGGCAGGATCGTGCCGCAGGGTAGCTGGAAGGGGGTGGCCAGGGTACTGGTGGTCATGGTCAGAGCACTCTCGGTCGGAGTCGGGTCAGGGAGAACAGCGGGGTAAGAGGTCGGATGGGAACCGGTGGGATCCCGGCGGACAGGTCGACGCGGTGGAGTCGGGCTTCGACGACCTCGCCGAGGCCCATCAGATGGAGCGGATCGCGCTCGGAGCCGCCGATTGCGAACTGGGTCAGATCGACTCGGCGGGTCTGGATCGGATGCTCGCCCGGGGTGAAGGCGACGACGCGGGGCAATGCAAGCCCGAGGGTGCCGGTGACGTTGCGGTGCGGCCGGCCCAGAATCGGAGGCGCATCAGCGAGGACGTCGCCGAGGCTGCCCGCCATGGTCAGCAACTGGGTGCCACGTCGGGATGCGCTGGTGGCGATCTCGTCGCCCTGGACTTGCCAGCTGATGTCGCCGAGCTTCTTGGGGTAGCCGAGCAACTCTCGACCCAAGATGAGCGCGACGTCGTCGTCGAGGATCATCCAGGGGCAGTGAATGCCGGTGCCGCGCAGTGTTTTGATGTGCACGAACACACCCGCCTCGTGGTACGCCGAGCCGTAGGTGCAGTCGGGGAACCAGGCGGTGAACACCTCGGCGCGGGCGGGGGCGGCGAGGCGGATGCCGGCCGGAAGCCAGCGTCGCATCGCCGTCGGGTCGACCTCGACGGTGGCGGTGAAGTAGTGCGCGTCTCGGTAGAGCAGGCCGCGTGGCGGTGCGAGTTCGAGAGCTTGGCGTACCCCGCCGAGCAGCCCGTAGTCGCCGGTGCGCCGGGGAGTCATCGCATCTGCCCGTAGACGCGGCGCAGTATCGGGTTGAGCACGGTGCGCGGGGTGTGCCGGCCGCCGATGTCCTGCAGCTTCGCGGTGATACCGGGCACCACTCGGCGGCGACCCGCCGCCATACCCCGCACCGCGGCCTCGGCGGCCTGCTGCGCGCTGACCCACGCGAACGATGGGAGTAGTTTCTCGACGTTGCCTAGGTGAGAGACCGCAGCGAACTCGGTGCGCACCGGGCCCGGCGCGAGCAGGGTGCAGGTGACGTCGGTGCCGGCCAACTCCCCGTGAAGCGACTCCGCGAATGTGTTCGCGAACGCTTTGGTCGCGGCGTAGGTGGCGTTGTTGGGGCTGGGCTGGTTTCCTGCTGTCGATCCGGTCACGAGGATCGCCCCTGACCCGCGGTCGAGAAGCTTCGGGAGCACGGCCAGTAGCAAGTCGTGCACGGCAAGAACATTGAGCTCGACCTGCTCGTGTTCCCGGTCTGGATCGAGAGCGCCGAGAGCACCGTAGGTGGCGAAGCCGGCGTTGAGGCACACGATGTTGATCTCCGCCTCGGCGAGAGAGGCGGCGAGCGCGCCACGCTGGGTGCGGTCGGCGAGATCGCATGCTTCGATGTCGACAGCGACCAGGTACCGGTTGCTGAGCCGCTCGGCCAGGGCGCGCAGCCGATCCTCGCGTCGCGCCACAACGATCAGGGAGTGGCCGCGTTTGGCGAGGCTTTCGGCGATGGCCTCGCCGATGCCGCTGGAGGCGCCGGTGATCACGGCGCGAGCGGTGGCGGACGGCGCGGGAAGGCTCATGCTGTGACCTCCTGACGGTGAGGCTGTGGGGCGGAATGGGTGGTGAGAAGGCGTAAGAGTCGTCGGGCGAGGGTGATTCGGCCGAGGATCTCCGCCGAGCCGGCAAGCATGGAAGACCGCGTAGGGATCCACCGGCCGACCATGTCTGACAATGGTTCGTCGAGCTGCTCCTGGGCGCCGATGGCGTCGGCGAGGAAGGCTGCGCCGTGGGAGATGATCCGGCCGGCACCCGACCGGGGCGCCACGAGCCCCCATAGATAGAGGTTGGCGTAGCGCGGAACCAGCACGTGCTCGACGAGCAGCGGTTGGCCGTTCTCCCACACGAACATCGATTCGTCGAGCATCGGGAACCGCGTTCGAAACCCGGTGGCCCACACGATCGTGTCGTACGTTTCCGAGCTGCCGTCCGCGAAGTGCACCACCTCGTCGTCGAACCCCTCGATCTCCGGTCTCGGATGAACCTTGCCGTGCTCCAGCGCGTACATCAGCGAGGAGTTGACGGTCACGTCCTTGGTGAACAGCTTGTGGTCCGGCCTCTGCAGGCCGTAGCGGCGGTAGTCGCCGTAGGACAGTCGCAGCATCTGCCTGAACACGAACCGTTGCAGGGGCATTGGGCACCAGAGCCGGTCGTACTCCGAGGATGGGATGCCGAAGATGGACTTGGGGATGAACCAGTAGCCGCGGCGCATCGAGATATCGGCCGTCCCGAACGTTGCGGCCGCCTCGACCGCGAGATCGCTGGCGGAGTTACCCGCCCCGACCACCAGTACCCGGTAGCTCGGCCCGAAATCCTCGGGCCGCCGGTAGTCCTTGGAGTGCAGCTGCCGACCGGTGAATTCGCCCGGGTAGGTGGGTATGTTGCGCTCCCAGTAGTGACCGTTGGCGATCACAACGGCGCGATACCGGCGGACCTCGCCGGTCGCCAGTTCCACGTACCACCCCGCTGTGCCGGTCGCGTCCACCGGCCAAACGCGGGCCACCTCCGTATCGAGCTCGAGGTTGCCGTCGAGGCCGAAACGACTCACATAGGACTCGAGATAGTCGAGCATCTGTACTGCGCTCGGGAACGTCGGGTATCCCTGCGGCATCGGATGCTCGACGTATTGGGTCGACTTCTTAGAGCTGATCAGATGGGTGGAGTCGTACACGCCGTGGGCCCAGTTCCCGCCGATGCGTCCAGTGGCCTCCAACTGCTCATAGGCAATGCCCGCCATCTTCAACGCATATGCCAAGCCGAGACCGGCGTATCCGGCGCCGATCACGCAAACGCGGTCGCTTCTGTCTCGAACCATCGACGCCCCTCAATTCCTACACTAACTGTAACTTACAGTGCGTGTAACAATTGTCCGGTGGGAGTCACGTGTCAAGAGGCGGGAACCGAAGCAGGAGGAGCGATGGCAATCACGGTGCGGCAGGCCAAGGGGCGGTACGCCGAGCGCATGGCACCCGAGAAGCGCCGCGAACAGCTGCTCGATGCTGCGTTGCGTGTGATCGTGACCCAGGGAGTTCACAAGGTCTCCATCGACTCCGTCGCAAGGGAGGCCGGGGTGACCCGGCCGGTGGTCTACGGCCACTTCGAGGACAGCAACGCGCTGCTGCGTGCCTCACTGGCACGAGAAGAGGAACGCGCAACCGCCCAATGGGTCGCGGCGATGCCGCCGGCGGATCACGGGACGCCGGTCCAGGCAGCCACGACCGGATTTCGGAACTTCCTCGACATCGTTCAGGAGTCACCGGACCTGTGGAGAGCGGTGTTCATGCTCGCCGACAGCAGCACCCCCCAATTCCGTGCACGACTCGAACTCGGTAGGGAAGTCGCCGCGCAGAGCCTCGAGAAACTCCTCGACCGGACTGTCGGTGCTGGTCTCGACAAAGACACCGACGTACCCCTCCTCGCGCGAATGCTGCTCGCTGTGATGTGGGAATCCGGGCGCCTCGTCCTAGCCGACCCGAAGATCTATCCCCCAGAACGCCTCACCGCGCTCGCGGAGAAGACCATCGCCCTCCACATCGACACGTAACGTCGATTACTCGCTACGCCCAACGGGAAGAACAAGTTCGAGGTTTGGCTGCATCGTGCCGACCGTATGGTCGCCGACCACGAGGCCTGGCGAATCGACAAGATGCGGAGGGGCGACAGTTCCGTCGTGAGACGCGCGACGTACCGGCGGGCTCTTCGACCTGCCGGGTTGCTGAATCCTCATGGCCGCACTGGGAGCCCTGCCTGCACTGCGGTATGCCGATCCCCCTGGCTGCGTTCATGAACCGCGCGTCGCACTTCTACCCGCGGCGCCGGCGGAGCTCGCTGCCCTCTTCCCGGACGAGGCGACGGATCCTGACAACGCGCTGATCGCGAGTTCGGGTCGAGATGGCGAGACCGCATGGATCATCGTCCACGCACCGCACTCGGCGGTTGAGCACTACACCGGCGTCCTGATGGAGGTGGCACTGAGCCATGGCCTGATGCTCTGGGATCCGCAGCGAGGTGCCGTCTGGGGCAATCGACGACCGCCGAAAGCCGTCCGCCTAGCCTCGGCCGAACTCGCCGGCCGATGGGGACGTTGCGTGAAGCCGTCTCCTAGCCCGCACTGTGCGAACGGGGCATCGTCCGCGACCGTCATTGTCTTCCTTGCGGAGGGACACGCGACGGCACAGTATTCCGGGCATGGGATTCTCGCTGATCTTCGTCCGCGTCCAGGGAGACGAGCAGTGCGACGCGGATCGCGATGCCGTCGCCGCCTTCCTCGAGACGCGCGGCCTGCACGTGGTGGACAGCGACGGCCAAAGTTCGCTTCTCGTCGATGCGGACGGGCAGGCGCTCTCGTTCGACGGCCACTGGACCGACCTACACCTCGACCCGCTCGATCAGGAGGAGCCGCTGAGCGGTGGGATCGATCACGCCTCGCTGACGGAGGAGGAGACGACGTTCATCTATGAGCTGTGCATCGCGGCCGGGTTCCTCATCGTCAATCCGCAGGGCAACCCGACCTATGTCGTCCCCGGCGCCAACCATGCCCCGGAAGATGTTCCGGATCCGGAGGACACGGACTGGGTGAACAGCGCCGCCGAGCTGTGGCAGGCGCTCGCCGGCAAGTTCGACGACTTCCGCGAATGGCGTGACCGCGTGGTCGCGCAGTACGCGGACGGGCGGGCCGACGGCGAGTAGCGAGCGCGAACCCGGCGGCACACGGCGGCTACTCGATCCGGGGAACCGCCGTCCCCGGTCGCTAGGCTGTCGCAAATGTCGATGAACTTCATGCTGGGCTTCGTGCCCAACACCGACCTCTCGGCCTTCGGAGCTGACGCCGAATCGACGATCGACTTCGACGAAGCGAGCCGCAGCACCGCGGCCGGCCCGTCGGCCGCACAGGTCGGCGCGCACGTGGTGCTCGTGGATCCCGGTCTCGATCTCCAGCAGCTTCCGCAGCTCTCCGAGCCGCCCGCGGGAACGGTGCTCGTCACTCTCGGTGGCACCAGCGACGTCTACGTGGTCCAGTCGTTCGGCGACGACCCCCGCCTCCGAGTGCTCGCCGAGCGCGAGGTCGCCGAAGACCTCGGCGCCCCGATCGACGCCGAGGCGGTGTTCGAGACCGAGGACGACCCGGAGGACGCGCACCTGGAGTTCGTCTGCCGCCTCGCCAGGATCACGGTCGAGGAACTGTGGAACCTTGAGTGGGTGCCGCTCGCGTCGGGCAGGGGTGGGTTCTTCGGGCGTTGCTTCGGTCGCTGAGGCTCAGCTCGGATCGCGCTCAGGCACGCGGCCGGCGGCTGTGGTTCGGCGCATTCCCGTTTGACCTTCACGTAGCGGCAACTTCTACGGTCGAAGACGAGGCCGGACGGACCGGCTTCACGGAAGATGGGAAGCACCATGGGCTGGTCGATCGCGGATGTGGCGCGGATGTCGGGCGTCACCGCCCGCACCTTGCGGCACTACGACGACATCGGACTGCTCGAGCCCGCCTACGTGGGCAGCAACGGCTACCGCTACTACGAGGATGCGCAACTGCTGCGCCTGCAGCAGATCCTCGTCCTGCGCGAGCTCGGCCTGGGCCTCGCCGAGATCGCCGAGTCGGTCGACTCCGAGCTGGACACGCTCGCCGCCCTCAAGCGCCAGCACATCCGCCTCCTCGGAGAGCGCAACCGCCTCACGCGGATGGCCGACACCGTGGCGCGCACCATCGCCGAACTCGAAGGGACGACGGAAATGACAGCAAAGATCAACCGCCCGGAGAACCTGTTCGAGGGCTTCGACCACACGCAGTACGACGACGAGGCCCGCGAACGCTGGCCGGAGGAGTTCGAGCAGTCTCGGCGCAACACCGGGACGATGACCGCCGAGGACGTCGAGCGTATGCAGCGTGAGCTGACCGCGGCGATGATCCGCATGGCCGAGTTCATGGCCGCCGGCACCCCGGTCGGCGATGGGGCGGTCCAGGCCGAGATCCACACGCAATACCAGGGCATCTGCCGCATGTGGACTCCGAACCGGGACGCGTACAAATGCCTGGGGCAGATGTATGTGGACGACGAGCGGTTCAAGGCGAACTACGAGAGGATCGCCGAGGGCCTGGCCGAGTACCAGCGGGACGCGATGGTCGTCTACGCGGACGAGCGGCTCGGCGAGTAGTCCTCGGCCCGGACGCCCGAGCGCCCCGGACGGTGAAGCGTCCCCTCCGCGGCCAGTGCGGAGGGGACGCTCCCATTGTGTCGGCAATCGGGTCCCCAAGGCGCTCAGCAGAATCGGCAAACACGTCCGCCCCTCCGCCACCGCCGCGGTCCTAGAGTCGTTCCAAAAGTTCCCGCAGGTACTCGGCGGTGTCCGGCCGCGCGGCGTCGACGGCACGGACGATGCGTTCGCGGCGATCGTCGGGGAGCGCGGCGAGTGCACCGATGAACTTCGGGAGTTCGTTCCTTCGCCGCAGGAGCAGCGCGTTGAGGAAGTCGGGCACCTCCCGCCAGCGCGCGCCGTGGCCGAGCTCCATGATTGCGAACACGCGCTCGAAGTTGCTCGGGAAGTCCTTCTCGTTCGTCCAGGCGCGATCGACCCGACCACTTTCGCGGAACGCCTCGGCCGCGGATCTCCAGTCCTCGGGCCAGTCGTCCGGGATCGGATCGAGCATCGGCTTCCTGTTCGTGCCGCCGAGTGCCTCGTGGATCGGCTCCCACTGCTCGTCGTCACGGACCCAGCGGCCGAGCGTGCGGTGCACGAGTGCACGCTGCGCATCGCCCCAGGTGTCGGCCGCCGTGAGGAACGCGCGGCTCGCGTTCTCGCTACTCGTGACGAACATCGAGCCGGTACGGATGCTGCCGTGATCCCCGCGCGATTCCAGCCAGTTCGGCAGCACCCGCGCGGTGGCGGCACCACCCGTTGCCGGATCGGCTTGCGAGAGAGAGCCGTAGGCGGCCTCGTAGATGCCGTAGTCGTCGAGCGGGTGCAACGACCACAGGATCGCCTCGACGGTTTCCGCATCGATGGCCCGCCCGTCGAGGGCATCGAGCATCGCGAGGTACCGATCGATCCCTGCCTGCTGGACGGCGTCCTCCTCGTCGCTGAGCGGCTCCGCCTCGTCCTGATGGATGCTGCCGCCCAGGCGGATCAGCTCGTCCCGCCACGCCTGGTCGCGACCGTCGTCACTCATCTACGGTCCCGTGGTTGAGCAGCAACGTGATTGCGTGTCGGTCGTACGGCAGACCGACGCGCATGAGCGCCAGACCTGCGTTGCCGATGTTCGTTCCCCACAACTTCTCGTTCGCCACCAAGGCTGCGAGGAACTGCCGCTGAGGCGCGCCGATGTTCTCGGGTACCGGTGGGTACTCGCCCGGAACGAATTCGACCTCGGGGAACGCGGCACGAAGCAACGGTCCCCAGTCGCTGTCGGCCGTGTACGGAGTCGAAAGCTGCGCTATCGCAACGGCCGCCGGCAGGATCGCGGCGAAGGTTGCGTCCCGTTGCAGGAGCGAGTTCAGCAGCGTGAACCGGACGTGCATGGGAAAACTGCTCGGATTCCGTTCGAACCACTGGTCGACCTCGTCCGGCTGGGTCAGCGCACGAACGAGTTCTTTCGCGGCCTGCCCGGAAGACGGCAGATGCATTGCGGCACAAGCGCGGATCGCAGGATCGGCGTCGGCGAGCCAGCCGCTGACGTCGGCTCCGACGGTGCCGAGAGCGAGAACAGCCGCGGCCCGGTCGTCACGCCCCGTGGCGCTGTCCGCGAACGCAGACAGCGCCGCGGCGACCCGGCGCTGATACGGAGATGTCGCGGTGCCGTGCCACCGCGCCAACGCGCTCACCGCCCCGGCCTGGTGGGCGTCGGCCTCCGATCTCATGAGCTGAAGCAGCCCCTCCAGGACCGGGTCCGTCTGTTGCCGGAGTGCCGGGACGGCGAGAGTCATGAGCACGCCGGCCACGGGCGACTCCCACGCTTCCTCCGATTCTTCCTCGTCGTCGGACGCCAGCGTCTCGAAGAACTCGCGTTCCTCCTCGGCGGAAGGCGACACGACCTCGTCTCCGTCCGCGAGCAGCTCCCCGGCCTGGGTCAGGCTGTCGCCCGCGGCATCGAGGAAATCCGCCAGCGCAGGCAGGCGTGCCGACGCTGTCTTCCGGTCCGCATCGCCACTCCAGAACGAAACCGCTTGTGCAACAGCGGAAACTGCGGGCGCCGTTGCCGGGTAGATGGTGCCCTGATGCAGTACCGCGCTGTACAGATGCTCGATCGCCGCCGAGAACGCCGTCTCGTCGGGACACACCAACGCCTCCAGATGAGCCGGTGTGTCCGTCGCCAGGGCATACGCGTGGAAGAGTCGATCCCAGTCGTAGGTCTCGCTCACGTGACGCCCTCCATGCTCGTCACGCTGCGCCTGATCACGAACGCGTCACTCATCTCCGCTCCTTGTCCGATCCCGATCGATGTACTCCTCGACCAGTGCAAGTGCAGTATCGTCGAGTGTGCGACCTGGCACGAAGAAAGCCGCCTTCCCCGCCATGTTCCGAAACACGATGCCGTCCTTGATGCGCACGGTGCCGGAGAGCGAATCCCACGGCGCACGCGATGAGCCGAACCTGCCGTCCAACCCCAGCCCGTCCGCGTCGATCCGCACCGTGAGGCGCGATCCGGCACTCATGCCGTCCTCAACCGCCTTCGTGGCGACGCGACGAAGGACGAGCACGAAGACGACAAGCAGCAGCGCGAGGGCTGCGATCACCCCGAGTGCGAACACCCCGATGGGGCGACCCGACACCGCCGCCACGACGCCGACGACCAGCGCGATCGGGAGCGCGATCGCGCCTGCGATCCGCAGTCGACGCGACACCGCCGCAGCGACGAAGGCCTGCCGGACAGCCGCCATGTCCGCAGCCTCGATCGTAATGCTGTTCTCCCACACAGCCTGCGGCTCGCTTCCATGCATCGTTGGCTCGGCGAGGGCCACACGAATCCGCTCGAACGCCTGCCGAGTCTCCGGCGGCGCGAGGAAGTCGTCCAACGGTGCCCCACTGGCCTCGAAGTCCGCCTGCTCGAGCAGCGCGATGCCGAGTGCGGCGATCCGCTCCGACGACCTCTCCTCCAGATAGGCGGCCCACGCCTCCAGCGCGGTGATCGCGCGCAGGAGATCCGGGTCCATGTCGCCATCCGACAGATCGCCCTCGTCGATCTCCACGATCCATGCCCGAAGCTGCTCGGCAGACGCCGTACCCGCGCCGTCGGCCGCCGCGCTGACGGCGCGTGCTCCGGACTCCGTCAGCTCCACTGCCGCTGCCGCTTCCACGCCATCGGCGGTGAGAAGCTCCCGAGTGACCGCGATCCCGAACGCGACCTGCGCCTCGGCCGTAGCGCGGGTTGCACACTTGCGAACGGAGTTCTCGACTTCCTCGTAGCTACTCACGCCGCGTCGCCCTTCCAGCCTGGGCGAGGTTCGCCACGTTTCGTAGCCCCGGGTCGGGCTGTGAGAGAAACCATTGCACATAGGCCCGAGGCTCCGAGTCGTGGAGCACACACCTCGTCCTCGCCCCGCCCTGCAGCTGCCCCTCGTGCCTCTTGCCGGCCCCTGGTCCTATTGTTGTCGTCACCCGGGCTGATGCAGTCTCTATGCCGGTGTCGCGAGAATGGACGGGCAGGAATGGATGCTTGACGAGCGCGCACTACGTGTCCTAGCCGAGGGGGCGTCGATGATGCGACGTGATGTCGACAGCATCACGCAGGACTGCATCGACCGCGGGATGAATGAGATTCCCTCGTACCGGGCGATTCCTGTCGATGACCTGAGGAGTTCGCTCCACCGGAACGTGATGCGTTCGGCCGAGGTCCTCGAGCGTGGAGACGTCCCGGCTCCCGAGACGGTCGCGGAGGCCACTGGTACGACCGCGGAGCGGGCCGCGCAGGGAATCCCGATCGAGGACATCATCCGCGGCTACCGACTGTCGATCACCGTGATCTACGAGCGGTTCAACGAGTGGGCAGCTCGGGAGCAGGTCGATCCGGCCCAGGTGCTCGCTGGTGCCCGCCTGCTCTGGCGCCTCGGCGACCACTTCATCAGCCAGGCCGCGGTGACATACCAGCGTATCGGTATCGAGAATGCGCTGGAGGAGGACAGGGCGCGGACGAACTTCATTCGCGATGTGGTCACCGGCTCGTTCGGTGCGGTGATCACCTCGGAGTATGGCCTGTCCCCCACAAGCTCCTACCATCCCCTCATTGCACAACCGATCGACGGTGTCGGCCACCATGCTCTGCGGCAACGTCTCGAGTCGACGGGACGAAGCGGCGATCGTGCGGCGCTGACATGTGTGTGGGACGAGCGTTGCATCGGGTTGAGCCCCCGAAAGCCCGATCCCGATCGACTCGGTGTCGTTGCCCTCGGGCCACCGTGCGAGCCCGCCTCGGCCGCAGCAGCGATGCAGATCGCCGAACTGGTGTACGCCGTGGTAGCACCTCGCGGCATCCCGGGGGTGTACACGCTCGACGATGTGACCTGGCGGGCAGCTGCACGGAGTGCTCCCGTGGTTGGCGAGTGGCTACGCGATCGATACCTCAATCCCTTACGGGCACAGGATCGTTCATCCCGAGAACTGGAGGGCACGCTTGCGGTCTTCCTCGAGCATCGCCGCAATGTCCAGTCTGCCGCTGCGGCCCTCGTGGTGCACCCGAACACGCTCCGGTACAGGTTGAACAAGATCCAGGCACTGCTCGATGTCGACCTCGAGTGCACCGACGTGATCATCGGGCTCAGCTGGGCGCTGGAGATCGGCATCGATTGACAGCGATAAATTGTTCGAATCTCCAATAATCTTCGGACCGGCGTCCGTCGACTAGCGGACTGTGTCCCCCCATGCTTGTTCAAGCGAACATGACCGTCATCACAGGTGGCGGCTGTCATGCGTACTCGAGCTTGCGGAGGCATGTGTATGAAATCGAAGATCGCCGAGGTGTCCCACGTCCCGGCCGTGGAACGCCCGTACAGGCAAATCGCTGCTGCTGTCGTCGGAAATCTCATCGAGTGGTACGACTGGTACATCTACTCGCTGCTCGCGGTCTATTTTGCCGAGCAGTACTTTCCCAGCGACAGCGAAGGTAGCCTCGTCCCGCTGCTGGCGGCACTCGGGGTCTTTGCGGTCGGCTTCTTCATGCGTCCGCTCGGGAGCTTGTTCCTCGGCCGACTCGGTGATCGCTACGGGCGGAAGAAGGCACTTCAAACCACTGTTTCGTTGATGGGGGTCGGCAGCCTGCTTATCGGGCTGTCTCCTACGTACGATCAGATCGGCCTTCTCGCTCCGGTGATCCTCATCGCGGCGCGGTTGCTCCAGGGCTTGTCCACGGGCGGCGAATACGGTTCCGCCTCTGCATTTCTCGTCGAATCGGCCCCTCCGAACCGGCGGGGGTTCTTCTCGAGCTTCTTCTACCTGGGCGCGACGGCCGGCAATGTTGCCGCTGTCGGGTCCGTTGCTCTGCTCTCGGGAATCCTCGATCAAGCCGCGATGGAGTCATGGGGATGGCGTGTACCGTTCTTGATCGGCGCTGCGGCGTCGTTGTGTGCCATCTGGATTCGCCGTAGCAGCGTGGAGACCCTCACCACGGGTGAAGCGCCTTCGGGAAGCCGTGCGAAGTCTGGAATGTTCGACTTTGTCAGGCAGCATCCCCGTCAGACTCTGCAGGTGGTCGGGATGCAACTCGGACCATCTGTCGCCTTCTACACCTGGGTTGTGTTCTTGCCGACGTACGCGCAGATCACGGTTGGTTTCGATCGGGCAGAGTCGATCCGTATCGGACTGATTTCCCTGATCTTCTTCTGGGCTGTCGTCCCCGTATGCGGATGGGCATCCGACAAGGTCGGCCGTAAGCCCTTCTTGTATGCCAGTTCCCTCGCCTTCACCGTGGGCACGGTGCCGTTGTTGGGGATGCTGTCGAACAGCTTCTGGAGCCTGCTCGTCGTGCAGTGTGCCGGCATGGCGGCGCTTGCGTGTTTCGCGTCCATCGCGTCAGCGGTCCAGGCCGAGCTCTTCCCCTCCCGGATTCGCGTCCTCGGTATCGGATTTCCCTATGCGCTCACAGTGGCGATCTTCGGTGGAACAGGTCCCTACATCGCCACGTGGCTGATCGACTCGGGTCGAACGTCACTGTTCAGTTGGTACATCGCAGCCCTGTCCGCCATCACCTTCTTGACCTTCGTCTCCATGCCGGAGACCGCCCGCAAACCTCTCGAGGACTGACCGTGACCACTGCTTCCAATTCTGCTTCCGTTCAGATAGCCGGCGCAGGAATGACTACCTTCGGCCGCCACCGGGACCGCTCCGTGGCTGACCTCGCCGCTGAGGCTGTGCACGCTGCGGTTGCTGACGCTGCTCTCTCCCTCTCGGATATCGACATCGCGTTCTATGCAAACACCACGCAATCGCCGCTGGAAGGTCAGCACATGATTGGCGGACAGATTGCCCTGCGCAGAATCGGCTTGGGAGGAATCCCGATCTTCAACGTCGAGAATGCTTGCGCCAGTGGAACAAGCGCTTTCCATCTCGCGGTCGCTCACGTCAGGGCAGGGCTCGCCGATATCGCGCTGGCCGTCGGTGCGGAGAAGATGAATGTCGGTGATCGTGCCCGTGCGATGGCTGTGTTCGACGGAGCGTACGACACCTCGAGGCCCGAGACCCTCGCCGAGACCCTTACCGAACTCGGCGGTGACATCGATGACTCCGCCATCGGCCAGCGCTCCGTATTCATGGATATCTATGCTGCAGTTGCGCGCGCACACATGCGCGAGTTCGGCACGACTGACGAACAGATCGCTGCCGTTGCCGCCAAGAACCACCTGCATGCCGTTCACAACGAACGTGCCTTCTACAGAGCAGGGATGACGGTTCGCGAGGTGCTCGCTGCACGTCCTCTCGCGCCACCGCTGACGGTACCGATGTGTGCCCCGCTCACGGACGGCGCTGCAGCGGTTGTGGTGGGAAGCGCCGAGGCTCTCCGGAAACTCGGCGTCCCCGACCCCGTCGATGTGATGGCCAGCGTGGTGGTGTCCGGTCAGGATCGCGATCTCGGCGACTGGAATCGACACGTGACCCGTGTTGCGGGGCGTGCCGCCTACGAACAAGCCGGTGTGGGTCCGGGTGATGTCGATGTCGCAGAGGTACACGATGCGACCGCATTCGCAGAGATTCTGGTGAGCGAGATGTTGGGTTTGTGTGAGCCCGGCGGCGGAGGAATGGAAGCGGCGAGTGGCGCAACCGCCATTGGTGGGCGAATCCCCATCAATCCATCAGGTGGGCTCGAATCGAAAGGACACCCTCTTGCCGCGACCGGACTCGGTCAGATCTTCGAACTCGTCGAACAGTTGCGTGGCCGAGCGGGAGCCCGGCAGGTCACCGATGCTCGGATCGGCTTGACCGAGAACGGAGGCGGATTCCTCGGGTACGAGGAGGCCGTCGCCGCGGTCACCATTCTCGGAAGGATCGATTCGTGAGTGTCATCGACATGTTCGACCGCGGCTGGCGTATGGGTGGACACCGCACCGCGTATGTCAGCGAGCGAGGAACGTGGACCTTCGACGAGGCGGGCGAACTGTCCTGCCGAATTGCTCATGCACTGCTCGACACTGATCTGCCTGCCCAGGCCAAGATCGGGGTCATCGCCCCGAACGACCCACTGGCCTGGATCACCGTCCTGGGCACGTGGAGGGCCGGAATGGTCTGGGTTCCCTTGAACCCGTCCAGCTCGCAGGACGTTCTGGTCGATCTCATCGACAGTTTCGACTGCACCGTACTCTTCGTGCACAGCACCATGATCTCGATCGTCGACCGGATTCGTGGATTGGGGAAGGTTCGTCTGGTGGTGTGTATCGATGCACCGCTCGGAGACGAACCTTCGCTGATCGATTGGTGCTCGGAGAAGCCGAAGACGATACCGCCCATGCATGTTCGACCCGACGATGTGGTCTCCATCTCGGCAACCGGAGGAACCACCGGAAGACCGAAGGGTGTTGTGAACACGCATCGCTCCTTCGGTGTCACGTTCGCTCACTTCATGCTGGGCCTGACATACGACGCTGACGAACCCGTGGTCAATCTCGCTGCCGCCCCGCTGACGCATTCGGCGGGCATGCTCAGCCTCCCGGTGTCCGCTCGTGGCGGAACGGTGGTGGTGATCGAACGGGCGGAACCGAGGGCGGTGCTGTCCGCGATCGAGAAGTTCTCCGTGACAGAGGTATTTCTGCCTCCGACGGTGATCTACCGGTTGCTCGAAATGGTCGAGGAGGAGCACTACTGTCTCGAGTCACTTCGCTATCTGATCTACGGTGCGGCACCGATGTCCGAAGAGAAGCTACGTCGTGCGATCCAGGTCTTCGGCCCGATCCTCATCGAGTTCTACGGCCAGACCGAAGCCTTCGGTGCCATATCTTTCCTTCGGCCTGAGGAGCATCTTGTCGACGGCCGCCTGCGCAGCGACGGCATCCTCGCTTCCTGCGGCCGCCCAGGACCGTTCGTGAACGTCGAAATCCGCGACGACGACGGAAATCCACTACCGGTGGGGCGCAGCGGCGAAGTTTGTGTAGCCGGAGACCTCCTCATGCAGGGCTACTATCGCGAGCCTGCGAAGACTGCCGAGACGGTCGTCGAGGGCTGGCTTCACACCGGCGACATCGGCCACCTGGACAATGCCGGCTACCTCTACATCACTGACCGTAAGAAGGACATGATCATCACCGGCGGACTCAACGTGTACCCGAGCGAGGTGGAACAAGTCCTGTGGTCGGATCCTGCAATCCAGGACTGTGCAGTAGTTGGTGTGCCGCACGAAGATTGGGGAGAGCAGGTGGTAGCAGTCGTCGAGCTCAACGAGGGCGCCGCTCTCGATCGTGAAGCACTGATTCGCAGATGCAAGGACAAGCTCGGCAGCTACAAGGCCCCGAAGCGGATCGATGTAGTCGATCGGCTGCCACGCAGCTCGAACGGAAAGGTACTGAAGAAGGATGTGCGTGAATCCTACTGGAGTGACAGTGCACAGCGAATCTGAACCAGGCATGCTCGATGACCGTTTGTCGGGCAGAGTTGCAGTCATCAGCGGCGCCGGATCGCGTGGGCCTGGAATCGGAATCGGCCGTGCCTGCGCTGTCCGACTCGCCCAGTCCGGGGCCCATGTCGTTCTGGTCGACAACGTTGGGGCGAATCTCGAGGGAACCGTCCAGATGTGTGCCTCTCTCGGCGTGAACGCCTCGGCGGTCGTCGCAGACGTTGCTGATGACTCGACCTGCCGCAGCCTTGCCGCGGACGTGCTCGAGCAGCATGGCCGGGTGGATATCCTGGTCAACAACGTGGGTGTCACCGGCCCGGCGGGAAGCGTGGTCGATATCGACCTGGATGCTTGGCGAACGTGCCTGCGCGTCAACATCGATTCGGTGCTTCTGCTGTCCAGATACTTGATTCCTGCGATGGCCGGCAGTGGAGCGATCGTCAACATGGCCTCGGTCGCAGGGCTGCGCGGCGGTCACCCGTCCGTCGCGTACTCGGCCAGCAAGGGTGCACTGCTCAGTCTCACCCAAGCCATGGCCGCGATGCACGGTCCCGACGGGATCCGGGTCAATGCAGTCGCGCCGGGCCTGGTGCACACACCGCTGATGGATGCACAGGGGCTGGACGCGCATGTGCGTCGTCTCCGGGCCGAGGCTGCACCGCTTCGAACCGAGGGTACGGGATGGGATGTGGCAGAAGCGGTTCGATACTTGGCAGGACCGGAGTCGCGCTGGACCACCGGAATCGTTCTTCCAGTCGATGCGGGACTCACGAGCGCCATCGACCCCGGTAGAGCGCCCACCGTTACTGCGAAAGGAAACTAGCAGTTCTGCGCGTCATGACGTCGTAGGCGCCGGCCCGCCTCGGGTTGAGGCGCGACCGGCCAGAGCCCCATCATGATTCGACCCGGCAAGGTTGTTACTGCGCCGGGGCGTCCTGCACCGGATGTGAGTGTCGGAGAGCCTTCTTGTCGATCTTGCCCAGCGCTGTTGTCGGTAGGGCGTCGCACACGTCGATGCGCTTGGGCGTCCAGACCGATCCCTTTGTGGCGCGGACGTGTTCGGCGAGTTCCCGGGGGCTGGCGGTGTGGCCGTCGTGGAAGACAACCGCGGCTGTGACGGCCTCGCCCCATTGCGGATCCGGTAGACCGTAGACCGCGGACGCCGCGACTGCAGGGTGGGTACCGAGGGCGTCCTCGACTTCGCGTGGATAGACGTTGAAGCCGCCGGTGATGATGGTGTCCTTCATGCGATCGACGATCGTGATCAGCCCGGTGTGGTCACGACGTGCGACATCACCGGTGTGGAGCCATCCACCCGCCAGCGCCGCCGCGGTCTCTTCGGGCTTGTTCCAGTAGCCGTCCATCACCAACGGGCCTCGGGCGCACAGTTCCCCGGCGGAGCCCGGCGCAACTTCCTCGCCGGACGAATCGAGTATGGCGATCTCGACGCCCGGCATGGCACGTCCACAGCTGCCGAGGACAACTGGATCGTCGCGGTGCTCGCCGGAGTCGAGCACCGTCAGCGCGTTCGGGGCCTCGGCCTGTCCGTAGTGCTGGCTCAGGATCGGTCCGAACAGCTCACGCGCTCGGGCGATACGCGCGGTGTCGGTGGGTGCGGCCCCGTAGAGGAGCCAGCGCAGCCCTGACAGGTCGGCATGGGCGGCACGCGGATGGTCGAGCAGCGCGTACAGCATCGTCGGAACGAGGAACGATGCAGAGACGGCGTCACATTCGATCGCGTCGATGACCTTGTCCGGGTCGAAGGACGCGTGCACGTCGAAGCTTGCACCCCGGAGCAGACCGGGAGCCACGAACAGGCCCGCCGCGTGAGACATCGGTGTGGTGATCAGGAAGTTGGTGTCCTGTGGCCACTCCCAGGTGGAACAGGCGAACGCATTGGCGACGAGTGACCGGTCGCGCAGCATCACGCCCTTCGGTTCTCCTGTTGTCCCACCCGTGTAGAAGAGGTACAGGGCCGGCCCTCGGGGGTCCTGCGGGCCTGGCCGTGCCTCGGCGACGCGGCGGTTCAGTGCAGCCATCGTGATGGCTTTCGTGCCCGCCTGGTCGGCTCGGGTGGGGAACTGGGAGTCGTCGACGACGAAGAGATCTGCGGCGCTGTCCCTGAGGATGACTCGGTCCGCTTCCGCAGTTCCCAGCGGGTGCAGCGCCACGTATCGCAAGCCTGCAAGACATGCGGCAACCATGACGGTGAATGCTTCTGGTCGAGGGCCGGACAACAGCGCGACACCGCGTCCCGGGGTCAGGCCGAGTTGCCCGAAGACCGTCGCTGTGCGCTCGATCCGCTCGGCAGTGTCGCGATAGGTCCATACTCGCCGTTGACCGTGGTCGTCGGTGAAGCGGAACGCGACACGATCCGGTTGCCGTCGCAGCGTGGTCAGAATCAGTTCCGCGTACCCCGGATCGATGTTCGGATTCGACTCTTCCGCAGAGTGTTTCATCGTGTGCCTCCGAGGATGGTGACGGCGGCTACCGCCTCTTCGATGCCGTAGACGCCGCCGCCGTTCTCGGCGATCGCGATTCGCGCCCCGGGCACTTGGCGTTCGCCTGCGCTGCCGCGAAGCTGGGTTACCAACTCGAACACCTGCGCCAGACCGGTGGCGGACACCGGATGCCCTCGGGATTCGAGGCCACCGGACGGGTTGACGGGGAGCGCGCCCCCCAGGGCGCCGGCGCCCGAGGCCGACCACGGTCCGCCGTGTCCGATCGGGCAGAAGCCGAGGTTCTCGACCTGCTGGATCTCGCCGAATGCCGTCGCGTCGTGCACTTCGGCGACGTCGACGTCGCCCGGCTCGAGCCCCGCTTCCTCATAGGCGGCGAGGGCGGCTCGACGTCCGATGTGGTTGTGTGCGTCCTCTGCGGCTCGGTCGGTGCCCGAGACCAGCGCACTGCCGAGGACCGCGACCGCGCGGTCACTCGAGGCGGCCCGGCGTGCGAACTCGGCGCTCGCCACGACCACTGCCGCAGCACCGTCGCTGACGGGTGAACACATCGGCACGGTCAGCGGCCAGGCGACGCGCCGTGCGGCCAGGACCTCGTCGGCTGTGAAGGACCTGCGGAACTGAGCACGAGGGTTGTGCACCGAATGGGCATGGTTCTTGGCGGCGACGGCGGCCAGTTGCGACTCGGTGGTACCGAACCGCTCCATATGTGCGCGGGCGAGCGCCGCATAGACCTCCATGAAGACCGACCTGTCCCCGGGTGCGGTGGCGAGCTGCGGGGGGAGCGGGGCGGCGAGCGCCCCCAGAGTCGAGAGAACTGCGTCGCGGTTCGCGACGTCGAGCGCACCGTCGAAGACCGCCAGTCCCCGCGCCGGGTCAGTGCAGACGAGCTTGTCGACACCGGTGGCAAGTGCGACCTCGGACAGCCCGGCCCGGACGTGAGCGATCGCCAACCAGAGCGCAGTCGCACCGCCGGCGCACGCGTTCTCGACGTTCACCACCGGCACTCCGACGAATCCATGTGGGCGCAGGGCAACTTGGCCCGGGATCATGTGCTGGTGGTCGAGGGCCTTCTGGCTGACTGTTGCGTGGAAGACCGCACCCACAGCGGATCGCCGGAGGCCCGCGTCGGTCAACGCGTCGGCCGCTGCGGCGCCCAACAGGTCGGAGGCGGTCTTGTCCGTGTGTCGGCCGAAGGGGGTTGCACCGACTCCCAGCACCATCACATCGCGGCTCATACGACCACCCGGTTGCGCAGGACGCCGAGGCCGGTGACCTCCAGCTCGATCACATCTCCGGGCTCGAGGTAACGACCGTGCTCGATTCCGCAGCCCGTCGGCACCGTGCCCGAGCACAACACCTCGCCGGCGTGCAGCCGGGTCGAGCTGGAGGCGAACGCGATCATGTCCGCGAAGGTGTGGTGCATGTCTGCACTGGTTCCGCGGCTCACCTCCTCGCCGTTGATCCTGGCGACCATGTGAAGCCGATACGGGTCGTCCATCTCGTCAGCCGTGACGATCCACGGGCCCAGCACGTTGGAATCGGCGAAGTCCTTGCTCTTGCTCAGTCCGAGTCCGGTCGAGATCTCCTCGAGCTGGGTGTCCCGGGCGCTGAAGTCGTTGAAGATGGTGTAGCCGAAGATGTGGTCGTGGGCCTGCTCACGCGGGATGTCCGTTCCCCCACGACCGAGTACACAGGCGAATTCCAGCTCGTAGTCTCTGATCGTCGAATAGGCCGGCCACGCCACCTCGGCACCGTGACCGGTCACCGACAACCGGTTGGCGACGTAGTACAGCGGCCGCTCGAGCTGGATGGCGGGGAGCTCGACCTCGCTGACAGGGATGCCCTGAATCCGAGCCCTGGCATTGCGGAAGTGGTCCATGAAGCACCCGAAGTCTCGGATCTGTATGGGCTGGGGCAAGGGTGACATCCAGCGAACCTCGTGCGCCTCGATGACCGCCTCGTCCGGGGATGCCGCGGCGATCCGGTCGAGCATCGCTCGCACGGGGGCGCCGCCTTCGATGATGAGCTGCATGGTGGACAGTTCCGGGGCCTGTTCGCCGGTCATCAGTGCGTGTGCGCGGCCGAGCAACAGGAGCTTGCCGCCGTCCTCCAGCACGAGCGCGGTCTGCTCGGATGCCTCGTACTCAATGGTCGCCAATTTCATTGGTGATCAATTCCTTTCATCTGGTCGGGTCACCGTGTGGCGAGCTCATACGAAGGCGACGACGCGAGCGGGTGCCGCGCTGGCGCGGGCGAGCTTGATGGGGAAGAACGCCACCCGGAACCCGGACGGTGGCAGCGCGGCGAGATTCGTCATCTGCTGGACGATGAAGACCTCGCGCTCGCGACCGGCTCGGTGTCCGTCCCACAGCACCGAGTTGTCGCCGGTCTCCTCGAACTTGCGCGCCATCACCGCGAAACTCAGGTCCCATCCGGCGGCGTCGGTACCGAGGACCTTGGCGCCACGCTCGGCGAGGAACAAGGTGCCCTCGCGGCTCATTCCCGGGTACTGGAAGAACTCCGGGTCGGTCAGGGTGAATCGCTCCTGCCCGGTGCGTAGCAGGACCGCTCCGCCGGCCGGGATCGGGGCGCCGTTCGCCGTCAGGGCTGCATCGAGCGCGTCGACCGAGATCGCGGTGTTCGCTGCGCAGCGACCTCGGAGATCGAGAACGATTGCCTCGCACCACAGTTCATCAAGGGCGATATCGGTGATCGTGCGGGACGGCTTGCCTTCGCACGTAGAGCCGTAGTGCAGCGGCGCGTCGACATGCGTACCGAGGTGTGAGCTGAACTCCGTCACCAACTCCGAGCCCCACCCCTCGCCGCCGGGGAGATCTTCGACCGAGCACCGCATCGCCGCTGCGAACTCGTCCCGGCCGCTCCCGGATGGATGCGCATAGGTCACTGCCGGCGCGACAACTGCAGCCAGCGGCCGCAGCTGCTCCGGGAGGAGATCGCGATCCGCCGGGTCCAGCGTCCGCGTCAAGTCGATCAATTGCACGATCACTCACACCTTCCAACTAGTTATTGGACGGTCAGCATAGAACTGGACGACTCGCATAGGCAAGGCTTGGTGACAGGAGAATCCCGGAACTTCAATGCGCCACCAGTCCCTCTGCGGCGAACCGGTCCGAGGTCGCGGCATGGGGATTGTGACCAGGACGGCTGGCCGATCATTGGACCGATAACATAGATATCCGTGCAGGTCGGGAGCTCCGCCACGCGCACAGGCTCAATCCAATGCACGCTCCCAGCGATCCAGAACGAGGCAGAAGACACGATGGCATCGACGCGCAAGCAGGAGATTTCCGAGGAAACACGTCGGCGACTCATCGCCGCCGCGACCGAGCTCGCGGCCGAACGGGGGGCCACGGCCATGTCCATCCAGGCCGTCGCCGAACTGTCGGGCATCAGCCGCGGCTCGGTCGCATGGCACTTCGGATCGAAGGACGGACTGGTTCGTGCCGTGGTCGAAGAGTCCTTCCACTGGGCGATGAGCCAACTGCGAGACCACCTTGCGGCTGCGCCGAAGCAAGGCGTCGAGGCACTCATCGAAGCCAACTTCGCTGTCATGTCACAGCCCGAGGCGCGGATCTTCGCGACGATCCTCCTCGAAGCGGTGGGTGAGGATTCCCCGGTTCGCGCCGCATACGCCGAGCAGTATCGAATCCTGCGCCGCTCCTACACCGACTACTTGCGTTCTGTTTCGGCGCCGGTCACCGATCCTGACGCGGTGGCCGTGGTGCTGTTGGGCGCGACTCTGGGCATCAATGTTCAACACCGCCTCGACCCAGAGTGTGTGGATCGGCGAGCTGCGGTGATCGCACTCGAGACGGTCTGCACCCGCGCGCTGACGAACACCGATGAGCGCACCGTTTGACGGTATGTCGCCCTCGGGAGGGGGCGAACCATGCAGGGCAGCAGGTGTGCACCACGTCGGTTATGGCTGCAACGCTCTCGACGCGCGTGTGATCGGCGCCAGTGCCCAGAGGGCGGATACGGCTTCCCGCTGCGCCGGGGCCGCATGAGCGATCCATGTCTGAGTGCTCGCGGATACGCCTCCGTAGAACAGACCCCATACGGCCATCAGCAAGGCGCCGGCCATCGCGGTCGTTGCCAGGACAGGGAACAGCGCGAGCGTGGCGGCGATTCCCACGCTGAGGATGGCGGCCACGCTCCTCGGAGACTTCGGTGCGGTCGACCCGGCGACGAAATTGCCGACAATGCCGACAATGCCGACGATGCCGACGAAGGCGGTGATGGCGAGTCCGCGCCGGACTCCCCGGTTCCGACACGCCGCTGCGAGAGAGCGGACTGCGGCGAGAGTCCAGAACGCAGCGTTCCACCCGGCGTCGGCGCCGAGGTAGGCGCCGGCCGGGACGCCGAGGATTGAGGCGCGAGCACTCACGGCACCTCCTCGTTTGGGGCTGGTCGGCATACGCGGCCAGCGCGGTAGAACGCATCCCCTGCGGTGCCAGCCATTGCGCTGAGCACGGCACGGCCTGTGGAGGGACTTCTCCGGGACGGAACGTGCCGCTGGATCGATCGGGCGGCGTGAGATCCCGTCGTGGATGGCACGATCGGACCATGACTCAACTGACCAGCAGGTTCGCGGGGCGCCTCGATTTCGGCGACGATCCGGTGGCCGGTGCCGTGCTATCCGCCGGCATAGACGGAGTGGGCGCGGGCGCCTGGTACTGGATTCGCGGCGATGGGAGTCTGAACCAACGCGAACTCGACAGGGCTGAAGCCGCTCTCGGCGATGTGCGGACTCTGGTCGCTGCGGCTCTTGCCGCTTTCGCTGCCGAGATGACCGATCCCCGGTCGACAGCTTCGTCGTTTCGCGGGTTCCATCTCGAGGAGATTCCGGAAGAGATGGTGTGCAACTTGTTCGGCGTGGAGACCCGTGAGGCTGTCACCGACGACGTCTTCCTCGACCATCTGGTCCTCGTCGGCATCGCGGTCAGTCCCACGGCGACGGAACGTGTCCTCGCACTCGACTTCGCGATCGGCGCTGACAAACCCACCGACCAGCTGCTCGTCGCCGTGTGGGATCGGAACGACACCGTCACCGTCCACCACGAAAGTTGAGACCGGCGACCGGGATCGGTCCCGCCGGGTGCCGCGTCCACGCCATTGACTTCCGTGGTTTGTGATGCAAACCTGCGTCTGGGGGTTTGCATCACTAACGACATGGAATCCGGGGGATCGTCATGGACGCCTCGGCTGAGAAGTCGAACGAGTTGCGGGCGGTGGTTGCGGCTGCTCGACGTCGAGCCCGGGCGGCTCGTCCACGCAAATGGGTTCCACTGGCCGGTTTGGCTCTGGTTGTCGTGCCGCGATGCCGCTGTACATCCAACGTCCGTTCGACGAGTGGAGGACGGAGTCCTCACCGTTGGAAAGGCTTTCAGGTCTCGGGCAGCTGCAGTACTCCACCGCGACCGCGATCTACTGGCTGGTCGCGCTTCCCGTTGCGTACGCCTTGATCGCCGCCTACGTGGTCCGGCGCGGGTCGCGTTCCGGCGTCCGGGTACGGGCGTCGCACACGGTATGGGAAGACGGCCGTCGATCGCAGTTCCCGTGCGCGTGGTGTATCGGCAATACGGCAGTGCAGGAAGCACATTCACGATCCCGTGGCTCCCTGCCCGACTCGCCGGGTGTGGACGGCAGATCGAGAAGGTCGAGAAGTTCGTCGTAGGTGACGGTCGTGCATGTCATAGTGTGCGGATGCGGTCGACTTGCTCCCTCTACATCGATGCCGGGTATCTGCTTGCCTCCGCCGCGACTCGCGTCACCGGCACCTCGCTACGCGGAGGGATCCACGTCGACTACTCCACGATGATCAGCTCACTGGTGGACGTTGCCGAAGCCCGGTCGGGCTTGCCGGTGCTGCGGGTCCACTGGTACGACTCGGCCCGCAACGGTGTCCCGGATGCACAGCAGGAGCGCATCGGCGAGCTCTCGAAGGTCAAGCTGCGGCTCGGGCGGTTCGGCGTCAACGGCGAGCAGAAGGGTGTCGATCTCCGCATCGGCCTCGATCTCGTGGCGCACGCGCGGAACGGGGCATCCGACGTGTTCTTCCTCGTCTCGGGCGACGACGATCTCACCGAAGCGGTCGAAGATGCTCAGGTGCACGGGGTTCAGGTGGTGGTGCTCGCCGTGCCGACCGTCGACGGCAAGCCGCACGGGGTGAGCCGGCACCTGATCCGGGCCGCCGACGAGCTCGACAGTATCGACGGCGCGGCGGTCGACGCCGCCGTGATGAAGGTCGATCGTCAACCGGTGCCCGAACCGGTCGCGCCGGAACCGCCGTCAGCACCCACCCGTCCCGTGGTCGCCGCGCCGCGGTCGGTCGTGCGGACTCCCCTGGATCTGGCATCCAAGCCGCACGGTCCGGCGGCTCCGCGCCCGACGAGCGTGCTGGCCTACAGCATCTCGACCGGATCTTCCGCTCGGGTGCTACCGGGATACGGCGAAGGCGAGGACGACGAACAGGATCGGCTGGTCGACGAGGTGGTGAAGCGGGTCCTCGCGTCGTTCCAGGAGAGCGCCACGTCGGAAGACAAACTGGAACTCCAGCGTGCGAGGCCGTCGATCCCCCGCGACATCGACCGTGCCCTGCTGCACGACGCGTCCGACGTGATGCAGAAGTACGACCTGGACGAGGGGATCCGATACCGGTTGCGTGCACGCTTCTGGGAGAAGTACGACGAGGGCTGAGTCGTCGAAGAGTCCTCGGGCGGTGAGCTCTTCGGCGATCATCGAAGGCATGGAGATCACGAGCGTCCGACGACGCGACATCGTCCGCGAGTCGTACTCGGCCAAATCCCGGGAGTACACGGATCTGTTCGGTTCCGTGACGTCGGCACACCCGTCCGACCGGGCGCTGGTGCGCAGCTGGGCCGACACCCTGACCGGGCCCGTGCTCGACGCCGGCTGCGGCCCGGGGCAGTGGACGGACTTCTTGGCCGGCTGCGGGCTGACCGCGAGCGGGATCGATCTGGTTCCCGAGTTCGTCGAGCGGGCACGCCGGCAGTATCCGGAGCTCGCGTTCGAGCTCGGCGGCTTCGAGACGTTGGATGTCGCGCCGGAATCGCTGGGTGGTGTGCTGTCCTGGTACTCGCTCATTCACCACCATCCGCAGGACATCCGGACGCCGCTCGCCGAGTTCGCGCGCGTGATTCGGCCGGGTGGAGAATTGTTGGTGGGCTTCTTCGAAGGAGCGACCGTGGAGGCCTTCGACCACGCCGCAACCACCGCCTATCGGTGGCCGGTGGGGGAACTCGGGCAGGAGTTGGTCACCGCCGGCTTCGAGGTGATCGAGACACATACCCGAACGGGCAGCGGGACGAGGCCTCACGGCGCAATCACCGCACGCCGACGGAGCATCCCGTGAGGGATGCCCGGGTCCGGTCCTACTCCCGGTTGAGCGTGGCCTCCTCGAGGTCCAGTTCGCGCAGCACCTGGCGGAGGACTTCGTCGTCTATCCGCCCGTTGTCCCGCTCCGCGATGAAGACGGCGCGTTCGGTATCGAGCATCTGCAGGCGCAGCGCGCGGAAGGCGGCGGACGGGCTCTCGCCCAGTTCGGCGTCGCTGCGCCCGAGCCGCTCCCAGGCCGCGTGGGCGCGGTGCTCGCTCCAGGTGCGCAGGATCTCCCCGGCCCGCTGACGGACGGCGGCGGGATCTCCGTCGGCGTTCGCGATCAGGGCATCGAGTACCTCCGTCGCGGCCCGTGCGGCCTTGTCCTGCGCGGCCGCCAGCGCTATTGCGTCCTTGCGGAGTTCGTCCTCGTTGTCGACGCCCAGTCGGGTGATCAGCCACGGCAGGGTCAGCCCGTGCAGGAGGAGCGTGCCGACCACGACCGCGAAGGTGATGAACAGGATCATGTCGCGCCCGGGGAACGGGGCGCCCGAATCGACGGTGAGCGGAATCGCGAAGGCGGCGGCCAGGGAGACGACGCCGCGCATTCCGGACCAGGCGAGGACGAACACCGACCGGAGACTCGGCGCCGGCTCCCGGTCGCGGATCCGCGCGGACACCAGACGTGGGAGGAAGGCCGCAGGGTAGACCCACAGCAGTCGGACTGCGATGACGGCGGCGAGCACGGCAGCGGAGGCGCCGACGACTTCGGCCACACTGCGGCCGTGGAGACCCTGTACGACGCTTGGCAATTGCAGCCCGATCAGCAGGAAGACGAACGACTCGAGAACTATGTCGACGGCCTTCCACACCGCGGTGTCCTGCAGGCGGGTCGCGTATCCGGCGCGGGTCGACCGCTGGCCCAGATACAGGCCGGCGACGACGACCGCGATCACCCCGGAACTGTGCACCTCCTCGGCCGCCAGGTAGGCGACGAAGGGGACGAGGAGCCCGATCGCGCTCTCCATCAACGGATCCGAGAGCCGCGAACGTAATGCGGCGACGGCGATCCCGACCCCGATGCCGATGAGCGTGCCGCCGATCGCGGCGCCGAGGAAGGTGCGCACCCCCTCCATGAGGGTCACCCCGGTCCCGACCGCCACGGCGAGTGCGACCCGGTACGCGGTGAGCGCGGTCGCGTCGTTGAGCAGGCTCTCGCCGCCGAGCAGTGTCATGATCCGTCGCGGTAGGCCGAGACGTCGTCCGATCGCGGTGGCGGACACCGCATCCGGCGGAGCCACGACCGCTCCCAGCACCAGTGCGGCGGCGAGGGGGAACTGGGGAATGGTGAGGTATGCGACCACCCCGACAACCGCGGTGGTGGCCAGCGGCAAGCCGACTGCGAGTAGCCCGATGGCGCGCGCATTCCGCCGCATCGCGAGCGACGAACTGTCGAGCGCGGCCGAGTAGAGCAGCGGCGGCAGTACCGCGAACAACACGAGATCCGGATCGAGGGCGGTGTCGGGGAGTCCGGGGATCTGCGAACCGACCAGTCCGACCAGGACCAGCAGCAGCGGCGCCGACCAGTTCAGGTGTCGCGCGAGGGCGGCGGTGAGCAACGCCGCCACCGCGACGGCGAGCAGGGCCACGTTCACGGCGGTCTCCGTCCGACGTTCCGGTGTGTGGATATCGCTCCCTGAAGCATGCAGGATGGGAGGTGATGAAGAGAGCGCTCCGACGTGCAGCCGACCGCATCCGAGTCGAATCCCCGGATCCGACCGCGGTCGAGCGCTGCGACGAACTCGCGGCGGCCACCGGACCGGACCCCGGGCCGCGGACCCCCGGCCGCTGCGAGGAATGCGCGGCGCTGGGCGAGCAGAACTGGGCGCACCTGCGCCTCTGCCTCAGCTGCGGACACGTCGGATGCTGCGACTCGAGCCCGCACCGGCACGCGACCGCACATTTCGAGCAGACCGGACACCCCGTCATGCGATCGCACGAGCCCGGCGAGACGTGGCGTTGGTGCTATCGGCACGCCGAGATGGGATGACCCCGAACGCCCTCGATCTCAGTCGGCGTGATCTCCCTCCGGACCGGCGAGCGGAAGGCGGACCACGAATTCGGTATGCCCCGGCTGTGATTCCACACGAATGTCGCCCCGGTGTTTGTCGACGATCCGCCACGAGATGTCGAGTCCGAGCCCGGTGCCCTCACCGACCGGTTTCGTGGTGAAGAACGGCTCGAAGATGCGGCCGCGGATCTCCTCGGGTATGCCCGGCCCGGTGTCTTCGATTGCCACGGCCACGCAGTCGCCGTCCCGACAGGTGCGGATGGTGAGGGTGCCCCGGCCGTCCATGGCGGCAACGGCGTTGTCGATGAGGTTGGTCCACACCTGGTTGAGTTCGGCAGCGTACGCGGGAACAGGTGGCAGGTCGCGGTCGTAGTCCTTGACCACGTCGATGCCGCCGCCGATTTTCCGGCTGAGCATCACCAACGTGCTGTCGAGCAACTCGTGCACGTCCGAGACCTGGAACGGGGCCCGGTCCATCTGTGAGTACTGCTTGGCGGCGCCGACCAGCGAGCTGACCCGGTTGGTGGAGTCCGAGATCTCGTTCATCAGCAGTTCGGTCTCGATGGTGTAGTTGAGCCAGGCGACCGCACCGGCGAGGATCGGCGGCGAGGTCGTGGCCGCGACCCGCTCGAGCCAGTCGACGTCGAGCCCGGCCTGCACGAAGGTCGGTGCGATGTTCCAGCTGCCCGCGATGTCGTGGTCCTCGAGCCACTCGCCGAGGGTGTCCTCCCGGTCCGACGCCTCCAGTGGGCTCAGCGTCGGAGCCTTCGCGACCAGTTCCACGGCCTCTTCCTGGATCCGGATCAGAGCCCGGAGGGCCGCGGGCTCGTAGGCCCCGGTGGCGATCATGCCCAGCTTGTGTCGCATGCCGGCGACCCGGTCCCGCAGCGACGCCGTCGCCCGGACCGCGGCCGCTGCCGGGTTGTTCAGCTCGTGCGTCAGCCCGGCGGACAGCGAGCCGAGGGCGAGCAGCCGCTCGCGCTGGGCGAGGATCTCGCGGGAGCTCTGGTTGCCGAAGAACAGCCCCTCGAGCAGGTGCAGTGCCATCGGGAACCACTCCGCCATGAAACGGGCGAAATCGTCGGCGTCCAGGACGAAGAAGGTGGAGCGCTCGGGCACGGTCATCGACGTGCCGTAGACCTGCGGCACCCGGTCGCCCATGTAGGCGGTCCAGGCGCCCGAATACGAGCCGCGGTGCGACGTGCGCACCATCTCCACATCCTGGTCCCCCGACTGCTTCGTGAGCACCACCGACCCCTCGACCAGCACGTAGAAGCACGTCGCCGGGGCGCCCTCGCGGTACACCGGGCCCGGCTCGATCACCTCCAGGCGCCCCGCGCGGCACAGCTGTGCGAGTTGATCGTCGTCGAGCCGCTCGAAGAGGAAGAGCGTCCGCAGCTCCTCCGGCGTGCAGACCGGCCCGGCGTTCATGGTTTCGCCAGGTAACGGTGGACGAGCATGACTGCCATCGCGCCCTCTCCCACGGCCGACGCCACCCGTTTCGCGGAGTCGGAGCGCACGTCCCCGGCCGCGAAGACCCCGGGCACGTTGGTCTCCAACTGATGCGGCAGGCGCTCGAGTTCCCAGCCGCGCGGCCGTTTTCCGTCGACCACCAAGTCGGGTCCGGAGACGACGTATCCGTTGTCGTCGCGCGCCACGACGCCGTCGAGCCAGTCCGTGCGCGGCGCGGCCCCGATGAACAGGAAGAGCCACTGCGCATCGACGGATTCGGTACGGGCAGTGGTGTTGTCGCGCAGGGTGATCCGTTCGAGGTGGTCGTCGCCGTCCCCGTCGATCACTTCCGTGCACGTCCGGACCGTGATCCTCGGATTCTGTCGGATCTGTTGAATCAGGTAGTGCGACATGGAGTCGTCCAGCGAGCCGGACCGCACCACGATGGTCACCGACCGGGCGCTCCTGGCGAGGTAGACCGCCGCCTGCCCTGCGGAGTTCGCCCCGCCGACCACGTACACGTCCTGGTCGCTGCAGCGTGCCGCCTCCGTCACCGCCGAACCGTAATACACGCCACGGCCGGTGAATTCGTTCAACCCGGGTGCCGACAGCTGCCGGTACGACACTCCCGTCGCGAGGATGACGGTGTGCGCGTCCAGCGTGGCCCCGTCGGCGAACCGAACGGTGCGTGCAGACCCGTTCACCTCCAGGGCGACGACGTCACGGGTGGTGATCACCTCGGCGCCGAACTTGGCGGCCTGCCTGCGCGCCCGGTCGGCGAGTTGGGCGCCGGACAGCCCGTCCGGGAAGCCGAGGTAGTTCTCGATCCGGGAACTCTGTCCGGCCTGCCCTCCGGTGGCGGTGCGCTCGATCAAGACGGTGCGTAGGCCCTCCGACGCCCCGTACACCGCCGCGCCGAGCCCGGCCGGCCCGCCACCGATGACGACGAGGTCGTAGAAGTCCGACGCCGGATCGGTGGCGAGTCCGACGTGGTGTGCCAGTTCCGAATCGGTCGGCTCCACCAGCACCTCCCCGTCGGAGGTGATCACCACCGGCAGCCGCATACCGTCGGCGCCCGCGGCCTGCAGGAGCCGCAGCCCCTCCGGTTCGTCGGACAAGTACCACCGGTAGGGCAGCTGGTTGCGGGCCAGGAACTCGCGCACCTCGGAGGACCGCGCCGACCACCGATGCCCGATCACCTTGGTCTCGGTCACCGGCCTGCGGTCGGATGTCACCCAGGCGTCGAGCAGGGCGTCGAGCACCGGATACAGCTTCTCCTCGGGTGGATCCCACGGCTTGAGCAGGTAATGGTCGAGATCGACGACGTTGATCGCGTCGATCGCCGCCTCGGTGTCGGCATAGGCGGTGAGCAGCACCCGCCTCGCCGCCGGATGCAGGTCCATGCCCTGTTCGAGGAATTCGATGCCGCTCATACCGGGCATCCGGTAGTCGGCGAGCAGGATCGCGACCGGGTCACCGCGCAGCTTGATCTCCTCGAGCGCAGCCAGGGCCTCGTCGCCGGACTCTGCCCGAATGATCCGGTACTTCTCGCCGTAGCGGCGGCGCAGGTCCCTGACGATGGCGCGGGAGACACTCGGATCATCGTCGACGCTGAGAATTGCCGGCTGTGCCATCGTTCTCCCATTTGCGGCCGCCGTTCAGCCGCCGGTTTCGAGTATGCCGCAGATGCGGGATCGGTGCCCGGTCCTTGCCGGCGAGAGCGTCGGATTCGTGGTCGGGCGCAGGGGTTCCGATCGGCCCCCTTCCGTGACGTCCGCGCGAGTGGTGTGCTGGACATGTCACCGACCCGGCCCTCCGGGACCGGAGCGGATCATCCGAGTGTTCAGGAAGACGCCATGACCACGATTCACCTTCACCAGACGACCACCGCGACGCCCGAGCAGTTCCTTGCCGGTCTCACCGACTTCGGGCCCGGTCGCGGGGAACTGTTCGGAAACAGCGCCGACAACTACCTCGAGGTGCATCACCAGGGCCCACACGATGCCGATGTCACCGAGGGTTCGAGCGGGATCTGGGAACGCCTGCACTACGACTGGGCCGACCCCCATCGTGTCGTGATGACGACGACGGACTCCAACCTGTGGGGCGGCGCCTCGGGCCACGTCTACACCCTGACGCAGGAGCCCACCGGTGGGACCGACGTGGACGTGGTCGTGGTCCGCGACGGCAAGAACCTCCGGGGACGGCTTCTCGCGGGCGTGCTCGGCGCTTTCGGCACCCGCGTCCTGGGAAAGCAGTTGAAGAAGTCCGTCGAGGCCATCGAGGCTCGCAACGGTGGCACGAGCGAGAACGACACACCCTGAGCCTATGGTTGCGTGATCCGCTCGTGCAGCCATGAACGGACGCCGCCGAGAGCGGTCCGGGCGATCGCCGTGGGGTGGCCCGTGAACCCGTGCGGTGACTCGGGGTAGATCCGGAGTTCGACGTCGTTGCCGGCCGCGGAAAGCCGGCCTGCCATCGCGAGGTTGTCTTCCAGCAGTGCGTCTTTGCTTCCGACGACCAGCAAAGTCGGCGGGAGGCCGTGGACGTCGCCGTAGACGGGAGAGATGTCCGGAACGGTGCGGTCCTCCACGTGGCCGACGTAGGCCTGGAGGAAGTACTCGTCCGCGATCCGACGTCCGGCCGGCGTCTGCGCACTCAGGTCGTAGGTGCCGAATTGCAGTGCAGCGCCTGTGAACCCGTCGACATTGCCCCGATTTCTCAGTCGGAGCAGCGTTGCCAGCGCGAGTGTCGCCCCCGCCGATCGCCCCGAGATCGCCAGCCGGGACGATCCGAAGCGATCGAGAGCGTGTGCGACGAGCCAGAGCGCCGCCGCCTCGCAGTCGTCGGGCGCGGCCGGCCACGGGTGCTCGGGTGCCAGCCGGTAGTCGACGCTGACGACGGCGATGTGGAGAGCGTCCGCGAGCTCACGATTACGCCCGTCGAGCTTCGTCGACGTGCTCCGCCGGCACGGCAGCCGACACGGCGTCCAACACGAACCGCACAACCTCTCCCCCCGTTCGGGGGTCTCACCCGATAGCCGTGAAAGTGCATCGGCGAGTCCAGTTCTCGACCAGCCCGGTCAGCAGTCGTCGGTGGAACTCAGGTGGTCCATGAGGTCGTCTCCCTGAATCGGTCGATCGGTTCCATCGGGACTATGCCTTCCGTGTGCTCGTCGAGTGACGATTGTTCCACCTCGAGTTCACCGTCGAGGGTCGGCGGTGACTCTTCTCGGGCCCCTACGATGGGCGCATGGCGCGGACGCACGGCCCCACGGCCTCTCGGGTGGTGACCTACGACGGCCTGCCCGGATCTGCGGGTGGAGCGCACTCGTTGCGCGCCAAGCGCCCCGACCAGGCATACCAGCGCGTGCAGGGTTTCCTCGACGCCTGTACCGAACCGGTGTCGTCGGCATCGTGGGTGTTCGAGATCTACGCGGGCGGGCCGGCAGCGTCGACCGAACAGTTGGTGGCGCTCGCGACGGAGCGCTTCGGCGGGCCCCGCCACCGGGCACGAACCCACACCGAATGGAACGTGCCGTGCGACGCCGTGGACAGCGCGCTCGGTGCCCTCGTCGCGGCCGGTTCCGGCGCGGTCACGACCCATGGCCGGTCCCTGGCCGCGCTGACCTGCAGTACGCCGGTGCGACTCGTCGACCCGGACACCGGCGCCCCGTATCCGGACATCACCCCCGACGAGTTCGGTCGCTTCGCCGTGGACGGGTACGGCCGGCTTCTCGGCGCATCGGGCGTACGCGCCACACTCGGCACCGCGACATCCTCACTGTCCTTGTGGCTGAACCTGCCCGCCGACGACCGGCTGTCCCCCGGTGCTCGCCATCTGCAGGACCATCTCCCGTTTCGGCTGTCCGCGAAGCACTGGCGTCTTTGGCGCCCCACCACGAGTGGAGACGCATACCGCGCCAACAAGTTTCCCTCGCCGGTCCACGACCGGGCGTGAGTGCGCCGCCGTCGGCCCGCCGGGTCCGACGGCGTCCACCGCGGCTTCTCCTGACGAACCGGCGCCCGCCGCGAGACCCGGCCGACACTCACCGCCGCAGCTCGGCCAGTTTGTCGAGCCATCCCAGCTTGTGCGGGTTGCGGATTGCGTAGACCCGGGTGATCCGGCTGTCCTCGACCACCACACTGACCGCGGTGGCCTCGCCACCGACGTCGATCCGGACTCCCGGCATGCCGTTGTAGAAGGTCGGTGTGGTCGTGAAGTCCGGGATCTTCGCGGCGCGGGCCAGGAAGGTCGCCACCCGCAGGGCCCCGACGATCGGCTTCCGCGCGGCCGTCGCGATGCCGCCGCCGTCGGCGACGACCACCACGTCGGGCGCGAGCACCTCCATCAGTCCCTGCACGTCGCCGGTGGTCACGGCGGCCAGGAACCGCTCGACCGCCGCCTGCTGCTGGTCCCGGTCGACCTGCATCCGCGGGCGCCGCGCCCCGACGTGCTCGCGGGCGCGGTGCCCGATCTGCCTGACCGTGGCCGGGGTCTTACCCACCACCTCGGCGATCTCCCGGTAGGGCGTCTCGAACACCTCGTGCAGCACGAACACCGCCCGCTCGACGGGACCCAGGGTCTCCAGCACGGTGAGCATCGCGATCGAGACGCTTTCGGCCAGCTCGACGTCGTCGGCCACGTCGGGCGAGGTGAGCAGCGGTTCGGGCAGCCATTCGCCGACGTAGTCCTCCCGGCGCCGCGACACCGACCGGAGCCGGTTCAGCGCCTGCCGGGTGACGATCCGGACCAGGTAGGCGCGCGGGTCGTGCACCTCGGCGCGGTCGACCTCCGCCCACCGCAGCCACGTCTCCTGCACGACGTCCTCGGCGTCGGCCGCGGAGCCGAGCATCTCGTAGGCGACGGTGAAGAGCAGGCTGCGGTGGGTGACGAACGGGTCGTCGGTCATGTCGTCGAGCGTACGGCGAGCGGCTTCAGGCCACACGACGCCGAGAAGCCCTGCGACTCGATGCCGAAGGCGGTGTTGGTGCGGGTCATCAGGTTCGCCACCGCGATGAACGCGGTCAGCTCCACCAGCGCGGGTGCACCGAGCTGCTCGAGCAGCCGCGCCGACAGCTCGTCGGTCACGGTGGGCGGGGTCAGGGTCATCGCCTCGGCGTATTCCATGACGTCGCGTTCGAGCGGCGTGAACACGTCCGATTCGCGCCAGCGCGGCACCTCGCGTGCCTTGGTCAGATCGAGTCCCTCGTTGTGGGCGTGGAAGTAGCCGAAGTCCAGGCAGAAGCTACAGCCGACGAGGCTGGCCACCGCCATGTGGGCGAACGACTTCAGGTTCTCGTCACACCGGTCCCATTTCTGCGCCTTGCGGCCGACGGTGAAGCTGAAGTTCAGCACCTTCCGGTTGTGCCACGTCACCTCGACCGGTTCGGCCACCTCGCCGAGCATCCTGCGGGACATTCGCTTGACCACCGCGCCGTAGACACCGGTCAGCTCTGCTTTCGGGATTCGGGTAGCCATGATTCCTCCTTGCGGTTGTGTGCTCTCGGCATGAAGACACCGGGCGTGGCTCGGGTGTGACACCGGAGCCGGAAAGTCGTGGATTCGAGGAGCGGGGTGGCCCGGCGGCACCGCTTTGCGAGTGAGAGGATCGCCCGATGCGCCATGTGACCGACGACGAGCGCCGCGCACGGCTCGCAGTGCGCCATGCGCTCACCCGGGCCGCGCGAGTCGGGTCGCCGGAAGCCGCCACGCAGGCGATGACCGTCCTGCACGCCACGGAACCGGCGACGGTCTACCTGTCCTGCTGGGCGCGGGTGCACTCGGTCACCGTTGCCGATATCGACCGTGCGCTCTACCGTGATCGGAGCATCGTCAAGCAGTTGTCGATGCGTCGAACGCTGTTCGTCTTCCCTCGTGACCTACTACCCGCCGCCGTCCCGAGCGCTTCCGCGCGCGTTGCAGGCGCAGTGCGTTCCCGAATGGTGAAAGACGTTGTCACGGTGGGCCTTGCGGACAACGGCAGCGACTGGCTCGACCACGCGCGTGAGGAGGTTCTGGCGCTGCTGGAGAACGAGCCGGAGGGGCGCACCGCGCAGGAACTCCGCCGGGCGGTTTCGATGATCGATGTGAAGGTCGAGCCGCCCGGCGGGGAGGCATGGGGGGCGCCGCGGGTGCTCATCCAGCTCGGCGCAGCCGGCGACATCATGCGCGCCGCGAACACCGGACACTGGCGCACTTCCCGCCCTCGTTGGACGCTGCCACGACACTGGCTCGGCGAAGACCTGCCCCAGCTCGACGCCGCGGACGGGTATCGCGAGATGGTGCGCCGCTGGTTGCACACCTTCGGGCCGGGCACCGAGGCGGATCTCCTCTGGTGGCTCGGCGCCACCAAGTCGATCGTGCGCACCGCGCTCGCCGAACTCGGTGCCGTCTCCGTATCGCTCGACGGTGGCGGCACCGGGTGGCTCCTGCCCGAGGATCTCGACGAGATTCCGGACCCCGGTCCGTGGGTGGCGCTGCTGCCCGTCCTCGATCCCACCGTCATGGGTTGGCAGGGCCGCGACTTCTACCTCGGTGGGTACGGCGACCGGCTGTTCGACGGGCGCGGCAATGCGGGAACGACGGCATGGGTCGACGGGCGCATCGTCGGCTGCTGGGTGCAGGACCAGGTCGGTGCCGTGCGGGTGCACCTGCTCGAGCAGGTGTCCCGATCCGAGCGGCAGGCCCTCGACGACGAGGCGGAGCGCCTCACGGGCTGGCTCGCCGGGGAACTCGTGGCCACGGGATACAAATCGCCGGCCATGAAGGCTGCCGCCGCGACCTGAGACGTCGTCGAAACGGACCATGGAGCGCGGTGGAACGGTCGCAGCGCGGGACACCTCGGATTCGACGCGGGGCGGTCGCACAGGTGACCGGACCGATCAGAAATCGAGAAGCGCCGACCCGCGCACCGCACTTAGCGTGATCGCCATGGACATCACCCTGCACTCCGCCTTCCTGCCCCACACCGACCACGAGGCCTCTCTGGCCTTCTACCGCGACCTCCTCGGTTTCGAGGTCCGCAAGGAGGTCGGCTACAACGGGATGTACTGGATCACCGTCGGCCACCCGGATCAGCCCGACGTTTCCCTGGTGCTGCATCCGCCTGCGGCCGACCCCGGCATCACCGAGGACGAGCGCCGCACCGTCACCGAGATGATGGCCAAGGGCACGTTCGCGATCCTCACGCTGGCCACCCCCGACCTCGACGCGACCTTCGGCAAGCTCGAGGCCGCCGGCGCGGACATCGTCCAGGAGCCGGTGGACCAGCCGTACGGCATCCGCGACTGTGCCGTCCGTGATCCCGCGGGCAATCTGCTCCGGATCAACGAGGTGCGCTGACATGACCACCTCCACCTCACCGACCACCATCGAGTCCGTCACCCTCGAGGTATCCGACCCGACGGCCGCGGCCGCCTTCTACGCCGCGTTCGGCGTCGGCGATCACGTGGCGGTGCGCGCCACCGAGACGCCGACGACCGGCTTCCGCGGGTACACCCTCTCGCTCGTCGTGTCGCAGCCGAGCATCGTCGACGCCTTCGTCGGGGCCGCCCTCGACGGCGGCGCCACCACGCTGAAGCCGGCCAAGAAGAGCTTGTGGGGGTACGGCGGCGTCGTGCAGGCCCCGGACGGCGCGATCTGGAAGATGGCGACGTCGTCGAAGAAGGACACCGGCCCGGCCACCCGCCGGATCGACGACATCGTGCTGCTGCTCGGTGTCGAGGACGTCAAGGCGAGCAGACAGTTCTACGTCGACCACGGGCTGGAGGTGGCGAAGAGCTTCGGCCGCAAGTACGTCGAGTTCGCGGCACCGGACTCGCCGGTCAAGCTGGCGCTCTACGGGCGCCGGGCGCTCGCGAAGGACGCCGGCGTCGCCCCGGACGGGACCGGATCGCACCGTATCGTCGTCGGTAGCGATGCCGCACCCTTCACCGACCCGGACGGGTTCGTGTGGGAGGCCGCGTCCGCTTGATGCTCGATGCCGCGATCGGTCAGACGCAGGCCCGGGAGCCGCGACGGCGGCCCGACACAGAGGGAGAGACGATGAGCACGGCCACGACGACGGACCAGCAGTCGCCTGAGTTGCACGCCGCCGACAGCCACGATCTGATCCGCGTGCACGGCGCGCGCGAGAACAACCTCAAGGACGTCAGCGTCGAGTTGCCGAAGCGGCGGCTCACGGTGTTCACCGGCGTCTCCGGCTCCGGCAAGAGTTCGCTGGTGTTCTCCACGATCGCCGCCGAGTCGCAGCGGATGATCAACGAGACCTACAGCGCCTTCGTGCAGGGCTTCATGCCGACGCTGGCGCGGCCGGACGTCGACGTGCTCGACGGCCTGACGACGGCGATCATCGTCGACCAGGAGCGGATGGGCGCCAACCCACGTTCCACGGTCGGGACCGCGACCGACGCGAACGCGATGCTGCGAATCCTGTTCAGTCGGCTCGGGAAGCCGCACATCGGTTCGCAGCAGGCGTTCTCGTTCAACGTCGCCTCCATCAGCGGCGCCGGGGCGGTCACGGTGGAGAAGGGCGGGCGGACGGTCAAGGAGCGCCGCGCGTTCAGCGTCACCGGCGGCATGTGCATGCGCTGTGAGGGCCGGGGCAACGTCTCCGATTTCGACCTGACCGCGCTGTACGACGCCGACAAGTCGCTCAACGACGGCGCGCTGACGATCCCCGGCTACAGCATGGACGGTTGGTACGGCCGCATCTTCCGCGGCTGCGGATTCTTCGACCCCGACAAGCCGATCGCCAAGTTCACCAAGAAGCAGCTCGACGATCTGCTCTACAAGGAGCCGACCAAGGTCAAGGTCGAGGGCGTCAACGTCACGTACGAGGGCCTGATCCCGAAGATCCAGAAGTCGTTCCTGTCGAAGGACCGGGAGGCGATGCAGCCACACATCCGGGCGTTCGTCGACCGGGCGATCACGTTCCAGACGTGCCCCGACTGCGAGGGCACACGGCTCAGCGCCGAGGCGCGATCGTCGAAGATCGACGGGGTCAGCATCGCCGACGCCTGCGCGATGCAGATCAGCGATCTCGCCGAATGGGTGCGCGGGTTGGACGAGCCGTCTGTGGCGCCGCTGCTGAAGTCGTTGGGCGAGACGCTCGACTCGTTCGTCGAGATCGGGTTGGGCTACCTCGGCCTCGACCGTCCGGCGGGCACGCTGTCGGGTGGAGAAGCGCAGCGCACCAAGCTGATCCGTCATCTCGGTTCGTCGCTCACCGACGTCACGTACGTGTTCGACGAGCCCACCATCGGCCTGCACCCCCACGACATCGCGCGGATGAACGAGCTGCTGTTGCAGTTGCGCGACAAGGGCAACACCGTGCTGGTCGTCGAGCACAAGCCGGAGGCGATCGCGATCGCCGACCATGTCGTCGATCTCGGCCCGCGCGCCGGCACCGAGGGCGGCGAGATCG
This sequence comes from Prescottella sp. GW823-FHT02E09, assembly GCF_058797375.1. Lineage (NCBI taxonomy): Bacteria > Bacillati > Actinomycetota > Actinomycetes > Mycobacteriales > Nocardiaceae > Rhodococcus > Prescottella sp. GW823-FHT02E09. Next base: position 428,548 of record NZ_JBXAJP010000004.1, read on the forward strand.
TGTTCGAGGGCACCGTGGACGAACTGCGTGCGAGCGGCACGCTCACCGGCAAGCACCTCGACGACCGTGCGTCGGTGAAGCCGTCGGTGCGGACGTCCTCGGGGGTGCTCGAGGTGCGCGGCGCCTCGACCCACAACCTGCTCGATGTCGACGTGGACATTCCGCTCGGTGTGCTCGTGGTGGTGACCGGCGTCGCCGGCTCCGGTAAGAGCTCGCTGATCCACGGGTCTGTGTCGAAGCGGGACGGCGTCGTCGCGATCGACCAGGGCGCGATCAAGGGTTCCCGGCGCAGCAACCCCGCCACCTACACCGGTCTGCTCGAGCCGATCCGCAAGGCGTTCGCGAAGGCCAACGGAGTCAAGCCCGGCCTGTTCAGCGCGAACTCCGAGGGCGCGTGCCCCAACTGCAACGGTGCCGGCGTGGTCTACTCCGACCTCGCGATGATGGCCGGCGTCGCGACGCCCTGCGAGGTATGTGAGGGCAAGCGGTTCCAGGCCGAGGTGCTCGACTACACGTTCGGCGGCAAGGACATCAGCGAGGTGCTCGGGATGTCGGTGGCCCAGGCCGAGGAGTTCTTCTCCGCGGGTGACGCGAAACTGCCTGCTGCACACAAGATCCTGGCGCGTCTGGTTGACGTCGGCCTCGGGTACATCAAGATCGGGCAGCCCCTCACCACGCTTTCCGGCGGTGAACGGCAGCGCCTCAAGCTCGCCACCCACATGGGCGAGAAGGGGGACGTCTACATCCTCGACGAGCCGACTACCGGTCTGCACCTCGCCGACGTCGAGAACCTGCTCGGTCTGCTCGATCGCCTCGTCGACTCCGGCAAGTCCGTCATCGTGATCGAGCACCACCAGGCGGTGATGGCGCACGCCGACTGGATCATCGACCTCGGCCCCGGCGCCGGGCACGACGGTGGTCGCATCGTCTTCGAGGGCACCCCGGCCGACCTCGTCGCCGACCGGTCCACCCTCACCGGCAAGCACCTCGCGGAGTACATCGGCGCCTGACCGCGGTACCGGACGATTCGGTGATCGTCGACGGCCCGGCCGGTCGGCGTGCTTCAATTCGCCCATGCGAAAAGCACTACCGGCCGTCGCGTTCATCGCCGCCTGGCTGGTCGCCGGGGCCGCACCTGCAGTCGCCTCGTCTGCAGGTGCGGCGGGCAGTGGGAACCCGATTTCGCCGATACCCACACGTTCGAGACGAGCTGCTCGGACGGCACCCTGCGCGGTTCGTGGCGCACCCATATCGAGAGTGGTCCGTGCGAGGGCTCGGTGATCATGGAGGTCGCGGCCTACCCGGTCGATCCGCCTCCCGGGGGCTTCGGCAGCGGCAGCTGAGACAGATCCACATCGGGCGGACCGGTCCGCCGTCGCCGGCAACCGATCTGTTTCCGAATTACCTTGTAGGAGAGCGGCATGCGTGGAGAGAACGATCAGGGCGATCCGGCACGCGCACTGCTCGACGAGCTTGCTGCCGACTTCCTCCGCGAGCCTGCCGTCGAGTTCGGCACGATGTTCCGCAGCCCGGGCCTGCGAGTTGACGGCAAGATCTTCGCGTTCCTCGGCCGCGACCATCGCCTGATCGTCAAGCTCCCGCGCTCCCGCGTCGAGGAGGTCCTCCGCGCGGCGGCCGCTCAGGAAGTCACGATGGGTAATCGAACCTTGACGGAATGGGTGGCCTTCCCGGTCGATGACGACGACCTCGACGGCACTCTGACCATGTGGCGTCACGCCGCGCGCGAAGCCCACGACTTCGTCGTCAGCCTGCCACCGACGTGATCCACATGGATCGGCGTACAGCGGTCGGTAGTGTGTATCAACCATGGAGCCGTTAGCTTTTCCCGAGCTGGCCGCCATCCCGGCGGGCCAGGTGACGTTGTCGGATCGGCGGACGCGCAGCAGCTGGTGTGTCGAGGTGGGCGGCTTCGCGATCGGGGTCGGTGCCGTGACGCAGGCCGAGTACGCCGACATCACCGGCGAGTGGCCGGGTGCGTCGCGCAATGCCCGGCGTCCCGTGGAGGGCGTGTCGTGGTTCGACGCGATCCTGTTCTGCAACAAGCTCTCCGCGCGCGCCGGCCGCACCGCCGCCTACGACGTCGCCGGTGACGACGTCGCGTGGGACCCCGCGTCCGACGGTTACCGGCTGCCGACCGAGGCCGAATGGGAGCGCGCCTGCCGGGCCGGAACGAGCGGGCCGCGCTACGGGGTGCTGGACGAGATTGCCTGGCACCGAGCCAATTCCGGCGGCCGGCCGCACGACGGCCGCGGACTGCAGCCGAACGAGTGGGGCCTGTACGACATGATCGGCAACGTCTGGGAATGGTGCTGGGACGTCTACGACCCCGCGGTGTACGGCAGCTACCGGGTGCTGCGCGGTGGCGGATGGGCGGATGAGCATTGGAGTTGCCGGGCGTCGGTGCGTCGGCGCAGCCACCCCACGTACCGCATCGACGACGTCGGATTCCGTGTCGCGCGCGGCTAGGAAATCGACAGGCGCCCTACAGGGCGCGGTATCGTTCGAATCGGTAACGAACCCCGATCGGAAGTGGAACACTTCCCGGTATGTCCGATGGGCGTGAGCAACCCGGTGCCGGCCCCGACGCCGGCGCTGACGGCGAGCATGCCGGGCCGGGCACCCCCTGGGATCTTGCGTTCGGGATCGGTGTCCCACTGGGTCTGCTGGCCGGGGCGGGTCTGGGCTTCTTCTGCCTGGGGCCTGCGGTCGTCGCGCTCCAGCACGCTTTCGACGTCCCGGAACTGTCGCCGGTACCGATGGACGAACGAGGTCCGGGGGTGCCCGGGCCGACCGCGATGTACTGGGTGACGTGGCTCGTGCCGCCGTTCCTGGTGTTCGCGTGCACGGTGGGCCTGTGCGTGTGGCGGCTCGCCAGGCCGTTCGCGGTGTCGCTGGCCGTGTCCTTCGCGGGAGCTGGTGGAATCCTGGCGATGATCTGGATTTCGATCGACGTGGGTGGGTTCGCGCCGACCTGACCCCGTCCGCTCCGTCGCATCGTCGGCGATGTCGAGTTACCCTGCCCGGCATGGCTATCTCCCTCTGCGTCCTGCTGTGGGCCCGTCCGGGTCGGGAGGAAGCGTTGATCGCGTACGAGGACAAGGTGCTGGCACTGGTCGCCGAGCACGACGGCCGGGTGCTCCAGCGCGCTCGTACCGACGGCGCCGACGATCGGCCGCTCGAGATCCAGATGTTCGGCTTCGCGTCGCAGGAGGCGATGGACGGGTACCTGGCGGATCCACGTCGCCTCGCCCTCGCCGACGAACGTGACCGTGCGGTCGCGCGTACCGAACTGATGTACGTGACGCTGGCCGGACCGGCCCCCGAAAATTAATTCTCGGACCGTGTCGATCCGGCGTCTTCCCGTTCGACGTCCTGGATGAGAGGGTCGAATCGCGACCCACGACGAAGGAGCGAACAGATGAAGTACATGCTGATCATGCGCGCCACCGACGAGGCCGTCGAGGCTTACAAGGACGTCCCGTTCGAGCAGGTCATCGAGCAGATGGGCAAGTTCAACGAGGCCCTGATGAAGGCGGGCGTGCTGCTGGCCGGCGAGGGGCTGTCCGACGCGGAGGAGGGGTTCGTCGTCGACTTCTCCGGCGACACCCCGCTCGTCACGGACGGGCCTTACGGGGAGACCAAGGAGCTGTTCAACGGGTTCTGGATCCTCGAGGTCGCGTCCAAGGAGGAGGCGGCGGAGTGGGCCAAGCGGGTGCCGCTGGGCCCGGGGGCGAAGATCGAGGTGCGCCGGGTGACCGGACCCGAGGACTTCCCGCAGGACAACGAGTGGATCCAGAAGGAAGAGGGCTGGCGCGAGGAGCTCGAGAACCGCAACGCGTAGCCGCATGCCCGGCACGCCGACGGAGCACCGACCGGACCCGATCGAGTCCGCGCGGCGCTCCGTCGCGGCCGTGTGGCGCATCGAGTCGGCCCGCATCGTCGCCACGCTCATCCGAACGGTGGGCGATTTCGGCCTGGCGGAGGATCTCGCCCAGGAGGCCCTCGTCGACGCGCTCGCGCAGTGGCCGCAGAGCGGTGTCCCGGCGAATCCGGGGGCGTGGCTCACCGCCGTCGCGAAACGCAAGGCCATCGACGGTTGGCGTCGGCAGGAGCGCTACGACGAGCGGGTGGCCGCCATCGCGCGCGACCTCGAGTCCGCGGAGGCGGCCGCCGCGTCGGACGAGCTGCCCTGGGATCCGGACCGGATCGACGACGACGTGCTCCGGCTGGTGTTCGTGTCGTGCCATCCGGTGCTGTCGCGCGAGGCCCAGGTCGCGTTGACCCTCAAGGTTGTCGGCGGACTGTCGAGCGAGGAGATCGCGCGCGCGTTCCTCGCGTCGACCGCCGCCGTGCAGCAGCGGATCGTGCGCGCGAAGAAGACCCTCGCCGCCGCGAAGGTGCCGTTCGAGGTGCCGCCGCGGTCCGAGTTCGGAGCCCGCCTGGGTGCGGTCCTCGGGGTGCTGTATCTCGTGTTCAACGAGGGGCACGCGTCCAGCGCGGGAGACGAGTGGATGCGTCCGGAGCTCAGCCGCGAGGCCGTCCGGCTCGGACGTGTTCTCGCCGAGCTCCTGCCGGAAGAACCGGACGTGCACGGGCTGGTGGCGCTCATGGAGCTGACGGCCGCACGGTTCCCGGCGCGGCTCGACACGAACGGCGACCCGGTGCTGCTCGCCGACCAGGATCGTCTCCGGTGGGACCGTGGCGCCATCACCCGGGGACGTGCCGCGCTCGCCAGAGCCGACGCCCTCGGCCGCGGCCGCGGCGCCTACGCGTTGCAGGCGGCGATCGCGGAGTGTCATGCGGTCGCACCGTCCGTCGACGACACCGACTGGGACCGGATCGTGCTCCTCTACGAGGCGCTGGGCCGGCTGGCCCCGTCGCCGGTGGTGGACCTCAACCGGGCGGCGGCGGTCGCGATGGCATCGGGACCCGATGCCGCACTGCGGATCATCGACGACCTCGTCGACGGTGGTCGGCTCGCCGGCTATCGGCTGCTGCCCGCGACGCGCGGTGAACTCCTCGCCCGGCTGGGCCGGAACCGGGAGGCGCGCATCGAGTTCGAGGCGGCCGCCGAGCTGACCGGCAACGAGCGCGAGCGGAAGGTGCTGCTGGACAGGGCTGCCGCGCTTCCCGACGGTTGAGGGGCGGTGGCCGGGAGCCTACGAGACCCGATCGGGATCCACGGGGTTCGCCTCGATGTCCGGTGCCACCGTCTCGCGGAGCGTGCGACCCGGCTGGTTCGGGGTCCTGCTGCGGAACGTGCCGATCGCGGCACCGATCAGGACGGCCGCGTACAGCAGCACGTACATGTTCACGACGATGTCCCACGCGACCCAGTGGGGCGGGAACAGGTACAGCCCGACGACCACGGTGTCGTCGGGGAATCGGTAGGCCCAGGATCCGGCGATGCAGAACAGCGCGATCACGCCCGCCCACCACCACGCGTTCGTCAGCGCCCGGTGCACGAGGTAGACCGTCAGCGGCACCAACCACACCCAGTGATGGCTCCAGGTGAACGGGGAGACCACCGCGGCGGTGAGTCCGGCGACGGTGACCGCGAGGAGACGCTCGCCGCCGCGATGGAGCCGGACCACCACCCACATGCTGAGCGTGACGACGGCCGCGGCGACCAGCAGCCACATCCACGTCGGCACGGGTTCCCCGGCCAGGCGGGTGAGCGCGCCGCGCAGTGACTGGTTCGCGGGGTGCGAGTCGTCCGCGATGCGGGTGGAGTCGAAGAACGTCTGCGTCCAGTACCGCCACGAATCGTGCGGGAGCAGGGCCCAGCTACCGACGACCGTCGCGACGAAGGTGGCGGTCGCGGCGGCTGCGGCGCGCCACCGGCGCAACACCAGGTAGTAGAGGACGAAGTACGCCGGTGTCAGCTTGATCCCGGCCGCGATCCCGACACCGACACCCTTGAGCTTGCTGCGGTCGTCCCGCGAGACGTCCCACAGCACCAGCGCCATGAGGACCAGGTTGATCTGGCCGTAGAACAGGGTGGTGCGGACCGGTTCGAGGAACGTGCACGCCACCGCCGTCAGCGCCGAGACGCCCACCAGGTGGGGCGTGATCCGGTAGCCGAGCATCCGCCAGCACAGCGCGACGATCGCGACCAGCAGCAGGACGTTGAACCCCATCCACAGGTACTTGTCGATGCCGCCCGGGAGCAGTCCGAACGGGATGAACATCAGCGTCGAGAACGGGGTGTACGTGTAGAGCAGGCCGTGGATCACCGGTTCGGTGTAGAGCGGCAGATCCTCCATCACGTGCCGGGCACCGTCGCGGTAGACGTCCAGATCGGCGCCGCCGACCAACATGCCGACACGCGGCCACCGCGGGTCGACCAGGGTGAACAGCAGCACCGCCGCCGCGGCGGCGAGAAGTGCGAGGACGACCGTCGTCGGGCGCCCTCCCGGGAACACTCGATCGGTGCTCGGTTCCTCGGCTGCGTCTTCCATGGCTGTGTCCCTCCCCCGGACGCGCCTCGGCTCATTGCAGAGACGATCGAGACAAAGGTAGTCAACCGACCTAATTGCAGTAAATCCACTCCCGCTGACCGGATGATCCGCGTGTCGACCGGCGCGCGATGTAACGCCCCCGGTCCGGATGCCGACGTTTGTCATGACGTGACGTGCGGTTCGGGGGGCGGCCTGCATGTGTCTTCGTACGGTCGGGATTGGGGAGTTGACATGACAATTCGCGGATTCTTCGCGCGACATCGATTGGCTGCGCGGGTGACGACGCCGGCGGCGTTGGGTGTGGCGGTGGTAGTCGCCCTCGGATGGGCGTTGTCGTCCCCGCCCGGCACGGTGGACACCCAGCTCACGGCGTCGACGACGGAGTGCCGTGAAATGGTGACCCTCGCGATCGCCGGCCGCAGCGACACCCCGGTGGCGGGCACCACGAAGATGCTCGTCGACGAGAACGGCAATGCGCTGCCCGCGGCCCTGTCGGACGACTACACCAGCGAGCGCATCGACCAGGTCATCAACGCACCGAACGGTGTCGTGGACCCCGATGCGTACGCCGCGCTGTACATCGCCTACCCCGCGAACATGGCCAGCTACGACGACGCCGTCGCCGCCGGTGTGGCGAACACCGAATCGGTGATGAAGGCCATCCGCGTGTCGTGCCCCGACACCAAGTTCTCCATCGTCGGATACAGCGAGGGCGCGGATGTCGCTCGCCGTGTCGCGATGAACATCGGGCACCAGGATCCCGAGGCCGAGCAGGGCTACGGGATCGTCGACCCGGACAACGTCGTCGGCGTCGTCATCTTCGCCGATGCCGGCCGTGGGGCGGCGCAGGGCCCGTTCCCCGGTGCGACGAACCCGTTCGGTAACCCGGACAACTTCGATACGAAGTACCAGAACGGAAAGAACCCGGTGCCGGGTCAGGGCATCCTCCCGAACACCGGCGACGACGACTTCGGCGCGCTGGGCGGCAAGGTCGCGTCCTTCTGTTCCGACGGTGATTTCACTTGCGCTGCACCCCAGAACATCTCGCTGCTGCAGCTGGTCGTCAACGTGGGCAGGCAGATCAATGTCGACCGGCTCGAAGGTGAGGGTCTCACTCCGGCCACCGGTCAGGACATCGCAGTCGTCCTGGGACGCATCGGATACGAGGCCTTCCTCGACATCCAGTCGCAGCCCGACTGGATGCGGAGCGACGAGACGTTCCTGGACGTGCTGTTGAAGGTCTCGGATCCCGACTACGTGCCGGGTGAGCCGCCGGCAACGGATCCGAAGGATGTGAGCTCGATCTCCACCGACGAGATGTCGCCGCTGGCGTACCTGCCGCAGAAGGTGTTCAAGGAGATCGTCGGGCTGATCGTGACGAACCAGAACACCATCCCCGTGATCCTCAGCGATCCGTACCAGATGACCCTGGCCCCGGACATCGGTCACCACTTCGACTACTGGCGCGACGCCGACGCCGCGAACGGTAAGCCGTTGACGTCCGCCGAGTACGCCGCCGCCTGGCTGACGTACCTGGCCAAGCAGGCGCAGGCCGGCAAGCCCGTCGACCCGGCGGCGAAGCCGACCCAGGCCGAACTGTCCGAGGCCCTGACCGAGTTGGTGGCCACCACCACCCAGCCGTCGGCCGAGCCGACGGGTTCGGCGGCGCCGCAGACTCCGGGCGCTTCCCCGTCGGAGTCCGCGGTTCCCGCCGAGTCCGCCGTGCCGGCCACCCCGCAGACCTCGGCCCCCGCAACGACGCCGGCCGAGGCCTCCCCGACCACGGTGGTGACGACGCCGACGTCGCCTTCGACTGCCGCGACGGAGACGGCAGCCGGGACGACGCCGACCGTGTCCACCACCACGACGACGGTCAAGCCGACGACCACCACCCCGGCACCCAACCCCGCCGGGTAGGGCGCGATCCGCACCGCTCACCGAGCGGTGCGGCCGCCCCGATCGTTGATCCGGTACGTCACCCGGACCTGTTGGGGACCGCGGTCGATGTGGAGTTCGGCGATATCGGACGGGATCAGCGCGGTGTCGTGCAGGACCGGGGTGCCGTCATCGGTGACGTTCGTCCGGTGACTGAGCATGGCCGGGCTCTGCACCGGGCGGGCCAGAAGTTCGGCTTCTGCGGCACCGAGCGTGGTGACGGTGATCGACTCGTCGGCCGACGAGACCGGATAACCGTGTTGTGCGAGAACCTGATAGAGCGACGCGTCGACCAGTTCGTCCGGGGAGATCCCCATGCCCCACGGGATGTAGGACCGCTGCAGCACGGAGGGGTGCGTGTCGATCACGCGGTGACGCGTGACGACGAGAACCTGCTCGGTCGGCCCGAGGTGCAGGGACCTCGCGACATCGGATGGTGGAATCTCCCGCGACGACCCGAGGATGTGCGTCTCGACCTTGGCGCCCTGCGACCGGAGATCGTCGGCGAATCCCGACAGGTGGAGCAGGTTGTAGGTGTACCGCCTGCTCGCCGGGAAGGTACCCGCCCCGGGACGCGATTCGATCAGCCCGTCGTTCTCCAACAGTTGCAGCGCCTGTCGCAGGGTCATGATCGTCACCCCGTAGGAGGCCGCGAGCTCGCGTTGCGGGGGCAGCGCGTCGTCCGCCTCCCATTCCCCGGTGTCGATCCTGGCGCGCAGGTCGTCGTAGATGGCCAGATACTTGGGCAGTCGGGAGTGCCTGGTCACGGAATTGCTGCCTCGTCGAGTCGTTGGCGGAACGCTTGGACGGTTCCCATGATCGACGCCGCGCTCGCGCCCGCGAGAACCGGGTCCATCAGTGCCGAGGCGACCACCACCCCGTCGGACTGCCGAGCCGCCCGGGCGGCCCGTGCCGGCGAGTCGATGCCGAACCCGATCACGACCGGGAGGCCGTCGGCCGAGCGGAGGCGTTGCGCGAAAGCCCACCCGTCCTCGCCTGCGGTCCGATGCGCTCCTGTCGGCGCCATTGCGCCCATCGCATAGACGAATCCACCACCGGCTCCGGCGATTCGGTGTGCCGTTTCCGTCGGCGTGGACGGAGCCGACATGAGCACCGGGGAGACGCCGGCCGCCTCGGCCGCCGCGAGATAGTCCGCCGATTCCTCGAACGGCAGATCGGCGACGATGGATCCACTGACGCCGGCCGCCGCGATCGTGCCCACGTACTGTGTGAGTCCGCGGGACACCAGGTGGTTGCTGTAGGTCATCGTGATCAGCGGTGCGGCCACGTCGGGAAGGTCGTCGAGAATGCGCTCCACCCGGGCGCCCTGCTCCAGTGCGGCCACGGATGCGCGCTGGATCACCGAACCGTCCAGCATCGGGTCCGAGAACGGCAGCCCGATCTCGACGGCGTCGGCTCCCCCGTCGATCATGGCCCGCACGAGATCGGCCCAGTCCGTCCGGATCCCGCCCATGACATAGCCGATGAGGCACTTCGAGCCCCTGTCGCGGACCTGGCGGAGGGTCGTCTCAAGCACGCTCACGGTCGAGTCTCCTGACTTGTTCGGCATCCTTGTCGCCACGACCGGAGACGGTGACCAGCACGGTGGTGTCCGGGGCGAGCTGTCGGTCGCGGGCGGCCTGTGCCACCCAGGCGAGCGCGTGCGCGGATTCCAGTGCGGGGAAGATCCCTTCGAGCCGCGCGAGCTGCCCGGCGGCGTCGAGGACCTGCTTGTCGGTGACCGTCACGTAGTCCGCGCGACCGAGTTCGGCGAGGTGGGCGTGTTCGGGCCCGAGCCCCGGGTAGTCGAGACCCGCCGCGACGGAATGCGCTTCGAGTACCTGGCCGGCATCGTCCTGCAGATACAGCGACATCGAGCCGTGCAGCACGCCCAAGGTGCCGTCGGTGGCGCCGGCACCGCCCGCACCTTCGACGCCGACCAGTCGCGCGTCCGACGACGTGAAGCCGGCGAAGGTGCCCGCGGCGTTGGATCCGCCACCGACGCAGGCCACGACGACGTCGGGGGTCCCACCGTCGAGCAACTGCGCGCACTGCGCCGCGGCCTCGATCCCGATCACGGACTGGAACTCGCGGACGATCCACGGGTAGGGGTGCGGTCCCAGTACCGAGCCCAGGCAGTAGTGGCTCTCGTCCGCCTGAGTCACCCAGTGCCGAAAGGCTTCGCTGGTGGCATCTTTCAATGTCCTGGCACCGGATCGAACCGGAATCACGTGCGCGCCCAACGTTTCCATCCGGTAGACGTTGAGCTCCTGTCGGGTCATGTCGACCTCGCCCATGTACACGGTGCACTTCATGCCGAACAGTGCTGCCGCCGTGGCGGTCGCGACTCCGTGCTGACCGGCTCCGGTCTCCGCCACGAGTTCTCGACGGCCCATCCGACGGGCGAGCAGTGCCTGGCCCAGCGCATTGTTCAGCTTGTGGCTGCCGGTGTGATTGAGATCCTCGCGCTTGAGCAGGACGCGGACGCCGAGCTCCTCGGACAGTCGGCGTGCCCGCGTGACCGGCGTCGGCCGTCCGCAGTACTCGGCCAGCAGGGAGCCGAGCTCCGCCCGGAACTCCGGGTCGGCCCACGCGTCCCGGAAGCCTGCTTCGACTGCTCGGCACGCAGGCACGAGCGCCTCGGGGACGTAGCGCCCACCGAAGCGCCCGAATCGTCCGGACGGTCCGGGGTCCCCCATCAGTGTCGTAGCCGTCGTACCCACCTCCGATTCCATATCGTTCTAGTGTTCTAGAACAATTTAGCACGGAGTGGACCGTCGACTCCCGAAGCGACCGGACACCGTGGGCGGTCACCGATCCACGACGGTGGCGAGGGAACCGTCCGGCGGCGACACGACGGCGGGGTCCCGGCCCGACAGCAGATCGAGCACCGCCTTGGGGCGCGCCAGCCATTCGCGTGCGTAGTTCCGCACGACGGCGAGTCGGTTGCATTCGCACTCGGCCTCCACCCCGTCGACGTCGATTCCGGCGTCGCGGCACAGCGCCACCGCGCGGGAGACGTGCAGGCCCTGGCTGACGATGAGTGCCTTCGTCACGCCGTACGTCTGGGCGGCCCGCGCGCAGGTGTCGTAGGTGTCGAGGCCGTAGCCGTCGCCCACGATCCGTCCGGGGTCGACACCGGCGGCCACGAGGTATTCGGTCATGGCAGCGATCTCGTTGCCGGAGCGGCCGTTCGCGTCACCGGACACCAGCACGGCCCGGGCCCGACCGTCCTCCACCAGTTGCACTGCGGCATCCAGTCTTCCGGCCAGGAACTTCATCGGCTTCCCGTCGCGGACCTGTGAGCCGAGCACGATCACGACGGGCGCGTCCGGTGCGTCACCGACGTCGTACAGGTGCCCGGCAGCGGTGGCTGCGACCCATCCCGCGGACCCCAGCACGATCGCGACTGCCATCGCGACCGGCACCGCCGACCAACCGATGATTCGTCCGACGATCCGCCGCATGCTGCATCCTCCGAGTCCCCGGCCGCGGCACACTGCCGTCGGCCCCCCGACGATCCTCTCGAGGAGGCAGCACCTTCCCGGGCAGACACGCCCGCGCGACGCTCAGTCGAACAGGAGCACCGGCTTGAGCACGCTTCCGTCCCTGATCCCCTGCGCGGCGTCGTTGATGTCCTCGAACCGGTAGTGCTGGACGAGCCTCTCCAGTGGGAAGCGCCCCTGCTCGATCAACTTCACCAGGGCGGGGAGGAACACCTGCGGCACCGAATCGCCTTCGGTGACACCGATGAAACGCCGGCCGTTGAGCAGGTAGTTGACGTCGACGGGGACTGTCGCGCCGGCCGCGGGGGCGCCGATGGCCGCTACCGTGCCCAGGGGTGCGAGGCAGTTGATCGCGGTCTCGAGCACCCGCACGTTGCCGGTGGCGTCGATCGCGTAGTCGATGCCCAGTCCCCCGCTGATCCGGTCGAGTTCGGCGGCCGGATCCACCTCCTTCGAGTTGATCACGTCCGTCGCACCCAGTTCCCGGGCCAGCTCGAGTCGTGACGGCACGATGTCGACGGCGACGATCCGCTCGGCGCCGGTGAGGGCCGCAGCCATGACGGCGGCCATTCCCACCGCGCCCACCCCGAAGACGGCCAGGGTGGAGCCGGGTTCGGGTGTGAGGATGTTGAGTACGGCACCGGCGCCGGTCTGGATCCCGCAGCCCAGCGGTGCCAGCAGACCCAGGTCCGCCGAGGCGGACACCTTGGTGACACCGCGCTCGTCGGCCAACGCGTAGGTGGAGAAGGAGGATTGGGCGAAAAAGTGCCCGTTGATCTCCTGGTCGCCGCGTCGGACCGTGGTGCTGCTGTCCGTGCGCCGTCCGCCGACGAGGTTGCGGGGCAGGAACTCCTGGCAGTACGCGGGGTGTGCGGTGCGGCAGTTGCGGCATTCGCCGCAGCTGGTGAACGACAGCAGCACCTTGTCGCCCGGCTCGACGCTGGTGACCGCGCTGCCCACCTCCTCGACGATCCCGGCGCCTTCGTGCCCCAGCACTCCGGGGAGCGGGAAGGGGATGTGTCCGGCCTGGACGCCCAGGTCGGTGCCGCAGACCCCGGCGGCGACGATCCGGACCAGGACCTCGTCGGCCCGGGGTGCGTCGAGGGTGACCTCACCGATCGTGAAGGGTTCACCGATGCCATCGACGACGGCGGCGCGAGCTGTGTTGACCATGGTGTGCTCCTGGGGATTTCCGTGATCAGAAGGGGTAGATCGGTAGTGCGCTCTGCGCCGTCACCCACTGCGTCTCGGTGAACGCGTCGAGGTTGGCGCCGATGCCGCCGACACGGCCGCCGTTGCCGGAGGCTGCGAGTCCGCCGAACGGGACGACGGCCTCGTCGCCGACCGTCTGGTCGTTGATGTGGACCAGGCCGGTGGGGATCTGCTGGGCGATCTCGAGGCCCCGCATCGCATCACCGGTCAGGATTCCCAGGGACAGTGCGTATTCCGAGTCGTTCGCGATCTGCACGGCTTCGTCGACGGTCGCGAAGGAGGTGACGGGGGCGACGGGGCCGAAGACCTCGTTGACGAAGGCGGGCGCCGTCAGCGGGGTGTCGGCGAGGACCGTCGGGCGGTAGAAGAGGTCCTCGTAGGTGCCGCCGGCGGCCAGACGGGCCCCGGCGGCGACGCTGTCCGACACGAGCGTGTGGATCTGATCCCGTTGCCGCGCATCGATGATCGGTCCCATCGCCACCTCGGCGGTGAACGGATCTCCGACGGGCAGCCGCTCGGCGTGCTCGGCGAGCAGCGCGGTGTAGTCGCCGACGATGCTCTCGTGCACCAGCTGACGGCCCGTCGCCATGCAGATCTGTCCCTGGTGCATGTACGAGCCGAACGCGCCCACCGAGACGGCCTTCTCCAGGTCGACGTCGTCCATGACGATGAGGGCGTTGTTGCCGCCGAGTTCCAGGTGGGCACGCTTGAGGTGGCGACCCGCGAGTTCGCCGACCGCGCGTCCGGCCCGCGTCGAGCCGGTGAACGCGATGACGCGCACGCTCGGGTGGACCACCACGGCCTCGCCGGCGTCGGCGCCTCCGGGCAGCACACTGAGGACGCCGGCCGGGAGCCCGGCCTCCTCGAAGATTCGGGCCAGGACGACGCCACCGCAGATCGCGGTACGCGGGTCCGGTTTGACGATCACGGCGTTGCCCAGCGCGAGCGCCGGCGCGACGGCGCGGATCGACAGGATGAGCGGGAAGTTGAACGGGGCGATGACGCCGACCGTGCCCACCGGGACGCGGCGCGAGAAGCTCAGTCGCGGCTGCTCGGAGCGCAGCACCTCGCCGACGGGATGCGCGGCCAGGGCGGCCGCGTTGTAGCACTCCTCGGCGGCGGTGTGCGTCTCGGTTCCGGCCTTGGCCCGGATGCTGCCGGCCTCGCGGACGATCCACTCGCCGATCTCGTCGGCGTACTGCTCGAACAACTGCCCGGCTCGGCGGAGCACCGCAGCGCGCTCGGTGTACGGCTGCGCGGCCCACGCCTTCTGCGCAGCGGTGGCGCCGGCGGCGGCCGCCGCGACGTCGTCGGGGGTGGCCGTTCCGACGGTGGTGAGTTGCTTGCCGGTCGCGGGTTCGACCACGACACGGTCCTCGCCACCGCCGGCCACCCATTCACCGGTGAAGATTCGGGATTCCCACACTGGCATGTTCAACAGACTCGTCACGGTCGCTCCTCGCAGTCGCAGCACATGGATCCTTTTCCACGGTGCCGGGCCGCGTCGCCGACCACAGATGGTCTTTCACTCAGTGAAAGACATTTTTCAGTCCCGGGTGGTGGCCGCCTCGGTGACGGTGACCAGTCCACCGTGTGTGGACTCGTCGAATGCCATCAGCGCGACCGCCAGGTGGAGGGGTTTCCAGTCGCCGTCGAGCCCGCGGAACCGCAGGACGCCTTCGACCTTCCGGAAGGCGAGATCCTTCGCCATCTTCCGTGCGAGCGGCACATCGGAGGGATGCATCGCGGGCGCCGGCTCGCCGACCGCGTGCTCCCAGGCCACCCCGGGCATCGGTTCGCTGCGCCACTTGATGAGCGCGAGGCGTTTCAGGTCGACGTAGGCGAGGTATTCGCCGGGCGCCATCACGGCGTCGAGCACCCGATGCTCGAGGATCACCGGTGGCGGCGCGGCCGGAACCTCGCCGGCGGGGCCGATGTCGTGGGTGATTCCCCGGAGGATGACCTCGCGCCGGTCCCCGGCCGGATCCGGCTTCTCCTCGAGCATCCGGCACGAGAAGTGCGCCGCACGTTCCTCGCCGTCGTCACGGCGTACCTTCCACACCGCCTGGTGCTCCGTGCCCGGCTCCGACTGCACGATCTTGGCCAGCGCCTCACCTTCGTCGCGGTTGGTCACCAGCCGGGTGAACGCGCCCGCCATCGCCGCCTCGCTGCGACGGTCCTCGGGGGCGACGCCGTACAGGTCGAAGAGGTCGTCGCTGCCGCTCGCCTTGCCTGCCGTCAGGTTGAAGTGCCACGCGCCCGCCGGATCGCGCGGAGGCGGCGCCTCGTCGGCGTTTCCGCGCCAGAAGTACACGCCGTGGAGGCGGTCCTCGGAATTGAGCAGCGGCTCCGCGAGGATGCGTTTGCGGCCGTCCTCCGACAGCCGGTCGATCCGTCGATGTCCGGGGTCGGCCATGATCTCGAGCAGTGCGTTCTGGACCTCGTCGAGGACTCTGTTCGATTGCCCTCGCCGGCCCTTGAAATGTCGGTTCAGCGGTACAAAGGGTTTCGGGGACGACCCCACTCCGATCAGCGACGGCTCCTGGCCGCCGAACGTGCTGATCAGCAGCCATTCCGTGGTCATTTTCGCAGCCCCCGACGCTTCGCGGCCGGCAGTAACCGCTGGTACGCCGGACCCAGGAGCCGGGTCACCGCGTCCACCACCTTCGCGTCCGGACCGACGAGCACCCGCGCTCGACCCTGCTCGACACCCCGCAGGATCGCGCGGGCGGCCTCGGCGGGGTCGGTACGAGCGATGCGCTGATCGAACGAGTCGGCGACCTCGTCGGCGTCCACCCCGGCGGCGGCGCTCGCGGTCCGGGCGATGCCGGTCCGGACGCCACCCGGATACACGCACGTCACCTTCACCGAGTGGCCGCCGAGTTCCATTTCCTGACGCAGCGATTCCGTGAATCCGCGGACTGCGAACTTCGCGGCGTTGTACGCGGAGTAGCCGGGTGCCGCCATCAACCCGAACGCGGAGGACAGATTCACCACGTGACCGCGGTCCGACTTCACCACGTACGGGAGAAATTCCTTGGTGCCGTTCACGACACCCCAGAAGTCGACATCCATCACGCGTTCGATGTCGGCGTAGCCGGAGTCCAGAACAGCACCGGTGTAGAGGATTCCGGCATTGTTGATCACGATGTCGACACCCCCGAAGCGGCTCGCGGTCTCGGCGGCGAAGGCATGGACCGCGGGACGGTCGGTGACGTCGACAACCGTGGCGGATACCTGGGCCCCGGCCCGTTCGCACAGGTCCGCCGTCTCCTTCAGCGGACCTTCGGCGTCCCCGGACAGGGCCAGCACTGCACCCGATCCGGCCAACCTTGTCGACAGTTCGCGACCGATGCCCGAACCTGCCCCCGTCACGGCCACGACGCGACGTTCGAAGTACCCCAACGAATTCCCCTCTGTCTGCTGAACCGGCGCTCCCAGTTCTCTACCAGAACGGCGCGTAGCCGGCATCTCGAGGCGGTCCGGCTGCGCTCGGTAACGCGTGGGGTTGCACGAGATATGCGACCACCGGGCGGGCCGGCCCGAGTCGGGGTTCGGACCGCCAACCCGGTGGTCGCTGCGACGCGGCGTACCCGCCGTCAAGCGGACGGAGATCGGCCGAGTCGAGTTCGTGGAAAGACGCCGGCTCGTGCCGTCGGGACCGGGCGTCGTCGAGTCCCGAACGGGAGCAACGATCGCCACATGAGCATGCGTCAATGTGACAGCGCTACAAGCAGACCCGAAATCGACAGAGTCGCAGGAAGCCTCGTGAGGGGCGCGCAGGTGCACTGTAAGCCAGTCGGTGACGGGGATGCAACCTCGAGCTGGCGTGTCGGAGACCCGGATTCCGGGCCCGGACGGTGGCATCGGGATGGATCCGACGCCACCGTCCGGCCGTGGTCCGCCAGGTCGGGGGTCCGGGGGACCACGGTCGCCGCCCGGGCCAGCCGGGCGACAACTCGAACGCTAGTGCCGGTCCGTTCGACGGTGTAGGGGGATTTGCCCCGTGGTGGGTGGGTCCCCCACGGGGGCTGCCCCGGAGCCGTCCCGGCCTGCGTCGGGGGACGCGAGTTCGGCGGGTGGCCGCAAGCGGGCTCCGGCCGCCGAACCCCGGTACTGTGACGGTTCTGTCCGATGCTCGAATGTTCGACTCTTCGGGGGAGGGAAGCGATGAAGACCGAGATCAGTTGCGGGCCCGCGTTCGCGTTCGCCGAGATCAGTGTTCCCGCTGGTGGATCGGTCCGCGTCGAGGCCGGTGCGATGGCGATGATGCGGGGCGACATCTCGATCACCACCTCGACCCGCGGCGGCTTCCTGAAGGGGCTCCGCCGTTCCCTCGGCGGCTCGAGCTTCTTCGTCAACGACTTCAGCAGCGATCACGGTGGCGTCGTGGGCGTCGCCGGCGCGCTTCCGGGCGATCTGGTCGAAACCACCGTCGACGAGGGGACGGCGCTGCTCGTCCAGTCCGGGTGCTGGCTGGCATCCGACGCGACCGTCGAGGTCGACTCCAAATGGGGCGGCGGCAAAGGATTCTTCAGCGGTGCAGGGCTCGTTCTGTTGCGGTGCAGTGGAAGCGGCGAGATCCTGCTGTCCAGCTACGGCGCGATCCGGTCGATGACGCTCGCGGACGGTGAGACGATGACGCTCGATTCCGGTCACGTCGTCGCGTTCGACGAGACGGTCCAGTACCGCATCCGCAAGGCGGGCGGGTGGAAGTCGATGATTCTCGGTGGCGAGGGCATCGTCACGGAGTTCACCGGGCCCGGTCGGGTGTGGATGCAGACCCGAAATGCAGCGGACCTGGTGGATTGGCTTCGGGCGAGGATGCCGTCGAGTACCAGCAGTAGCAGCAGTAGCAGCGACTGAGCGCCACGGTCAGTCGGGGCTGACGAAGTCGCCGTCCGATCGCGTCGTCGTCGACTCGGCCCTCGTGAACGTCAGGGTGCCGTCGTCGACGGGCGTCTCCCGCAGGACCACGACGTCCTTGTAGTAGTCCATCGGCAGGTTCCACGGGTCCTTCGTCCCTGCCTGCGGCCACAGATCCATCGATCGCTGGATGTAGCCGGCCGCGAAATCGAGTAGGGGCCGTGTCTCCATGCCCTGCTGGTGGTTCTCCGGGACGACGATGTCGCAGCCGCGGCGATCCATCTCGTCCAGCACCCGGCACAGGTAGTCGGCGACGAGGTCGACCTTGAGAGTCCACGGGGCGTTCACGTAGCCGACGGCGAACGAGAAGTTCGGAATGTCGGACAGCATGGTGCCCTTGAACGCGAGGCGTTCGGTGATGTCGACGGGTGCGCCGTCGAGGCGGAGCTCGACGCCACCGAGCGCGAGCAGGTCGAGGCCGGTCGCGGTGATGATGATGTCGGCATCGAGATGCCTCCCGGACGCCAGCGCGATGCCGGTCTCGGTGAACGACTCGATGGTGTCGGTGACCACCGAAGCCTTGCCCCTGGAGATCGTCTTGAACAGGTCTCCGCCCGGGACGACGCACAGGCGCTGATCCCACGGGTCGTATCGCGGATTGAAGTGGGTATCGACATCGAAACCGGTCGGTAGCAGCCGGGTGTCGAGCCACCGGATGACGGCGCGCACCTGTGTGGGGAAGCGTCGGGACAGCCGGTAGATCCAGACGTTCTGCATGATGTTCTTCTTGCGGGTGAGGCGGTAGCCCCGTTCGGCTCCCAGCACCCGGCGGAACACGCCGGACAGCGCGTCCTCGGCGGGCAGCGGGATGACATAGGACGGCGAACGCTGCAGCATCGTGACGTGCGCGGTGGCATCGGCCATTGCCGGGATCAGCGTCACCGCGGTGGCGCCGGAGCCGATCACCACCACCCGTTTGCCGGTGTAGTCGAGGTCCTCGGGCCAGGCCTGGGGATGCACGATCCGGCCGCCGAAGCGCTCGGCACCGGGAAACTCCGGTGTGTAGCCCTTGTCGTAGTTGTAGTAGCCACTGGCGCAGAACAACCAGTCGGCTGTGATCGTCACCGTCTCGCCGGTGTCGCCGCGCCGCGCCGTGACCGTCCAGCGGGCGTCCGTGGAGGACCAGTCGGCGCGGATCACCTTGTGGTGATAGCGAATACGCCGCTCCACGTCGTGCTCGCGGGCGGTGTCGCGGATGTAGGCGAGGATGTCCGCGGCGGGCGCGAGCGTCTTGCGTCCCCGCCACGGCTTGAAATCGTATCCGTATGTCTGGACGTCGGAGTCGGAGCGGATGCCCGGGTACCGGAACAGGTCCCACGTGCCGCCGGAGACGGCGCGGGCCTCGAGGAGCGTGAAGGTGCGACCCGGATGTGTCCGACGGAGTCGGCTGGCGACACCGATTCCCGACAGCCCGGCACCGATTATGAGGACGTCGACGTGCTCGGGCTCGGTGGGGTGTTCGGGCGTCATGGGTCCTCCGGATGCCGGCGCTGACGAAACCACGTCTGTAATGCACCGTAGCCCGATCGTCGCGCTGTGTGCGAGCAATTCTGGGCCGGTCCACTCGACGCGATGCCCGGTGCGGCGAACAATGGTGCCCACGTCGACCACACCGACGCCCTGCCGAGGAGGCACGACAGATGAGCGAGACACCGGAGATCGACCCCGCTGCCACCCCCGGCGGGACGGGCTGCGCCGAGTGCGACGCGTCGGGCGGGTGGTGGTTCCACCTGCGCCGGTGCGCCGCCTGTGGTCACATCGGGTGCTGCGATTCCTCACCCGCACAGCACGCGAGCGCGCATGCGACGGCATCCGGGCACCCGATCATTCGGAGCTTCGAGCCCGGCGAGGACTGGTTCTGGGACTATCGGACCCAGGGGTTCGCCGAGGGGCCGGAACTGGCTCCGCCGCAGAGCCATCCGATCGATCAAACGGTTCCGGGCCCACGCGAGCGCGTCCCGCAGGACTGGGCGGATCGCCTGCACTGAGCTCGGGCCGAGTCCATCCGGTTCGCGACGTTCGTAGAATCGGCGGGGTGATCGAGATTCCCGACGCGCTGGTCGCGGCGCAGTACAAGCACGGCGGCGCGGCCGGGCGGGCGTTCGTGGCGGCGCTGCCGCGGCTGGCGGACGAGGTTCTGGAGCGTTGGGATCTGCGGCTCAGTGGTCCGGCAATGCATGGATGGACCGCGCTGGTGCTGCCCGTGCGGGATCGGGACGGCGGCGAGGCGGTGCTCAAGCTGCAGGCTGTGGACGACGAGAGTGTCGGCGAACCCGATGCGTTGCGCGCGTGGGACGGCGACGGTGCAGTGCGCCTGCTGGCGGACGATCCCGGTACCGGCGCGATGCTCCTGGAGCGGCTGGATACGTCGCGGCACCTGTCGGGTCTGGCGGACTCGAGGGAAGCGGTGCGGATCATTGCGGATCTGCTGGCCCGACTGACGTCTCGGCCGGCCCCCGACGGCATGCGCGCTCTGGGAGACATCGCAGTCGCGATGCTCGAGGCGGCGCCCGAGGCGGTGACCCGGCTCGCGGACGCCGGCGACCGCACGCTGCTGACCGACTGCGCTGCGGCACTGCGTGACGTCGTCGACGAGCCCGGGCGCCGGCTGTTGCACTGGGATCTGCACTACGACAATGTTCTTGCGGCGGAGCGTGAACCGTGGATTGCGATCGACCCGAAACCGCTCGCCGGTGATCCCGGTTTCGAGCTGCTGCCCGCGCTCACCAACCGCTACGACCCAGCGGAGACGGGGTGGCGGTTCGATTTGATGACCGACGTGCTCGACCTCGATCGGGAGCGTTCGCGGGCGTGGACGCTCGGCCGGATTCTGCAGAACGGACTGTGGGGCATCGAGGACGGCGAAAGCCGATTGGCGGACGAACAGGTCGCGATTGCGCGAATGCTGTTGGCGCGCTGAGCGCTGTCCGTGCTCAGTCCTGTCGCAGCTGCGTCGGCCCGCACCGGAAGGTGACGGGCCGACGTGAGGAGCTGTGTCAGCTGAGCTTGGCGATCAGGTCGGCGCGCTGGCGGGCGCCCAGGCCGGAGACGCGCCGGGTCTCGGCGATGCCGACGGACTCCGCGATGTCGCGGGCCTTGATCTTCCCCACCTTGGGCAGGGATTCGAGCAGGTAGAGCACCTTCGTCTTACCGACCAGTTCGTCGGTATCCGCCTTGTCGAGAACTTCCACCAGGGTGAGCTTGCCCGACTTGAGATCTTCTCTCAGTTCGGACCGCGCCTTGCGGGACGCTGCGGCCTTCTCCAGTGCCGCAGCGCGCTGTTCGGGGGTCAAGGTGGGCAATGCCATTGATGTGCCTCTCTCTCACGGAACCCGGATGGGCTTCAGGCTAGAACGGGAATCGCCATCGCGCGCGTCAACTGGGCCCCGCGTGTCGAAAAGCCGTGGCTATTCGTCTCATTTGCCCTTCCACAACGGCTTTCGCTTCTCGAGAAACGCGCTCATTCCTTCCTGCGCGTCGCAGGTGACCGCGTTGGTGGCCATCGTCTCGGCCATCAGTTCGTATGCCTCGTCCTGCGGCAGGTCGATCTGCCGGTAGAACGCCTGCTTGCCGATGGCCAGGGTCAACGGGCTGGATTCGGCGATCTTCGACGCCAGATCCCGTACCCGTGGCCGCAGTTCGTCGGGCGCGACCACGAGGTTGACCAGGCCCCAGTCGGCGGCGGTGTCGGCGTCGATCGTCTCTCCGGTGAGCAGCATCTGCATCGCCCGCTTGCGGCCCACCGATCGGCTCAGGGCGACCATGGGGGTGGAGCAGAACAGCCCGATGCGCACACCCGGGGTTCCGAACACCGCGTTCGACGACGCCACCACCAGGTCGCACGACGCGGCCAGCTGGCAGCCGGCGGCGATCGCCGGGCCCTGCACCGCGGCGATCACCGGCTGCGGAATCCCCTGCACGGTGTCCATCATCGCGGTACACACCTCGAAGACCTCCCGCTCGTCCTCGAGGGTGCGGTCGATCATCTCGGACAGGTCGTGTCCGGCCGAGAAGGCCGGGCCGGCCGCGCTCAGCACGACCGCCCGTACGGCCTCGTCGTCGGCCATCTCCCGCAGCGCCGCGGTGACCTGGCGCATCATATTGGTGGACAGTGGATTCCGTTGGCCCGGCTGATTCAGCACAATGGTGCCGATGCCGGTTTCCGGGTCCATCTCGATTCTGACGACGTCGTTCATCGCGCCTCTCCGTCACATCCGGTAGCAGTGCCCGATGCTACCCGGAACGGCCGGACGAGGCAGGCCCCGAGGCCCGGTGCCGGTGCGGGTCCGCGACTCAGCCTTCGATCGCGGACTTGATCCGTAAGGCGAAGTCGGGAGCGTCCTTTCGTGCCATCCGCAGTGCGAGGGGGGCGATGATCTTCCCGATCCCGTGGCCCTCCAGCACGTTGAAGACCGTCAGCTTCGTCCCGGTCCCGTCCGGCTCCAGGTCGTATCCGCCCTCCACCGCGGTGACGGAATTCGTCGACCGTTCCGCCCAGCGCAGCCGTCGCGGCGGTTCGAACTCGGTCAGCTCGAACTCGCGCTCGGTGGTCATCCCCGCATCCTTGACCGTGCTGGCGAAGACCGTTCCGAGGCCCGGTGGACCGTCGGTCTTCTGGACGATGCTCTGGACCCGCGGGCTGAACATCGGATCATTGACGCCGGCTGCGAGGAACTGGAACACCTCGTCGATGGGACGGTCGATCACGGTTGTGGCTTCGAAACGCCCTGACATGTCGGAACCCCGTTCGGTGCGGTTACCCGGAGATGCATCGGACTCTACTCGTGGCTGGCAGGATCGGGGGGTGAGTACTGCGAACTTGACCCGTGCCGAGACCGCCGCACGATCGGCAGCCGTGACCGTCCGTTCCTATCGCGTCGAACTCGACATATCCGGTGCGCCGGACAGTTCCGAGCCGGGCTTCGCGACGTCGACGACCGTCGAGTTCGACGCCGAGACGCCCGAGACGTGGCTCGACTTCCTCGGTCCGGAGGTCCGTTCGGTGACCGTCAACGGCGAAGCCGCCGACGTCGAGTTCGACGGTGCCCGTGTCGCTCTGCGTGGATTGCGCGGGTCGAACACCGTGGTGATCCGCGCGGTCGGCGCCTACAGCCGTTCCGGGGAGGGGCTGCACCGATTCCACGACCCCGTCGACGGTGCGACGTATCTCTACACACAGTACGAGCCGTCGGATGCGCGCCGTGTGTTCGCGTGCTTCGAGCAGCCGGACATGAAGGCGCCGTTCACGTTCGTCGTCACGGCGCCCGCCGGCTGGGAGGTGGTGTCGAACCGTCCGGTGGCGCTCCACCACGTCGACGACACCCGTCAGGTCGTCGAGTTCTCCCCCACGCTGCCCATCTCCACGTACATCACAGCGATTGCCGCCGGACCGTATCATCGGGTCGAATCCGTCTGGAGCCGAAACGATCTCACGGTGCCGCTCGGTGTGCTGTGCCGCGCGTCGCTTGCGCAGTACCTCGACGCCGACACGATCGTCGAGGTGACGAAGCAGGGCATGGACTTCTTCGCCGAACACTTCGACTACCCGTACCCGTGGGGCAAGTACGACCAGGTGTTCGTGCCCGAGTACAACCTGGGGGCGATGGAGAATCCCGGCTGCGTGACGTTCACGGAGGCGTACGTCTTCCGCGGCGCGGCCACGGCCGCACAGTACGAGGGCCGCGCCAACACGATCCTGCACGAGATGGCGCACATGTGGTTCGGCGACCTGGTGACGATGATGTGGTGGGACGATCTGTGGCTCAAGGAATCGTTCGCCGACTTCATGGGTGCCCTCGCGAGCGTGGAGGCCACCGAGTGGACCGACGCCTGGGTCGCGTTCGCGAACCGGCGGAAGGCGTGGGCGTACTCGCAGGACCAGCTGCCCACCACGCATCCCATCGTCGCCGACATCGTCGATCTGGAGGCGGCGAAGTTGAACTTCGACGGCATCACGTACGCGAAGGGTGCCAGCGTCCTCAAGCAGTTGGTGGCCTACGTGGGCCGGGACGCGTTCTTCGAGGGCTCCCGGCGGTACTTCCGCGAGCATGCCTTCGGCAACACCACGCTGGCCGACCTGTTGGCGGAGTTGTCGGCGTCCTCGGGCCGGGACCTCGCGGAGTGGGCGCGGGCGTGGCTGCAGACCACCGGCGTCTCCACCTTGACCCTGGAGGGCGGCGACGGTGGGTACGAGATCGTGCAGAGCGATCCGCGCCCGCACCGCCTGGCCGTCGGACTCTACGACTTCGACGGTGCCGGCGACCTGGTGCGGCGCGGCCGCGTGGAGCTGGACGTGGTCGCCGAGCGGACGCCGCTCGACCTGTCGTCCGCGCCGCTCCGGTTGCTCAACGACGGCGACCTCACGTACGCGAAGGCGCGCCTGGACGCCGGTTCTCTCGAGACGGTGGAGCGTTCACTGGACCGTGTCACGGATCCGTTGGCGCGCGGGCTGATCTGGTCGGCGCTGTGGAACGCGACCCGCGACGGGGAGCTCGATCCCCGGCGCTATCTGGCGATGGCGCGCGCGTTCGCGCCGGCCGAGACCAACATGGCGCTGCTCACCGCGGTCCTCGCGAACGCCGCGTTCGCGATCGGACACTATCTGCCCGATGCGGACCGTGACGGGTGGCGTGAGCGCTGGCTCGAGGCGTGCTGGGCTGCAATGCACGACGCGCAACCGGGATCCGGCGCCCAGCTGGCGTGGGCCCGCGCCGTCGCATCGGCTGCCGTCGTCGACGACCGGCGGTCGGCGGACATCCGGGAGATGCTGGGCGGTGAGCGCCCGACACCCGACGGTCTGGCGCTGGACCCCGATCTGCGGTGGTCCCTGTGGACCGCGCTGAGTGCGACCGGACACGCGAACCAGGGCGATCTGGACGGCGAACTGGGGCGCGACGACACCGCGTCGGGGCGCACCGCCCACCTACGCGCCCTGGCGGCCCGACCCGACGCCGCAGTGAAGGCGCGGGCATGGGCGTCGGCGCTCGAGGACACGACCCTGACCAACGACCACCTCGATGCCGTCATCGGCGGCTTCCGGGCCGGTGAGCGCCGTGACCTGGTCGAGCGGTACGACGACGCGTACTTCGCCGCGATCCGGGACGTGTGGGGCGAGCGGAGCATCGAGATCGCCCGTCGCCTCGTGCTCGGCCTCTTTCCGGCGTCCGACTCGCTCGGCCCCGTCGACACGTGGCTGGGCGTCAACGCGGATGCGCCGGGTGCGCTGCGCCGACTGGTGATCGAACAGCGCGATCACCTGGCCCGCGATCTGCGGGTGCGGGCGCTCGGTGTTAACGCCACGTGACGTGATTTTTACGCCTGGGTGCGTGGGCGTTTCCATTCTGTAATAGATTGCGATTCAAGGCTTTCGCGGCTTGGAATCGGCTCGTCCGGTCGGCTACACATGCAGTGGCGCCGAGAACGGCGGCAAGGCGAAGCACCCGCTTCACAGGAACAAAGGGGAAAGAAATGGGTTCTGAGGAGATCGGTACGCTCATCGGCTCGGTCGATTTCGATCAGGTGGTCGCGGGTGCGGAGGCGTTCGGCGCATTCGCCGCTCTCATCGCGGCGGTGGGCGCCTTCGCCGCACTGCTGGTGTAGTCCGCAAGGTCGTCGTCCAGCAACCATTCCGGTTCGGGCCCGGAGCCGTTCGTCGGCTCCGGGCCCGAGGCGTGTCCGGGGTCAGGTGCGCTTCACCAACCGGTCGTAGCGTTGGCGCGCGGCCTGTGTGCTTCCCAGGCCGAGGCCGAAAGCGATTTCCTGCCAGGTCATTCCGCGCTGCCGCGCGATGCCGAGGAACAGGGCCTCGAGCTGGTCCATCTCCGCGCGGGCCTTGGGGAACAGGCCGAGTGCGGCGGTGATGTCGGCGTCGTCGATGTCGGGCTCCCCCGGCTCGGGAGTGTGGACGCCGCCGGCCAGTGCCGCGACCACACGGATGGCGCCGAGGGGTTCGAGCATCTCGGGGTGCGACTGCCGCGCCCGCTGCTCGGGTGTGGAACCGTGCCGTTCGGCGATGCGGAACAGGGCGGCGTACTCGCGGTGGGCCCGCTCGCGGCTGGGGTTGGGTGGGGTGAAGGCGTCGGAGGTCATGCTTCGAGCGTCCCCTCGATCCGATCTGCTGCCAACGAAATATTGACAACAGATTGTTCACATCTGGTTTCGCTGGACGTGCGGCGGGGTAGTCACCTACGGGACGTGGAAGGTTGCGAGGCCCGGCGTGGTCAACCCGCCCACTGCGGATACGACGGTGACAGCGACCTGCCCCGTGCCGGTCTGCAGGGTTGCTCCGGCCGGGATTCCGTGGAGGCCGTCCGACAGCCGGGCGGAGCCGAATGTCCCGGTCGACAGATTCAGCCAGTGCACCTCGGACGAGAGCAGGCAACCCCACCGGTCCTCCTTGCCGCCGGTGATCGTCACCGTGCCGGGCTGTTCGCCGACCACGGCCGCACAGCGGATCGGGGGCACGTCGAAGCTGCCGTTCGGGTTCCCGTACGGCGCGGGGTCGATCTGGAACGGAACGGTCACCGCTGCCGAGGCCACGGCGACCGGGGCCAGAACCGAACCGGCGGCGACGGCTGCGGAGAAGGCGAGTCGGCGAACGAGATTCATTTCGGTGACCTCCTGCAGTCCGGGACGGGCGTGCTGCCCATCCTCCACCCGGAGCGCAGTCGCCGCAGGGGATCTGCTTCCGCGCGTCGAGCGTCCAGGGGATCCTGGCCCCACCGGACCCACGCACCACGCCCAGCGCCGACCATCCTCGTCCCAGAGGGGCGGAGCGGGGTTTGGTTGACTGGGCGCATGAACGACCTTCCCGAGAAGATCGAGGTGCGGGGCACGGTCCTGGACCGCATCGGCCTAGCGGAGGAGTTCGTCTGCTGGGCAGCCGATCTGCCCGGCGACGAACCGCGCACGATCAGCATTCTCATCGAACCGGCGGGGCCTCCATCGGACGCCGCCGTCGACTCGGCGGCGCAGGCCATCGCCGGGTTCGACGCCTTCACCGCCGCGGCGTCGCGCTATCTCGTCGCCGAGCTCACCGATCCGGTGTGGGAACTCGACGCGGTAGACCGTGCCCGGCTCGACGGGCCGGAGGCGCCGTTCGGCCTGCCCGAGGCGATTGTCTGGTCAGACGGATCGTGGATGATTCGTTTCGCCGAGTGCGGCCTCGAAATGGGCGAGGAGTTCGGCATCGGCGTGCGCTTCGTCGGGACGGAGCCGGCAGGCATCGAGGATCTGTCCGGGGCCACGGAGGTCCCGTGACCTCCGGGCGGCTCCTGTTCCGGGCCTCCGTCGCGGGCGTGTGGACCGTCACCTATGGTAAGGGTAACCAAAGCCTGAAAGGTCCCCTGACATGAACCCTGTGCTGAGCCGACGCGCCGTGCTGTCGATGACCTTCGCGACGATCGCGGGGCTGGCCGTGGCGGGTTGCAGCAGCAGCGACGACTCCTCGCAGGGTGACGCCTCCGGCGGCGGGGCGGACCACGCCGAGCCGGGCGCCTTCCCGGTGACGATCGACCACAAGTACGGGTCGACCACCATCACGCAGGCTCCGCGCCGCATCGCTGCGGTCGGTATCGGCGACGCCGACGTGCTGCTCGCACTGGGACTGACTCCCGTGCTGGTGCCGGTGTGGACCGGCTCCACCGACGACGGCATCGGGGTGTGGGCCGAGCCCAGCGTCCACGGCGACGATCCGAAGGCCCTGGCCAACGCCACCACCGAGTTCGACATCGAAACCATCGTGACGGCCGCCCCCGACCTCATCATCGCCGTGAACAACGCGATCGACGAGGACACGTACAAGCAGCTCAGCGCGATCGCGCCCACCGTCCTGCATGCCGCGGACCAGACCGACTGGGTGCTGCCGTGGGAAGAGGTCACCACCCGGATCGGTGCGGCCGTGGGCCTCCCGGCGCAGGCGCAGCAGGAAGTGCGCGACGTCCAGGACCTCATCGCCCGCACCCGCGACGAGAATCCCCAGTTCCGCGGGAAGACGGCGGTGCTCGTGGTGGCCCGCAACGACGGCAAGCTGCGCGCGTTCGCACCGGACTCGGCCCGGGCACAGCTGCTGACCCAGCTGGGCTTCGAGGCGCCGCCGGCGCTCGAGGAGCGATTCGACGGCAAGCTCAACTTCGAGGTTTCCGCCGAGAACTACAACCTGCTCGATGCGGATCTGATGCTGTTCGACAACTACGAGAAGTTCCGTGCGGACCTGGAGTCGACTCCGGCGTTCACCAATCTGAACGTCGTCAAGTCCGGTGGCCTGATCGCCCTGGATCCGATCGTCAGCGATGCCGTCTCGATGCCGAACCCGCTCACGATCCCGTTCGTGCTCGACGAGTTCGTCGCGACGATCAACGAGAAGCAGGCGGCGCGGTAGCGGCAGCGGCCCTCTAGGGTCGTGCCTGTGTTGCGTGCCCGCCCCCTGAACTCGTTCGCTCGTTCGATCCGGGTCGCGCGTGTCGTACCGGCGCCGGTGCGTCTGATCCTCGTGTCGATGGTCCTCTTCAATGTGGGCTTCTACCTTGTGGTTCCGTTCCTCGCGGTCCACATGTCCGACGACCTGGGTCTGGCGGGCTGGGCGATCGGACTGGTCCTGGGGCTGCGCACGTTCAGCCAGCAGGGCCTGTTCTTCCTCGGCGGCAGCCTCGCCGATCGTTTCGGTGTCCGGCCGCTGGTGCTCCTCGGCATCGCATTGCGAGTGATCGGCTTCCTGGCACTGGGATTGGCATCGAACCTGGTCCAGATGATCGTCGGTGTGCTGCTGGTCGGGTTCGCGGCGGCGCTGTTCGCACCGGCCGTCGAGGCCGCGAACGCCGCTTACGGGCACCGGCTCGAGCGCGACGGCGTGATCCGTCGGACCGAGCTCTTCGCGCTCGAGCAGATGTGCAGTCGCCTCGGCACCGTCGTCGGCCCCGCGCTCGGCGCGTTGCTGCTGGTCGTGCCGTTCCTGTGGACCGCGACGTCGGCGGCGGTGCTCTTCACCGGGCTGCTGATCGCGTTCGCCGTGTGGCTGCCCGCCGACGTCACCACGTCGCAGGACACCGGGCCGGCGGCCGCCTCGCCCGGCCTGCGCAGCGTGTGGCGGGCTGTCCTGACCAACCGCGGGTTCCTGGTGTTCGCGGGGCTGTGCGGCGCGCAGCTGGCCGCCTACAACCAGCTGTATCTGATGCTGCCCGAGCAGCTCGAGCGCAGCCTCGGATCGCAGGCCGCCCTCGGCTGGTTCTTCACCGGTGCCGCGGTGCTCGTCATCTTCGGGCAGTCGCCCGTCGTCGCGGTGGCGAACCGGATCGGGCACCGTGCGTCGATCGTCGGCGGGATGACGGTCATGGCGGCGTCGTTCCTCGCGCCCGCGATCGTCTCGATGGTTGCGCCGGACTCCGCGGCGGCGCAGTTGACCGGCCTCGTGGTGTGGGTCGCACTGCTGCATATCGGTCAGATGCTGATGGTCCCGCCCATGCGGGACACCATCGGCATCCTCGCCGGCGAGCGTTTCCTCGGCGCCCACTTCGGGATGCTGAACACCCTCGGTGGGTTGCTGACCCTGGTCGGTTCCATCGGAGTCGGGCAGCTGTTCGACGTCGTCGACGTCGGCGATATCGCCCTTGCGGCCCCGTGGTGGGTGCTCGCGGTCGCCGTCGCGGTCGCGGCGGCGGGGCTGTGGTCGTGGAGCGCTCGGACCCGGATCGCGCGTCCGGCGTTCCGCTGAGCACGGTCTTGGTGGGAAGGTGACAACCGTGAGTACCGCGCTGGCGAACCCCGGCCTCGCGCTCGTCGTGCTGTGCGCGGTCATGGTTGCGGGCGCCGCGGTGGTGTACCGATTCGCGGGTCTGGGCGATCCCCTGACGGCTCCCCGGGCCGCAGTCCGCGGCGCGCTGCAACTCGCCGCCGTCTCCCTGATCCTGGCCGCGGCACTGGCACATCTGTGGTCGTCGTTGCTCGTCCTCGTCGTGATGTTCGTGGCGGCCGCGGTGACGGCGGCCCGCCGTTCGAGGGCGGGGCGGTCGGCGGCATGGCTGTCGGTGGCGCTCGCCTCGGGGGTCGGTGTGGTGATTCCGCTGATGCTGATCAGCGGAGTGGTGCCGCTCGAGGGCGTCGCATTGGTGCCGATCGGGGGCATCGTGCTCGGGAACGCGATGACCGCTACCGCCCTAGCCGCCAAACGGGGCCTGGACGCGATCGACCAGCGGTGGGGTGAGGTCGAAGCCGGATTGAGCCTGGGATTGAGCGTGCGGGACGCGCGCATGGAGGTGGTCGGTCCGGCGGCGTCCGATGCCCTGCTGCCGGGGCTCGACCAGACCCGCACGGTCGGCCTGGTGACACTGCCGGGCGCTTTCGTCGGCGTGCTGCTGGCGAGCGGATCCGCGGTCCAGGCCGGCGCCGTGCAGATCCTCGTTCTCGTCGGGCTGCTCCTCGCACAGACCTGTGCTGTGGCGGTCGCGATCGAGTTGGTTGCCCGCGGCGTGGTCCACCGGCCCGGAGCCCGGCAGGTGTTCTGACGGGGCGAGCCCGGCGAACACTGGGTGAACACTCGGAGATTCGGTCGATCCGAGTTGAACATCCGTCCGAATTTCGTTGTGATCCTGTCGTGTTCGAGAATCGGGTGCCGGAGGGCGACAAGAGCGACATTCGGAGCGGCGTGAGCCGGCGTGGTCTGCTGCGCGGCTCGGCGGTGCTGGCGGGTGCCGGCCTGACCGTCGCGGCGGCGGGACGCGCCGTCGCCGGCGTGCCGGTGTCGGCAGGATCCGCGGGATTCGTCCACGGCGTGGCGTCCGGTGATCCGCTGCCCGACGGTGTCGTCATCTGGACCCGAGTCACACCGTCAGAGGCTGCACAGCCCGGTTCGGGTGTGGGCGAGAGGGTTTCGGTGACCTGGGAGGTCGCGGCCGATGCGGGCTTCGGCGCCGTGGTGCGCAGCGGGACCGTCACCGCCGGCCCCGAGAGCGACCACACGGTGAAGGTCGACGTCGCCGGGCTGCGGCCCGGCGCCACGTACTACTATCGCTTTGCCGCGGTGGGGCAGTTCTCGCCCGTGGGACGGACCCGTACCGCGCCGGCCACCGACGCCGACCTCGATCGCCTGCGTTTCGGTGTGGTGTCGTGCTCCAACTGGGAGGCCGGGTACTTCGCGTCGTATCGCCTGCTCGCCGAGCGTGACGATCTCGACGCGATCCTGCACCTCGGCGACTACATCTACGAGTACGGCCGCGGCGAGTACGGCGCCCGCAACGGTTCGGTCCGCCTGCACGACCCGGAGCACGAGATCGTCTCCCTCGCGGACTACCGGATCCGGCACGCGCAGTACAAGACCGACCCGGATCTGATGGCTCTGCATGCCAAGGTCCCGTTCATCGTGACGTGGGACGACCACGAGTCCGCCGACAACTCGTACGCCGCCGGCGCCGAGAACCATGATCCCGCCACCGAGGGCGACTGGGGCGCTCGCAAGGCGGCAAGCAGGCAGGCCTACTTCGAGTGGATGCCGGTGCGGGCCAGCGGAACCGATGCCGCACTGTACCGGCGTTTCCGGTACGGCGCGTTGGCGGAGATCTCCATGCTGGACCTGCGCACGTACCGTGACGAGCCGGCATCCACCGGCGCAGGCTGGCGCAACGTCGACTCCCCCGACCGCACCATCACCGGCCGCGCCCAGATGGACTGGCTGACCGGTGGAATCGTCACCTCCCCCACCCGCTGGAAGTTGGTCGGCAATCCGGTGATGATTTCGCCGTGCGCGTTTCCGCCGCTCGATACCCGCACCACTGCGGCCGTCACCGAGATGATCGGTCTGCCCGATGCCGGTATCCCTTTCAACACCGACCAGTGGGACGGCTACTCCGCCGACCGGCGCCGTCTGTTCGATGCCATCAGCACGAACAATGTCCGCAACGCGGTGTTCCTCACCGGCGACATCCACACGTCGTGGGCGTGCGACCTGCCGGTGGACGCCGCGAACTACCCTGCCGCCGGCACGGTCGGCACCGAGTTCGTGGTGCCCTCGGTGACGTCACCGAACATCGATGACATGCTGCAGGTTCCGCCGCGCACCGCGACGGTCGCGGCCGAGGAGGCGTTCAAGGCCTTCAACCGGCACGTTCGATACGTCGAACTCGACTCCCACGGATACGGCGTGTTCGAGGTGGACAAGGCTGGGGCGCAGATGGACTGGTTCTACGTCAACGATCCCACCGATCCGCGTGGCACCGCACGGCACGGGATGAGCTATCGCGTTGCGGACGGTTCGCAGCAGGCGCACCCTGTCGGCACTCCCCTCGACCCCGCCGCCCACCGGCCGTAGCCGCAGCATGACCGGTTGGCAGCGTGCCCGCCTGCCTCTCGGTCGATGAAGCCGCCGCGATGGGCGGCCTGACCGTTGTCCGCGAAACCCGCTGTGGCCGGAACCCTTTCCCCGGTACCGGCTAGCGCTATGCCGCGAGTGGTCCTGCCCGGTTGTGGGCGGGGATGGGTTTCTTGTAGGGGTCGACGGTTGATGGTGGGGTGAACCACGGCTTACGGTCGGTGCCGATGGCGACTTGCCAGTGTGAGTGGTGGAGGAGTTGGTGGTGGTAGCGGCAGAGTAGGACGAGGTTGTCGAGGTCGGTGGGTCCGCCGTCGGCCCAGTGGTGGATGTGGTGGCCTTCGCAGTGGGCGGGTGGTGTGCCGCATCCGGGGAAGGCGCAGCCGCCGTCGCGGGCGGTGAGGGCGCGGCGTTGTTTCCACGGTGCGGGTGGTGCGGCCGAGGTCGAGGGGGATGCCGTCGTCGATGACGATGGGGGTGAGGTGGCAGTCGCAGGCGATGCGGCGGGCGGACTCGATGGTGAGCGGTCCCGTCCAGGGCATCCAGGCGACGTCGGCGTCGTCGAACAGGCTCGCATCGCCTGTGCCTGTGCCTGTGCCTGTGCCTGCGCTCGCACTCGCACTCGCGCGGCGGTGTAATTGCTCGTCGTTGCTCGGTGGCTCGTGGGTATCGCACGTGGTTGCGGGCGAGGTCTCTCGCGTTCACGTGCAGTGACAGGTGGGGGCGTTCGCCGCCTTCGACGGGTGTGACCCCCGATCGAAACAGAGGTAACGCACCCCTGATCACACGACAGCGGGTCAACACCTCAACAGTGCTGGCCCGCTGTCGTTCTCATCTCCTCATAGGTAACAGGAGGTACCGCCCCATTCGCATGGGAGGGCTTCCGACAGTGCTATTCGTAGCCCTTCCGGCAATGGCAGGAACCAGATCCAACCGCCTGGAATTATCATGCTCGATCATCGCCTCCTAGTGTCTGCCTAGCCCCAAAGTCCAAGATCGGCCAGCCAGTCAATGACCACTATCGCGACCGGGGTCAGCGGGCCCAACCACACACCGAGATCCATCTCAAACCACCTCCTGCGGTCAAGAACAACTGGCCCGCTGTCGCGTGTTGGGGCGGCTATCAGGGCAGGTGCCCGTGGGCCAACCAGTAGAAGACGAGATCGAAGAAGGTACCGATAGGGCCGTACCAATTTCCGTATGGGTCCATCGCTGTTCACCTCCAATCAGGGGCAGTAACCGCCCAACGAGCACGGCCAGTTCTGGGCGATCCATTGCCGTGTCTCGGGTGAGAATATGCCCGCAGGCAACAGCCAGTAGATCCATGGAAAGTCCATCTCGATCATCTCCAATCAGGGGCAGTAGCCGCCGAGCCAGCATGGTGCGTTCTCCAAGACCCAGTTTCGAATTGGATCAGGCACGAAGCCATAGGGCATGAGCCACCAGATCGGCGGGAAGTCCATCGTCGATCATCTCCTCTCAGGGGCAGTGTCCGCCGAGGTCGCACGGGATCACGGCCCAGATCGTGCGCCGCCACTCCCCACGGCAGCGGGAGTCCCCACATCCAGCCACTAGGAATCATGCGCAACCTCCGGGGGGGGTGTTCCTTCCGTCCCGACCCTGTCTGCCCAGGCTAGACCCCAGCCGAACGGAAGGTCCAAGTAATTGGCCGAGCCGCCCCGAATGCGTCACCGAATCCAGTTCAAGAACCACCAAAAAGGCACTGTTTCGGCACGATCTCGTTGCGATTTTGAAGCAAAACCGCAGATGGGGACCCGAAAGTGCAGGTCAATGCGATTTCCTGAAGCAGAGAGGGAAAGGGAGGGAGCGGGTCGCCTTGCCAACCGGCCGATTCACGGGGGAATACCGCCCCCGGCCCCTATGGTGACAGGGGTGTGGAATGCGTTTTCACCCTGTACGGGGACACCATTGTTCGCAACTGCACGATGAATTGGATTACATAAACCAATTGCGTTGGGAATTGCGATGGGAATTGTGGGTGTGTTGGGGTCCGCTGCCACGAGCGCCAAGTGTGGGGGTGGGTGGCGGATCCTTCCGGCCACGAGCGCGCCTGGTCGCGGGGGTGCGTGTCCGGTGCTGGTCAGTGTTGCGAATGCAACACTCATCGAAAGTTTCTTTGCGAACAATCGTCTTTGAGAGCAGCATAGCTGAAAGCTTTTGCTGCACAACAATCATCTGTTGTGAGTGTGGGTGTTGTGCATTGCATGGCATGCACTAGGTAGGTAGGTGTGGGTAGGTGGGTGTGGGTAGGTGAGGGATGGTGTAGTGCAAACGTGTGTAGTGAATCTGGTTGTTGCACTGCAAGGTTGCATACACATATCGAGGGCATCGAGGGAGGTTCCTCTACCACTGCCGGCTGTTCCGGCAGGGCCCCTGACCTGTGCTGTTGCCCTTCTGTAGGTTGCACCGCCTGTGCATCAGAGCAATGTTGTTCCACGCGTACGGATCTCCGCCCTTGGATACCGGGATGATGTGATCCGCCTGGCAGGCCTCCGGATCCAGATAGTGCCGGGGGGGATCTTTCGGAATCGACTCCCCGCACCATCTACATACCCACGGCAGCCGCAACTTCGCTTCCGCCGCCAGATCTCGCCAACGCCTGTGATGGTGCACCCCGGTCATGTTCACGACTCCTGTTTTCTCACAAAGGGCGAGGGCCCGAGATCCCATGGCACCCACTCGCTGAAGGGGTTTGGAGGCTCTCGGGCCCTCGGTGAACCGTAGGGGCTTCGGGGATATCTGCCGGAAGCCGGAAGCCCCTACGGTTCTTCAATTCTCGTGCAGGTCACCGCTCAGGCAGGAAACCGAGCCATCATGGCGGGCCTTGAGAGGGGTCATGAAGCCCCGTTTGACACGAGAAGTCTCGATCACGGCGTGGTGGTCGCGACGTTCAGCATCCGGAACGAGTTCGGCACCACGACATCCGATCCCGTCCGGAACCACATGAACGCTCCACGCTGCCCGGTAGGACGACGATTCGCCCCGAACAGGTGAGGGATCAGTTCGATGGTCGTACCGATCCGGTCGACGATGACGAAGTTCGAGAAGTCACCGTAGACAGCAACATAATTCGATTCTGTCGCAGCCGGATTGATGACGCCGTCCATGTTCGAGATCTCGTGAGCCGGACGCCCGAGCAGGGTCGGCGGATTCGTCTGCAGGCTCGGGAACTTCAGGGCCCCGTTCGGGGTCTCCTTCTGCCGCGCCCGGTTCCAGATCACCAGGTTCGCCGCAAACGATGCATTGCCCTGGAATCGAGGGGGCAGAGCATTCTGCAGTGCGTACAGGTCATCTGCCTCGAAAACCTCCGTGCCCGTGCCCGGAACGATCACCGACGGGGATGCGGCGGCGAGAGCCGTGATCAGGCCCCTCGGCTGGCCGGTGCCGCTGCCGGTCGTGTAGGCGGTGGCCATGAGCTGGTCCGCGCCATCGACGAGCAGCTTCTGAAGCTCCCCCATGAAACCGAGTCCGTCGCCTTCGAGCTCGAAGCTGAAGGGCACGAACGCGGATCCCTTGTGTACAGGGATCTTCGGGTCGTCGAGCTTCGGGGACGCATCCGCCGCCTCGGCAGCCTCCGCCAGCCATTCGGCCGTCACGCCCGCAGAGGTGAGACCCTTCCAGCTGTCCGAGGTGGTCTGCACGACTCGCGCAATCTGCCGCAGCGGATTGTTCGATCCGTTGGATGACAACAGGATCGCCGGGTCGAGGAACATGGGGACGAGGTGTCCGCCGTCGTCGCCCGCAGAGGTGCCGATCGCCATGGCGCGCTGTTCCGCTCGAACCTGTTCGACATCCCGGAATGCCTGTGCCTCTTCCGGATCCCAGAGCATGTGTCCACGTTCGGGGTCCGTGACGAGCTTCGCGAATGCGCGTTCGTAGGCCTCGGATCCTGTTGCGGCAGCCCAACGCTGCGCCCAGCCGGATTCCTTCATGGCCCGTTCGACGCTCGCGCCCGCTGCCTCGTCGAAACGCTTCGCCTTGATGGCCCGTTCGATGTTCCGCATGCCAGCATCGCGGGTCGTGGGAACACGCTCGGTGCCCCGATCGCTGCCGTGCTCGAATGCGGCCCGACCGTTCTTCACGTCGTCGAGAACCGCATCGCTGCGGCGCTTCGCATCCTCGGCTTCCTTGCGCGCCCGATCCCGCTTCTCGATCAGTTCGTCGAATCGGGTGGCATCGTCGCCGGTGAGGTCACCGTCTACGCGCGTGTAGATTTCGTTTGCCTGATTGTGGAAGTCTCGGGCCTCGGCCTCGAGTTCCTTGATGGTCTTACGCATGGTTCTGTCCTGTCACGTAGGGGGTTTCGATCTCCTCGATACCCCTGGAAATGTCACTGATGTCTTCGAGTGCTCGCGTCCGGGATTCGTCATCCTTCGCGGTATCAAAGCGGTGCATAGCTTTCCGGAATGCGGCCTGCAGCTCCTCGATGGCTTGCCGGTCGCCTGCTGTGAGCGTTCGCATGTTCACCACTCCCCGAGTGCCAGGCGTCGCCGGGCATCCTCTGCGCTGATGATGTTCTGGGGCTTCGGATCCAACCGGACGCCGCCGACCTTCGCGCCGGGATAGGCCGGGTCGTTGACCAACGAAACCTCATGTAAGGCAACCTCGGTTCGAACGACAACACCGGCAGCATCCTTGCGCTTCCCGATCCCGTAGAACCCGATCGAGAATGAGTCGATAACCCCATCTCGAATCAGTTCGAGGGCGTCGTTACCGGCGCTCGTGTCGCTGACCCGGAACTCGGCATAGAGGCCTTCGGTTCGCTCCTCCAGAAGGACGGCCCTACCGATCGCGAGGCGTCGGTGATCGTGGCCGACGAGCAGCCGAACCTTGTTGCCACGCTCGACAATCGTGCGCTCGAACGCGCCTCGGATGAACTTCTCGTCGTAGTAGCTACTGCCGTCGGTCGTCGCTCGAATCACCTGCTCGAAGGGGACCGCCAACCCGTAGATCGTGCGCCCCTCGATGCTGGTATCGAAGCTCGTGGCGTTCCGGTAGAAGAGTTCTCGCATCGTCTCAAATCCGTTCCTGCGCTTGCACATTTCGCTAGAGTCCCAGAAACCCGCAGCTTGGCGGGTGGACTTCGTCATAGCGACCGTGTCGGTCTGGGTCGATCCCCCGGTCGGGATGTCCAGTGCTGCAGCGGATGCTGAGATCTCCTCCAGTCTACCGGGGTACCGTGCCGGAGATCTCGAAACACGACTAGCGCCAGCCGATCCCAGCGGTCGTTAAGATGTCTCAGGATCGGCCGGCGGGTGGGGCCTGCCCCGTCAATCGTCGATGCCGTCGATGCCGTCGATGCCGTCGGGGCTGTCGGGGGTTTCGAGGAACTGCAGCGGAAACGATTCGTCGTCGTCGTCGACGAGCCAGCCATGCTCGATGATCGCGACCACCTCACCGCCGACCCGAACCTCCATGGCCTCACCGGCAAAAGACACCGTGGCGGCAACGGCTCCGCTCGAACCCTGCACATGGTCGATGACCCGATAGAGCTTCTGCCACATCAGCCAATCGTCAATGGTGGATCCATACCGTTCGACGGCGTCGAGGGCCACACCAGGATCCATCTCCCCATGGAATGCGGCAGCCTCACGGGCGCTGTCGACCACGGCCCTGATCGCCGATGACGATTTCAGTGGTGCCGGGGACGCCTTCCGGGCCACCTGGAACAGGATTGCGCCGGGATCCACCTCGGGATGCCGGAGCGACCAGGCGAGTCGGCGCATGAGTTCGATACGGGCCCGGCATGCTGGCCGCTCCTCGGGTGTGTGTCCGCACATCGTGTCGGCGGTCGCGGCGAGATCGAGGAACAGGCGCGCGGCTTCGAGTCGGGGGATGTCGGGTAGGTCGGCGAACGGAATCATCTTCGGGGCTCCTTCGGGTGAGACATTTTCCTCACTGCCTGTGAGGCGTCGGGCGTCGTGGGGGGCACTGGGGGACGGGGCAGCCTGGTTTCGTCGCTCTACGGACGTTCCTGGGGCAGCTATCGGGCTGTGTGGATCGGCGAGGTTCCGCCAGCGTTCGCGGTCGGCGGCGTCGAGGCTGTCGGGGTAGACGACGGGCCCCCGATCCTTGCCGGTGATCGTGTCCAGCTCCCGCTGTGTGCGTTCGGCCTGCCGACGGCGTCGGCGCGCGTTGCGTTGCACGGCGTCCTTGAAGATCGACCAGTCCCGAGAGCCGGGCCCGTCGATTCGGGGTAGGCCCGTCTTCGGGCTCCTGGGGTGATCGGTGAGGAAGTGCCTGCGGATCTGCTGTTCGTCGCGGTCGTCCATGGGGATGGAACTCCATTCGCGTTCAGGGTTTGAATCTGAGGGCCGAAACCGCCTCCCGGCTACCGAGTGTCGCGGGACTGCTGAAAGTCGCTCCACGGTTTCTCCAATCGGCAGCACGGGGGTGCTGGGGGGGCTGCGGGCGGTGCCAGGGGGCGGCTCGGGGGTCCGGCGTCCGCTGAAAGACTCATCGTCGCTTCGCTCCTCGGCCTCGATCCGCCCCCTCGGGGTCAGTCGGGAGGGTCGTTGTGATCGCTTCGCTGGTTTACTGTTTCGGTTTGTTCCACTCCGTCAGGGGTCTATAGACCCCCCTGACAGGTGAAACATGGAACAAGGGTGGAACGGGAAGTGAAACAAGGGTGGAACAGTTTTGACGTTTCCGCTGGTAGAGGCTGTTCCACCACCTGCAGTCCCGTGTGGAACAGGGTGAAACAAAGTTGTTCCACCACACCCGATTCCAGGCTTCTTGTTTCACCCCCTAGTGAAACAAACGATCAGAGCAGCGATTCGAGGTCTCGCAGCCTCCACTTTTGGGTCCTCTCGGTGCCCTCCTTCACCAGCTTGCCGGCCCCTGTGAGCCTGGCGAGCGACCGAGTCACGGTGCCCTTGGGCACGCCCGTTGCCTCGTGGACGGCCTTGTGCGTCACGGCGGCAGGATTCAGCTCATGCTGGAACCACGCCAGGATCCTCCGGTCCGTATCGTTCTTCACCTCCGGCGACTCTTCGGTCTCGAGTACGGTGGGATCGTGTTGAACAAGTACGGCACCGTTCGTTTTCGCGCCGTCGAGGGGATCGATGTAGTCGACCACTACCCGGCGGTAGTAGTGCTCGATGCCGTCCGGCACATCCTTGTGCTTGGTGGCAACCAGTTTGACGGTGTCGCCGTCAGACTTCTCGAGGATCAGTTCGGACCATGCGGCCCCCTCGAAGGCGTTGGATCCTCGTGACGATCCTCCGGCCCTCGGGGTGTGGTGGCAGGCCAATTGCGCGGCCCCTGTGGCGATCTGGACCGACTCCATCCGCGCATAGGCTGCCGACATATCGTCTGCGGCGTTCTCTTCGTAGCCGACGGTGCATCGCGCTCACGTATCCCAGACCACGAGCACGGCCCCGATGTCCTTGCAGCGGTCGATGACTTCGGCTACATCGTCCTGAGCCCCCAACTTCTTCAGCTGTGCTGCCTCGCTAATCACGAAAAGCTGGAGCGACAGCGCATTGTGGCCGGTTAGCTCGCACCATGCGAGGATCCTTTGCTTCACGCCTGCAACACCTTCGGCGGCAATGTAGAGCACAGCCTTGCCCCTCATCTCCTCGGGGATCGTGTGCCCCTCCCACGATGAGAGCCCTGCAGCGATAGCGCATGCCATGCCGACGGCGAGTGTCGTCTTACCGACGCCGGGGCCGCTGGACAGCTGGGCCACGGTGCCCTGATAGATGATCCCGTCGATCAAGGGCTTTGCGCGCTTGAGTTTCAGGACTTGCTCCATGCCAAGCATTTTCAGCCGCGACTGCGGCGGATGGTCCACTGGCGGTGATGTCCCGCTGTCGGTGCTGGGATCCGTTCGGGAGATCGCAGAACCCGATCGGGTATCGAAGAAGCCTTGTGTCATCCCACTAACCTTTCCGGTTGCGCCGCTTGGACTGTCGGCGGTGCTTTCGGTTCGTGACGCCCCTCCAGATCGGGCAGCTGTACGAGTGTTCCACCTCGACGTGCACATGATTTCCGTCATCGATGCCCAGCAGCCGGATCTCGCTGTTGCAGTCGGGGCAATGCTTTTCGTTGAGCTGGTCCTCGATCGAGCGACTCCGGTCGAACGCGTAGGTTCCCCGGAACCTTGCATCCTTGATCTTCATGTCTTCCGTCCCTGATTCGCGATGTGGTAGCCGTAGCGGATCCGATACGACGTGTAGCCGTCAATCTTGTTGGCTGTGTTGTGAAGTGCCTCGTGAGCTTCAGCAGGGTCCAATGCTGGCCAATTGGATTCGAGCAACTCGACAGCGGCGGCCCGCAGGTCGTCCAACGCGTCCGACCACGGCGGCTTCGGCGGCTCCATCGCCCGTCACCCGACCCTTGGTGCCGAGTCGGTGCTCGGCGGCTTCGTCGTCGTCCGCTCCTTCGAGGCGAGCCAGTCCACGACATCCTTCGTGCGGTAGCGAACTTTGCCGTTCCGGGCATCCGACAGCTTCAACCACTTCGGGCCGACGCCTCGTTGCCGGGCGTGCGCTGCGGCCCTGATCGACGGATAGATCCCCAGCCTGACGAGGTCGACCGGTGCCAGCAGTTCGATTGTGTCCTTGACGCTCATGATCCTCTGTGCCCCTTAGTGTTCGATGCGGTTCATTGTTGGACCTCTCAAACCGTAAGCGGGTCGCGTGCTGGTTTGGAGGGCCGCACTGCTGCAAATGTGCTTTCGCGATGCGATCGAGATGGTCGGCAGGTAGCCGAACAGCTACAAGGCGTTTCCCCAGGTTGATGGGTCTCGCGTATCAACTCGATTTGTGCGCGTATAGCTACAAGTGATTGGTCAGCGCGGAAACACGCAGAGTTGCGCGCGGGGCTGTTTGCAGGAAGTCACTGCCGGGCGTCGAACACATGGATTCGCCG
This sequence comes from Prescottella sp. GW823-FHT02E09, assembly GCF_058797375.1. Lineage (NCBI taxonomy): Bacteria > Bacillati > Actinomycetota > Actinomycetes > Mycobacteriales > Nocardiaceae > Rhodococcus > Prescottella sp. GW823-FHT02E09. The sequence continues at coordinate 469,800 of NZ_JBXAJP010000004.1, forward strand.
GACCTTTGAGTAGGCGCGTTCTAGACTGGTTGGGCGGTCGGGACTCGACACCGGAGGTGTTCGACTTTGATCTCCAGAGGGTTGGTGTTTACCTTGCGGATAACCAAGTGCAGGCCTTCTGAGGAGGCGATGGAGATGATCGCGTACCCGTACGACCTAGCGTTCTGGGGGCCACTGGTGCCCGTGATCGTGGCCGCTATCGACTGGCTGAACGAGGTGCTGTGATGGCACCGCTCGACGGCATTCCCGTCCCGGAATGGCTGTACGAGGTTGCTCTACCAGCTCTGGCTGTGGGCCATCCCACCGCACTAGGAGGCGATTGATCATGCGAGGCGGCGACTGGCCATGGTTCGTCTGGTTGATGCCCAGCCCACCCTTCAGCGAGTGGGACTGGATACGAGCGATCGAGTTCATGCCGTGCTGGCTCGGCGGCACCAACTGCTAGGTTGACTCACGGGTGCGCCTACCCGTCAGGAGGTGATCACGATGGATGACCCGATTCTCTGGTTCGGCCCCGTTCTCGGCCCGCTGTATGTGGCGGCGATCAACTGGCTGAACGACACCGCGCTGTTCCTGCGCTCGATCGGCCTTTAGGCCTTCCATTCCAGGCCGATCGAATCCGGATCCACCCCCCCGCAGCCTCGGGGCCTGTTCGTTCACCACGATCCGCAGCGTCATCCGAACGGCCTCCTTCCGTGCAGCGATCGGCAGATCCGCCCACACCCCAGACATCACAGCGGACAAGGGTCGACGCCTCGAAGCCGCAGCGATCGAAGCATCCACATCGGCGATGCGCCGGGACAGCTCGGCCTCGATCACCGCGAAAGACGCGGCAGTAACAGCACCCTCGACGTATTCCATCCGCAGAGCGTCCAATCGTTGCTGCAACGCTTGCCGCTCCTCGGATGCTGCAGCTGTATCCGGGTCGTCGGCGGACAACACTTCACGGGCCCTCGGATCCTCCAACAGCGAAACCATGGCAGCCTCGACGAGCGCATCGAGATCAGCTGCACGCCTAGACAAATGGCATCCGGTACAGCGATACAGGGGCACCGGGGAACGCTTGCTCTCGTAGTAAGACCAGTTGCGACCGCCGCAACGCCCACATTCCAACACGTTGCCGGACAACAGGTGTCGGGCCTCGGGGCCGCGTGAGGTGACGCGACGCGTCGGGGCCGTCAGCAGGGCCTTCAAACGTCGATGCTCGTCGGCGGTGATCAGGGCCGTCCAGGTGCCCTCGCCGATCACCTCGCCACGATGCACCCGAAGCCCGGCGATCGACGGCAGCAGCAATAGCCGGCGAAGATTCGCGCCGGTCGTCGGGCCGTCATAGCCGTCACGCGCCATGAGATCCGCTGTCACAGCACGCAGCGAATCGCCGTCGAGGATTCGGCGTGCCGCCTCACGAACCAGGGGTGCCCGAACGGGATCCACAACCCACGAGGCATTCCCTTTCGAATCCCACTGCTGCACGTAGCCGTACGGCATCATTCCGTGAGGTCGACCCTGGGCCGCCCGGTGCCTCGATGCCCGCAGCACCCGTTCGCGGGTCATGTCGGATTCCAGCGCGCTCGTGGCACCTGTGACCCGCAGCATCATTCGGTCGCTTGGCCTCGACGGGTCCAGGACTTGCCCGCTGTAGCAGAGTAGGACGCCCTCGGCGGCGCACAGCGTCAACAGCTCCTCCAGCACTGCAGGCGTCCGGGTGACACGCGACGATTCCCACGACACGAGCACATCGGCCCCCGAAAGCTCGGCCTTGAGCCGCTCGAAGCCGGGGCGGTCCTTACGCCGGGTGTGCTGCGATGCCCCGATGCCTTCGTCGGTGATGACGGCTTTCACGGTCCATCCGCGCCGATCGCACTCGAGGCGGCATTCCTCGACCTGCTCCGGCACCGAACGGGCCCGGCCATCTTTCACCGCTGAGACTCGCGCGTAGATGATCGCCTGGGTACTCATGGCCTACAGAGTCTAGTGCCCCTGTTTCGATCATCTGACGCGTCGACGGAGTTGAGGTAGTGCCGCAGGATGTCGGTGAAGGCTTCGGCGCGGCGTTGTCCGGGGGTGCGGATGCCGGCGGGGTCGTCGACTGGGTTCTTCGGCTTGGTGAGGGCGGAGAGTGCGGTGAGGAGCATTTCGCCTGTGATGGAGTCGAAGTCGCCTTTCACTGCGATGCGCCCGTTCAGGGCTTTGGAGGCGTGAAACTCGTTGCGGTCGGTGTCTTCGTTGGCGGGCAGTTCGTCGGATTCGAAGATCCGCTCGAGTTTCGCGATGGCGCCGCGGATGCTGTCGGTGGTGGCTGCGGGTCCGGTGGCGCAGTCGAGTAGTGCGATGCGCCCGTTCAGGGCTTGGGCGGGCATGCCGCGGGGTGGGCGTTCGCAGAACTTGGAAATCAATCCGGCGTGGTCGCCGGAGATCCGGCCGCTCTCGTAGGCGTCGGCGATCTCGGGCTGACGCCGGAGTGCGCGGCCGAGGGTGAGGATCCGTGCCGCCGCTGGCACTTCCAGCAGGGTCTGCGATGCGAGCCATAGCTTGACGCTGCGGAACCCGAGGGTGTCGAAGGAGAGTGCGCGCTCGTCGATTTCGGTGACGGCGGCGACACGGAGGGTTTCGAGTCGTTCGATCTGGTGGGAGATGTCGACCGCGGCGGCGAGCAGCTCGGATTCGGGGAGGCGGCGGACGTCATCGGCGTGCAGCGTGGTGGCTGCCGCGCCTGGTTCAATGATTCCCCCCGGATTCATGCGGCAAGTCTAATTCGAACTCATGTTCGAGTCAAGTAGTGTGTCGTGTGGTGAGTGCGATGATTCAGGGGCTGTCGGCGCACCACGCCACCCAGCCCATGATGTACACCGCGGGCAGAGGCGCCGACCCGAGACAGATCTGTGCCCCGGATGCATTCGTCCGGGGCACAGGGGGCTTCGGAGAGATTCCCTAGGTCAGAGTCGGGTTCCCGGCGCCGCCGCCGGAGCTGCTCACGTGGAAGCCCGAGGATCCCATCGAGAAGCCGAGATTGAGTACGAGGGTGAAAAGGTCGTTGACGCTGGAAAACACTCGACACTCCTTGTCAGTCGACAGAACGCGAACGGTTTGTTCGGTTTGAACGCTATCAACTGATCGCAGAGTCTGCTCGGTGGCGTTACCGACCTCGAATATCGTCGGAGGGCAACGGGTTTCACCGGATCTGCCGGACACGTCGAAACGATGCCGCGGCCTGTGTTCCACTTCGGTGGAAAGAAACGGCCTCGACGCAGGTCAATCGGTTGTTCGGTTCGGTCGAGCAATGTAACCCGATGACCTCGAAACTGGTCGTCCGGCGGCGGGCTCCCGACGTCGCGATCCTCGACGCGTCCGGCCCGGCACATCCCGCCTCGAAGCGCCCCGGATGTCACGGAGCTGGACGTACAGTCGGTCGTGGGTGGGTAGGTGGGTGGGTGGGTTGGGGCGGACGAGGGGGAAATCGTGGGGGGATCGAAGTCGATCGTCGGGGTGGTGGCCTGCGTGATCGTGCTGGGCGGGTGTGGAGTCGATGGGACCGCACCGCCGTCGGATCCACCCCCGCGCTCCATACCGGCCGACCGCACCGGCCGGATCCATTTCGGGCCCACGCCCGCGCACCCCTCCGTGATCGAACCCGCGCCGGCGACTGACGCCCCGCCGGCGTCCGGTGTGGTCTCCACCGCCGCCGTCGACGACGTGCGGATCGATTTCGACCCCGATCTTGGTCTCGAGCGGGTCGTCTACTCGTTCAGCGGTTCCGGGATCCCCTTCTGGAAGGCGGGGTATGTCGCCGAGGCCGTCCCGCACCGCGGCGGTCCCACGTTGTCGGTCGCCGGGCAGGCCATCATGCAGGTCGACATCATGGATACGGCGCTGCCCGCGCGGCACCTCTACGACACGGCAACGCCGGTGGCGGGGCCGGAGGGTTCCCGAATAGCGCAGCTCTTCCTGCTGCCGGACACGCGCGATTCCAACGGAGTTACCCAGTCCTTCATGGGGATTCGTGGCGGGCCGACGCCGTTCGAGGTCATTGCCGTCGATGATCCGCCCCAACTGATCATCGAGTTCCGGTGATCGTCTCCGTTCCTCCCGTGCCGGTGCATGCGGGCACTGCCGGTCACGGCTTCCCCGGCGCGAGCCACTGCTCGAGGTTCTCCGCCGTGCGGAGCTCGCCGGAGACTCGTTCCTGCTCGGTCTCCGTCAGCGGGATCGCACGGAGAGCTTCCATCAGGTTGGCGCGCTTCTCGGTGTCCCCGGTCGCGACGGACAGTTCGATCAGGGCCGCGATCGCGAGGGCGCGCTCGATGGCCGGTGCGTCGTCGCCGTGTCGCCGCAGCGCGGATGTCAGAGTGCGCACGGCCGCCCGATCGTCGTTCTTGAACTCACGGAAGATCCGGGCGTTGTCTATGGCCTTCGCGAGCCCCTTCAGCTTCGCGGACCCGCCGTACTCCAGTTCCTCCGGTTCGTCGCGGCGGATGAAGATGATCGAGTTCCCGGACGGGTCGACGATTGTGAACCGGCTCGCCCCGGGCCGGTATCGGGTGATCCGAGGGAGGCCTGACGAGAGCACCTTCCCGTACGCCCGACGCATCGCCGTAGTGAACGCCGCGTGGTAGGGCGCGACGGCGTCGACCATGACGAGACAGCCCCCGGCGTTCTCGTTCTCGGGGTCGGTGCCGGCCGGTGCCGCGCCGAAGTGGAGTTCGAAACCGCTCATCCGGACGGCGATGTAGACGTACGGCTTGCGCATCTCGTAGGTGACCTCGAACCCGAGCGCGGTGTAGAACGCCAGCGTGTCTTCCGGTGACACGCACGCGAGGAGCGGCACCGTGGTCTCGTTCGAGCGGATCGCATCGTGCGACGAATCGGTCTGCTCGCTCACACAACTCCCATGCCGTGGACCCACTGATACGTCGGTACCTCTCCTGGCCCGAGTCCGATCCAGCGTACGACCCGTTCCCCTGCGTGCCCGTGGAAGCGCGGAGTCCGGCAGCACCTTGCCGCGGGTGAGGCTACCGATTCACAGTTCCGCTTCCGGCTACATTCGAGGGTATGACCGCACAGCCCACCGCCCGTCGTCGTCGCCTCGCAGTGTGGATCGCAGGTGTCGTCGCGGTGCTGGTGCTGGCGGCGGGCGCCGTGCTGTGGTGGGCGCCGGACCGGTATCTGCCGTGGGACACCGCGGCGTTCCCCGACGTCGACACCTCGACGCTGACGCCCACGCAGGCCAAGGTGGTCGATCTCCTCGAGGACGAGCACCGTGAGCAGCGACCCGGCACGTTCTACTCCGACGGAGCGAAGGAGCCGTGGTGCGCGAACTTCGTCAGCTGGATCATGCGGGAGGCGGGGGAACCGCTGTCGAACCCGCACTCCGGGTCGTGGCGGATTCCGGGCGTCTATACGCTCCAGGAGTACTACGAGTCGGAGGGCCGGTTCGAGCCGATCGGTAACGGCTACCAGCCCAAAACGGGCGATGTGGTGTTGTACGACAACGAGTTCCGTATCGGTCAGCACACCAATTTCGTCGTCGCGGTGGACGGCGACACGGCGACCACCGTCGGCGGCAACGAACTCGGCAAGATCCGGGTCCATGATCTCGACTGGGAATCCGATTCGGCCGTTGTCGGTTTCGGCCGCCTGGATTCCTGAGTGCCGCTGCCGGAGCCGACCGCTTATGCTCCCCGTAGGAACACGCCCTCCGGTGGCGTGAGGGGGGAGTTTTCGATGAGCACGATCGATCCGGTTGCCGCCAGGCGCGAACGCCTGAGTCGTCCACCGGGCCTGGGGCGGATCTCGCTTGCCTCGACGCTGTTGTGCGTCGGCGGAGCGGCGATGGGGTACGGCTGGCCGAGGATGTTCGGCGGTGGGCTGGCGTCCTTCGATCCGCCGGCGCTCGCGTTCGTCGGGGCTCTCGCGGGTCTGCCGCTGTCGGTCGCGGGGCTCCTCCTCTGGGCGTCGGTGATGCTCAAGGCTCGGCAGCTCGGATTGCTCTACGGTTTCGTAGTCTGGTGGTCCGGGGCCGGCGTCGGTGTGATCACTGCGGCGCGGCAGATCGGTGACAGCCCGTTCGTGACCGCCATCGGATACGGCTGCCTGGCGACGGCTGCGGTGTGCCTGATCGGTGGACTGACCGTCGCCCGGGTACGACAGGCCCGCTGTGCCCTCGCCCGCCAGGCCAAGCGCACCGGCACGGTCACCACGGCGACCGTCACCGACAAGGGGTACAGCGTCTTTCGGGAGAGCTATCGGGTCTTCACCGCCGTGACGTTCTCGTTCACCGACGGTCTGAACACCCAGCGGTGGGTGCAGCGCCGGATGGTGGTTCATGCCGCCACCCCGGTCGTCGAAGGCCAGCGTGCCCGGCTCTGGTACGACCCCGCCGATCCCGGCAACGACAAGAAGATCGTCGTCGAGCTCGCGGACGAGTGGGCGCTGTGACTTGTCTCGACGAGAGGGTTTTCGTCAGCACTGCAGGCTGAGACGGGCACACAGGTCTTTCGGAGCATCGACGTGCAGACTCACTCCGGTGACCGCCTTCGGTTCGAATTGCGCAGTGGCCGAGGATCGCTCCACGAGAACCGGTACGTCGAAGTCGATGTCGACAACGGTGCCGTCCGGTCCCGGCAGATAGAGTCGGCCGTCGTGGATGCCGGGGGAGGTGTGCCGGAACCGTCGGGTGGGGAGGACCCGGACGATCCGATCGCGATCGACGGACAAGACGGTCGTCCGACCCGACCGCAGGACGAGCCTGCGGGCGGTCACCAGGTGCGGATGGACCGCGCGGGTCGCCAGCAGACCCGCCGCTGCGACGACGGAGACGACAGTGAGGGCGAGGAGCGTTCCTCGAAGCCACTGCCAGGGGACGAGCAGGTGGACAGCCGCGGCCTCGACGACGGTGGCGACGAGAAACGCAACCGGGATGCCCAGTGTGCCCGCGGTGTACCCGAACGTGGAGACGCCGTCGCCGGCGCCGTCGACTCTTCCTCGGCTCCACAGCCACAACGACCGGATCACTGCGAGACCTCGCTCGCGATCCCGAGTCGCCGCAACAGGAGTGCGATGACTGCGCCCTGCGCCGGATCTGGCACGAGGTCCGTCACCGGTATCGCGGACCTGTCGAGGGACGGGCCGGCGGTCTGCCACTGCTCGAGGACGCCGGACTGCTCCAGCACTGCCCGAATCGTGATTTCCGTTGCCTCGGCAAGAGATTCGATCTCTGCTGGATATTGCGCCGGATCGCGGCCCCGTACGGCGGCGAACCGCCGATACAGCTGCACGATCCGGTCCCGCGCGTGCTCGTCGGTGAGCAGATGCGTGGTCGCGTCGAAGAATGCCTCGGGGGCTGTCCCGGAGATCGCCACCAACTCGAACGCGTTGCGCTCCCGCTCGAGTTCGGCCCGCACCGCAGGATCGGACTCGGTGCCGATCAGATCGGCAAAGACCAGGGCCAGGCCGGGTGGGAGAGGGGAGACCGGCCGTCCGGAACGGTGTGCGTCGAGCATCTCTCGCAGACGGGTGCTCTTGGCCGCCAGTACGCGGCGTTCCTCCTCGATGGAGTCGATCAGGGCGGACAGGTCAGCCTCGAGGTCGTCTGCCGCCGCCTCGTCGGTCGTGGCGGAGACGATCGACGAGACCGAGCCCAACGGCACGCCCGCGCTCGCGAGCCACCGCACCCGCATGAGTCGGACGAGATCCGCCAGGTCGTACTCGCGGTAGCCGTTCGCCAGCCGGCGAGGCTCGTCGAGCAGGCCGAGGCGGTGATAGTGGCGGACGGTCCGAGGCGTCGTCCCGGCGGCCTGTGCGATGTCGCTGATGCGCATGAGAACAGCATCAACTATGACGCTACGTGAGGGTCAAGAGTAGGTGTGCACGTGTCGGGCGAGACGGCACCGTCGGACACCCGTGCCATGCTCGGCGGCATGAAACGAACTGGACGACGCCTGCTCGGGCAGGCGAGGGGCGCGGTGCGCCAACCGTCGCCCCGGTCCGTCCTCGTCCGGGGGTAGCGGGCCGGGGCGCGTGAGCACCGAAAGGTACCGCCTTGTCCCGTACCGATGCACATGCTCCCCTGTGGGTCCGGATGAACCGCCATGAGATCGCTGTCGAGGCCGGCCACGATCACCGTGACGGTGCGTGCAATCTGCCCGAACACATCGAATCACGTTGGTATAGAACCACTTCCGGCCAGTGTGGTTGGTGGACCTTCTGCCCCGCTGCCTGGACCTGCCCGTGCGACCTGTGCCGCGACAGGATCTGCCATCGTCTCGCCCTCCGCCACGAACGTCGCACCGCCGCCGCGTCTGGTGGTGATTCGCCCGCGGTGGGCGTTGCTCAGAACGCCCACCGCAACGCCGCGGCGATCTCCTCGTCCGTCGCACCGCCGAATCGCTCGATCTCGGCGCGACGGACGTCGACGATGGTGGCCGCGAGTTCGGTGCCGAAGGCGTGGGTGAGCATGGCGTCGGCCTCGAAGGCGTCGGTGGCCTCGGCGAGGGAGCGGGGGAGTCGGCGGATTCCGCGTGCCCCTCGCTCCGGCTCCGGCTCCGGCAGCGTCGCCGGATCGACGTCGATCAGTGCGGGCAGACGCAGCCCCGCCCGGACGCCCCACATGCCGGCGAACAGCAGGCCGGCCATGCACAGGTACGGGTTGGCGGACTGGTCGAGGACCTTCACTTCGAGATTCGCGGCACGATCCTCGTCGCCGGTGCTGCCGGTGATCAAACGTAGTGCGGCTTCACGATTCTCGTGCCCACACACCTGGAACGGCGCCGCCCACGCGCCCGGCACCAGCCGAAGATAGCTCGCGACGGACGGCGCCCCGACGGCCAGCAGCGCAGGCAGCCGTTCGAGGATCCCCGCCGCGAACGACTCGGCGGTGTCGGTGATCGCGCACGGCCCATCACCCCCGCTGTGCAGGTTGATGCCCTCCCGCCACAGCGACAGGTGCACGTGTCCGCCGTTGCCGACACCCGCGGCCTCGACCTTGGGGGAGAAGGATGCCCGCAGGCCGTGCCGCGTGGTCACCGCGCGGATCGTCTCGCGCACCAACACGAACGTGTCCGCGGCGCCGAGCGGATCCTCGGCTGCAACCGACACCTCGAACTGGCCCGGGGCGTACTCGGGATGGATCTGCTCCACCCGCACGTCCTGATCGCGCAGTGCCGACAGCACGTCGGCGAGGTAGCCGGACCGCTCCACCAGGCGGGTGAAACCGTACGCCGGACCGCGGGTGGCGGGCACGAAGTCGTCCGCGTCCTGTCCGATCACCCACTCGATCTCGAACGCGGCCCGCGCCGTCAGATCGTCCTCGGCGAGCTGTGTGACGGCGCGGCGCAGGAGGCCGCGCGAGTCCTGCGGATGCAGGTCGCCGTCCTGCGTGTAGCGGTCGACGGGTGCCCATGCCCATCCCGGCAGCGCCGACAGCACCGTGACCCGGTCCAGGTCGGGCAGCAGGCGCAGGTCGCCCACCGGTCCGCCCGCGAAGCGTCCGGCGACGATGGTGTCGTCCGGGGTGAACGCGTCGAACACGGGGGAGGCGCCCACGCCCCATGTCGCGGCCCGCTCGAACCGCTCGACGGGCACCGCCTTCATCCGGTTGACACCACTGTTGTCGACCCAGGTCAGGGCCACGCCGACGACTCCGCGCCCGGCGAGCCGCCGGGTCAGCCGCGCGGCCTCGAGAGCCCGCCGGTCACGATCGTGCCGATCCATCGCATCTCCCTCGCGCGCTACCCGATCAGCGGCACAATGGCGTAGATGGCGCCGTTCCCAGACGATACGCCGGGAGCATCCGGCGATAACCCGATTGCGGAGCTGGTCGATACGATTTCTCTCGTCGACCACCACTGCCACGGCATCGTGCGCGAACCACTCGATCGTTCGGCTTTCGAGGCATTGCTGTGCGAGGCGGCGGTGCCCGGTCCGTGGCACGGCAGCCTCTTCGACACCCAGATCGGGTTCGCGGTGCGGCGACTGTGCGCGCCGGTGCTGGGGTTGCAGCCGCACAGCGATCCCGACCACTACCTCGCGCGGCGCGCCGAACTCGGTACCGACGAGGTGGCCCAGCTCCTGCTGCGTGCGACCGGGATCTCCGACTACCTCGTCGACACGGGGTTTCGTCCCGAGAGCCTGACGGCCCCCGACGAGTTGGCCGCGTACACCGGCGGGGCCGCCCGCGAGGTGGTGCGCCTGGAATCGCTGGCGGAGCGCGTGATCGTCGAACACGGCCCGCCCGACTTCGCGGATCGGTTCCGCGAACAGGTCCGGGCTGCGGCTGGGAACGCGGTCGCGTTCAAGACGATCGCCGCCTACCGGGTGGGTCTGGACCTTCCGCCCGAACGCCCCTCCGACGCGGCGGTCTACACGGCCGCGGTGCGGTGGGCGGCGGACATCGGCGGCGGCGCGCCGGCGCGACTGGCCGACGAGACGCTCACCCGGTTCCTCATCTGGACCGCGGTCGACGCGGGGCTGCCGATCCAGTTCCATGTCGGCTACGGCGACGCCGACACCGACCTCGCACGCGCGGACCCGCTGCTGCTGATGCCACTGCTGCGTGCCACCGCGGACCGCGGAGTGCCGATCATGCTGCTGCACAGCTACCCGTTCCAGCGGCATGCCGGGTACCTCGCGCAGGTGTTCGACCACGTCTTCGTCGACGTCGGGCTCGCGGTGCAGAACGTCGGCGCCGGTGGTGCGACGAGAATTCTCGCCGAACTGCTCGAGCTGGCACCGTTCGGGTCGGTACTGTTCTCCACCGACGGTTGCGGTCTGCCCGAGTTGTTCCATGTGAGCGCGGCGCTCTTCCGTCGGGCGTTGGCGAGTGTGCTCGGAGATTCTGTGGCGCAGGGTTGTTGGACCGTCGATGATGCGGAGCGAGTCGCACGGATGGTCGCCCACAGCAATGCGCAGCGGGCATACCGGTTGGGGACCCGATCCATCGATTGATGCAGTGGGCCGCACCTCCGGCGACCGATCGGTTCGAAACGCCGGTGACGGGGGGAGGGTGATCCAGGTCTCGTTCGTGGCGTAGTTTCGGCGCACAACGACCGCACCACACCGTTCGATCAGGAGCCGTCCATGTTGAGCACGATGAACGATCTTCCGCTGTCCATTGCGCAGTTGCTGCGGCACGGGAGTGCCGTCCATGCGGATGCCGAGGTGGTGACGTGGACCGAGGCGGGGCCGCGTCGTCGGACGTATGCGGAGGTGGGCCGTCGGTGTGCGGCGCTGGCGCATGCGTTGCGCGGGTTGGGTGTCGAGGGTGATGATCGGGTTGCGACATTCATGTGGAACAACGCGGAGCATCTCGAGGCGTATCTGGCGGTCCCGTCGATGGGCGCGGTGTTGCACACTCTGAACATTCGGTTGTTCCCGGAGCAGTTGGTGCATGTGGCCAACCATGCCGAGGACCGGGTGATCATCGTCGACGTGACGTTGATTCCGTTGCTCGCGCCGCAGCTGCCGCAGTTGAAGACGGTCGAGCACGTGATCGTCACGGGTGACACGACGGCCGGGTTGCAGGTGCCTGAGGGGATGCAGGTGCACACCTACGAGGGCCTCATCGCGGGCTTGCCGACGGTGTTCGACTGGCCGGAGCTCGATGAACGGTATGCTGCGGCAATGTGTTACACCTCGGGCACGACGGGTGATCCGAAGGGTGTCGTGTACTCGCACCGGTCGATCTACCTGCATTCGATGCAGGTGTGCATGAGCGACGGCCCGAATCTGAAGCAGGGTGATCGTGCGCTTGCGGTGGTGCCGCAGTTCCATGCGATGTCGTGGGGTTTGCCGTACGCGGCGTTCATGATCGGTGCGTCGCTGATCATGCCGGACCGCTTCCTGCAGCCTGCGCCGCTCGCCGAGCTGATCGCATCGGAGAAGCCGACGTTCGCGGCCGCGGTGCCGACCATCTGGCAGGGCCTGCACCAGTACCTCGAGCAGCACCCACAGGACATCTCGTCGATGCGGGAGGTGCTGATCGGCGGCGCCGCGGTGCCGCCGGCGCTGATGCACGCGTTCGAGGACGACCACCAGGTGTCGGTGCTGCACGCGTGGGGCATGACCGAGACGTCGCCGGTCGGTTCGGTGGGCCGTCCTCCGGCCGAGGCCAGCGGGGAGCAGCGGTGGAAGTACCGCTACATGCAGGGCCGGTTCCCGGCGTCGGTGGAGGCCCGCCTGATCGACGACGACGGCAACCGGGTGCCGCACGACGGTCGCAGTGTCGGCGAACTCGAGGTCCGGGGTCCGTGGATCACGGCGTCGTACTACGGCGTGGACGCTCCGGACAAGTTCCGTGACGGCTGGCTGCGGACAGGCGACGTCGGTTCCATCACCGCGGACGGGTACCTGTCGTTGTCGGACCGGACGAAGGACATCATCAAGTCCGGCGGCGAGTGGATTTCGTCGGTGGATCTCGAGAACGCCGTCATGGGTCATCCGGGCGTGGCCGAGGCGGCGGTGATCGGTGTGCCGGACGAGAAGTGGGACGAGCGGCCGCTGGTGGCGGTGGTGCTGCGTGAGGGCAGCGAGACCACGCTGGACCAGTTGCGGGACTTCCTGGCGGACAAGGTCGCCAAGTGGCAGTTGCCCGAGAACTGGGCGGTGATCCAGGAGGTACCCAAGACCAGCGTCGGCAAGTTCGACAAGAAGCGGCTGCGCGCCGACTTCCACGACGGGAACCTCGACGTCACCCGGCTGTGACGGCAGACCGGTGGCCCGGGCACACGCCCGGGCCACCGGTATCGTCCGACCGTCAGAGCCCGAGCGACTTGGACACGACGCTGCGCATCACTTCGTTGGTACCACCGAAGATTCGTGTCACGCGAGCATCGGTGTACAGCCGGGAGATCGGGTATTCCGCCATGTAGCCGTAGCCGCCGTGCAGCTGGAGGCTCTGATCGACCACGCGCGACTGGGTCTCGGTGCAGATCAGCTTGGCCGCCGCGGCGTCGGCCGCGGAGAGCCGGCCGTTGTCCAGGTTGACCAGCGCGCGATCGACGAGGGCCTGGCTGGCGGCCAGCTCGGCCGCGCATTGCGCGAGAACGAACTTGGTGTTCTGGAAGTTCGCGACAGGCTGGCCGAACACCTTGCGTTCCTTGACGTAGTCGATCGCCAGGTTCAGTGCCGCGGTGGCGGTCGCCTGCGCGGAGATTGCCACGGTCAAGCGTTCCTGCGCGAGATTGTGGGTGAGCATCGTGAAGGCGTCGCCCTCGGTTCCGAGCAGGTTCGAGACCGGCACCCGGACGTCGCTGAAACTCAGCTCGGCGGTGTCCTGTGCCTTGAGCCCCATCTTGTCGAGGTTGCGCCCCCGCTCGAACCCGGGCATCCCCGACTCGACTACCAACAGCGACAGTCCTTTGCGCCGATCACCTGCGTCCGTCGAGGTCCGGGCGACGACGACCACGAGGTCGGCCTGGATGCCACCGGTGATGAAGGTCTTCGCCCCGTTCAGGATGTAGTGGTCGCCGTCCCGGACCGCGGTGGTCGCCATGCCCGCCAGATCGGAACCGGTTCCGGGTTCGGTCATCGCGATGGACGTGACCAGCGAACCGTCCGCAAGCCCCGGCATCCAACGTTCGCGTTGCTCGGCATTCGCGAACTCGAGAAAGTATGCCAGGACGGTGTTCAGGTGCACCTGGAGTCCGCCCAGGGTCGCTGCGGCGTAGCCGGTTTCCTCGAGGACCACCGCATTGAACATGAACGACTTCTGGCCGCCACCGCCGTACTCCTCGGCGATCTGCAGGCCGTTGATCCCGAGCTCCGCCGTCTTCCGGTACAGGTCGCGTGGGACCAGGCCGGCAGCCTCCCACTCGGCGACTTTCGGGCTGATCTCCTGTTTGATGAACTGCGCTACCGCGGCGCGGAAGTCGTCGTGGTCGGCGGAGTAGATGTCCCTGTACACGTTGTGTCTCCTGATGCTGTCTTGATCAATGTTCGAGTGGGCTGGCGAGCGATACCGCGCCGGAAGTGGCCAGGCGATCGACCGCGGAATCGCTGTAGCCGAGGCCTCGGAGAATCTCGGCGGTGTGACCGCCGACATCGGCGACGCCGTCCGAAACACCGCCGAGGTCACTCGCGGCGCGGAAAGCGGGCCCGAGTCCGCGGGTGTGGACGCCATCGAAATCCTTGACGTCACAGAATATTCCGGATGCCGAGACGTCGGGGTTTGCGACCACGTCGGGGTACGACGCGATCCGCCCACACACGAGCCCGTTGCGCGTGAGCATCTCGACCGCCTCGTCGCTGGTCGAGTTTCGGAACGCAGGTCGGATCTCCGCCAACAGGGCGTCCCGGTGGGCGACGCGACCGGCGTTGTCGGTGAACCGTGGGTCGGTGAGCAGGTGTTCCCGCCCGATGATCCGACACAAGGTCGCGAAATGGGCCGGATGGTAAGCGGACAGGACGATCAGCCCGTCGCTCGTGGGTACCACGTCCGCTGCCGGGGCCACCGCGGGCTGACCGTTCCCGGACCGGACGGGTTCACGCCCGGTCAGGAAGTACTCGGCCCAGTTCGCGCCCTGGAGATGGATCGCGACGTCCAGGAGCGAGACCTCGACGTCGTCTCCCACCCCGAAGCGCAGGCGCCGGATGTAGGCGCCCAGGACCGCCTCGGCCAGAACGTGTCCGGCGGCGGCATCGACGACGGGAAAGCCGACACGCTGCGGCTCGCCGTCCGGTTCGCCGGTGACCCACATGATGCCGCTCTCGGCCTGGGCCGCGATGTCGAAGCCGGTCCGAAGTGCCGACGGCCCGCGGCTGCCGAATCCGGATACGGTGCCGTAGACCAGCTCCGGCCTCTCGGAGCGGAGCTGCTGCGATCCGAGCCCGAGTCGCTCCATCGCGCCGGGGCGAAGATTCTGGATGACGATGTCGGCGGTGTCGACCAGCTCCCGTGCGATGCGCAGTCCCGCCGGGTTCTTCAGATCCACTGCGATGCAACGCTTGTTCCGATTGTAGGCCCGGAGCATGGCGTTCCCGTAGATGCCGACGGCACGTGCCCCTTCGCCGTCGAGGCCTTCGATCTTGATGACGTCGGCGCCCAGATCTGCCAGGACCTGTGCCGCGGCGGGGGCGGCGATGAACTGGCCGAAGTCGACCACCCGGACGCCGGTGAGTGCCGCGGTCACCGCGTGGCCTCCACCGACAGGCGCAGCCGCGCGAGATCCCGCTCGGGACGCACGAGGAACATCGCCGCGAGTCCGCCGACCGTCATGAGGACACCCGTGACGGCGAACCCGTGGCCGTAGCCGATGGCGCGCTCGGCGGCGCTGTCCACGAAGTACCCGAGCAGCAGCGGCGCCAGGACGCCGGCCATGCTGTAGAAGGCGACGAGGAACCCGAGGACCGTACCGCGCTGCTTCGGATGGACCAGGTCGCCGATGGCCACGAAGGCCACCGCGTATGCAGCCGAATTCAGCGAGAATGCCAGGGAGATGAAGATCATCTGTGCGATGCCGGTGTCCAGCACGGTGAACAGGAACATCGACACGCCGCAGCCGATGACGAGGCCTCCGGTCAGGTAGCCGCGAGTGAAGCGTTTGGACCAACCGCGGGCAGTGAGCCGGTTGGACAGCCAGCCGGTGCCGATCGCCGCCACCGCCGCCACGGCGTACGGGAACGTGATGAGCCGGCCCGTCGTGATGGTGTCGTAGCCCAGGCCGTCGCTGAGATAGAGCGGCAGCCACGAGATCTTCAGTGTCGTGGACCAGTAGGCGAAGAAGGTCAGCAGGGCGATCCCGATGATGGTCCCGCACAAGAGGAGTCGACGGTAGGGCACGACGACCGGACGGTCGGGTGCGTCTTCCTGCTCGTCGACACCCTCGTCGTGGCGGGCTTCGGGAGCATCGCGACCGAGCAGGAGCCAGGCCACGATCCAGAGCACACCGGCCACCACGAGGACCGCGAATGCCGCATGCCACGACCAGGTGACGATGACCCACGTGAGTACCGGTGCGGCGATCAGTGGGCCGATCGATGCGCCGGCGGTCACGATGCCCGCGGGCAGTGCGCGCTTCTCGGGGGCGAACCAGGAGTGCACGACATGTGTGGCGAGCGCGTACGCCGGACCCTCGGCGAACCCGAGAACGATTCGGCATGCCAGCAGGACAGTGAAGTTCACCGGTCCGATGAGCGGGAGCATCGTGACGATCCAGACCAGCATCACGGCGGCGAGCAGCCACCGGACGTTGACCTTGGTGGTGAGGGCGCCGATGACGATCGCACCGGCCGCGAACAGCCAGAAGAACGCGCTCTGCAGCAGGCCGAACTGTTGGGCCGAGAGCGACAGATCCTCCATGATCTGGATGCCGGCGAAGCCCAGGACCGCCTTGTCGGCGAAGTTGAGGAGCATGAAGCCCAGGAGCAGGATCGTGATGGTCCATGCGCGCCCGGCGGTGAACTTGACCGTCGTGAGCCGCGGGCGGCTGGGGGTCGTCAGTGCCATGAAATTCTCCAGTCTGGTGCCGAGTCGGCTGGGTCAGCTTCCGGTGAACACGGGGGTGCGTTTGCCGAGGAAGGCGTCCGCGGCTTCGCGGGCGTCCTGCGTGTGGAAGCTGCGAACCATGCGCTCGGCCTCTCCGGTCAGGTATTCGCCGAGTGGCGTGCACTCGGCGGTCAACAGGTTGCGCTTCATCTCCTGCAGTGCGATGGGGGCGGAACTGGCGAGCCTCGTGGCGACGGCGCGGACGTCGGCGTCGAACGTGTCCTCGTCGAGGACGTCGCTGACCAGGCCGATGTCTTTCGCCGTGGATGCGTCGACGCGTCCGGGGAGCATGAACAGCGAACGCGCACGCGTGCCTCCGAGGATGCGGGTCGCGAACCAGATGCCGCCGAGATCCCCGGCCAGGCCCGCCGTCAGGAATGCGGTGTTGAGCACGGCTCTGCGGGCGGCGAGACGGAAGTCGCACGCGAGCGCGAGCGAGAGACCGGCGCCCGCGCACGCGCCGTTCACGGCAGCGACCGTGGGTGGGCGGAGTGTGTGGATTCGCTCGGCGAGCCGCTGGGCGTGCTTCAGTCGCGCGAGGTCGCCGGCGGCCGAGTCCCGGCGGAGCGTCCGGCGTTCCGGGGGTGCGGCCAGATCGGCTCCGACGCAGAAGCTCCGGCCCGCTCCCGTCAGGATGACGACACGCACGTCCTGATCGGATTCGGCCGTGTCCAAAGCGATTCCGATGTCGTCGATCATGTCGACGGACAACGCGTTGTGGCGCTCGGTGTTCGACAGTGTGATGGTCGCGATCCCGCGCTCGATCGTCAGCTCGGCCTGTGGCGCCACGTGGCACCTCCTGTGTCCTGGGGGCTGTGAATCATGGCGGTGAAAGCCATGGCGTAGATCACATTCAAAGCCGTCGGACCGATCAGGTCAAAGAGCTAGTTGCGGCCACATCGGCAGCGATTGCCTATCAATCGAGTGTTTGTTCTCCGGTACGTCGACGCAGCGGCGACGTACGGGCGAAGGCGGTGGCGTTCACCTCTTCCGCGCGTGCGACGGTTGCCGCGACGGCGTCCAATCTCGACATGCCGGAGCGCATCCGACGGCCCACCGCGGAATCCCACTGGTCGAGTGCCTCGCGCGTGCAGGTGAGGAATGCCGAGGCCGCTTCGCTGAGGCTGCCGGGCCGGTGGATCAGCCCCAGCTCGCGTTCGATACCGGGACTGAGATCGGTGACCACCGCTCCGCGATTGCGTGCCTCGGCCGCAAGGCGGTGGCCGACGATGGCCGCCCCGGCCCCGGCCACCACCATCGGTACCACGGCGCCACGTTGCGGTACTTCGACCGCGATCCACGGTTCGACGCCCCCGGCCCGCAGGCTGCGCTCCAGGAAGTGGCGACTTGCCGTCTGCCGGTCGCCCATCACGAGCGGAATCTCGGAGAGTTGCTCGAGGGGAGTGGGATCCGGTAGGCCGAGGTCGGTGCCGGGCGGGCAGACGAGAGCGAAGTACTGGCTGACGAGATGCGACTGGATCAACTCACCCGCGGCAGCAGGAAGCACGGTGATGCCCAGTTCCGCGGCGCCGGTTCGGACGAGCTCCAACACTTCCGCGGGGTCGTCCCGTTCCTCGACGCGCACCTGCACGTCGGGGTGGATCAGTCGAAACTTGGCCACCCACACCGAGACCGGGTCTGTCGAGGTGTCCGACAGCGCGGCGATGTCGACCCGGCCGGACCGGAGGTCGCGCACCTCGCGGACCGCGGAGCCGGCGGCGTCCATCTCGCGGAGCACCCGCCGGGCGGGGCCGACGAGCGCCTCGCCGGCGGGTGCGATCACCAGGCCGCGGCCGACCCGGTGGAACAGCGATGTCTTCAGTTCACGTTCGAGTTTCTTGATCGACTGGGACAACGACGGCTGGGCCACGTGCAGCGCCTCGGCGGCACGGTTGATACCGCCGTTGTCGACAACCGCGAGAAAGTACTCCAACTGTCGCACGTCCATGCAGGGAGAGTAGCGAGCAGTGCTCAGTCGACGAAGATGTCCATGTCCAGGTCGGTGAGCCCGGGCACGACGGAGTACCGATCGAAGTCGTGCTGCCCGGCCGTGCGGAGCACGTCGTCGTCCATCAGCGTGCGGCCCGTGAGGTCGGCCGCCGACTGTGTGAAGATCGCGTATGCCGCGTCCGCCACGATCTGCGGGGTCCGGCCCCGGGCCGCCTGCTCCACGCCGCCCAGCAGGTTGATCACCGCCGCCGTCGCGATGTAGGTCCGGGGCCAGAGGGTGTTGGAGGCAATGCCTCGGTCGGCCAGTTCGGCCGCCAGGCCCAGGGCGCAGAGCGTCATACCGTACTTCGACAGCATGTAGCCGACGTGCTTGCCCATCCAGTGGGGACTCAGGTTCAGCGGCGGTGACAGTGTGAGGACGTGCGGGTTGTCGCTCGCTGCGAGGTGGGGAATGCAGGTGCGGGACAGCAGGAACGTGCCGCGAACGTTGATGTCCTGCATGAGGTCGTACTTCTTCATGTCGAGGTCGGTGCTGGCACCCAGATCGATCGCGCTCGCATTGTTGAGGCAGATGTCGATGCCGCCGAACTGGGCGACCGTTTGTTCGACGGCGCGGACGACATCGTCGTCGCGTCGGACGTCGCCGACGATCGGGAGGGCCTTGCCGCCGGCCTCTTCGATCGCCTTCGCGGCCGTGTACACGGTGCCCTCGAGCTTCGGATGCGGCTCCCCGGTCTTGGCGACGAGCGCGATGTTCGCGCCGTCGCGTGCTGCGCGCAGCGCAATCGACAGGCCGATTCCGCGGCTACCTCCCGAGAGGATCATGGTCTTGCCGGTGAGATTTCGGGTCATCATCGCTCCTTTCACGAGCCACTCCATCGAACCGGCTCGGGCAGGTCAGGACCATGACCGAATTGCGTTCGTTCTCATAGGCAGAACCGAACGGTCCGCGACGTCACCCGGCCGTGACGCGGAGGACCTGCCACGCCGGATCGGGCTCCGTCCCGAGCCACGCACGGAGCAGTGCATCGCTCGCGGGAAAGAGCGGGCGTGGCAGGTCCGCCGGATCGGCCCAGATCCACTCCGGAAAGATCTGCGGCTCACCGGGTTCCGTGGGCACACCGCCGCTGCGCGCGTGCACGCCGAACACGACACCCCCATCCACCGAGCCGGTGTCCACGACGGCCACGAACGCCGCGGCTTCCGTGGTGTCGGCAATCCCGGACTCCTCGAGGCACTCGCGGCGAGCGGCCTCCTCGATCGTCTCTCCCGGTTCGAGGTGCCCGCCGGGCAGGCACCACGTCTCGGGTTCGGTGGGTTTGACTCGGCGGCCCAGCAGGATTCGCCCGTCGGGGCGCTCGACGACGATGCCGACGCCTACCTTGGGGCGTGGGACGGTCATGCGGGCTCGAGGTTCGTGTCGGTCGGGCCGCCGGTGGCGGTCCACTTCGGCACCGGCGGAGCCCACCCCGTCATGGCGGCGCGCACCGCATCGAGATCGTCGGCGATCTGCAGCGCATCGCGTTGGTGCGCACCGACGAATCCGCTGTAGACGAGGTGATCGATCAGCGCGACGAGTGGCTGCCAGAATCCGTCGGTGTCGAGCAGGAACACCGGCTTGGTGTGCAGTCCGAGTTGTTGCCACGTCCAGATCTCGAAGAACTCGTCCAGAGTTCCGGCGCCGCCCGGCAGGACCACGAACGCATCCGCGAGCGCGGCCATGCGTTGTTTGCGCGCGTGCATCGACTCGACGACCTCGAGGGACGTCAGTCGGGGATGCGCGATCTCCTTGTCTGCGAGATGCCGTGGGATCACCCCGATCGTCTCGCCGCCACCGGCGACGACAGCGTCGGCCACAGCGCCCATCAGTCCGACCCGACCTCCGCCGTAGACCAGCCCGATCCCGGCGGAAGCCAGGTCGTGCCCGAAGGCGCTCGCCGCCCGGAGATGGGCCGGGTCGTGCCCGGTTGCCGATCCCATGAACGCGGTGATCCTCATCGTTTCCCCTCCTAGTGCAACGCGACGTTGCGTTGCACTTTACCCCGTGGCAGGGTGTGGGCATGCCGGTAACCACTCCCGCTGCGGGGCGGGGCGGCCCCCGTAAGCGGCACCTCGTGTTGCAGACCGTTGTCGACGAACTCGCGACGACGTCGTACGCGCAGTTGACGGTCGAGCGCATCGCGGAGGCGAGCGGGGTGCACAAGACCACGCTGTACCGGTGGTGGTCGGGTAAACCCGAACTGGTCGCCGACGCGCTCGCGACGCTCATGGACACCGGGCCGGTTCCCGCCACCGGTAGCACCCGCTCCGACCTCGTGGAGTGGCTGACGGGAACCGTGCGGAACTACGCCGGGTCGCCGCTCGGTGCCGCGATGCCGGCGCTCGTCAGCGACCTGGCATCGACGCCCGAGGGGCTCGACGCCTTCCGGATCGCATTCCTGTCCGAACGCCGCGCCAACTGCGCGGCGGTGATCGAGAGGGGAGTGGCGCGGGGTGACCTGCCGGCCGATCTCGACGTCGATCTGTTCATGGACACGCTTGCGGGGGCGGTGTTCTACCGTCAGGTGGTGACCGGCGGCCGGGTCGACGCCGACACCGCGGCGCGGGTGGTGGACCTGCTGCTACCGGCGCCGGGTGGCACCGGCCAGTAGCGCGGCCGCGACGAGAACGATCGCAGCGCAGACGAACGCCGACCGGAAACCATCTCCCAGCATCGGGGTGACTGCGAGCGGTCCGAGGATCTGCCCGAGTCCGTACACCGCTGTCAACGCCGCTGCCGCGCGTGGAATGCCGAGTCCGAGAGCCGAATCCATGGCGAGCAGAGTGATGCCCATGAAGGTCCCACCGAACAGGATCGCGGCGATGACGGCGGCCGCGGGACCGGCGACCAGCGCGGGAAGCAGTGCCGAGAAGGCCTGCAACAGGAGTGCCAGTGTCAGAAGCGATTCCGCGGACCAGCGGCGCATCGCCCGTGCCCACAGGAGCGGTGAGGGGATCGCGGCGAGGCCGACCACCACCCAGGCCGCGGGGCCGGTCCACTCCGCGCCGCCGGCCGACACCGCCGCGACCAGGAATGTGCCGAGGATGATGTAGCCCAGGCCCTCGAGGAAGTAGGAGGTGCCGAGTGTCCACCAGCGCGCCGACGGCGAGGTATGTACTCGGGAGCTGTTGTGGTGCAGGGGAGGAGGAGACCCCGGCGGCAGGCTCCAGGCGACTGCTGCGTAGCCGGCCGTGATCGCGGCAGCGACGGCCCACAGCACGTTCCACGGCACGACCGGTCCGAGCACGACGACAAGGATGCCCGACGTCGCGATTCCGGCCCCGACGCCGGTGAACGTCACCCCCGCCGACGGATGACCGACCACGGCTGTGGCGCAGTACACGAAGATCGCGGCGCTGGCGATGCCGGCCACGACGCGCGCGGCAAACCACAGTCGGACGTCTGTACCGACGATCATCACCAGTTCGCTCGCGATCAGGGCGAGGATGGACGAGCGGAACAGCACCCGCGAGCGTGCGCCGGACGGGAGGAAGGCCAGCGCGATCGCGCCCAGGAAGTAGCCGAGGTAGTTGGCGGTCGCGACCAGTGCGGTGTCGGAGTGCGAGACCCCGGTCTGCTCCTGCATGAGTGGTAGCAGTGGGGTGTAGACGAATCGGCCGACCCCCATCGCTGCGGCCAGTCCGGCAGCGGCGCGCACGACCGTCACACGGGCATGCCGGGGCGGTGCACCCGTCTCGGTCCGGGTCGGCACGTTCACTGGGTCCCCCTTCGTCGTCTCGACGCTATGCGGGGCAGACGCCGTACGGAAATGCCGCTTCGGCGGCAACTATGCTTGTTGGTTATGAATGTGGAGCTGCGGCACGTGCGGGCGCTGCTCGCGGTGATCGATGCCGGCACCTTCACGGCTGCCGCCGAGCGGCTGAACATCACGCAACCCGCGTTGACCCGAACGATCCAACAGCTCGAAGCGACACTCGGAACCCGACTACTGGAGCGCACCTCCCGGTCGATGACACCGACCGTGGACGGGCGGGCGTTCGCCGAACGCATCCGCCACGTCCTCGGCGATCTGGATGCCGCGATCGCGTCCGCGCAGGCCAACCGGACGGTACGGCTCGGATTCAGCTGGCTGCTTCCCGACCCGTGGGCGCACGACACGATCGTCGCATGCGAGGAACGCTCGGGCGCGAGAGTGTTGCTGCAGCGATGCGACGATCCGCAGACCGCACTGCGTGACGGCGTCATCGATGCCGCGGTGATGCGCGGGGAGGTCGCCGGTGGAGTGCTGGCGGTGCACCACCTGTTCTCGGAGCCGCGGGTCGCTGCCGTCAGCGCCCGCTCGCCTCTCGCGAAGCGGGGCACGGTCACGTGGGCCGAGTTGGGAACGTATCCACTGGTCGTCAACACGTTGACCGGGACGACCCACGCCGAGTCCTGGACGGAGCCGGACCCGCATCGAGAGATCGTGACCTGCACCAACTTCGACGAGTGGTTGGAACTGGTCGCCGCCGATCGCGGGGTGGGGGCGGTGCCGATCGCCGCTCGACGACGCGTGCACCATCACAACGTACGGTTCGTCGACATCGACGACGCCGCACCGACCGCGGTGAGTCTCGTCTACGTCGCATCCCGTGTGACGCCGCTGGTGCGGGTCCTGCGGGACTGCGCGCTCGCCGAGGCTCACCGCGTCCGGCGGTGAGTCAGCCGACCTGTCGCTCGCCGGCGGTCACCTCGGCGCCCACGGTCCGACGCAGTGCGGCCACCAGGGCCGGCCGGTCATTGCCGTCGACCACCGCGGCGATGTGGGCATCGGGGCGGACGACCCACACCTCGTTCGCCTCGGACCGCGTTGCCGCCGTGAGCAACCCGGTGGCGTCGACGTCGGCGAGTGCATGGAGCCGGATCGGGGCGTGCGTGGCCGCGAGCGCGATCCGCCGGACGTCGGCCGGATCCACATCGCTGCCGTGCAGCAGCAGCACGCCGTGCCGGGCGATCTCCCGGAGTCGGGCGCAACTTTGCCCGCGCACGGTCACCGGGACGTCGGGTACCAGGACTCCGGGCACCGGGTCCGGTGCGACGCCGCGGACCGGGCGTCCGGCGAAGGGGCGCTGGGGATCCGGAGTGGTCAACGGGGAGTCGACGTACCAGAACGGCTCCGCCAGGCGACCGGAGTCGACCTCGGTCCGGGCCTGTGGATCGGCGACCGCGGCTTCGAGCACCGACAGGCGGCGGGCGTGCTGCTCGTCGGTCTGCGGCACCAGGAAGTCCATCGTCGCCGACGTGACCGCGAGGTTCTCGGCCGCCGCGGCGCGGCGTTCCAGGTCGTACGTCTCGAGCAGTGCCGGATCGGCCCAGCCGCGCAGCACGAACGCGAGCTTCCATGCCGCGTTCTCGGCATCCCCGACACCCGAATTCAGTCCCCGCGCGCCGAACGGCGACACGATGTGGGCGCAGTCGCCCGCCAGCAACACCCGGCCAACCTGCATGCGGTCGGCGAGGCGGGCGTGGAAGCGGTACACCGACTTCCACACGATCCGGTACGGGGTGTCGCCGATGATCTGCCGGATCCGGTCGTTCAGCGCGCCGCTCTCGACCTCGGCGTCGAGGTCGTAGTCGCCGGGAACCTGCCAGTCGATGCGGAAGGTGGAGTCGGGGCACGGGTGGATAAGCACCTGCCGACCCGGATTCCACTCCGGGTCGAAATAGAAGCGCCGCTCGTTGGCCCAGCCCGGGATGTCGGCGCGGATGTCGCAGATGAGGAACTTGTCGTCGAACGACCGGCCGGGGAATCCGACGCCGAGTTGCCGGCGCAGCTCGCTGCTGCGGGATCCGGTGGCGAGTACCGCGTAGTCGGCCGCGACCGTCACCGGGCCGGCCTCGGTGGCGCACCCGAGCCGGACCTCGGATCCGTCCTGCTCGATCTGCTCGACCGGGTGCCCCCATCGCACGTCGATGAGCGGTTGCCTCGCGATGGCCTCGTCGAGGAGTTCCTCGGTGCGGGCCTGCGAGACGTTGACGAAAGGCGGGAACGGCGACTGCCCGTGGTCCACGAACTGCTGCGAGAACAGTTCGTGTCCGCGGTGGAACGTGCGCGCGGTGTCCCACGTGACGCCCTCCGCGGCGATCTGCTCGCCGACACCGATCGCGGCCCACACCTCGAGCACGTCGCGCTGCTGGCAGATCGCCTTGGAGCCGATCGGGTCCCGCTCGGCGCGGCCGTCGAGCAGGACGACGCGCACGCCCCATCGAGCCAGCAGCAGTGCCGTGGTCTGGCCCACCGGTCCGTTGCCGATCACGGCCACGGTGCCGGTGTGAATGTGGTTGACGCCCATCGAAAGATCCTCCTGTTACCGCTGTAGCCGGCTCAGCCCTGCAGCTGGGCCCAGACCTCACGGTCGCGGTCCGCGGTCCAGATGACGGGGCGTTCGATGCCCGACAGTTCGTCCCACACGCGCGAGACGTCGAACGGCAGGCAGTGCTCGAAGATCGGCCAGTGCCCGTACTGCTCGAACAGGGCGGCGTGGGTTGCCTCGAACGCCTCCTTGAGGGTGCCGCCGCGCCGCTGCACGGCGCCGACCTCGGCGAGCATGACGTCGAGGAAGTGGCGAGTCTGCTCGATCGCGGCGTCGACCTCGTCCCGACCGCGGCTGACGGCACCGCGGCCGCCGATCAGCGCCTCGGCGCCGAGGGCCTTGATCCCGTCGAGAGTGCCGGTGGCCCAATCGCGGTGGAAGGCGTCGCCGGTGTAGAGCGCGGCCTGCGCCTCCACGAGGTCACCGGCGAAGAGGATCTTCTGCTTCGGCAGCCATGCCACGATGTCACCCTCGGTGTGGCCGCGGCCGAGGTATTGGAGGACCAGTTCACCACGGTCGCCACCGAGATCGATGGTGAGCCGGTCCGAGAACGTCATGGTGGGCCAGGTGAGGCCGGGCACCGACTCGGCGCCCTTGGCCAGGCGCGGCATGCGGCCGAACTCCGACGCCCAATCCTCCTGGCCGCGTTCGGCAATCAGCTTGTGGGTGTTCTCGTGCGCGACGATGATCTCGGCGTCGAACGCGGACGCGCCCAGGACGCGGACGGCGTGGTAGTGCGAGAGCACCAGGTACCGGACGGGCTTGTCGGTGTGCCGGCGCAGCTTGGCGAGCCAATCCTGTGCGGCGACGGGCGTCGCGAGAGCTTCGAAGCACACGACGAAGTCCTCGCCCTCGATCGCGCCGAGGTTGGGGTCGCCCTCCGCGGTGAGTGCGTACACGCCGTCGGCGAGCACTTCGAGGGTCTGCTCCTTCTCGCCGAGGTCGGCAGAGGAGGCGAAGGACAGTGCGGACATGGGGTCACCTCGAATAGTAAAAGCTTTGACTGAATATTTGGACAAGGTAAGCGGTGTCACACGCGATATGCAAGCCTTTGACCAAAGTTTCGGGGAAACGGCAGGTACGGGCTCTACTCTGGCGGCATGACCGACGCGGAACGCGACGGCGGCGACGGCCGCGCGACTCCTGAGAATGTGGACGATCTGGACTTCCTGTCCTTCGTGGATTTCGCCGTGCGCAAGACGACGCGGGCAATGCCGGCGGTCGATCCGATCTCGATGAAGCTGGTCCTCGAGCTGACCCGGGTGGCCAGCGCGCTGGTCTACGACCTCGAATCCACCGTCCACCGGCCAGGCGGCTGGAGCTGGCCGGGGTTCCGGGTGCTGTTCGTGCTCTGGCTCGCCGGTCCGAGCGAGGCCAAGCGGGTCGCGAAGCTGTCGGGTATGAGTCGGGCCGCGGTGTCGGCGCTGGTCAACACCCTCGAGCGGGACGGGTATGTCATTCGCCGGCGTTCCGAGGTCGATCGGCGTGCGGTCGAGTTGAGCCTGACCGATGCCGGTCTCGACGCGATCACCACGACGTACGCCGACCACAACCGGCGCGAGCAGGTCTGGGCGGACGCGCTCACGAAGCCCGAGCGGATGGTCCTGATCGGCCTGCTCGAGAAGCTGGCGACCGCGTCATCGGTGGAGATCCACACCCGGGATTGACCGGACCGATCGGTCGACTTCCGGCGATTTCACGCCGGGTCCTTGCGTCTTGTGAGCACCCTCACTTACGGTATGCCGACACTCAGTGATCAAAGGATTGATCACATACTCCGTTCATACCCTCGAGGTGACCCATGTCGATTGGTCTGTCCCCGGCCGATGCCGCGCCCCCAGACTCCCCTTCCGCTCATCCCGGACTCGACGCGATCCTCGTCGTCGCACGCCGTCGTCGCCGCGTTTCCCTGGGGTCGGCGGCCGTCCTGCTGACCGTGTTCATGGGCTACATCGCCCTCACGACGTCGACCACCGTCCTGTCCGGCCGCTGGGGCGGCCTCGGCGTGGCGTACTGGGTGGGCTTCGCCATCTTCGCGGGCATCCTCGTCGTCGCACAGATCTACGTCCGCTGGGCGCGTCGGATGGACGCGATCATCGACACTCACCTCGCATCACTCGATGACACGAAGGACGGTGAATGACAATGGGTTTGAGTATCACCATCGTCGTCGCGATCATCGGTGTCACGCTCGCGATCACATATCTGGCCGCCAAGCGCAACACCTCCACGGACTCCCACTACGTCGCCGAGGGGCAGGTGGGGCCGATCGGCAACGGTCTCGCCATCTCCGGTGACTACGTCTCCGCGGCGTCGTTCCTCGGCATCACCGGGCTGATCGGTCTGTCGGGCTTCAACGGCTTCTACCTCGCGACGGCCGTGCCGTTGGCGTACCTGCTGGTGCTGCTGATCATCGCCGAGCCGCTGCGCAATCTGGGCCGCTTCACGCTCGCCGACGCCGTCGCGGCCCGGTTCTCCGGGCGCGGGCTGCGCGCGTGCCTGGCCGTCACCACCATCGTCATCTCGGCGATGTACATGGTGATCCAGTTCGTCGGCGCCGGCCTGCTGGTGCAGGCCCTGCTCGGCATCAAGTTCTGGGTCGCTGTGGTGGTGCTGGGCCTGCTCATGGTGGTGTACACGATGTTCGGCGGGATGCTGGCCACCACGTGGGTGCAGGTCCTCAAGACCGGCCTGCTGCTCGGCGGCACCGCGCTGATCCTGTTCCTGGTACTGATGCGGTACGGCCCCAGTCCGCTGCACGTGGTCGACGCGCTCCCGGATGCCATGGTCTCGTCGCACGAGCAGAGCACCACCAAGACCTTCGACATCATCTCGCAGCAGCTCGCGCTCGCCCTGGGCGTCATGGGTCTGCCGCACGTGATGGTCCGCTTCCTCACGGTCAAGGACGCGAAGGCCGCCCGCAAGTCCGGAGTGGTGGCGCTGTGGATCTTCAGCGCGTTCTACGTCGTCCTGCCGTTCATCGGGTACGGCGCGCTGCGTGCGCTGGGCTCCGAGGAGATCGCGAAGGCGCACCCGCAGGGCAATCTCGCGGTGGTGCAGCTGGCCCGCGAGCTGGGCGGACCGGTGCTCGAGGCGGTCATCATCGGCATCACGCTCGCGACGATTCTCGCGGTGCTCGCGGGCGTTGCGATCGCGACCTCCGGTGCCTTCGCGCACGATCTCTACACGCACGTCATCAAGAACGGGAAGGCCTCGGCCGAAAAGCAATTGAAGGTCGCACGCATGTCGCTGCTCGGCATCGCAATCGTCGCGATGTTCCTCGCGCTGGGTGCCAAGGGCTTCAACCTCGGCTTCCTCGCGAACGTCGCCTTCGCGGTCGCGGCCAGCACCAGCCTGCCGGTGTTGCTGCTGAGTATCTACTGGAAGGGCTTCAACCGGGTGGGCGCCACGTGGGCGCTCGTCGGCGGACTGATCGTCAGCCTCGGCCTGGTCGCGATCAGCCCGAACATCCTCGGACCGACCGGACTGATCCACGGCGTCGACCCGATCTTCCCGCTCACCATCCCGGCGCTGGTGTCGGTGCCGGCCGGGTTCCTGCTCGCCTACCTGGGTTCGCTGGTGGGGCGGTCGAAGCCCGATGCCGCGGGCACGGACTTCGCCGAGATCGAGCGGCGGGCGCTCATCGGGCGCTGACCCGACACGAATCCCGAACACCACGACGACGATCCGGCCGCCCACTTGCGGCCGGATCGTCGTGCCGGTTGCGTCGGCCCCCGTTGACGCACGAGGGCATGATCGCTACACCTCGACCACGACGAGGCGGACCGATGTCACGACGCGCTACCGGTCCCGAACGGGGACGGTGATACGTCGAACTGCAGTGTGGTGGAAGCGGGATCACCGACGGGCGGCGCGGAGGTGAACACGGCCGTGTAGCGCCCGGCTTCGTGGATACGGGTCGCGACGGTGGCGCCACCGAGTGTGAGCGGCACCGTGACGGTACGCAGATCGCCGTCGGGTTCGGTGATCTCCATCAGGATCGGGGACGTACCGTCCGCGCCCACGGGCGTGGGGGAGACGCCGACCGCCAGGCACACGGCGCCCGCGAATCCGGCTGCTGCCATGGAGTTCCGGAACAGGCTCAGGCGAATCCCCTTCGTGTCGACGATGTGTGGGGTCGTTCGTGAGAGGGTCCCGACCAGACTGACGACCGGTCGGCGTCGTGTGAGCCGAACGAGTCCGGACGCGAAGGATTCACCCGTGGAAGGTGAGCCGTGGTGATGGCCGCGGCTCAGAACCCCCAGCCCAGGACGGCCGCGCGATCGGCCCCGAACGCCAGGTCGAGCAGTGCCAGATCGCGCTCGGAACGGGCGGTGACCCGGCCCGCCGCCGCGAGCCGCCGCGCCCGGTGTGCGCCCAGATACAGGCTCCCGAGTGCGTCCAGATCCATCGAGACGTGCGGCGACGCGTCGGTGCGCCGGCATTCCGCTCTTCCTTCCCGCACCGTCAACGCGAACGTGCCCCCGGCGTCCAGATACGGATCGCGGACCTCGACGACCGTGTCGATATCGACCGCGTACGTGCGTGCCTCGAGCGCGGCCGGGACGTCCATGACGCGCAGCCACAGGTCGTCCCCGACGCGGGTGGTGCGGGGTAGACGGTAGTCGGTGAGCATCAGCCGCAGTGCGTCGTCGGGGTGCTGGGTGACCTCGATGCGCTTCATCAGATCCAGGCCGCACAGCGTGCGCCACAGCGCCGCGTGCGCGTCGTCGGTGACCGCGACCAGTTCCTCCACGGACGCCACCATGTCGTCATCGCTGCCGCGCCGGCGGAACATCGCGTAGCCGTCCGGATGGGTCAGATAGAACAGCGCCGATCCGCCGTCGCGGTACACCTCGGGATCGGCGAACGTGTAGTCCCAGTGCGCCGGTGGCCGGTTCTGTGCGCCCGGCGTGATCCGGCGCCAACGTTCGTAGATCGCGGGCAGGCGATCGGCAGCCGTTTTCGCGTCGGTCAGGGTCACACCACCCGGGTCGGGGGCATCGGCGCGGAACGAGGCGAAGCGGCGATCGATCGTCACGCCGGTGGTCACCGTCGCCGGACCGTAGCCGAAGCGGCCGTAGATCCCGGCGTCGCTGGCGGTGAGCGCCGCGAGCGGGGTCCCGGTGGCCGCGATGTTGCGGTGCAGGTGCTCGAACAGCGCCCGCAGGACGCCGCGACGGCGATGTGTCGGAGCCACCGACACCCACGTGACGCCGCGCGCCGGCACCTGAGCGCCGCCCGGCACGGTGAACTCGAGCGGCAGATCCATCGCCAACCCGATCGGGGTGCCGTCGTCGATCGCGACCACGACGTCCTCGATCCGCGTCAGGGCGCGGGTGAGGGTGCGGTCCTGACCGGTCGGGTGATAGCCGAAGGCCACCGCGTCGAGCAGTTCGAGGGCCGGCCAGTCGTCGTCGGTGGCGGTGCGGACGGTGATCGAGGGGTCGAGCGTCATAGCTGTCGATGGTGGCAGATCCGGGCCGGGAAGGCCCGTGAGTTTTCAGCGCTTGCCGAACCGCAGCTTCCACGGCACCAGCGCCGACTCGAGCTGCACGGCCAGGCTCATCTTCGATACGCCCTCGATGCGCTCCTCGAACCGGATCGGTACCTCGGCGATCTTCATCCCGCGGCTGGTGGTCCGGTAGTTCATCTCCACCTGGAACGAGTAGCCGTTGCTGTGGATCGACGTGACGTCGATCGCCTCCAGCGTGCGCGCATGCCAGGCCTTGAAACCCGCGGTCGCGTCCTTCACCCCGAGTCGCAGGATCGCGTTGACGTATCGGTTGGCGAACGCCGACAGTGCCTTGCGGTGCCACGGCCAGTCGCTCGCGACCGCGCCGCCCGGCACGTACCGAGAGCCGAGGACGACCGCAGCGTCCGTCGTGGTGAGCGTGCGGATCATCGTCGGGATGACCTCGGCCGGGTGCGACAGGTCGGCGTCCATCTGCACGACGATGTCCGCGCCCTCGGCGAGCGCCCGGGTCATGCCGGCCACGTAGGCGCGACCCAGACCGTCCTTCTCGGTCCGGTGCAGCACCCCGATGGGCAAGGAGGAGTCGATCGCGAGCTTCTCCGCGACGTCGCCCGTGCCGTCGGGGGAGTTGTCGTCGACGACGAGCAGATGCAGGTTCGGGACCTCCAGCGCCGCCAGCAGCTCGACGAGCTTCGGCAGATTGTCGCGTTCGTTGTATGTAGGTACAACGACGGTCGTCTTGGGCGAGCTGCTGTCCATGGGACCTTCCTGATCACGCTCTGTCGTCTAGGCCAAAGGCGAGTGTGGTCATGAATGGAAGCGATAGCAACTCATCTGGAGTTTTGGTGCCGTCAGGATGCCGGTTCCGTGATATTCACCATCCACGAGACCCCGAAACGGTCCGCGCAGGCGCCGAACACGTCGCCCCACATCTGCTTCTCGAGCGGGACCTGGACGGTCCCGGACCCCGACAGCTTGTCCCAGTAGCCGCGCAGCTCGTCCGCGTCGTCGCCGCTGAGGCTCACCGCCATGTCGGTGCCGGCCTTGTGTTCCATACCGGGCGGAGTGTCCGCACCCATGATCGTGAACCCGTTGTCGGTCTCGAGCATCGCGTGCATGATCTTGTCGTTGTCGCCCGGCGCGCCGAACTCGCCGAACGTGCTCATCTTCAGCGTGCCGCCGAACACGCTCTTGTAGAACTCCATCGCCTCGCGCGCGGTGCCGGCGAAGCTGATGTAGGGATTGAGTCGAGAGGCCACTGGATGCTCCTGAGGTCGTCGCGGATACTGCCGATCGATGACGCGGGAACTGCTCTTCGTGGTTTCGACGCTACCGCCGATCGTTCGGTGGCGAGGTCGTTCGAGGAGAGCGCCACGGTGGGACGGCCGCGAGTGTCGCGGCCCGCAGCGCCCACTCCGCCGGTCCGTACGGGTGCGCACGCAGCCACAGTCGGCTGACGATCATCTGGGCGGCGAACACGATCGGCACGAGAACGATCACGGCCGCCGGTGGAAGCCGATCGACCAAGCCGAAGCCGTAGCCGGTGAACAGCACACCCAGCGCGAGCGACTGCAGCAGGTAGTTGGTGAGCGCCATCTTGCCCATCGGGGCCAACGCGGTCTCGACGCGTCCGCCGCACGCCGTCCGGAACAGCAGGATCGCGGCCACCACGTACGTCGCGGTGAGTGCCGGTGCCGTCAGCTGCCCGAACCCGAACGCCACCGTCTCGAGCCCGCCGCCCGGTGCGTAGGCGGCCGCGAGTGCGTATGCAGCGGCTCCGATCAGTCCGAGGGGGAGCCCGAAGCGCAGCACTCGGTCGGCCACGGGGCGGTAGCGCTCCGGGTTCGCGAACATCCGCACGCGACCTGCCGCGAACCCGAAGAAGAACATCGCCATCGCGCTCGGCGCCTGCAGCACCGCGAGCGCGCCGAGGGTCTCCGCGAGATGCCCCGAATGGAACCCGAGCGTCGCGGCCGGGTCGCCCCGGAACGCCGCGAGCTTCCCGGCGGCGTCGACCGCGGCCGAACCGGCGATCTCGCCCGCGGCCAGTTGCGCGAGGCCGAGGAGCATCCAGACCGCGGACGACCCGACGATCAGTGCCGCGCCGAGCCGGAGTGCCGTCGACGGCGAGATGTTCCGGCACGCCAGCAGCACGAGCCCCAGCACGGCGTAGGTCGAGAGGATCTCGCCGTAGTAGAGGAACGCGCCGTGGAGGAGTCCGAGGACCAGAAGCCCCGTCTGCCGCCGCAGCATCCGCGGCACGAATCCGCGTCCCGCACGCTCGGCGGCGGCCATCTGCAGGGTGAAGCTGTACCCGAACAGGAAGGAGAACAGCAGGTAGAACTTGGTCTCGAACAATAGCGACACCGCGAACCGCACGGCATGATCGAGCCCGCTGTCGAACCCGGGGTTCGTCTCCGTCGATGCGTAGTACGGATCGGCGAAGGCCCAGATGTTCACGGCCAGGATTCCGAGCAGGGCGAACCCGCGCAGCGCGTCGACGTTCTGCAGACGTCGGGCCCGCTGCGGGGCCCGTGACGTCGTGTCGGTCACGACGCCACGCCCCGGAGAAGCTGGCTCACGATGCGCCGAAGCACCGCGGACTGTGTTTCCGGCCGGAAGTCGGGATCGGCCGCGACGCGGGCGAACATGCCGTCGACGAGCGCGGCGACCCAGGTGGCGGCGTCCGCCGTGCTCAGGTCGGTGTCGAGTTGGCCCGCGTCGTCGGCGCGTTCGAGCAGATCCTCGAGCCCCTTCCGGAAACTCAGGTCGTTCGCCTTGAACAGCACCGCCACATCGTCGTCGCGGTGAGCGAGCGCCGAGACCTCCAGCGCCAGACCGGAGTATGTGTGATCCGCAGCGAGACGGCAGACGTCGTCGAGCAGGAGTAGCAGCGCGCCGAACGGGTCGTCCGCGGCGCCGAGTTCCGCGACCGACGACGCGGTCTCGGTACCGTCGCGCTCGATCAGTGCCAACAGCAGCGCCTGCTTGGTCGGGAAGTAGTGGAAGAGGTTGCCGGAACTCATGCCCGCGAGCGCGCAGATGTCGGCGGTGCGGGTGGCGTGATACCCCCGCTCGGCGAAGCAGCGGGCCGCCGCGTCGAGTAGCTCGGTTCGCTTGGCTCGGCGTGCTGCCTCGTCGACGGTTCGCATGCGCGCTCCCAGGGTCGGAATTAATAAATTGAGCAGTCACTTAATTAATAACCCACGCGTGAGCCGGTGGCAAACAGGAACGAGAGAACCCGGACGGTCCTGGGTCGGGGACAGGACCGTCCGGGTGTTTTGCGGGCAGTCGTCAGAAGACGAGCTTGCGCGCAAGCTTGGCGATGGTCATCTGCTCGAGACCGAGACCGTCGGCGAGGTAGGAGACCGGGCCGCCGTAGTCGGCACGCATCTGCTCGAATCCGGCCTCGAGGTAGCTCCGCTCGACGGCCAGGACGGGTTCGAGGTTGAGAGCGGCCTGGTCGCCGAGGGCGCCCCGGATCTGGGCGAGGGTGCTCGCGTTGGACTCGGCCAGGTACTCGTTGCTGAGCAGGTAGTCGTCGAAGACGGCCCGCTCGGGAACCCCGGAGATGCTCAGGAGAAGCGCGGCGATCCAGCCGGTGCGGTCCTTGCCGGCGCTGCAGTGGAACAGCACGGGACCGTCGCTCTCGGCGATCTCCGTCAGCAGCTGCTTGAATCCCTCGCGCCGCGCCGGATCGGTGACGAAGCTGCGGTTGGTGTCCTCCATGAACTGCCGGCCCTGCTCGGGCGACTGGATCGTCTGCGCGAGCGTGATCAGGTCCCCGAATTCGACCGGGATGTGCGTGTACTCGGCTCCCTCCGGAATCCTGTCGGGCCCGCCGACCATCGGATTCGAAATCTCGGACTGGCCACGGAGGTCGTAGATGTGCGTGACGTTCAGCGTCGACAGGGTCGCCAGGTCCTCGTCGCTGGCGGACGAGAGGGCGTCGGAGCGGTAGAGCACGCCGCGCTTGAGGTGACGGCCGGCGAGGGCCTCGTAGCCGCCATCCTCGTTGCCGGCGACGTCCCGGAAGTTGGGGACCGATGCCAGGCGCGGTGTCGCGTCGAGGTGGACGTCGGACGACGCCGACGCGAGCGATCCGAGGGCGCCCTCGGGAATCGGCAGCTGGCCCAGGTCGAGTGCCGAGGCGATCATGTTGCCGGAGAGGAACATTCCTCCGGCGAGGAGCAGTGCCGTGGCGGACCGGGCGGTCCGCGTACGTAACGGGCTGGAACCAACCTTCATCTCGTGTTCCTTTCGCGGTGGAGTATCAGGGGGCGACGTCACCGGCACCGGTGAAGCCGTACCGGTCACACGGTCCGATGACCGCTACCTCGAAAAGTCCTGAACCGATGAATGTCTCGCCGTTCTCGCTCAGGGTGAACCGGGCGAGGTTGTCGACCGGGCAGAACATCTTCTTCCACGGTTCGATGTCGGCGACCTTTTCGCGCAGACCCTGGACCACCAGTTCGCCCTGCCACATGCCGTGGCGCCAGTCCTGCTCGAGTCCGTATCCGGTGCCCACCCCGAGGTAGTGGGGGAGTACCGGTTCGCAAGCCACGGTGAGGACGTCGTCCGGCTTGCCGTATCCGCCGGGTCGGTGGAACTCGAGTGTTCCTGCCGCGACCTCGCGCCCCCCGGAGATGAAGGTCAGGTCGTGTTCGGGGCGCCCGAGCCACTCGGGCTCGCGGGTGCGGTCGGTCCACACCCGGGTGGCGTCCTGGATGATGCGGCGGCCCTGTCGGTCCTCCTGCATGATCGCGACGATCGAGAAGTCGTCGAACTGCATGATCGTGTAGATCCAGAAGAAGTTCTGGTCGCCCGCGGTGGACGGGTCCGCTCGGCGTCCCGGCGGTTCGGCTTCGCCGACCGGACGGACACCCCACGACCGGTCGCGGTTGCCTCGCCAGGTGTCCGGGGTGACCGGAATCGTCTCGCCGTCGACGGTGAGAATGCCGCTCCACGAACCGGTCTGGACGAATCGCTGCGTGTCGAAGGTGACCCGCTCGAGCTGGCGGTGGAAGTGTCGTGCCTCCAGTGCGGCCGGCACATCGGACTCGAAGACGAGGTCGAACGACAGGTCCGACGCCTCCGGTGTGGGATCGAGGACGACGCGCAGGCGGTGCAGTCCCTCGAGCACCTCGATGCGGAGGGGTCCGACCGCGACGTCCATGCGATCGGAGCCGAGGGCCTTCGAGGCGCGGGTGACGATGTGGTCGTTGCCGCGGCGGAGCACCGCGAAACCGTCCGTGACACCGAGATTCGGGTACTGGCCGAGCCCGATGATGAGGAACAGGGGTTCGCCGTCGTAGTCGAGGCCGGGATGGCAGTTGAAGTAGTAGCGGTCGTAGAAGTTGCGGTCGGAGGTGCCGACGTGGCGGATCGGTTCGGCGATCTGGTGGACCGGGTAGTCGTCCATGGGAGAGAGCATCAGGCGACCCCCTGCCCGTTGACGCGGTCCCAGTAGGTGCCGTCGAGCATCTCCTCGACGGTCTTGCGGTGCAGGATCATGTCGTCCGGATCCTCCGGCGCCTGGGCCTGGCCGAACGCGACCGCGCGGCTCTGCACGCGGAACATGATGATGGCGTGCCGAAGCGCGGCGTAGAACGTGTAGAAGTCCAGGTCCGACGCGTCGTGACCGGTCAGGTCGCGATACGTCGCGGCGACGTCGGCGCGACGGAGGAAGTCGGGCAGCCCGGGCAGCCCAGCCACACCGGCGAGGTCCTCGAAGAACCTGTGGATGAAGATCATCCAGCCCAGGTCCAGTTCCCGCGGTCCGAGGGTGGCCATCTCCCAGTCGAGCACCGCGACCGGTCGGAAATCCCGGTACATGATGTTCCCGATCCGGGAGTCGCCCCAGCACAGCACGGCGGGGCCCGCGACGGTCGGCCGGTGCTCGTCGAGCCAGTCGAGGCCGCGCTCGATGAGTGGCGAGCGGGGGCCGGACTGCGTGGCCCATTCGTAGTAGCGGCGCTGGCCGGCCACGTGTGCGGCCAACGCGGCGTCCGCGGTGACCGGGCCCGCCCCGAGCTCCGTGGCGAGACTCGGAAAGAGTTGGGCCGGTTCGGGGATCGCGTGCAGATCGGCGAGGATCCCGACCGAGGCGGCCTGCAGTTGCCGGCGGTCGTCGGCAGAACCCTCGGACAACCAGGAGCCGAAGTTGTACGGCATCACGTCCGGTGGCACCAGGCCGTCGACGCGCTCCATCACGAAGAACTCACCGCCGAGGGCCTCGGGTGAGGACTCGGACCAGTACACGCGCGGCACGGGGACCGCGGAGTGCTCGCCGATCGTCCTGATCACGTCGAACTGCTGGTCGATGTCGTACGACGGGAAGATCGGGACCCCGGACGGTGCCGGGGCGATGCGGGCCACCAGGTCGTGGTGAAGCCGCTCCCCGCCCTCGTTCCACAGGGCATCGAAGAGAACGGTCTCGTTCGACATCCCGTTCGCGGCGGGTACCTGGACGTCGGTGACCTGCGGGTCGGCACCCGCGGGCAGCTTGGTGCCCAGCCACTCCTGGAGACGGGCCCCCAACTCGGCGGGATCGGTCCGGGACTGGCCGGGTCTGGCGACCTCGGAGAAGTCCTGGTCCTGCGCGGTGTTCTCGGAACTCATTACGCCCCTTCGACATCGGAGGCGCACGGCGCCTCGCATGCGTGAATTCGATGCGGTCCAACTGGGTGCAGCGGTACGGCAGAAGAGCGGGTGGGTCGACGGCCCCGGTGTGCCGGCGGGGCGGGAAGAGCTTCTAGCCGATACATTCCGTATCGACTACGACGTGACACAATGTAACGCCCGTCACATATCTACGCAAGGGGTTTCACCGATGTCCGAGAAGCGGCAAGCGCAGCACCGTCTGGGGCCGCAGCGAAATCCCGAGATCGACGACGCGGTTCTGCAGGCCACGCGCGAATTGCTGGTCGAGAACGGGTATGCGGGTACGTCGATCGACGCGATCGCGACAAGGGCCGGCGTGGGGCGGCCGGCCATCTACCGGCGCTGGCAGTCCAAGGCGCACATCGTCCATGACGCGGTGTATCCGGTGGCGGAGTCCGAGAACGTGTCGGACCTTCCGATCGGGGAGGAGGTCGAGCGGCTCACGTACGGCGCGGTCGCGCTGTTCGGCGGTCCGGCCGCGCGCGAGGCGGTACCCGCACTGATGAGCGAGGTCCGCACCGACGAATCGCTTCGCCAGGCGCTGCTCACCGACCAGCTCGAGGTGATCCGTGAGCAACTGGGGCGGCGGCTGGGCGCGGCCGTGGCCGACGGTGAGGTGCGGCAGGGCATCGACCACGACACCCTGCTCGACGTCATCGCCGGGACGGCGATCTTCGCGCAGTCGGTTCGTGACGTCCAGGACCAGGACAAACTGTCGGCGGCGCTGGTCGACATCGTGCTGCACGGCATCCTGCCGCGCTGAGTCCGGGCCGGGTCAGCCGGCGAGTTCGTCCGGGCCGATCGCGTCGGACTGCCATTGCCGGGAACCGAGCGGTGAGTCCAGTCGCAGCCGGGCCCAGAGCGCCCACGCCGCGGCTACGGCGATTCCGATGGTGAGTGCGGCGCGTGTCCGAGGGGTCATGCGGACAGCATAGGGGCGACGCGAATATTCGTGTCGCCCTAGGCGAGTATCGGCTACTGTGCCGTGGTCAGGAGGGCGCATGGACCGTGACAGGAGCGTCGGCGGATCGCCGCCGACGGATCGGGTGATGTCGGTGATCGAGCTGATCGCCGGGCGCGGTGCGCCGTGCACCATTGCCGAGGTGGCGGACACGCTGTCACTCAGCCGATCCACCGTGGGCGCCATCCTGGGAGCGCTCGACGTTCGCGGCTGGGTGCGCCGCGAACCCAACCTGAGCTACCGTCTCGGTCCCCGGCTGGCGGGGGTCGGGGAGGCTGCCCGCACCGCCCTCGGCGCGCCCGACGGGGTCGACGACGCGCTCGCGCGACTGTCGGAGGCGGTCGACTGCGGTGCGGCGCTCGGTGTCGTGTCGGCCGCGGAACTGACCTTCGTCGGGGTCAATGCCGGCCGCGGACGACTGCCCGCGGGCATCGGGATCGGTGCCGGGCTGCCGCTTCGGGCGCCCGCAGGGGCGGCCGTACTCGCCTTCGCCGAGCCTGTGCGGCAACGGAAGTGGATCGAGACCGCCCCACGCGATCATCGTGACGCGATCGCCGCGGCGTTGCCGCGAATCCGGTCCCGCGGCGTGGGGGTCTGGGGTATCGGGGCCGCCGACCCGCGCACGCTCGACGTGCTGGCCGAGGTGGTCGAACATCTCGCCGAGAATCCCACTCGACAGCCCCTGCGCGAGCGGGTGCTGGCGTTGCTCGGGGGGATCAGTGGACATCCTTACAGCGCAGATGATCTCGACAGCATCGAGGCCCTCCCGGTCAGCTACCTCGTGGCACCGGTCTTCGCGGCGGACGGTCGTGCCGCGTGGGAGCTGCAGATCGGGCCGTTGCGCTCCGCGGTCCCGCGGGACGAGCGAGCGCACTACATCGAACACCTCACCCGAACCGCTCGGGAACTGGATGGAAGAACAGGAGTGGACACATGAGCGCTGCCGAGGATCTGGTCACGGAGTTCTGCGGTTCGTGGGCCGACCCGGACCCTGCCGTGCTGGCGAGCTACTTCACGGAAGATGCGGTCTACCACAATATTCCGATGGATCCGGTCAAGGGGCGGGACGAGATCCGGGAGTTCATCGCGGGCTTCGTCGCGGCCTTCGACGGCATCGACTTCCGGATCCACAAGCAGGTCTCGTCCGGTGGCACTGTGATGAACGAGCGGACCGACGTGCTGCGCGGTCTGGGGAAGGAGACCCCACTGCCGGTCATGGGTGTCTTCGAGGTGGTGGACGGCAAGATCGCCGCGTGGCGCGACTACTTCGACATGGGTGCGATCACCGCGGCGTTCGGAGGCTGACCGCGCGCCGCACGCGCGGAAACTACACAACGAATGCGCCGAAAGAAACCCCTTACGCAATAGTTGGACGTCCTATAACCTGCGTCACATGAGTGACGATCCGCGCACCGACACCGTCGACGGCGTGCTGCGCCGGGCTGCCGCACGGCAGCCCGGCCGCACCGCTCTGACCTTCGACGACCGCACCTGGACGTACCGAGAACTGGACGACGCCGTCACGCGGGGAGCCGCGCGCCTGCTCGGGCTCGGCCTCGCGCCGGGCGACCGGGTGGCCGCGTACGGCGTGAACTCCGACGCCTACGTCATCGGCTTCCTGGCCTGTGCCCGCGCCGGCCTGGTGCATGTCCCCGTCAACTACGCGCTCACGGGCGACGAGCTGCACTACCTACTGGCACAGGCGGGGGCACGGGCCGTGCTCGTCGATCCGAAGTTGGCGTCGACGCTGGATTCGGTGCGCGACGCTCTCGCTGTCGAGCACGTGATCCCGCTGCGCGACGACGCCGGTTCGCTGCTCTCGTCCAGCTCCGCCGGCGAGGTGCCCGACTACCGGCCGGGTGCGGCGGCGGGCGATCTGGTGCAGCTGCTCTACACGTCGGGAACCACGTCGAAGCCCAAGGGCGCCATGATGACCCACGGCGCGCTGGTCCACGAGTACGTGTCGTCGGTGATCGCGCTCGGGTTGGCGGCCGACGACAATCCGTTGATCTGCATGCCCCTGTACCACTCCGCGGGCATGCACGTGTTCATGCTGCCGTACCTGTCGGTGGGTGCGACGGTGAATCTCATGCAGTCCCCGGACATTCCGGAGATCCTGCGTCGCATCGAGGCCGACCGGATCGGGTCGCTGTTCCTCGCGCCCACCGTCTGGGTGCCGCTGGCGAGTCATCCCGATCTCGAGAGCCGGGACCTGTCGTCGCTCACGAAGGCGCAGTACGGCGCGTCGATCATGCCGGTCACCGTGCTCAACCGCCTGCGCGAGCGGTACCCGGCGCTCGGCTTCTACAACTGCTTCGGGCAGTCGGAGATCGGACCGCTCGCGATGGTTCTCGGGCCGGAGGAGCACGAGGGGCGGCCGTCGTCGTGCGGGCGGGCGGTGTTCTTCGTCGAGGCTCGTGTGGTGGACGCCGACGGCAACGACGTCCCGGACGGTGAGCCGGGCGAGATTCTTTATCGTTCCCCGCAACTGTGCCAAGGATATTGGGACAATCCCGAGGCGACGGCGGATGCGTTCCGTGACGGTTGGTTCCATTCCGGGGACCTGGTGACGCGGGACGACGAGGGGTACGTGACGGTCGTGGATCGGATCAAGGACGTGATCAACACCGGAGGCATCCTCGTCGCGTCCCGCGAGGTGGAGGATGCGCTCTACACCCATCCCGCCGTCGCGGAGGTGGCCGTGATCGGCACCCCGGACGACAAGTGGATGGAGGCGATCACCGCGGTGGTGGTGCTGCGGGACGACTCCGGATCCGTCGACGCCGAGTCGCTCATCGAGCACGTGCGGGGCAGGATCGCACCCTTCAAGCTGCCCAAGCAGATTCACTTCGTCGACGCGCTTCCTCGGAACCAGAGCGGGAAGCTCCTCAAGCGAGAACTCCGTACCGCCCTGGATTCGGTCTAGCATCTGTCGCGGGTCGGCGTGACGACGTGAACGGCCCGGCCTCAACGGAAAACGTTGAGGCCGGGCCGTTCACGTGTGTCTGTGGTGAGAGCGGCGAGGGCTACCAGTTCACCGCGACGCCGCTCGCGCCCAGCCAGATCAGCGGATCGACCTGGATGCCGGCCGGGTCCCAGACCTCGAGGTGCAGGTGCGGTCCGGTGGACTGGCCACGGTTGCCGACCGTGGCGATCTGCTGGCCGGTGGCCACACGGTCGCCGACACTGGTGGTGAAGCTGTCGACGTGCCCGTAGACGGTGATGTGGCCGTCGTCGTGCAGCACGCGCACCCACTGGCCGAAGCCGGATGCGGGGCCTGCATTGATGACCACACCGCCGGCAGCCGAGAAGATCGGCGTGCCGAGGTTGGCACCGACGTCGATGCCGTTGTGGTGGGTGCCCCAGCGCGGTCCGTAGCTCGAGGTCAGGAAGCCGGCGACCGGCTGGACTACGGGCGGCGGCACCGGAACGATCACCGGTACGGGCATCGGCGCCGGAATCGGCGCGGCCTGCGGCTCGGGCGCCGGTGCGGGCGCCAGCAGCCTGGGCGCGGGCGTCCACGCGTCGGCCGACGTCGGCGTCCACTGTGTCGGGGCGACCTCCGGTGCGACGGGCGTTGTCGGGATGTCGATCCCGGGCAGGAACGGACCGGCCGGCACCTGGAGCTGGACGTTGCCGACGGTGGGCAGTCGCAGCGGCGCCGCCGACGCGGTGGCAGCGCCGATCTGAATGCTGCCCGTGAGCAGTGCGCCGGTGGTGATCGCGACCGCTGCGGCCTTGAGGGAAGGATGACGGCGCAGGGACTTCAGGGTGTGGGAACTCATCGTCCTGTGGGGATTGGCCACAGTGGATACCTCGTCTGTGTCTCTGGTCGGCCCGGTCGGGAACCGCGACCTCGGATCTTTCGTCACGGAAATGTAACAAAGCGATATCGACTCGTCCACCGTGACCAAATCTTTACCTGGGTGGTTTATGTACCAACCGGTTTCGAGGAAACGCGCAGGTCAAAGCCACATGAGCCCCAAAGCGGACAGGCGGGCGGGCGGCATTCCGGAGATGTCGTACCGAGGGGTCTGGTCGACTTACGTGGCGTATGCCGAGGTGAGCGCGTGTCCCGGTCGTCGCAGGCGCGTAAATTACGTCACTGTGACACAGGTGCGAGCGGCGCTATGCGCTCGCGCCGGGCAAACAAGATCGATCGGGCGCACGATTCGCAGCTCGCGCCGACGAAAAGTGACAGCGATCTCCCCGGTCCGGGAGCTCAGCCCTTGAGCTTCTTCATCGTCAGGTGCGATTCGATCTTCGAGATGGCCGGCTGTTCCATCAGCTTGGTGCGCAGGAACACCTCGAACGCGTTGAGGTCGGCGACGGCGACGCGGATGAAGTAGTCGGGCAGGCCGATCATGCGGCGGAACTCGACCACCTCGTCGAAGGCGCCCACCTCGTTCTCGAACTGTTCGACCGTCTTGCGGTCCTGCGAGACGATCTCGGCGTTGACGATCACCTCGCACCCGCGTCCGACGGCGTCGGGGTTCACCAGCGCCTGGTAGCCGACGATCACGCCGTCGGCCTCGAGGCGTCGCACCCGCCGCAGGCACGGTGACGGCGTCAGCCCGACCCGATCGGCCAGTTCGGCATTGGTGAGCCGGGCGTTCGAACGCAGCTCGTGCAATATTGCGCGGTCGAGATCATCCACAGCAGAATGTTGCGCCCGATCGCTGCCGAAGGCAATATCCGGCAATCAACTGCCATCGACTCGGCACTATTATTGCCTCGTGACCAGCGCGTTTCCCGAACAGTGTGTCCCGGGCCTCGAAACTTCCCCCGCCGAGTCGCGCCGGTCCGACGCCCGCGCCGCGGCCCGCGACACCGTGTCCGTCGGGTTCGGGCTGTTCCCGCTCGGGCTGGCGTTCGGGCTGCTGCTGGTGCAGTCCGGGTTCCACTGGTGGTGGGCGCCGATCTTCTCCCTCATGATCTACGCGGGCTCGCTCGAGTTCCTTGCGATCGGGTTGGTGCTGGCGGTGACGCCGCTCGCGTCGGTCGCGATGACGACGTTCCTCGTCAACTTCAGGCACGCGTTCTACGGCCTGTCGTTCCCGCTGCACCGGGTGCGCGGTCCGCTCGCGAAGTTCTACAGCATGTACGCGCTCACCGACGAGGCATACGCGGTCACCGCCGGCAAGGATCCCGGCACCCTGAGCAGTCGGCGCATCCTCTTCATCCAGGTGTTCTGTCAGTTGTACTGGGTGCTGGGCGGTGTCGTCGGCGCGGTCGTCGGCAATGCGATCCCGATGCAGCTCGTCGGCCTGGACTTCGCGCTCACCGCATTGTTCGTGGTGCTGGCGCTCGACGCGTTCCGCGCCCGCCGGGACATCCCCACCCCGATCCTGGCGCTGCTGAGCGCACTGGTGGCCCTGGTGATCGCGCGTGAGCAGATGCTGATGGTCGCGATGACGCTGTTCGTGGCGGCGCTGCTGGTCCGTTTCCTGCTGCACCGCCGGAAGGCGAAGGGGGCCGTCGATGCCTGACGTCCCGTACATCCTGACCGTGCTCGCGGTGATCATGGCGGTCACCTTCGCGCTGCGCGCCGTGCCGTTCGCGATCATCGCGCCGCTGCGCTCGTCGGCACTGGTGCACTACCTGGGCGCGCACATGCCGGTGGGCATCATGCTGATCCTCGCGGTGTACACGCTGCGGAACGTCTCGGTGGCGCCGTCGTCGCTGACGCCGGCGGTCGTCGCGCTGGCCGTCACCGTCGGCCTGCACCTGTGGCGCAGTCACGCTCTGCTCAGCATTGTCGGCGGCACCGCGGCATACATGGTTCTCGCGAACTGGGTGTTCGGCTGAACTGCTGAGCGCTGTTCGTCGCGGCGATGTGCACGCTCGTCGCAGGTTTCGGGCGCGTCAGCGATCGATACCCGCATTGCGGAGCGAAATCCGCACGTCAGAGGCCTTTCTCTCGATGGAGGCGGACATTTCATCGGCATGTCGAGAGTTAGCCTTGTCACTGTGACCTCGCGCATGGACGAAGCCGGCTCCCTGTCGAACCCGACCCGGATCCGCAATTCGCTCTTCCGGAACAAGGTGACCTCCGCGGAGGAGGCCGTCACGTTCATCCACCCCCACGACACCGTCGCGATCAGTGGATTCGCCAGCGCCGGCACGCCCAAGGCGATCATTCCCGCGCTC
The DNA here is from genome assembly GCF_058797375.1 of Prescottella sp. GW823-FHT02E09. Lineage (NCBI taxonomy): Bacteria > Bacillati > Actinomycetota > Actinomycetes > Mycobacteriales > Nocardiaceae > Rhodococcus > Prescottella sp. GW823-FHT02E09. Next base: position 513,831 of record NZ_JBXAJP010000004.1, read on the forward strand.
GCCGACCGCATCCACGCGGTCCGCGGCACCGGGGCGAACTTCACCATCAACCTCCTGACCGGAGCCTCGGTGTCGGCGGGCACCGAGCGCCTCCTCGCCGAGGTCGACGGCATCTCACTGCGGATGCCGTACCAGTCCGAGCCGACCGCGCGCCGCAACATCAACAGCGGCCGGATGGATTACGTCGACATCCACCTCTCGCATGTCGCGCAGCAGGTGTGGGAGGGCTACTACGGCAACGTCGATGTCGCGGTCGTCGAGGTCGCCGGGATCACCGAGTCCGGCGAGCTGATCCCGTCCGCGTCGATCGGCAACAACAAGACGTGGCTCGACGTGGCCGACAAGGTCATCCTCGAGGTGAACTCGTGGGTGCCCGACGCGATGGCCGGCATCCACGACGTCTACTACGGCACCGCGTTGCCCCCGTACCGCAAGCCGATCCAGCTCATCTCGGTGGAGGACCGCATCGGCCAGCCGACGCTGCGGGTGGATCCGAACAAGGTGGTCGCGGTCGTCGAGACGGACGCCCGCGACAGCGCGAGTCCGCTGACTCCGCCGGACGAGATCAGCCAGGCCATCGCGGCGCACGTGCTCGACTTCTTCGAGTACGAGGTGTCGCAGGGGCGACTGCCCGCGGACGGTCTGCTGCCGCTGCAGTCCGGCATCGGCAACGTCGCCAACGCGGTGCTGCAGGGCCTGGACGCCGGCCCGCACAAGGGACTCACCTGCTTCTCCGAGGTGATCCAGGACGGGATGCTGCACCTCATCAAGCACGGCACGGTCCGGTACGCGTCGGCGACGTCGCTGGCGCTGTCGGAGGCCGGCATCGACGAATTGGTGTCGAACATCGACTTCTACCGCAAGCACATCGTGTTGCGGCCGCAGGAGATCAGCAACCACCCGGAGATCGTCCGGCGCCTGGGCATCATCGCGATGAACGGGATGCTCGAGGCCGACATCTACGGCAACGTGAACTCGACGCACGTCATGGGCACCCGGATCATGAACGGGATCGGCGGCTCGGGTGACTTCGCCCGCAACGGCTACCTGTCGATGTTCCTGAGCCCGTCGACGGCCAAGGGTGGCGCGATCTCGTCGATCGTGCCGATGGTCCCGCACGTCGACCACACCGAGCACGACGTCCAGGTCCTCGTCACCGAGCAGGGGCTGGCGGATCTGCGAGGGCTGTCGCCGCGTAAGCGATCCCGCGTCGTGATCGACAAGTGTGCCCACCCCGACTACCGGGCGATGCTGCTCGACTACGTCGACCGTGCCGAGCATTCCCCGTCCTCGGGCCACACCCCGCATCTGCTCGGCGAGGCGCTCGCGTTCCACCAGCGCTTCGAGGAGACCGGGACGATGCGCCGGAACTGACTGCCCTGCAGTCGGTTACCGGGAGCTACGACGGAAGCAGTCCGGCGACGAGCGCATCGACGATCTCGTCCGTCGTGGTGTCCGGCATCAGCGGCGTCGTCAGCCGGTCGAGGAGCAGTCCGTCGACGGCGTAGTGGAAGAGTGCGATCTCGTGGGCGCTGCCGGGTAGTCCGGCCGACGTATTGAAGGCCACGTCCGCCTCGAAACCTGTTCGGCCCCAGTCGGACATCATCGCGGCGACGTCCGGGTTGCGGGCGCTCTCGAGGCGCAACTCGAACAGTGCCAGGGTCACGCCGCGGTTCTCGGTGAGCCTCTGGACGATGTCGCGAACATAGTCGGCGAACAACTCCCTGCTCGGTTCGCGGGTGGACAGGGTGGCGAGCACGTCCGGATCGGGTGTCAGTCGTTCGCCGATGCGTTCCACCAGTCCGGCGATCAGTGCGTCCCGGCTGCGGAAGTAGTTCGACGTCGTGCCCAGCGGGACGTCGGCCTCGCGGTCGACCGCGCGGTGGGTGAGCCCCCGGGCGCCCTGGTTGGCCAGCACGGCCAGGCCTGCGTCGGCGAGGACCTGCCGCCGCTCATCGTTGCGAACCATGCCGACATGCTAGCCGAACCACTACATGTGTTGTACATTTCTATCCACAACAGTTGTAGTGATTGGAGTCGGAGTGCGTGAACTCGTGTACTACGTCGCCGCCAGTCTCGACGGTTACATCGCCGGTCCCGACGGGCAGTTCGATGCGTTCGATCTGGAGGGCGACCACATGGCCGACCTCGCGCGTTTCCTTGACGCCCTACCCACCGACGGCGCCGCCCACCTCGGCATCGCGCAACCGTGTACCGGGTTCGACACCGTGCTCATGGGATGGAACACCTACGCCGTGGGACTGCCCGAGGCGACGAGCCCGTACCGGCACCTGCGCCAGATCGTGTTCTCGCGCAACAACTCTGCCGAGGACGAGAACCTCGTCGTGACGGACTCCGACCCGGTGGAACTCGTCCGGGACCTGAAGCGGCAGCCCGGCGCGGACATCTGGCTGTGCGGTGGAGGCACGCTGGCGTCCCAGCTCGTCGGCGAGATCGACCGACTGGTCGTCAAGCGGCACCCACGGTTGTTCGGCGCCGGCATCCCGTTGTTCGGCCCGAGCGCGTACCGGCCCGCGCCGTTCGACGTGGTCGACACCCGTACCTTCCAATCCGGGGTGGCGGTCACCGAGTACGTACGCCGGGGCTGAGGGGCAGTTCGACGACGTCGTCGGCCCACGCGTCCAGCAGCGCGTGGTCGTGGCTGACGGCGAGGACGCCCAGCCCGGTCCGGGTCTCCTCGCGAAGCACCGCGACGAGAGCCGCGGTGGTCGCGGGATCGAGCATCGCGGTCATCTCGTCGCAGATCAGGTATCGGGGTTTCTGCACCAGAGCCCGTGCGAGACAGGCGCGTTGCAGCTGTCCGTCGCTGACCTGGTGCGGACGCCGGGTCAGCAGGTCCGCCGTCAGCCCCACCCGTGCGGCGGCGGTGCGCACGATGTCCGCACGTTCGGCCCGCGGCACCCGGGCGAGCGCGAGGGGTTCCGCGACGATCCGTTCGAGTGTCAGCCGCGGCGACGTCGACTGGCGCGGGGACTGGAACAGCATCGCGATGGCCCGCCGGGTCTCCGGTGGCGCGTCGGTTCGGCTGGCGACGCCGACGCCGTCGACGCGCACCGTTCCCGACCACGGGCGGTGCAGCAGCGCGCACACCCGGGCCAGGGTGGTCTTCCCGGCCCCCGACGGCCCGGTCAGTCCGACTGTCCGGCTGCGCGGAATCTCGATGCCGACACCCTCGAGTACCGGGGTGCCGTGATCGTGTCCGGCGTGGATCGCCTCGGCGGTCAGACTCACGATGCACCCCCGACCTGGGTGCGGACGACGCGATCGCGGGTGCGGACCAAGTGCGTCGGGCCGCCGGAGAAGGCGGTGTCCGGGCGACGCAGGTGGTAGACGCAGTCGTCGGGCAGGTCGGTCAGTTCGGGCGGCGATCCCGGCATGGGGCGTAGCCCGTTGCGCGGGAGTGCCGCCATGAGGTCCTTCGTGTAGTCGTGCCACGGATCGTCGAGAACCTCTGCGGCCGGACCGGATTCGAGGATCCGGCCGGCGTACATCACCGACGCGGTGGCGGCGTGCCCGGCGACCGCGGCGATGTCGTGGGTGATGAGCAGAACGGCCGCTCCGGCGGCGGCGCAGCCGTCGAGCAGGGTCAGGATCCGTTCGGTGAGCCCGGGGTCCAGGCTGGATGTCGGCTCGTCGGCGACGATCACCTCCGGATCGCCGGCGATCGCGAACGCGATCGCGGCGCGCTGCGCCATTCCGCCGGACAGCTCGTGCGGGTACAGCTCGCGGCACCGGGGGTCGAGACCGACGCGGTCGAGGAGTTCGGTCACGCTGTAACGGCTTTCGAGGTGACGCCGGGTCTCGTCGAGCTGCGCGCCGACGGTGCGGACCGGCGTCAGATAGGTTGCGGCGGACTGCGGGACCAGGGCGATCCGTCGTCCACGCACGGTCCGCAACACGTGTTCGGCGGTGCCGACGATCTCGACCACGTCGCCGCCGGACGCGAGCCGGATCGACCCGGACACCCGGGCATTCGACGGCAGCAGTCCACTGATCGCGGACGCGACGATCGATTTGCCGCAACCGGATTCGCCGACGAGGGCGTGCGTGCGACCGGGCTCGAGGATCAGGCCGACGTCGGTGGCGGCGTGCACCACGCCGGCGGCGACGGGGATCCGGACCGTGAGGCCGTCGACGGTGAGGGCGGCGGTCATCGTGGTGTCCTCTCGAGGATCGGGGGGCTGATCCGGTCGCGCAGTGCCGCCCCGATGCCGGCGACCGCGAGCGTGGCCGCGATCAGCAACAGCGACGGGAACGCCAGTGTCCACCAGCCGCCGAGCAGTAGCGTCGAACGGGCCTCCTGCAGAAGCGTTCCCAGCGACGGCTGGTGCGGTGGGAGGCCGAGGCCGAGGAACGACAGCGTCGTCTCGTGCCAGATGGCGTGCGGCAGCAGCAGCACCACCGCGATGAGCGCCTGACCGGCCGCGGCCGGGACCAGGTGGTGCCGCATCACGTGCCGGCGTCCGGCACCCGCGAGCTGGGCGGCGTCGACGTACTCGCGGCCCCGCACCCCGAGGACCTCCGAGCGGGCGATGCGGGCGACCTGCGTCCAGTGGGTCAGGGCGATCGACGCGATGATCGCCGGGATGTTGCCGCGGAACAGCGCGACGATGACGATGCCGAGGAGCAGGTGCGGGAGTGCGTTGATGCCGTCGACCACACGCATCACGATCCGGTCGGTCCAGCCGCCGAAAGCGGCCGCGGCGACGCCGATCCCGGTGCCCAGCACGGTGGAGGCGACGGCGCACACCGCGGCGATGAGCAGCGACACCCGAAGTCCGGCGGCGACCCGGACGAACAGGTCGCGTCCGGCGTTGTCGGTGCCGAACCAGTGCTCGGTGCTCGGCGCCAGGCGCGCGTCGGCGAAGTCGGTGAGCCGGTCGTCGACGCCCGCGAGCCACGGCACCAGGACCGCGTACGCGACGATCGCGGCGAGCACGACCGTCGACACGAGCAGCCGTCGGTCGACGCGTGCGAACCTACCCATCGGTGCTCACCCGTGGATCGAGCAGCGTCAGCGCGACATCGGCGAGCAGGGAGCCGATCAGCACGATCAGCGTGGTGCCCACGGTGAGGGCGGCCAGGAGCGGGAAGTCGAGTTCGCGCGCCGACGTGACGACGGCGCCGGCGATCCCGGGCCACGAGAACACCTCCTCGACGATGGCCGCGCCGACGATGATCTCGGGCAGTCGCAGCCCGATGACGGTCGCGAACGGTCCCAGCGCGACGGGGACGATGTGCCGCAGCAGGATCGTCCGTTCGGGGATTCCGCGGGCGCGGGCACCGCGGACGGCGTCCGATCCGATCGCGTCGCGCACCGACTGCCGCACCGACATGGCCAGCCACGGCACCTGTGACACCGCGAGCACGGCCACCGGCAGCACGAGGTGCTCGGCGACCTGCCCGAACGTCGGATCGGCGCCGGCGTCGGTGAGCCCGGCGACCGGCAGCCACCCGAGCGAGAGCGCGAAGATCGCCACGCCGCCGAGGGACAACACGAACGGCGGGGTGGCCTGCACGACGGACGCGAGTGGCGCCACCACCCGATCCAGCAGACCGCCCGGCCGAGCACCGGACCAGACCCCGAGTACGAACGAGACGACCACCGCGAGGCCCAGACCCAGGCAGGTGAGCAGCAACGTCCACGGCAGGCGCTCGGCGATCACCGTCGCGACCGGCTGCCCGAAGCTGCGGGAGACGCCCAGATCGCCGGACAGCAGCCCACTCACCCAGTGCCAGTACGTCGTCCACCACGCGTCGTGCAGACCCAGCTCGTCGGCGAGGCGGGCCCGGTCGGCGTCACTGGTGGTCACGTAGCGGTCGCCGAGATAGCCGGCGAGCGGGTCGAACGGTGACCGCGACGCCAGCGCGAACAGGGCCGCCGACACCACCACGAGCAGCGGCACCGCGAAGGCGGCCCGGCGCAACGCCATTCGGGCCACCTCGCGGCGCCGCGGCCGGAGCCCGCGCCGGGGTGCGGCGGTCGCGGCCTCAGGAGGGGCGGACGTCGTCGTCACGGACGGGTCCAGTTCCGCAGATTCCACCACGGACCCCAGTTGACGCCGTGACTGTGCGGCTCGAGGATCGGCGTCGACCCGGTCCAGTCGCTCTCGCGCAGCACGTACGTGTGGTCGAGGAAGACCAGCATCACGTAGCCGGGATCGGCGACGTACGCGTTCTGCACCGCGCGGTAGTCGGCGGCGCGGGTCGCGGGGTCGATGCTGCGGCGGGCGTCGTCGAGTGCGCTGTCGATCTGCTGGTTCACGTAGTCGGAGGCGTTGTCGTAGCCGCTGCCGACGCCCGGTTGCGCGTACGACGAGTGCAGCGTCGAGTACAGCTGGGTGTCCGGGTCGTACGGCAGGTCGCCGCCGCCGAGCAGCCCGGCCTTGGTGGTGAGCTGGTCCGGGAACACGCCGCGGTCCACGGCCTCGACGTTCACCCGCACCCCGATCTCGGACGCATCCGACGCGAACGCCTGCGACAGGTCCCGGCGCAGGGTGTCCTGCGGGAAGTACATGATCGTGAACTCGGCGCGGACGCCGTCCTTGCTGCGGACCCCGTCCGGGCCGGGCACCCAGCCCGCGTCGGTCAGGATCTGCTCCGCCCGGGCGCGGTCGAACGGGAACACGGCGCCCGCCTCGTAGGCGTCGCCGTACACCTCGGGGACCGGGGTGGATGCCGACCGGCCGTGGCCGCCGAGGATGTTCGCGACCATCGCGTCCCGATCGACGGCCAGGTTGAGCGCCATCCGCATCGCCGGGTCCGCCGTGACCGGGTTGTCGGCGGGCAGCGTCACGCCGCGCCAGTCCGCGGACGTGTTGGCGACCACCTCGTAGCCGGAGCGGTCCGCGAACGTGTTCGCCAGGAGCGGTGGGATGTTCGCGCCGTCCAGTTCGCCGGCGGCCATCCGCTGCGCGCGGGCATTGTCGTCGGGCACGTAGACCACGGTGAGCTTCTTCACCTGCGGTGCGCCGTCCCAGTAGTCCTCGTTGGCCTCGTACACCGCCTGGTCGGCGCGCAGCGACACCAGCTTGTAGGGGCCCGTGCCCACGGGCTCACTGTTGAGGGGCGACTGCTCGGCGGGGCCGCCGGTGAGACGTTCGGACGGCGCGATCCCGAGCAGCAGCTTCGTCGGCCACGGCGCGTACGGGTACGCGAGCCGGAACTCGACGGTGTCCGGCCCGGTGGCCTCCACCGACTCGAGCATGTCGTACGACGTGGCCAGCGGTGAAGCGGACGCGGGATCGAGGATCGCGCGATAGGTCGCGACCACGTCCTCGGGGCCGAGCGTGGTGCCGTCGGTGAACCGGACGCCGTCGCGGATCCGGACGGTCCACACCGTCGCGTCGGGGTTCGGGACGGGCATCTCCGCCGCGAGTGCGGGCTCGAGCGTCGGGATACCGGTGTCCTGGCCGCCGCTGAGCCGGACCAGGCCGTCGTACATCTTTGCCTCGCCGGCCTCGCCGAAGCCGGCGACGGGGTTGTAGTTGCCCAGCTCGTAGCCGTCCGCGAGCACCAGCGCGGTCCCGCCACGATCACCGGATGCCGTGGGCGTGGAGCAGCCGACCAGGGCAATCGTCGCAATCGAGAAAATGGAAAGAGCTGGAACAAGTTTCATGATCATCCCCGTGGTTGGGTCTGGGTGAGGGGGAACGAAGCCGACATATGTGGGGCTGTTCAGATGAGAAGGTAGCAGTCGGGCGCAAGTCCGATCGCCCGAATTCGACTCGGTCCGGCCACATTCCGGATGCACTCCGGTGACGGACACCCTTGCTCACCAGGCCGTTTGCGCGCCCGGGGGCCTTCTTTGATAGCTCGCGAGAAATCTGTAAGATGTTGGGCGCCGCCAGATTCCAGGAACCGAAGCTGCTGCACGCGCTCGCGACCGGATCGCTCCGCTCGCTCCTCCTGGCTCGTGGCACCCACCAACAAGGCATCCCCAGTGGATGAGAACGGACAGTGCCCGCATGAACCTCAGTCCCCGGGAGATGGACAAGCTCTACATCCACGTCGTGGCCGACCTGGCACGTCGCCGCCGGGACCGGGGACTGAAACTCAACTACGGCGAAGCGGTCGCGCTCATCAGCGAGGCGATCGTCGAGGGCGCGCGTGACGGTCGGACCGTCGCCGAGTGCACCCAGCTCGGCCGACAGGTGCTGACCAGCGACGATGTGATGCCGGGCGTGCGGGACATGGCTCAACTCGTGCAGGTGGAGGCCACGTTCGTCGACGGCACCAAGCTGGTGTCCTGCCACGACCCGATCGGCGGATGAACCGATGGCCGCCGCGAACGTGATCCTGGTGTGCGGACACGAGTGTCCCGACACCTCGTATCTGCGCCGGATCGACCCCGTCTGGAGCGTCGTCGCAGGTGGGCGCGCCCTGACGGAGGCCATCGGGGCCGCGCGGTCCGCCTCTTCCGAGCCGTTGTGTGTCGTTCCGATGACCCTCGGCCGCGACCCCGGACTCGTCGCGGATGCCGCTCGTGCACTGAGTTGGGCACGCAGGGAGACGAATTCGACGCCGGTGGCTCTCGCGCAGCCACTGGGCGCAACCGACCATCTGGTCGGATGGCTGCGCGGGCGGGCGGTGGCGGCGAACACCGACGCGCTGCTGGTCGCTGCGCCCACCGGAAGCCCGTTCGAGGATGCCGAACTCTTCCGAATCGCCCGGCTGGTGCGACAATTCGGACCTTCCGGTCTGGTGGAGGTCGCGCTGCTCGGTGGCGATCCGGACCTGGTCGCGGGTATCGACCGGTGCCGTCGACTGGGTGCGCGTGAGATCACCGTGCTCCCGGCCTGGCTCGGGGCGGATCCGCCCCCGCCTCGGGAGGGTGTTGTCGACGGCGGCCCACTGCTCGGTGACGCGGCGCTGCGCGGGGTCGTCGCGGCCCGGGTCTCGGATGCGCTGCACCTGCTCGGACACGGGCACGACGGCATCGACGCCGGTCTGGGCGCTGAACACGGGCAGGGTTTCGCCCACAGCCACGGACCCGGCGAGGACCACGGCCACAGCCACGGCCACGGCCACGGCCACGGTCACGGTCACGGTCACTGACCGCTCGACGACACCGCACACCTCGGCTTCCGATCACACCGGGAGCCGACTTCTTCATTCAGTACTGCAGCGACGGGGCGAGCCCGCCGGAAAGGACGCGACACCGCCATGACGGAGGGAGCGAAGAACCTCTACGCCCACGAGCCGGTGCCCCTCAACACCGGTCGACGCCGGGTCGTCGTCACGGTGTCGAACGTGGGCGACCGCGCCGTCCAGGTGGGCTCGCATTACCACTTCTTCGAGGTCAACCGGGCGCTGCAGTTCGACCGCGCCGCGACGTACGGGATGCACCTCGATATCGCCTCGGGCACCGCGGTGCGGTTCGAGCCGGGCGACACCCGCACCGTGACGCTGTGCGAGTTCGGCGGCACGCGGGAGCTGGCGGGCTTCGCCGGGCTGGTGCACGACGGCGGCGACACCGTCGTCGCGCTGGACGATCCGGGGGTCCGGGAGCAGGTGTTCGGGCGTGCCCGTGAGCGCGGATTCCTCTCCGGTGTCGACGAATCGGGTGCCGGCGGGGACCGCCCGGAGCCCGAGCCGGCGGTGCTGCCTCGTCGGACCTACGTGGATCTGTTCGGGCCCTCGGTCGGCGATCGCTTCACGCTCGCCGACACCAACCTGGTGGTCGAGGTCGAGCGAGACTGCAATACCGGCGCATTCGGCGACGAGGCCGTGTACGGCGGCGGCAAGGCGATCCGCGACGGCATGGCGCAGGATCCCGCCGCGACAGCGGCGTCCGGTGCGCTGGACCTGGTGATCACCAACGTCGTGGTGCTCGACGCGATCCTGGGCGTCGTCAAGGGCGACCTCGGTGTCCGCGGCGGCCGGATCGTCGGCATCGGCAAGGCCGGTAATCCGCGCACGCAGGACGGGGTGAATCCGGATCTGGTGATCGGGCCCGGCACCGAGGTGATCTCGGGCGAGCACCTGATCGCGACCGCGGGCGCCGTGGACACCCACGTGCACTTCCTGGCGCCGCAGCAGGTGGACGAGGCCCTCAGCAACGGCGTGACCACGATGATCGGCGGCGGGACCGGGCCCTCCGACGGCAGCAAGGGCACCACCTGCACTCCGGGTCCGTGGCACATCGGCCGGATGCTGCAGGCCGTCGAGGAACTGCCGGTCAACGTCGGGCTGCTGGGCAAGGCGACGTCGCTGCCCGCGGCGATGGCGGAGCAGATCGCGGCGGGGCTGTGCGGGATCAAGATCCACGAGGACTGGGGCGCGACTCCCGCCACCATCGACGCGGCGCTGCGCGTCGCCGACGACATGGACATCCAGGTCGCGATCCACGCCGACACCCTCAACGAGTCCGGCTTCTACGAGGACACACTCGCCGCGATCGACGGGCGGACCATCCACACGTTCCACACCGAGGGGGCCGGCGGCGGGCACGCACCCGACATCCTGAGGGTGGCGGGGGAGTCGAACGTGCTTCCGGCGTCGACCAATCCGACGCTGCCGTACACGATCAACTCGGTCGACGAACTGCTCGACATGGTGATGGTGTGCCACCACCTCCGGCACGACATTCCCGAGGACGTCTCGTTCGCCGACTCGCGGGTGCGGGCCGAGACCATCGCGGCCGAGACCGTGCTGCACGACGACGGCGTCATCTCCATCTTCTCGTCCGACTCGCAGGCGATGGGCCGGGTCGGGGAGATCTGGACACGGGCGATCCAGACCGCGCACCACTGCAAGGACCAGCGCGGCCCGCTGCCCGAGGACACCGCCGCCGACGGCACGTCCCGCAACGACAACGAACGCATCCTGCGTTACGTCGCGAAGACGACGATCAACCCCGCGCTCGCGGCGGGTATCGCCGACCACGTCGGCTCGCTCGAACCCGGCAAGCTTGCGGACATCGTGCTGTGGCCGGTGCATTCGTTCGGTGCCAAGCCGAGCCTGATCCTCAAGGGCGGCCTGATCTGCTGGTCGCTGATGGGCGATCCCAACGGCTCGATCTCGACGCCGCAGCCGGTGCGTTACCGGCCGATGTACGGGGCGCTGGGTGCGGCGATGCGGTCCACCCGCCTGACCTTCGTCTCGCAGGCCGCCCTGGACGCGGGTGTCCCGGCGCAGCTCGGACTGCAGTCCCCGGTGGTGGCGGTGCGGAACTGCCGCTCGATCGGCAAACAGGACATGGTCCGCAACACCGCGACGCCTCACATCACCGTCGACCCGGACACCTACCACGTCCGCGCCGACGGCAAGACCGCGACGATCGCTCCGGCGCAGCGTCTTCCGCTCACCCAACTGTTCTACATCGCGTGAGCCGGACATGACCGATGTGGCCGCACTGCTGGTGACCCTCCAGCTCACCGACTCCGCGTTCCCGGCGGGCTTCTACACGCTCTCGCACGGGCTCGAGGGCTACGCGCAGTCCAAGTCCGTCACGCCCGAGACGCTGCCGGACCTGCTGGCCGACCTGCTACGGAACTCGGTGGGACCGTCGGACGCGACCGCGGTGGCGTTGGCGCACGCCGCCGTCCGCGACCGCGATGCGGAGCGACTGCACCGGGTGGACCGGCGGCTGTACGCCACCAAGCTCAATCGGGAGTTGCGGCGGGCGTGCACCCGGACCGGGCACCAGATGTTGTCGGTGTCGCGGCAGACGTTCGGCCGCAGCGACATCGACGAGTTCGCGGACGCGGTGAGCGCCAAGCGCACCCCCGGGACACAGCCCGTCGTGACCGGGGTCGTGGCGGCCGGGTGCGGAATCGAGGCGGCGCAGGCCGTGGCCGGTGACCTGTTCGCGTTCGCGACGAGCCTCGTCGGGGCCGCGCTGCGACTGCGCCTCACCGATCACCTGCGTGCACAACGCATCCTGGCCGACGCCGCCCCGGTGATCGAGGAGGTCACCGCGGCGGCACTACGGCGCGAACTCGACGATATCGGCGGGTGCACACCCGTCGCCGATGTGATGTCGGCTCGGCACGAGCGGGCCGATGCCCGCCTGTTCGTCAGCTGACACCGGAGAAGGAGATGACATGACCGAGTTTTCCGAGTTTTCCGAACTTGGAGGGCCTTCCGGGGTTCTCAGGGTCGGAATCGGCGGGCCGGTGGGCTCGGGCAAGACCGCGCTCATCGAGGCGCTCGTCCCCGTCCTGACCGCGCGCGGATACAGCCCCGCCGTGATCACCAACGACATCTACACGCAGGAGGACGCCCAGCACGTCCGGCGCACCCTCGACGGAATCCTCGACCCCGCAAAGGTGGTGGGCGTGGAGACCGGCGCGTGCCCGCACACCGCGGTCCGTGACGATCCGACGATGAACCTGGCCGCCGGTGCCGAACTGCTCGACCAGTTCCCCGACGTCGACACTCTGCTGTACGAGTCGGGCGGCGACAACCTCACGCTCACGTTCAGCCCGGTACTGGTCGATCTGTTCCTGTTCGTCCTCGACACCGCCGAGGGCGAGAAGATGCCGCGCAAGCGTGGGCCGGGCATCACCGAGTCGGATCTGTTGGTGATCAACAAGATCGACATCGCGCAGTACGTGCGCGCCGACGTGTCCGTGATGGAGTCGGACGCGTACCGGGTCCGCGACGGTCGTCCGGTGCAGTTGACGAACTGCCTGACCGGGCAGGGGCTCGAGCAGATCGCGGACTTCCTCGACACGTTCAGGAAACCGGCATGAGCACGCCGGAGGTCCCGGACGTGCCCGGTGTGGTGGGTGCGTACGCCGGCACACCCGAGACGCTGCCGGTCGGCAGTCCGGGCAAGAACGGGATCCTCGAGCTGGGCTTCGCGGTCCTCGGTGGCCGGACCGAGCTGACGCACCACCAGCAGCAACCGCCGCTGCAGATCATGCGTCCGCTGTACGTCGATCCCGAGCGCCCCGACCTGCCCGTCGTGTACCTGATGTCGACGGGTGGCGGGCTGGTGCAGGGCGACCGCATGCGATTCGACTTCGACTGTGGCCCGGGCACATCGGTGCATCTCACCACGCAGGCGTCCACCAAGGTGCAGCGCATGGACACCGACTACGCGACGCAGTCGGTTCGGCTGCGGGCCGGGGAGGGCGCGTTCGTCGAGTACCTGCCCGAACCGTTGATCCCGTTCGGCGGCGCCCGCCTGCACCAGCGGACGGAGGTGACGGTCCATCCGACCGCCACCGTGATCGTCGGCGAGACGGTGCTCGCGGGACGGTTGGCGCGCGGGGAACGGCACGACTACGACGTGCTGTCCTCGGACCTCGAGATCGTGCGGCCCGACGGCGACCTGCTCGCCGTGGACACGATCCGGCTGCACCCGTCCGGTAGCGGCGTGACCGGACCGGCGGTCTTCGCCGACCACGACGTCATGGGGACGCTGTACGTGGTCAGCCCCCTCGCCACCGTGACCGCCCTCGCCGACGCACTGCACGCGGCGATCGACGGCGCGGCGGACGGCGTCCACGCCGGGGTGAGCATCCTGCCGGAGGACTGCGGCGCGTGGATCCGCGTGCTCGGACCCGACACCGAGGCGGTGAGCGCCGTGGTGCGGCGCGCCTGGGACGCCGCGCGTCGGCTCCTGGTCGGGGTGCCGGCACCGCACATCCGCCGAACCTGATCACGCTCAGTCCTGTTCGTCGGCCCCGACGGGTCTGCTGGGTATGCGCCCGGTGCCGAACAGCGCGGCGACGGCGAGCAGCGCCGCCACCGACAACGCGCTCTGCAGGGCCTCGAGTCGGGCGTCGGTGTTCGCGTCGACCACGGCGTCGGTGACCGCCGGATCGACCCCGGCGTCGCGGAGGGCGGCGTCGAGCTGGGTGTCGCTGAGGAACGGCACACCGCTCGCGAGATCGGTCTCGGCCTGCTGCTGGACGCTGTCGGGTACCCGAGGATCGTTCTGGATCCCGGCGACGATCGAGGCGCTGAGGGTCGCGATCAGGACCGATCCGACGAGCGCGGTGCCCAGGGAGGCGCCGAGGTTCGTGGCGGTGTTCTGCAGCCCGCCCACCTCGGCGCTGCGCGAATCGGGCAGCGCCGACACGGTGACCGCGCCCAGCTGGGAGGCGAGCGCCCCCAGCCCCAGGCCCATCAGGAGCATCGGGACCGCGACGACGCCCGCGTTGGCGCCGGGATCCATGCCGGCCGCCAGGATGAGGATCCCGACGATCATGGACGCCAACCCGAGGCGGACGACGCGCCGCGGCGAGGCGTGCGGCCACACCTTCGGGATGCCGATGGCGGCCAGGAGCAGCGCGATCGACAGCGGTAGCAGGCGGACCCCGGTCTGCAGCGCGCTGAGCTCGAGCACGACGGACAGGAACAGCGGCACCGCGAAGAAGACACCGGCCTGGACCAGGAACTGCGCGAAGAACATCGTCAGGCCGCCGGACAGTTGCCGGTTGCCGAGCAGTCGGGTGTCGAGCAACGGCTCCCGCCCCAGGCGGGTCAGGCGCGCCTCCCACCTCATGAAGGCGTAGACCACCAGGAGTCCGGCGAGGACGAGCCAGAACACGGGGGACAGACCGAACATCTCGGGTCCGCCGGGTCGGCTGCGCAGCCAACCCCATTCGCCGGACCGCAGCACACCGAACACGACCAGTCCCAGACCGACCACCGACAGCAGCGACCCGACCAGGTCGAGGCGCACCCGCGACGGTGGAGCGTCCTCGATCCGGCGGAGCACCGGCAGGATCAGCAGCACCAGCACCACCTCGCCGGCGAAGACGTAGCGCCACGACGCGAAGGTGGTCACGGCGCCGCCGATCAGCGGTCCCGCAGCGACGGCGATCGCGCCGGATGCGGCAACCAATCCGTATGCGCTCGAGCGTCTCTCGGGAGGAAAGTTGGACGCGACGAGCGCCACGATGGCGGGCATGATGAGCGCCGCACCTACGCCCTCGAGCAGCGACCAGCCGATCAGCAGGACCGTGAGGTTCGGGGCGAGCGCGGTGGTGAGCGACCCCGCGCCGTAGACGACGAGTCCGATCGCGAACGCCCGGCGGCGGCCCACGATGCTCCCGATCTTGCCGCCGGTGATCATCAGCGTCGCCATCACCAGGGTGTACAGCGTGATCGCCGTCTGGATGCCGGTGATCGTGGTTCCGAGGTCGGATGCGACCATCGCCATCGACACGTTCATCACCGAGCTGTCGAGGGTCATCAGGAACTGACCGGCCGACAGGGTCGCCAGGACGAGTGTCGCCCTGGATCCGACCGACTGCCCCGCGCGTGGGCCCATACCTGATTGAAGCAGGGCCGGGGCGCGCTGCGGTGCGGATCTACCGATACACGGTGCCGACGAGACCTCCCGAACGGCTTTCAGTCGATCAGACCGGTGCGGTAGGCGATCTCCAACGCTTCGTCGCGGGAGTGCGCGCCGATCTTCCGGTAGAGCGAACGCAACTGGCTCTTGATCGTATTGGTCGACACGAACAGCTTGCGGGCCATCTCGACCGTCGACAGGCCAACCGCCAGTTCGGCGAGTACGGCCCGTTCGCGCGCGGTCAGGTCGACGTGGTGCACGGCCGCCGGGTACATCTCGGGAGCATCGGACGCGAGCAGGATGCGCGCGGCCGAGGACCGGTTCGCCGCGGCGGTGTCGAGTGCGGTCAGCAATGCCCGCGGCACCGTCGCGAGCGTGCTCACCAGCCCGGCGCGATCGGCGATGGCGGCCGCCCGCTCCCATGCCCGCGTCGCGGCGGCGTTCTCGCCCAGGGCCCGGCGAGCGGCGGCCTCGACGAGGAGTGCCTCCACCTGTGTGCGGGTGAACGGGTAGCTGAACCAATCGAACTTGCGGCACAGCGCCAGTGCCGCCGTCGGCGCGCCGGTGAGCAGGCGGGCGCGGGCCGCGGTGGCCGCGAGGATCGGTTCGTCGGGAGTATGCGCGGAGAGGACGGACAGGGCCCGGTTGCCTTCGCCAAGCGCCAGGCACAGATCGACCTCGAGGGCGGTCATCACCAGTGCGATCGTCGATCCGGGACGCAGCACCGCGGCATGCGATGCGACCGCCCGCTGCAGGACGGCCAATCCCGCATGCGCGTGGCCGGCGGCCAACGCGAACCGTCCGTGCGCGTAGGTCACGAACGCCCACAGCTCTTCTCGCTCGGAAGCCTCGCCCAGCTCGTCGAGCCGGGCGGCGGCCGCCGTGAAGTCCAGCCGGTCCAGGGCGACCAGGGTGCGGGCGACCAGGCCGCCTACCTCGGCCCGCGGCTCGAGCCAGCCGTCCGGGTCCGGATGGGCGTCCTCGAGTTCGAGCCATTCGGTGGCGCGTCCCGGGTCGCCGACGACAGCCCAGTTCATTGCGGAATTCCCGGCGGCGTGGCGTGCCACGCCATGGTTCCGCCCTGCCAGGGCGCCGCGGTGGGCGAGGCGGA
Source organism: Prescottella sp. GW823-FHT02E09 (assembly GCF_058797375.1). Lineage (NCBI taxonomy): Bacteria > Bacillati > Actinomycetota > Actinomycetes > Mycobacteriales > Nocardiaceae > Rhodococcus > Prescottella sp. GW823-FHT02E09. The sequence goes on from NZ_JBXAJP010000004.1 coordinate 530,219, forward strand.
GTTCGACCGTCGATTCGGCGAAGGCACCCGCGAGTTGGTACGTGATGCCCCACTGCAGCCGTATGGCCGGAAGCAGGGGTCCGACCTCGTCGGGCCGGGCGTCCAGTGCTCCGCGAACCAGATGTGACAGCCGACGGGTCAGCTCCGCGGCGCGCTCGTGCTCGCCCGCCAGTCGCAGCATGAGCGCCTGTACGCAACCGATGCCGAGTGGGTGCTCGGGCCCCGGACCGGCTGCGGGTGTCTCGAGGTCCCTCGGGCTGCGCGGCGGGACGCGGGACTGCGCGCCGAGTCGCGCGAGCAGATCGCGCCCGGCCTCGATCACGGGATGTGAATCGAGCCGGTCCTCCGGAAGTTCCGGCAGGACGGCACGCAGCACCGCGAAATGGCGGCAGACCAGATCCACCCAGTGGCTGTCGATCAGCTCGATCGCGAGGTTCCAGTCACGGGCTTCGGCCGCGTACGACAGTCCCCCGGCGATGTCCCCCCGCTCGAGGGCGTGCCGGGCGAGTTTCGTCAGGTTCGACGCGGGCTGGATACCGACCGACGCCTGTGCGGCGATCAGCCGGTCCCGGATCGCGGGCGCGAACTCCCAGGCGTCCTCGAGGGCCGTTTCGCAATGGTTGACGATCCCGGCGGTTTCGAGTGACTCGAGCTGCCGGGCCGCGTCGCCGATCCCGGTGAGTAATGTCGCGACGTCCGGTGTGATGACGTGGGCGGATGCCACCGCGATGACGAAATCGCGTTCGGAGTCAATCGAAAGGTGTGCCAGGACAGCGGAATGCACGTATCGGTCGACCGCGTCGTCGAGCCGACGTGCGAGTAGTGCCCGCCGGTCGGCGGCGTCGGGAAGCGTCTTGGCGACCACGACCGCGACCCGCATGAGTGCCGGCAACGAGCCGACGCGTTCGAGAATGTAGTCCAGTTCGCCCGGCTCGAGACTTATGCCGGAGTGCGCGAACAGGTCCCGGGCGTCCTCGCGGGTGTAGAGCAGATCGCGCGGGAGGATGAGTTCGTGCGTCGGCTCCACACGGATCGGATCGCCGAACAGCGACCGCCCGCACGTGGTGGCGACGATGTTGACGTTGTGACAGCGGTCGAGCAGATGGAGGATCTCCTCTTCGATCCGGTCGTCGTGGACCAGATCGACTCGCAGCATCACGAGAAGCACCGGCGCCCCGCTCCGCGCGAGGTATTCGCGCACCGACTCGGCTGCCGAGGTTCCGCCGCTCGGATTCGGTTCCCCGGCAATGACGCCCGCGGTGCGGATGCGGTCCAGCACGCCGGTCCAGTACGTCTCGGAGTCTCCGATCGTGGCGGGGGCCGGAATCCACAGCACCACACGGAAGTCCGGGCGGGATGCGTCCAACCACGATGTGACGAGATCGAGCTTGCCGAATCCCTGCGGTGCGCGGATGACGGTGATCGGAGAGTTGCGATCCAAACGGGCGAGCAGGCGCTTCCGGGGTGGCGCCCACGCCGAACTGCGACGCGACGGGGGTCCGGGATACTGGTCGTCTCGACGCTGTCTTATCAAGAACCACCCCCCGTTTCGGTCTCGATTGTGCCTGCCGTCAGTCACGATGGCGGGCAAACACGGACATCCGCTCCATCAACCTGTTCGAGTCCGATCATCGCAAACCGAAAAGACCGGTCTGTTCTCGCCCTCTCTTCCCGGCGGGTGAGAATGTGTCTTGACCGTGTCCGGGATCCGGGGCACGGTCGTCGGTATGAGTGATCGTGTACCGGACCCCACGTTGCACGGCTCGGTACGCGGACCGCAGACGGAGGTGCCCGGGCCGCGAGCGATCTCCCGTCGGCGCGTCACGGTTCTGGACCTGGCCCGGCCGAGCGGGATCGGTGGCGCACTCGAACTGTCGGGGCAGGCGTGGGATTTCGAGGTCGACGGGGAGCGGGTGCCGTCGGTTCGCGAAACCGCAACTCTCCGTGCGGCTGTCGACTACCACCACGGCCGTGTTCTGACCGCCCTGGAGACCGTGCCCGCCGCCCCGGAGCTCGTGGGTCTCGTCGGTGAGTCCGCCATCGCGGGATTCCGCGGACGCCTGGGTGCGGTCGTCGCGGGCGGTGCCGCCCGTCGAGGTACGCCACTGGCGGCGCTGCTCGACGACGTGCCGTTGGGCACCCTCATCTCCGGGCACGCGGTATCCGCGGCGAGCGAACTCGACGCGCAAAGCGTAACTGCGAGTACCGGATACGTTCCCGTCGGCGACCAGTGCGCCGGATACGCCGATAGTGGCGTACTCATCGCGACGATCGCGGTGCGTGGGCGCAGCCCCGTCGCCGACGGCCCGGTCGCGCCTCCCATCGACGACGCCTTCGGCCGGCTGCCGGCTCCGCTCGCCCCGCACTCGATGCGCCGACGTCGGCGCATCGACCGCTGGGTCGTCGACGGCGCGTTGCACGTCGACGCAATGTTCCGTGACACCTCCGGCCGCGCCGACGGGGTCGAGACCGTGATCCACGAGTACCGACTGACGGTGATCGCGGACGTCGAGACCGGCATCGTGAGCGACGCCGTCGCGACGCCGCACGTGCTGCCGTGGTTCGACTGTCCGGGTGCCGTCGCGAGCGCCGGTCGCCTCGTCGGAATGACGCTCGCCGAGGTGGAGGCGCGGGTGCGGCGGGAGTTCCGTGGTGTCGACACCTGCACCCACCTCAACGACCTGCTGCGGAGCATCGCGGACTGACCTTCCGGCTGCCGCTGCGGCGGCCGCGGCCCGCCGGTGTCACCGATGAGATCCTGGTTCGCTCGGCGAGTGCCGTTCCACAGCAGACGATTCGGGTCGACCGCTCGGCCTGACCGGGGGCCGCGCCGAGGATCGGCACTCCTACGCGCTGGACGCGTGGGTCAGGCCGGCGGCGAGCGCCCCGGCGAGGGCGCCGACGACGACCTACCCCGCGTGTGGTCTCCGAGGTGGACCCGGGACCAACCGACCAGTGGCGTGAACACCAACGTCAGCAGCCACCACGGTGAGACCGCGAGCGCCAGAACGATCCAGGATGACGGCTATCGGGACGACGTCCGCGGCAGATCGAGATCTGTCATGCGCCCACGGTAGTGGTCGGATGCAGGTCCGCCCGGCCGGGCCTCGCCCCGGTCAGTGGCTGAGGGAGGCGCCGAATCCCTTCGTCGCCAGCCACTCGATCACGGTGTCCGCCACCTCGGGCCAGCCGTGGTCGACGGTCAGTGAGTGACCGCGGTCCGGGAAGACGAGGTAGTCGTTGTCGGTGTGGGCCCGGTGATACCGGCGGTGTGCCGAGCGGCTGACCGATTCGGGCACCGTATGGTCCTGGCCGCCACCGAGGATCAGCAGGGGCCCGCGTTCGACGTCGGTGTCGACGTGGGCGGGCGAGCCCGGCAGGAGGTTGGCGAAGGCTGCCTGGAACAGCGGCCTGCCCGGGGACGGGATGGCCCAGTGGTCGTACAGCGAGTCGGACTCGCTCCGGTCGAGCGCATTGCCGAAGCCGTAGGCGAAGGCGTCCGGGGTGAGCGTGACGCTGCGTTTGGCGTTGACGGGGTTGCCGAGGACCGCGAACGAGGAGCGCAGCTGCGCGAACGGGAGCGCCTTCACACCTTGGATCTGTGCGGGGTCGATCGCGACCGCGGCGGCGGCGACGTCCGCGGCCAGGAGCTTCTGGGCGACCAGGCCGCCGAACGAGTGCCCGACGACGATCGGTTTGCGCCCCAGCGGGGCGATCGCCTCGGCGAAATGGGCGGTGATCTCGTCGATCCCGACGCCGGCCTGGTCCTCGGCGTGGGCGCGGGTGTCGGTGACGGTCGGCGCCTCGCCGGGCCAGGTGGGGGCGAGGGTCGGGAACCCTGCCGCGCCGAACTTCTCGCGCCACGGATCCCACGACGAGGCGGCCAGCCACAGGCCGTGGACGAACATGACCGGCGGCGCACCGTGCGAGGCCGTCGGATCGGGTGACTGCGCCGAGGGGGTGTCGGTCATCGTCGGATCCTTCCGGGTCGTGGATCGCGTACCCAGTGCTTCCTCCACGATGCCCCGGCCGCCGCCGGAAAGGGCGATCAATCGCCGGATTCGTATGGACTTTGGTCACCAATCGAGGACAAATGGTCCGATTCGGTCCCATTGAGTGAGATTCATGTCACTGTCACCGGACACCTGTCGGATTGTGAACCGGAACACATGATTGCCGAACGGCTGATCGAACGAACGAACGATTTCACTGAAAGGGATTCGGGGAGCGGACATGACGGCGATGGAGACGGATAGCGAAGAAGTTCGGATGATCGACGCGGGTGAGGCGCCGACGCGATTCGCGCGGGGTTGGCACTGCGTCGGACTCGCGCGGGACCTGAGCGACGGCAAGCCGCACCCGGTGCACGCGTTCGGCACCAAGCTGGTGGTCTTCGCCGACAGCCAGGGCGAGCTCCAGGTGCTCGACGCGTACTGCCGCCACATGGGTGGCGACCTGAGCCAGGGCGAGGTCAAGGGCGACTCGGTGGCGTGCCCGTTCCACGACTGGCGGTGGAACGGCAAGGGCAAGTGCACCGACATCCCGTATGCCCGCCGGGTGCCCCCGCTGGCCCGGACCCGGGCGTGGACCACGATGGTCGAGGACGGGCTGGTGTTCATCTGGCACGACCCCGAGGGCAATCCGCCGCCGGCCGAGGTCACGATCCCGGAGATGACCGCACCCGGTGAGGAGTGGACCGACTGGGTGTGGAAGGAAATCACCATCGACACCAACTGTCGAGAGATCATCGACAATGTGGTCGACATGGCGCACTTCTTCTACGTGCACTTCGGTTTCCCGATCAAGTTCAAGAACATCTTCGAGGGCCACGTCGCCACCCAGTACTACGAGGGTGTCGGCCGCGAGGACATGGCACGGCCGAGCGCGAACGGTCAGGCGGCGTCGACGGGCAACAGTTCCGTCGCCGCGTACTACGGACCGTCCTTCATGATCGACGAGCTGACCTATCACTACCCGGACTTCTCGATCGATTCGATCCTGATCAACTGCCACTACCCGATCGCGCCGAACAAGTTCGTGCTCATGTACGGCATCAAGGTCAAGCAGACCGACGACATCCGCGGCGAGAAGGCGCAGGCGCTGGCGACCTCGATGGCGTCGTACATCACGATCGGATTCGAGCAGGACGTCGCGATCTGGAAGAACAAGACCCGGATCGAGAACCCGCTGCTGTGCGAGGAGGACGGCCCCGTCTACCAGCTGCGCCGCTGGTACGAGCAGTTCTACGTCGACGTCGCGGACGTCACGCCGGACATGGTGAACCGCTTCGAGTTCGAGATGGACACCACCAAGCCCGTCGCGGCCTGGAGGCGGGAGGTCGCGGAGAACATCGAGCGCCGCACCGCCGCGGCCGCCGCATCCAACTAGTTACCGCAGGTAAAAGCGCGTAACCGTTACGCGGCGAGGGGAATATCGCGTCGCCAGGCCAGGGTTCTTCGGTTATGGCGAAGACCGTGGTCGCGAACGCGTACGGAGGACCCGAGGTCCTCGAGGTGGTCGATCGGGACATCCCGGCGCCCGGTTCCGGTGACGTGGTGGTCCGGATGAGGGCGATCGGGGTGAACCCGATCGACTACAAGCTCTACAGCGGGGAGTTCGGTCACGACCCCGCACGACTGCCCGTCCGCCCGGGCGTGGAAGGGTCCGGCGTTGTCGCCGCTGTCGGCGACAACGTCCGGTCCGTCCGGACAGGCGACGAAGTGATCGTCTACGCCGGCGAGGGCGCGTACGCCGAGCAGGTCGTGGTGCCCGCCGAAGACGTGCTGCCCAAGCCCGATTCGGTGTCGTGGGAGTGCGCGGCGTGCCTGCTGGCGGCGGGAACGACGGCCGTCGAGGCGCTGACCGTCACCGGTGTCGTCGAGGGCGACGTCGTCGTGATCCACGGTGCGGCCGGCGGAGTCGGCGAGTTGGCCGTGCAACTGGCAGCGGCCCGCGGTGCGGTCGTCCTGGGGGTGGCGTGGCCCGTGCATCACGACTTTCTCCGCACGCTCGGCGCGATTCCCGTTCTCCCCGGCGAGGACCTGCCCGCGCGCATCGCCGAGCTGGCACCCGAGGGGGTGGACGCCGTGATCGACACGGTCGGTACCGACGAGGTCGTCGACGCGTCGCTCGCACTGGGGGTCGATCTGGACCGGATCGTCACCATCGTCGCGTTCGGTCGCGCGCAGCAGGACGGATTCCTGGCCATCGGGGCCGGAAACGAGGACAGCGCCCGGATTCGTCGCGAGGCCCGCCCGATCCTGGTCGACATGGCCGGGCACGGCGGCCTCGACGTGATCGTCGGAACCCGATTCCCGCTCGTCGATGCGGCCGAAGCGCACCGGGCACTGCGGAAACCGCATGCGCGTGGGAAGTTCGTGCTGCTGCCGTAGACCCGGCGGACCTCAGCCGAGCAGTCGGACGACCGCCTCGGCCACGGGCCGGGCGCTCCCCGGATTCTGGCCGGTCACCAGGAGACCGTCCTCGACCACGTGCGGCGCGAACGGCTGGGCGGTGAACGAGTAGACGGCCCCGCGGTCCTCGAGCTTCTCCTGCAGGCTGAACGGGACGGCGTCCGCGCGTTGCGCGAGTTCCTCCTCCGGCCAGGAGAATCCGGTGACATTCCTTCCGGCGACGAGATGTTCGCCGCTGCTCAGCGTGGCGCCGAGCAGTCCGGCCGGACCGTGGCAGACCGCCGAGACGATCTTGCCGCCCTCGTGGAACTCGCGCAGCAGTCGGCCGAGCTCGGGGCTGTCCGGGAAATCGAACATGACGCCGTGTCCGCCGGTGAGGTAGATGGCGTCGAAGTCGGCGGCCGAGACGTCGGCGACCGAGACCGTGTTGTCCAGCATGTCCATGAATTCCCGGTCGGCGTAACGACTTCCGGTCCCGCCGTCGGCCAGCACGTCGTGGGAGAGGCTCTCCGGGTCGAGCGGAACGGCGCCACCGGCGATGCTCGCGATCGTCAGCGACGCGCCGGCGTGTTCCGCGTAGTCCCAGAAGTGCGTCAGCTCGCCGAGCCACAGGCCGGTGCGGTACCCGGCCTTCTCGTACTCTCCGACGCTGGTGACGATGATCAGGATCCTCTTGTCGGCCACGGTGAACTCCTCCGTCGGTCCTGCGGTGTCCGTCCCCGCCTCCACGTTACGAGCCCTCGGTGGCGACCACCAGCGGGTGGCCCGATCGGCCCGGCATGCCGGATTCGCCCGTGCGTCGGGGCCGCCGCCGGGCGGGCGGCGGCCACCGGTGGGTCAGGGGAGCAGCGCCGCCGGGGTGCCCGGCAGGCCCGGGTAGTAGGTGCCGGCCGACCAGCCGCCGTCGACGGCCAGTTCGGCGCCCGAGATGTACGACGCTTCGTCGCTCGCGACGAACAAGGTGGCCCGCGCGATGTCCTCGGACTCGCCGATGCGCTGCAGCGGCACACCGGTGTACTTGCTCTGCAGGTCGTCGCCGCTGAGACCGCCGGGATTGCCGAGCGTGGTGTCCACCCCGCCCGGGTGCACCGAGCACACCCGGATGCCGGCCGGGCCGAGTTCGTACGCGAGCGCCTTCGTCAGGCCGCGCACCGCCCACTTGCTGGCGGTGTAGGCGGCGAGCCCGTTGACGCCGCGCAGGCCGTCCACCGACGAGATGTTGACGATGACGCCGCGGCCGGCCCGCTTCATCGTCGGCACGACGGTCTTGGCGCCCAGGAGATTTCCGAGCACGTTGATGTCGAGCAGGCGTTCGGTCCGCGCGACGTCGAGATCCTCGATCGGCGACCAGTGCATGACGCCGGCGTTGTTGACCAGGATGTCCAGGCCGCCGAACCGCTCGACCGTCCGGTCGGCGAACGCGGTCCACGACGCCTCGCTGCTCACGTCGAGCGGCGCGAAGAACGCGGCGTCGCCCAGTTCCTCGGCCAGCGCGCGGCCCTTGTCCTCGAGCACGTCGCCGAGCGCGATGCGGGCGCCCTCCGCGACGAAGAGGCGGGCCGTTGCGGCGCCCATACCCTGCGCCGCACCCGTGATGATCGCGATCTTGCCGTCGAGCCGTGCCATGCGTCCTCCGAGAATTGCCCCGAACCGGACTGTCCGGTTCGGGGCAGACCATCCCGCGTCCGGACGGAGATGGGAAGTGCGCTTCTCGCTCAGTGGGCCGGGTCACACCCAGGGTCAGTGCACGACGGTTCCGCCGTCCGCGATGAGGACCTGACCGGTGATGTAGCTGCCCGCATCGGACGTGAGGAGCAGTGCGGGACCGACCATCTCGTCGGGATCGGCGATCCGCTTCTGCAGCGATACGGTGCGCATCGCCTCGATGGCCTCGGGCGGATTGTTGCGGACCATGTCGGTGTCGACGGATCCGGGGGCGAGCGCGTTGACCCGGATGCCGCGGGGTGCGAAGTCCGCCGCCATGGATCGGGTGAACGACAGCAGGGCGCTCTTGGCGCCCGCGTACATCGCGACCCCCGGCGAGAACATGAACGCGCCCACCGAGATCACGTTGAGGACCGCCGCGTGTGGGCTGGCCTCGAGGTGCGGCAGCGCGGCCTGGGTGAGGAACACCGGGCCCCGCAGGTTGACGTCGTAGGACTTGCTCCACGCGTCGGGCGTGAACGCGCCCAGCGGCTGCGTGAGCGGGTTCGCGGCCGCGTTGACGAGGATGTCGATGCCCCCGAAGGTGTCCGCCGAACGGTCGACCAGCGTGGTGAGGTCGTCCAGTTCACCGAGATGGGTGGGTACCCCGAGTGCGTTGCCGCCCATGTCCTTCAGGTGCTGCTCGGTCCTCGTGCACGCCTCCGCCTTGCGGCTGGCGACGACGACGTTCGCGCCCGCTGCCACGTAGGCCTCGGCGAGGGCGAGCCCGATACCGCGGGTGCCGCCGGTGACGACGGCGGTGCGGCCGGTGAGGTCGAACAGAGTGCCGAGCTTTTCACGGTTCACGGTGGATGTCCCTCTCTCGGTGTTCTACGGGTGATTCGGCGCAGCGGCCCAGGAAGGTGCGCGTCGCTCTGTGAATGCGGTGACCGCTTCGGTGAACTCGCCGCCCGTGCCGGCGAGGATCTGGGTGCGGTTCTCGAGTGCGATCGCCTGATCTATGTTCGCGGCGTCGGCGTTGGCTACCAGTACCTGCTTCGTCATCTCGAGTCCGAACGGGCTGTGGTGGCACAGGTTCTCGGCTAGTCCGAGGGCGGTGTCCAGCAGGTCGTCCGCCGGGACGAGCTGTGTCACGAATCCGATGCGTTCCGCCTCGGCGGCGTCGAACTCTCTTGCAGTGGTTATCAGTTCGGTTGCCCGTCCGCCGCCGACGATCCGGGGAAGTGTATAGCTGATTCCGATGTCGCAGCCGGAGATGCCGACCTTGATGAACTGCACGCCGAACCGTGCCGAGTCCGCGGCGATCCGGATGTCGGCTGCCGCGGCGAGCGCGAGGCCGCCGCCGAATGCGGGTCCGTTCACGGCCGCGATCACGGTCTGCGGGAGACGCCGGATTCGCGGTACCAGCGAGGCGATGTACTCCTGAGTGCGCAGCGACGCGGCGGGTGCGGTCATTCCCGCGGCGGTGGGCGCGGTCAGCGTGGTGTCCTTGAGGTCCAGGCCGGCGCAGAATCCGCGTCCGGCGCCTGTGAGTACCACGACGCGGCAGGCATTGTCGTATTCGATCGCCGACAGGGCATCGTGCAGTTCCTCGACCAGAGCGAAGCTGAGTGCGTTGAGGCGTTCCGGCCTGTCGAGGGTCAGCACGGCGACGGACGGGGTCGGCCGGAAGGTATCGATCAAGGGCATGTGCAGGCTCCGCATCGTTCGAGGGAGCGCCGGGGAGGCGCGCCCCACCATTAGCAATACACGATGTAAGGTAATTTGTCAGGAGCATGATCGGTGGACGAGGAGGCGCGCGTGACGGAGCGGGCAAGCGGGCGCGGGCGGCCGCGCGATCCGGACCGTCACCGCGCAGTCCTGGCAGCCACCACCGAACTGTTGATCGAGGAAGGCTACGAGGCGATCACGCTCGCGGCCGTCGCGCGTCGTGCGAACGTCGGACGGCCACTTCTCTATCAGTGGTGGGGGTCGAGAGCGGCTCTCGTACAGGAGGCGTTGTTTCGTCGGGAGCCGTTGTCGGCGAAAGCTGTTGCGGTGGATGCGCCGTTCCGTGTCACGTTCACCGCGATGGTCCGGGACATGGTGGCGCTGCATTCCCTTCCGGAGTACCGGCGGGGCATGCCGGGCCTGATCGCCGACATGGTGGCAGAGCCGACCCTGCAGGACGAGGCGGAGCGAAGGTTCATCGCGCCCGTGCGAGCCCGGTATGTCGAAGTCTTCGACCGGGCAATCCAATCCGGTGAGATCCGGCCCGGCGCGGACGGCGCCCTCGTGATGGACACGTTGCGCGGCGCGCTGACGACGCTGACCCTCGTGCGGCCGGACTGGAGCGAGGACGATCTCGTCGAGTACCTGGTCGGTCTGGTGCTGGACGGGGTCCGCGCCACCCGCTAGCGCGCGGGTCTACTTGGCCTGCTTGCGCCGCCGCGTGGTCAGCATCCCCACGAGCCAGCCGACCGCGAAGATCACGAGGAGCGTCAACCACAGCGGCGACGTCACCGAGATGAAGAACAGCGAGATCGACACGCTCTGCCGGTTCTGGGCCACGAAGATGATCGCCAGCACCGCGAGCGCGAGCGCACCCCACTGGGTCGGCGACACGCGGTTCAGGATCGAATCGGACTTCTGGGTGGTCATCGCCCGAGACTAGCTCTCGAACGCCGTGATTCCGATCAGATCCCCGCTGCCGCCGCGACGGTGTCGTGCACCCACTGCTCGTACCGCTCCGGCGACCAGTCGCTGTCGCGGACCAGTTGGGTGTAGGTCTCCGGGCTGAGCAGGGCCAGTGCCACGTCGACGGCCGCCGCGGTGTCCACACCGTCGGCCTTGCCGGCGAGTGCCTCCATGAGGTGTCGCTGGACGGTGCGGCGCTGGTCGAGGTTGGTGCGCCACAGTTCGGCGACCTCGGCGTCGGCCGCGGCGGCGGCGCGGACCGCGAGCAGGATGTCGGCGACGCGCTCGAGGATCAGCCGGGCGTGGTGGATCTGGATCCGCAACTGTTCCGACGGGTCGGGGGCAACGATGGCCTCGGCCACCCATTCGCGTCGGAGCGTCGCCACCGGCTCGTCGTCGCCGGCGACCGAGGCGTCCAGCAGTGAGGACAGGACGCTGCGTTTGTTCCCGAAGACGAAGTACACGCTCTGCGACGAGACGCAGGCCCGGGCCGCGATCTGCTTGATGGTGGTGGCCGCGTACCCGGTGGTGGTGAACAGGGCGCACGCCGCGTCGAGGATTTTCGCCCGCGCCGGACGCTGTCGACTACTGGTTGTCACCCCCGAACTCTAACTCTAGAGTTTTGCTCTAGAGTGCAACTCTAGTTGCGTGGACGGGCGAGAGGTGACAGGGATGAAGGCACTGGTTCTGGGTGGCTACGGCGCGGTCGGCACGCCGCTGGTGCGGTATCTGCGCGACTCCGGCGTGGACACGGTCGCGGCCGGAAGGGATCCGGCGCGCGCCGACCGGGTGCTCGATCTCGCCGACCTCGCCGCGGTCGAGGACGCCGCCGGCGGAGTCGACGTCGTGGTGAACGCGTCGGGCGCCGAGGACGTGCGGGTGGCCCGGGCCGCCGTGCGCGGCGGGGCGACGTTCGTCGACATCACGGCCACCACGTCGTACGCCCGGGAACTCGAGACGGTGCAGGGTCCGGTGCTGCTCGGTGTGGGTCTGGCGCCGGGGCTCACCGGCATGCTGGCCACCGCGGCGGCCGGATCGAGCGGCGGTGCCGTCGAGATCCTCGTCGGGCTCGGGGCGGGCGAGCATCACGGTCCCGCCGCGGCGGCCTGGACCTACAGCCTGCTCGGCACCCACTTCGACGATCCGGACGGTGGCCGGGTCCGCAACTACACCCGGGCGCGCGCGATACCGGTGCCGCCGGAGGTGTCCGCGGACTATCGCGCATTCCCCTCGTTCCGAACGGATTTCGCCGATCAGCACGCCCTCACCGAGTCCCTGGGCGTACCGGTCCGGACCTATCTCCGGTTGGATTCGCGCATGGCGACACTGGGGTTGGCGGCGCTGACGTGGACCCCGGCGTTGCGGGGCCTGGCGCCGGCGCGGATGTGGGGGAGCGATCGGTGGATCGTGCAGGCACGGGCGGCCGACGGGCCGACGCTGTGGGCGAGCGGCAGCGGGCAGTCGGACGCGACGGCGGCCGTGACGGCATGGGCGGTGCGGGGACTGGCGGACGACCCGATCGATCGACCCGCGTGGCTGCACGACCGCGCGCGGCTCGAGGACGCCCGGGTGGCGCTGGCGCACTTGCATTTCGGCATCACCGAACACGTCTTCCGATAATTCGGTTGCGCGGCCACCGACGGGTTCCTAGGGTTCACGGCATCCGGCGCAGGGCCGGTCCCTGCGCAGATGGAAGTGGTGAACTATGCCCCGGACAAACCGCCGAGTACCTTCACGTTCCCGTGAACTGCTCAGGCCGGTGATCCGAAGACGACATCGGGTCTCCAGTCCGGTGTGAGCTTCTCGCGGGATCGACATGCTCGGCAATCGCTGCCGTTCAATCGATCTCACGGAGGAGAATCCGCGTGTCCCATCGAGGCACACCAATTTCCCATCTCTCGACCTTCACCTGCATACGCTGCGGACTCGACGTGTCCTCGGCGACGCCGGACGCCGACCCGCGCACGCACTGCCCCAACTGCCTGGCGGGCAGGCACGACTCGACCGCCGAGCGGCGGTGCGGCGCGCGTACCCATCCGATCGCCATCGCCGTGCTCCGCGACGGCGACTGGATGCTGATCCATCGCTGTACCGGTTGCGACACCCTGTCGGCCAATCCTGTTGCCGGCGACGACAACCAGTTACTGCTGGTGCGGATCGCGGTGAAGCCGTTGGCGCAGCCGCCGTTCCCGCTCGAGCACCTCGCACAGTTGTAGCGCGGGGTGGTGGAGATGGCACGCAGGAACATCGGAACCGGACGACCGCAACGCGGCAAGCCGGTGCACCGGGACGGACCGGCGCGGCGGGGTTCGTCGTTCCGGTGCGTCGGGTGCGGGCTGGACGTGCCCATGCACGCCCCCGGCACCGCCCATCGCAACCACTGCCCGCACTGTCTGTGCAGTCGGCACGTGGACCGGGACGTGCCCGGCGACCGGGCGTCGTCGTGTCGGGGACGGATGGACCCGATCTCGATCAGCGTGCGTGACGGCGGCGAATGGGTGATCATCCATCGCTGCGCCGGATGCGGCTGGATCGGCTCGAACCGGACTGCCGGCGACGACAATTCGCTGGCGCTGGTCCGGATCGCGGTGCGCCCGATCGCGCGTACCGGGGTCCTGTTCGGCTAGCGCGGGTTCCGGCTCGAGGTCAGGTGTTCCGTCGTCGCGTCGTCGGCGGGGTAGAACGCCTCGATCGCGAGTTCGGCCACCGTCACGTCCAGTGGGGTGCCGAACACCGTTGTCGTGCTGAAGAACGACAACTCGCCGTCGGGCGTCCGCACCCGCAGCGGGACCACCAGCGCGTGGCCGCCCGCTGTGGGTGCGGGCGGTCCGTCGCCGGGGTAGCCGGACAACTCGTCGTGCAGTGCGCGCAGTTTCGGATCGCCGGTGGCCGCGGCCTGCCACTGCGCCAGGTTGGCGATCCGGGGAGCCATGCCGTCCGGGTGCAGGCTCAGCCGGAGCACGTTGACGGGCGGCTCGAGCAGCCATGCGGCGCAGCCGGCGGTGAGCAACCCGATCGCGTCGTTGCCGTCCACCAGGTTCCAGTGCCGGTCCACCACCACCGCAGGATACGGCCGGTGCGCACCGAGCACCTTCGCGATGGCGTCGGCGATCGATGCCATGGGGACATCGGTGAGCCGGTGCTCGGGATACGCGGGCGCGAAGCCGCCGGCCAGCAGCAGCGAGTTGCGTTCCCGCAGTGGAATGTCGAGTTGCTCGCTGAGTCTCAGGAGCATCGACCGGGTGGGCCGCGAGCGGCCGGTCTCGACGAAACTGACGTGCCGTGCGGAGACGTCGGCGCGATTCGCCAGATCCAGCTGCGTCATCCGGCGGCGTTCGCGCCAGCTCCGCAGCATGTCGCCGGCCGATTCGGCGGGCCGCTCGTGCACTGTCGTCACGATCGTCACAGTAGGCGGGCGGGAGAAGCGCTGCCACTACCTCGGAGGTAATCGACCGGTGCCACCGGCGGCGGCAGTGTGGTTGCCGGACGGCCACCCGGGTCGTCGAAAACGGGAGAGGGAGATCGGTCATGGACGAGTTCACACAGTTGGCGCAGCGGTACATCGACGTGTGGAACGAGACGGACGCGGACAAGCGCGGCGCCCTCGTGGCGGCGCTGTGGGCCGAGTCCGGCCGCTACGTCGATCCGCTGGGTCGGGCGGACGGCCCCGCCGAGATCGACGCGACCATCGGTGCGGTGCAGCAGCAGTTCGGCGGCATGCGGTTCACTCTCGCCGGCCCGGTGGACGCGCACCACGATCAGGCCCGGTTCACGTGGGAACTCGGCCCGGTCGACGCCGAGCCGCTGATCGTCGGATTCGACGTGATCGAGCGTGACGAGGACGGTCGGCTGAGTCAGGTGCTCGGCTTCCTGGACAAGGTGCCGACGGCCTGACGGCGGGGGTGTCCGGGCGCTGATCGCCGGTCACGAACGCCGTGCTCTGATCCGATTGCCGTGCAGAACCCGCCCGATAGGGGCAATGTGGACAGCAAGCGCAGCGCGGCGTCGACGCGGAAAACGCCTGCTCGGATTGTCCGGGCGGGCGTTTCCGGCCTTCCGCGCGGCAGAAGGGAGGGCCTGGCTTGGATTTCCAGACCTTGTGGGATTTCGTGTTCGAGCGGCGGCAGCAGCTGCTCACGGACTCGTACCTGCATGTCAGTGCCGTCGTCCAGTCGGTGGTGATCGCCGGGATCATCGCCGTCCTGATCGGGATCGCCGTCTATCGCAGTCCCATCGGGTCGGCGGTCGCGACCGGGCTCGCGAGCACGATCCTGACGTTGCCCTCGTTCGCCCTGCTGGGCCTGCTCATCCCGATTCTCGGGCTCGGTGTGGCACCCACGGTGACGGCGCTGGTGCTGTACGCGCTGCTGCCCATCATCCGTAACACGATCATCGGCCTGGCCTCGGTCGACCCCGCGATCACCGATGCCGCCCGCGGGGTCGGGATGAACCGGCTGCGCGTCCTGGGCCGCATCGAACTGCCGCTGGCCTGGCCGTCGATCCTCGCCGGGATCCGGGTCAGCACCCAGATGCTGATGGGCATCCTCGCGATCGCGGCCTACGCCAAGGGCCCGGGCCTGGGAAACCTCATCTTCTCCGGGCTGTCCCGCGTCGGCAGCCCCACCGCGGTGCCGCAGGCGCTCACCGGAACCGTGCTCATCGTCATTCTCGCGCTCGTCCTCGACGGACTGCTGGTCCTCGTCGGGCGCCTCACCACCTCGAGGGGGATCCGTGACTGACCTGCTACCCGCCGAAGAACAGACCGGCAAGGGTGTCGAGATCGTGCTCGACGACGTCGTCAAGCAGTACCCCGGACAGGGCGACGCCGCCGTCGACGGGGTGTCGATGACGATTCCCGCCGGCGAGATCGTCGTGTTCGTCGGACCGTCGGGCTGCGGGAAGACCACCACGATGCGGATGATCAACCGGCTGATCGAGCCGACGTCGGGGAAGATCACGATCGCCGGCCGCGACACCCATTCGATCGACCCGGACCGGCTGCGACGGGGGATCGGCTACTCGATCCAGCAGGCCGGGCTGTTCCCGCACCTCACCGTCGCCAAGAACGTGGCCACCGTCCCGGGCCTGGTCGGGTGGGACAAGAAACGCATCGCCGAGCGCACCGACGAGATGCTCGACCTGGTGGGCCTCGACCCCGACACCTACCGCGACCGGTTCCCGCGTCAGCTGTCCGGCGGTCAGCAGCAGCGCGTCGGTGTGGCCCGGGCGCTGGCCGCCGACCCGCCGGTGCTGTTGATGGACGAGCCGTTCGGCGCCGTGGACCCGATCACGCGCGGACTGTTGCAGGACGAGCTGATGCGCCTGCAGTCGGAGCTCGGCAAGACCATCGTGTTCGTCACCCACGACTTCAACGAGGCCGTCAAGCTCGGCGATCGAATCGCCGTGCTGGGCAGCCAGTCCCACATCATGCAGTACGACACCCCGGAGGCGATCCTGGCGAATCCCGCCAACGACATGGTCGCCGGGTTCGTGGGGGCGGACGCCTCACTCAAGCAGCTCACGCTCACCCGGGTGCGGGACGTCGAGATGACGGACTGCCCCACGGCGTACCGGGACGGATCGGTGGCCGACCTGCGCCGGGCGCTCGCGGAACAGGACGCCCACTGGGGCCTGATCCTGGATCACCGCGACCGTCCGCTGCGGTGGGTCTCCCCGGCGCAGCTCGCGTCGGCGGCGTCGTTGCAGGACATCGGCGAGCCGGTGGGGGAACTGGTCTCGGTGCAGTCGACGCTGCAGGACGCCCTCGAGGCGCTGCTGGTGCAGAGCAGCGCGTCGGCGGCGGTCACCGGGCGGCGCGGCGAGTTCGTCGGGCTCATCACGATCGACACCCTGGTGCAGGCGCTCCAGGAGATGCGGGAGGAACACGCCGACGACCACGTCGACCGCGTCGCAGACGATCATGCTGCAGCCGAGGACTCGTCGAAATGACCACGCAGACACCGGCCGCCGCGCAGCGCGCCGAACGGGCCAGGCTGCTGGTGCAGCCGCTGCTCGTGCTCGCGCTGGTCGGGGGCGTGCTGGGGTGGGCCTTCACCCGCGATCTCACCGCCACCCAGCAGGCGAGTATCAGCATCGGCAACATCGCGACCCTGACGTGGCAGCACGTGCTCATCACCGTCGTGGTGGTGCTGATCGTGCTCGCGCTCGCGGTGCCGCTCGGCACCCTCGTCACCCGACCCGGATTCACCAAGCTGGCACCGATATTCGTCGGTATCGCCAACATCGGTGCGTCCGCGCCGGCGATCGGACTGCTGGTGCTGTTCTATCTCGCGACGCGGACGACGGGCTTCTGGATCGGCGTGCTGCCCATCGCGTTCTACTCGTTGCTGCCGGTGCTGCGGAATACGATCCTCGGCTACCAGGAGGTGGATCCGGCGCTCGTCGACGCGGGACGCGGACAGGGGATGTCGGCGCTCGCGGTGCTGCGGCGGGTGGAGTTCCCGTTGGCGGTGCCCTACATCCTGGCCGGGCTGCGGACCTCGCTGGTTCTCGCGGTCGGTACCGCGACCCTGTGCTTCCTGGTGAGCGCGGGCGGTCTCGGGATTCTCATCGACACCGGATACAAGCTGCGCGACAACGTGACCCTCGTCGTCGGTGCGGTCCTGGCGGTCGCGTTGGCGCTGCTGGTCGACTGGGTGGGTGCCCTCGCGGAGACGTACCTCGGGCCGAAGGGACTGCGTTGACATGACGGCGATCGGACGCGTTCTGGCCGGTACCGCGGTGGTGCTCGCGACCACCCTGCTCGCGTCGTGCGGCCTCGAGTCCGGCGGCGCCCTGCCGCTGAAGGTGGGCCCGGACCGCATCCAGCCGGTGCCGGAACTCGACGGGGCCCGGATCACGGTCGGCTCCAAGGACTTCACCGAGCAGATCATCCTCGGTTACATCATCGAGTTCGCGCTGTCCGCCGCCGGTGCCGACGTCCGCGACCTGACGAACATCCAGGGCTCCAACAGCACCCGCGACGCGCAGTTGGCCGGGCAGATCGACGTGAGCTACGAGTACACCGGCACCGGATGGATCAACTACCTCGGTCACGAGCAGCCGATCCCGGACTCGCAGGCCCAGTTCGAGGCCGTCCGGGACGAGGACCTCGCACGCAACGGCATGGTGTGGACCGACCCGGCACCGATGAACAACACGTACGCGCTGGCCACCAGTCGGGCGACCGCGGAGCGGACCGGCGTGCGCACGCTGTCCGACTACGCGGCTCTGGTGGAGCGGGATCCGGCGGCTGCCGCGACGTGTGTCGAGACCGAGTTCAACGTCCGGCAGGACGGCTTCCCCGGCATGGCGGCGGCGTACGGGTTCGATCCGGCGCGTGCCGACCGGCGGATTCTGCAGACCGGCATCATCTATCAGGCCACCGCCGACGGCAGCCAGTGCAAGTTCGGTGAGGTGTTCACCACCGACGGCCGGATCGCGGCCCTGGACCTGGTGGTGCTCGAGGACGACCGGCAGTTCTTCCCGAAGTACAACCCGGCGCTGACGATGCGGGCGGACTTCGCCGAGCAGTACCCGGAGGTGGCCGAGGTGATGGCCCCGATCTCGGCGGTGCTGTCCGACGAGGCGATCACCGAGCTCAACCGGAAGGTGGACGTCGACGGCAAGGATCCGGCGGCCGTGGCCCGGCAGTGGTTGGTGGACCAGGGATTCGTGACGGCGCGGGACTGAGGTCACACCATTTCGGTCAGGCGGTCCGCACCGTCGACGAGGAGCGGAACCGCAAGGGCGGCGCCAGAGCCCTCTCAGCGCCCGGCCTGGACGAGGTCGCGCACGTGCGGGAACACCTCGCCCGCCAGGTATCGCAGCGACGGCTCGTCGGTGGGCCCGCCGAGGATGAACGTATCGAAGCCGTGATCGAGCGCGAGCGAGGACAGCGCCCGGGGCAGGTTCTCGACGTCGATCTCGTCGCCGACGTTGAGGACGCGCCGGATGCTCGACGGGTCGCGGCCCGCGGCGGTGGCCGCAGCGTCGATGGCCGCAGCGGCCGAGGCGATCCCGTCGGCGTCGACGTAGCCGAGCGAGGGCAGCCAGCCGTCGCCGATCTCCCCGATCAGTCGGAGCATGCGGGGTTTGTAGCCGCCGATCCAGATGCCGACCGGGTGCGCGGGCACGGGGCCGGGATGGACGCCGTCGACGGAGTAGAACTCGCCGTCGAACCGGATCGACCGCTCGCCGCTCCACATCAGCCGGATCACCGATACCGCCTCGCGGAGGGCCTGCACCGACTCCCCGGGCGTGCGGCGCTCGCCGCCCATCGCCGCGATCGCGTCCCAGAAGGCGCCCGCGCCGAGTCCGAGTTCGACACGGCCGTCGCTGAGGAGGTCGAGGCTCGCGGCGGCCTTCGCGAGCACCGCGGGCGGGCGTAGCGGCAGACTGGCGACGTCCGGGAACACCGTCAACTTCTCGGTGCGAGCGGCGATGGCGGACAACAGCGTCCACGCATCGAGGAACCGCCGCTGATACGGGTGGTCCTGGATGCCGACGAGGTCGAAGCCGACGCGGTCCAGTACTGCCGCGGTATCGAGGATGCCCTGCGCCGCGCTCGCGTCGGGCACCAGGAAGTAGCCGAACCGGATGTCGTTGCCGTAGTCGGGCATTGCGGACTCCTTCGTCGGGTGACGATCCCCTCCCACGATAGGTGGGTGCCGGCCGATCCGAGTGCCGAAAGAATCGACAACCCGGGGTTGACGATTCTCGATCGTCAACCTACGGTTGTCGCATGACTGATCCGACGCGCATGTCGAACCCCGTGCGGCTCGACGATCTCATCGAAGCCATCAAGAAGGTGCACACCGATGCCCTCGAGCAACTGACCGACGCGGTCCTCGCCGCCGAGCACCTCGACGAGGTGGCCGACCATCTGATCGGGCACTTCGTGGACCAGGCTCGACGCTCCGGCGCATCCTGGACCGACATCGGCCGCAGCATGGGGGTGACCAAGCAGGCCGCGCAGAAGCGTTTCGTGCCGAAGGGCCCCGAGGAGCCGTCCGACCTCGACGCGAGTCAGGGCTTCAGCAGGTTCACCCCCCGCGCCCGCAACGTCGTCATGGCGGCGCAGAACGAGGCCCGGGCGGCGGGAAACGACCAGATCACGCCGGAGCACGTCGTGCTGGGACTCCTGTCGGATCCGGAGTCGATCGCGATGAAAGCGCTTGCCTCGCAGGGCATCGAACAGGACGCGGTCCGCGATGCGGCCACCGCCGTCCTGCCCGCCCGGGTGGAGGAGCTGCCCGATCTCATCCCGTTCGACGCCGGCGCCCGCAAGGCCCTCGAGCTCACGTTCCGGGAGGCGCTCCGGCTCGGCCACAACTACATCGGCACCGAGCATGTGCTCCTCGCGCTGCTCGAACTCGAGGACCGCGCCGGTGTGCTCGCCGAGTTGGGGGTCGACAAGGCCGCTGTCGACACCTACATCGCGGAGACGCTCGCCGTGATCCTCGCCGCGCAGGAGCAGGGAGAGTAGTCCTGCGCGCGAACGCTATTGGGCGAAACGCAGGATCGCCGCGGCGGGCACCTCGTCGGGCACGTCGCCCGAGCGCACGGCGAGCACCTTCGCACCGGTGAGCAGTGCCCGCCGGGCGATCTCGTCCACCACGCCGTACTCGTGGTTGCCGTTCAACTCGGCGAGGTCGACGGTGCCGGTCTCCGGATCGACCGTTCCCGGCACGATGCCCTCGATGTCGACGAAGAGCGTCTCGATCCGGCCGAACGTCGCCGACCGCGCGACGTCGGAGATCTCGACCTGCGCCCGGCCCTTCGACCGCAGGTCGTCGAACTGCTTGCGGGTGCTCGCGAGTTGCTGGGCGTAGTAGCCGTCGAGGACCGCGCGGGTGGCCTGGGCGATCTGCTCGTCGGTCATTTCTTCCGGATTGCCGTGAATGCCGTCGTCGAGCAGCTTGTGATAGTTGTTCACCGAACGGTAGATGGAGGCCGTCGGTTCGGCGGCGGCCAGGATGAGGGGAATGTCCCGCCCGGTGAGCACGCTGCGCAGTTCGTGGTCGATGGCGCGGGCGTACTCGCGCACGCGCAGCTTGCGTCCCTCGTCGCCCTGCACGCGGCCGTGCACCCGACCCGGCGGGGTCCGCCCGAGCGACCGCACGCCCGCGTAGCTCGCGGCGTCCTTGGGGAGCCCCGGCACCTCGACCGTCGTGGGGGGCTGATCGGCCGTGACCTCGATCAACCGGACGGATCCCTCGGCGAGCGCCAGCACGTACGCGGTCTGTGGGAACGTCACCGTCCGCAGCAAGGGCTTGATGTAGAAGCGGTCGCTGACGATGCCGCATGCTCCGAGTCGGTTCGGCAGCCGGTAGCGCCGGAGCCGATCCGCCGTGGCGAGGACGACCAGCGTGCGCGCCTGGTACCGCCAGAACGCCTCGTCCTCGATCAGGTCGTCGAATGCTTGCTCGAATGCCGCCCGTTCCTTGTGGTCGTCGATCTGTTCGAGCGCGGTCTTGACCTGGTTGGTGAACTCGAGCCGGCTCTTGCCCGGATCCTGGATGTCGTCCTCGGTGGGCGTGTAGATCGAGATGCAGGTCTGGCCCTCGACCTCGGCGAGACGGCGAACCTCGGCATGACTCGGAATATCGCTGTAGAGCATTCCTCGACCTCCCGGTAGTTGGTCGCTTTCAGCGTACCCAGGACGACGAGGTCCCGGCAGGGGTTTGTTCGCGGCCACGGCGCCCGGCCGAGCGCCCACTCCTGCCCGCTCCGTGGAAGGAACTCTGGACCGGACGGGCTTCCGATCGGTAATGATCTGGGGCAGTGGAGACTTGGAGGAGATATGGGGCAACTGGAAGGTCGGACGGCGTTCGTGACCGGTGCCGCGCGGGGTCAGGGTCGCGCTCACGCGCTGGCACTGGCCGCGGAGGGCGCCGACGTGTTCAGGACGCTGCGCGCGGTGGCCCCGCACATGATCGAGCGGGGCTACGGACGCATCGTCGCGAGGTCGTCGATGGGCGGGCACACGGGCATCCCCAACCTCGCGCACTACGTGTCCGCGAAGTGGGGCGGGATCGGCCTGGTGAAGACGCTCGCGCTCGAGCTCGCCCGCTACGGGATCACCGTCAACGCCGTGTGCGCGGGCTCGGTCGACACCCCGAGGGTCCACAACGAGGCCTTCTACGGGCTGTTCGCCCCGGACGTGGAGAACCCGACCCGGGAGACCGTCGAGTCGCGTTACGCGTCGATCACCCGATGCGGGTGCCGTGGGTGGCGCCGGAGGGCATCGCCCACGCGGTCCTGTACCTGGTCTCGGAGCAGGCGCGGTACGTCACCGGGACGTCGCTCGACGTCAGCGCGGGCAGTTCGGCGCCGATGCCCTGACGTCCCGGCCGGCGGGCTCCGGAGATCGATACCCGAAGGGGGACAACGGTTACGGTGTCAGCGTGTGGCGGGCAGCGCGAACAGGTCGGCGGCGGCCGCGACGGTCCGGGCCACCACGTCGGCCCGGTCGGGATCGAGTCCGTGCCGTCCGCCCTCGATCAACAGCAGGGGGTGCTCGGCGGGGATCAGGGCGAGGGCGGTGCGCATCTCGTCGGGCGTGCCGAACGGGTCCCGGTCGCCGTGCACGAACAGCGAGGGATTGCGCAGGTCCGGTAGGTGTTCGGTGCGCTGCTTCTCCGGTTTCGCCGGTGAGTGCAGCGGATACGACAGCAGTACAAGCCCGTCCGCGAGGTCGGGGCGCTCGGCGGCGAGCATCGTGGACTGGCGGCCGCCGTACGAGTGACCGGCCAGCAGCATCGGGCCGTCGGCGAGCGCGCGGATCGCGTCGGCGGCCGCGACGATGCCGTCGCGGTCGGCGCCCGCGTGCGCCCGGTTCGGCGGGCCCGACGGCTGCCGCTGCCGGAACGGGAGGTTGTAGCGCAGCACCAGCAGGCCACGCTCCGCGAATCCGGCCGCCATGGCTTGCAACAGCTTTGCCTCGCAGTCGCCGCCCGCGCCGTGGGCGAGGGCGAGCTTGCCGATCGCGTCGCCCGCGGGGCGGTGCAGGTAACCGAACACCCCGTCGGTGTCGAGGAGGACCGGTTCGTCGAGCGCGCTCATGACCATCGAGGTTACCGTGGAACGGTGCAGCGACCGCGGGTGTTGGTCACCGGGGCCACCGGGTACATCGGTGGCCGTCTCGCCCCGCGCCTGCTCGCGGCCGGGTACGACGTGCGGGTCCTGGTGCGGTCGCCGGAGAAGCTGCGAGACGTGCCGTGGGCGAAACAGGTGGAGATCGTCCGCGGGGATCTGGGCGATCCGGACTCGCTGACCGCGGCCACCGCCGACATGGATGTCGTCTACTTCCTCGTGCACTCGATGGGGACGTCGGCGGAGTTCGTGGAGACGGAACGGGTCGGGGCGTCCCACCTGGCAGCCGCGGCGAAGGCGAGCGGCGTCGGGCGCATCGTCTATCTGGGCGGTCTGCACCCCGAGGGCACCGAGCTGTCGCCGCACATGCGCTCGCGGGCGCAGGTGGGACGCATCCTCGTGGATTCCGGGATCCCGACGATGGTGCTGCAGGCCGGTGTCGTCATCGGTTCCGGGTCGGCGTCGTTCGAGATGATCCGGCACTTGACGAACCGATTGCCGGTGATGACCACCCCGAAGTGGGTGAACAACCGGATCCAGCCGATCGCGGTGCGCGATGTCCTCTACTACTTGGTGGCGGCGGCCGAGGCCCCGCTGCCGCACAGTCGCGCCTTCGACATCGGCGGCCCCGACGTCCTGACGTACGGCGACATGATGAAGGTGTACGCCGACGTGGCGGGTCTGCGCCGGCGCCGTGTCCTGGTGCTGCCGGTGCTCACCCCGCGGCTGGCGGGGTTGTGGATCGGGCTGGTGACGCCCATTCCGAGTTCGCTGGGGCGGGCGCTGATCGAGTCGCTGCACAACGACGCGGTCGCCGCGAACCGCGACATCGACGACGTGATCCCGCCCCCGGCGGAGGGGCTGACGCCGTACCGGCAGGCCGTCCGGCTGGCGCTGCGCCGCATCCGGAACGGCGAGGTGGAGACCAACTGGGCCAGCGCCTCGCCGGTGGGGGCGCCGTCGGATCCGCTTCCGTCCGACCCGAACTGGGCGGGGGAGGCGGTCTACACCGACGAGCGCAGCGCCGGGTGCGACGCGGACGCCGACACGTTGTGGCGGGTGCTCGAGAGCATCGGCGGCGAGAACGGCTGGTACTCGTTCCCGCTCGCGTGGGTGATCCGGGGCTGGCTGGACCGGCTCGTCGGCGGGGTGGGCCTCACTCGCGGCCGGCGGGACGCGCGGCACCTCAACACCGGGGACCCCCTGGACTTCTGGCGTGTCGAGGAGATCGACCGCGGCACGTTGCTGCGGCTGCGCGCGGAGATGCGGACGCCGGGCGGGGCCTGGTTGGAATGGCGCGTGCGCCCCGACGGGCCGTACCGTTCCCGGCTCGAGCAGCGCGCCATCTTCTTTCCGAAAGGTGTTGCGGGAAGGCTCTACTGGTACTCGATCCTGCCGTTCCACGGGATCATCTTCAAGGGCATGCTCGCCAACATCACCGGCGCCGCGGCGCGGGAGTACGCGGCGGCCGGTTAGCTATTGACAGAATACTGTCAAGGTGACAGTCTTCTGTCATGACTGAAACAGTGCATGTAGCCGTGTACGACACCTTCGTCGACTGGGAGATCGGTCTCGCGATCGACCACATCAACAAGCCGATGTGGCACAAGGATCCGGGCCGCCTCGCCGTGGCCACCGTCGGCGCCACGGCGGACCCGATCGTGACGATGGGCGGGATGCGGGTCCTGCCCGACACCACGCTGGACGCGATCGGGCCGCAGGGCAGCGCGATGCTGATCCTGGCCGGCAACGACATCTGGAACACCGAGCAGTTCACGCCGTTCGCGGCGAAGGCCCGCGAGTTCCTCGCCGCGGGGGTGCCGGTGGCCGCGATCTGCGGAGCGACCGGCGGACTGGCCCTGGCCGGCCTCCTCGACGACCGCGAGCACACCAGTAACGCTGCGGAGTTCCTGAACTCGGTCGGCTACAAGGGCGGGCACCTGTACCGCGATGAGCCGGCCGTCACCGATCGCGACCTCATCACCGGCGCGGCCAATGCGCCGGTCCACTTCGCGCGGGAGATCCTCCAGCGCCTGGACGTGTTCGAACCGGCCGTGCTGGCGTCGTGGTTCAAGCTGTACGGGCACCGCGATCCCGCCGGCTTCTACGAACTGATGGCGGAATGAGCGGACGGGACGACCAGGATCTGCTGAGCGGGCTCGCGCTCGGCTCGTTCCGCCTCAACGGCCAGTTCCTCGAGGTCGCCGAGGGACTGGCCCGCCCGGTGGGGCTCACCGCCGCGTGGTGGCAGGTCCTCGGCGCCGTCCTGCGGCAGCCGCTGTCGGTGGCCGACATCGCCCGGGACATGGGCATCACCCGGCAGAGCGTGCAACGGATCGCCGATCTGCTGGTCGACCGCGGACTCGCCGAGTACCAGCCCAACCCGGCGCACCGTCGCGCCAAGCTCGTCACGCCCACGCAGGAAGGACGTCGGGCGGTGTCGGGGATCGACCCCGCCCACGCCGCGTTCGCCGACCGGCTGGCGCGGGCCATGGGTCGGGACGAGCTGGCCGATGCGCTCGCGTCGATCCGGCGGCTGTCGGACGTCCTCGACGAACTGGCGCGCGAAGGGTGATCCCGAGCGGGCGCGCCGTTAGCGGGACCCGGCCGGATCCTGACGCGTACGCTGGCACTCGCTCGGAGTTCGGAAGTCTCCCCTCCTCGGAGGTGCTGCCATGCGGTACTCCGCCGCTTGTCGCCCGTTCGTCCGCACTGCGATGGTGATGGTCTCCTTGGCGATTCCGCTCGGCTCGTCCGGGATGTCGACGGCAACTCCGGCTTCGCCTCGGCCAGCAATGTTCCAGGTCCCGGTGACGTTCGTATCGGCGTGCAGCACTGTTGGTTTCATATGCTGGGTGCCGAACAAGGTTGCGGCGGTGACGCCGTCGTCGACGGTGGTGGCGCCGGGGGTGGTGACTTTCGCGGCGGCGCCGTCGGCGACGGTAATCACCACCTACTCCACGCTCGACTGCATCGATGTGTCGATCGCGTGGCGGAACTTGGCGACGGGCGCCACCGGCGACACCGTTCTTCGTGCACTGACGGCCGACGGGTCCGGTCGACGTCCCACGCCCGACGAGTTGTGTCGGTATGTCCCCGCGACGGTGGAGACCGGAAGCGGCACGGTCGTCGCGTCCGTCGACGTCTCCAACTCGGTCCATCCACCCCGGTCCGACCTCTGGCCGCAGGTGCAGGTCCACGTCGGGTTCGGGATGCTCGAGGTCTTCTAGTGCCAGAGTTCCTCGGCGCGACCGAACCCGGCGTCCGGTCAGACCGTGCAGAGCGGGGCGATGTCGCCGCGTCCGCCGGTCGCGGGCGAGGTGAGCAGTAGACAGGAGTTGTAGCCGCGCGACTCGACGACGCTGCGGATCTGCTGCCAGCCCTCGGCGCTCACCGCGGGGGTGCGCGACAGCACGAACCCGGACACGCGCATCGGGTCGCCGACCAAAGCCCACGAGTAGTCGTCGGCGATGTAGGTGACCACGTAGTTGGTGGGGCCGTCGGGGGAGTTCTGGAACGGCACCGACGGGAAGCTCACGTGCAGTTGGGCGTTGGTGACCGGGTCGTTGACACGGGCGTTGCCCACGATGCCGTTGGTCCTGCCGCTCCACGTGGTGCACGAGTTGTTCACGCTGACGTTGGACGCGTCGAGCACGCCGTACGTGGCGCGGGTGTCGCGGGCGCAGTCCAGGTTGAACGGCTGCGGCACGGCGGCGAGCTGGTACCAGGTGCCGACGTAGCGTTCGATGTCGAGCGTCGGGATCGGTGCCAGCGGCTGCCACAGGTCGGCCGATCCGGTGGGCTGGGCCGAGGCGGGCGCACCGACGAGCAGTGCGGCGGCGGCAGCGGCGAACAATCCGGCGGTGATTTTCCTGGTGGCGCGCATGGCGGTCCTTTCCGAGGGGAGGCGGTCACCCGGTATTCGGAGCCGCCTCCCGCCCGGATCGGTCCGGATGATCACTTTCTTTCAGCGGTGCAGCAGGTTGGCGCCGGCGATGATCGCGGCCCGCGCCGAGGAGTTGCAGTCGTCGGCGATGGCCATCGCCCAGCGACGCTCGCCCTCGTGCTCGCACAGCAGGAACGTCGCGGTGCCCGCGTCGGTGCGCTGCTGGTGGAACGAGAGGATCTCGAGCTGGAAACCGGCGTCGTACAGCATCGACGTCAGCGCCGCGATGGGGCCGGTGGCCGTCGCGGACGCCGACGAGATGGTGTCGCCGAGCCCGAGGGTGGCGGTGTACGTGTGCCGGCCGGCGCCGAGGTGCTCCGACGTCCAGCTGCCCAGACGGACGGGGCCGCCGGTGGGGGCGAAGCGCTCGGTGAACTCGGCCCAGGTCAGGCCCTGTGCCTGGGCGCGCATGTCGCGCGGCAGCGGGAGGCCGAAGCGGAGGGAGAACGGATCGTCGGAGAACGACGCGGTGCTGGTGGCGAAAGCCTGGGAGGTGCGCATTTTCGGGGGTCTTCCTGAAGTGAAGGAAGGACCGACAAGTAGATAGCTCAACGACCCGCAGCGAGGGGTCGGTCCGAATCAGACCCCGCTACGGCGGTGAACTACTACCTGAATGCGCTGCATGACCGAGGAGTCTAAGCGCGACTCCCGGGAAGACGCAACCGCCGCCTCTCGCCCCGGAGTGACACACCGATGTCCTGAGGAGCCTCGATGAACGCCGTATCGACTTGATCAGGCAGAACGAACGGGCGGCTGGTCCCCTGACAGCCAGGGTGCAGCACGCAAGTGCGTCGAGCCCCCGTCTCCCGGGCAGGGGCTCGACGCACTTGCAGCTACCGATCGGATCGTCAGCCGAGGCTCTGCCAGCCGCCACCCTCACGCGACGCCGTGCCGAGACCGACCAACATGACGTTGCCGAAGATGAACACGAGATCGAGCATCCCATCGAAGTACTTTCCGAGCATGATGTGTCTCCTTACGAGAGTGCTTTGAGGAAGTCAGTGCCGAGCTTGCCGGAACCGGCGCCACCCATCCACGAGCCTGACACCACTGCAAGTAGATCCGTCAAGAGCTGTCGGAAATCCACGTCGAAGTCTCCTTATCTGTGAGGTTTCTGATCTGGTTTAGACCGGTACACCCAGCGACAGCGTCACGGGTCGCTGCACCAAGAGCATGTACAGCATCGGAACCATCTGCGTCACGGTTTGGCCGAGTGAGCTGGTTGCGTTCTGGATCGAGAGCATCGTTCCTCCGTTGTTTTTGCGATCTGCTAGGAATATTCGTTGCCGGACATGGTGTTCAGGCCCGTGAGCGATCCACCGAGGATCGGCGCGAGTCCCGTCACGAATACGCGCAGGGCAGTGAAAAAGTCGACAGACATGTGATTCCTTTCCAGAGGGTGTGTGTCTGTATGAGTGCGCATCGCCCTCGGCGAAGGAGGCGTCGAGGGTAATGAGCAACGCAGTTGAATTAGGCAGTTGAATCAGATCGTGACGCCGGAAGTCCCCTGTGACACACTGCAAGCTATTACGAATTAATCGAATGCGTCAAAGATTCCGCAAATCTACTGACCGGTAATTTTCCGACCAAACAAACTGTCGGGGATCTATAGGCACTCCGGTCGTGTTAGCAAAATGGCGGATGGCGTTAATTTTGAACTGCAGTACAATTGAATCCGCGTCGGAGTGGGATGCTTCTGGACGTTTGCCTGTCATCGGGAAATAGATGCAGGGTATGGCTGTCCTCGGGATCATTCTGCAACGTGCTGATACCTCTCATCTCGACGTGCCCCAGGCCGGATGCGGTGACGCCCAGGTTTCTTTGCAGACTTCGCAAAACCGACACATGGTTCGCGTGGGAGTCGGCGGGGAACCCTCAGCCGCGCACGCCGGTGATCTCGTCGGGCGCGTGCGGCAGTTCGGCGCTGGTCGTGATCTGGCCGTTCTCGTAGTCGACGGCGTGGATCCGCCGGGTGGCGGGATCGGTGACGTACGCGGTGAGGCCCTGCACGAACAGTGCCGGACGCGGCGACTGCCACTCGTCGGGCTCGGTCCACGGGGCGATGACGGGCACGGTCCGGATCGTCGTGCCGGTGGCAGGGTCGAGCACGTGTAGCGCGCCGTCCGTGCCGAGGACCAGGGCCTCGCCGAACATTCCACGGCCCAGCGACCGGAAGGTGTAGCTGGTGCCGATATCCACCAGCCGCAGCTCACCCGTGACGGTGTCGGTGAGCGACACGCGCTGTGGACGCTCGAGCTTCGCGTCGGGATCGCTCTTGTAGTCGCCGAGCACCACGGTGGACTCCTCGGAACCGGCCTGATTGCCGATCCGCCCGTACGGGTCGGGGCTGGTCACCTTGGTGATCGCGCCGTTCCGGTAGATCAGCAGTCCGTCCTGGCAGCCGAACACGACGGCCTCGTCGGCGGCGACGGCCTCCCCGTGCACACCGGGGCACTGCTCGTTGCGGGTCACCTCGTTGCGTGCTGCGTCCAGCACGACGATGCCGGTGCGGGTCTTCTCGTCGCCGACCGTGGTGATCAGGCCGCCGTCGGCGAGTTCGACGGCGACGCCGTGGTGCGCGTGCGGGGTCGTGAACGTCGTCGTCTCCGGGGTGCCGTCCGCCAGCGCGGCCGGATCGAACGAGTCGATGCGGCCGGTGCCGTCGTCGAACAGCACGGTCCGGCCCGCGTGCCGCACGACGTGTCCGGGCTTGTCGGCGGCGAACGTGATGTCGGTGAGGGCCGGGGCGGCCGTGTAGTGGTGCGCGTGGTCGCCGTGCGCCTCCGACCACGTGCCGGTGTCGAGGACGCGGAAGCCGCCCTCGGTGGAGACGATCACGTGCCGCTCGTCGCCGGCCGGGTTGATGCGGTTGAACCCGGCGAGCTCGGATTCACCCGCCACCGAGAGGGTTTCGGCGTCGACGACGAGGACGCCGCCGTCGTAGGTGAGGGCGAGGCGCGGGGTGGCGGAGCGGGCCTGCGACGGCTCGGCCGTCGCGGAGGCGCTGTCGGCGGAGGCGGTTTCGGTGGTGGTGCCGTCGGCGGTGGACGAGCAGCCGGCGAGCAGGGCCGCGCACGTCGCGACCGAGGCGGCGAGCGTGAGGCGTCGGGGTGTGGGTTCGATGCGGATCATGCCGCAAGGTCTATCGGGTAATGAAAATCATTGTCAAAGTCGAAGATCTGCATTTGTGCATGTGAGGGGGAGCGTCGTGGCGGTATCGGCGTCCGGCGCGGGGCCGGACGCCGATACCACCACGCATCAGTCCGACGCCGTGTCCGCGGTCCGGCCGAGGTGGCGGGCGAAGAACCGGGCCGAGCTGTCGCGCTCGTGTTCGGGCACCTGGAAGTACTTCCCCGGGTGGGCGTGCAGGGTCTTCTCCGGCGAGGCGAAGGCGTCGAACAGGGCGAGCCCGGATGCGCGGTCGATCTCCTCGTCGTCCCACGGAATCCGATACTCGACCGGCACGGTGATCTGTCGTGCCGCCTCGATCAGGGCGTCGTTCACGAACACCGCACCGATGCTCAGTGCGGAGATCCGGGGTTCGACCGTCGCCAGCATCAGTCCGGTCGCGACGCCCAATGTCATGCCGCCGTAGCCGATCGGCGCGTCGGCGCCGATCTCGGGCAGCGCCTGCAGGGCGTCCAGGATTGCCTGCCATTCCGGCACCGCACGCCCCGCCAGCGACATGTTGTAGTCGACGACGATGGGGGCGAGTGGCTCGCCCGCCGCCCGGGCCCGATGGATGGCCTCGACCCACCGTTGATCCTGGAGGTTTCGTGGCCGGTCGCCGTGGCCGGGCGCGTCGATGGCGGCGACGGTGAAGCCCTGGTCGGTGACGCTGCGCAGTGCTCCGGCTACGAGCCCCGGTGCCTTCTTGTGCATACCGCCGGAATGCCCCGACAGCAGCAGCGGTGCGCCGACGGTTCCGGATGCGGGTGACCAGAGCACGCCGGTGATCTCGTCCAGCGTGAAAGTGCGTTCGACGACACCGTTCGACGATGTCTCGGAAGTGAAATGCATGGTGTTGCCTTTCGGGAGTGCCTTGTTCTTCGGCGCTCCCGGCGACAGCTACGTCAATCGCCCGACCGTGCACACGAGTGGGAGCACCCACATGTTCGTTGCGTACATGGGTCTCACCTCCTGGTGTGATGTCACGGTCGCGCACACGCTATCAACGTGTGTCGAATCGCGTCCAACTATTTTCTCGGCCTCGTCAGGCCGCCGGCTCCGATTCGGCGCGGAGCAGTTCGTAGTCTGCGGGATCGACGACACGGGTGCGCCGCCGGTAGTCCCAGGACGATCCCGGCCAGAGCGCGTGGTTGGACCCGCGCGCGTCCAGGTACCAGCTGGCGCAGCCGCCCGTGCTCCACACGCCGCGCGAGAGTCGTTCCCGCAGTGTCGAATCGAATGCATCCTGGATCTCGGCGCGCACCTCCAGGCCGTGTGCGGCGTGCTGTTCGACCAGTCGCATCGCGTCGAGTGCGTGCGCGATCTGCGCCTCGATCATGACGATCACCGAGTTGTGGCCCAGGCCGGTGTTGGGGCCCGACAGGAAGAACGCGTTCGGCATGCCGGCGATCGTGACCCCCAGGTGGGTGCGGACACCGTCCCGCTGCCAGCGTTCGAGCAGGCTGACGCCGCCGCGGCCCACGAGTTGGATCCGGTTCAGGGCCCCGGCGACGCGGAAGCCCGTCGCGTAGACGATCGCGTCCACCGGCCGGTGGGTGCCGTCGGCGGTGACGATCCCGTCCGGGCGGATCTCGGTGATCGCGTCGGTGACGAGCGTCGTGTCCGGTCGGGCGAGGGCGGGGTAGAAGTCGTTGGAGCGCAGGATCCGCTTGCAGCCGATCCGGTAGTCCGGTGTCAGCTCCGCGCGAAGGTGGGGATCGGCGACCTGCCGTCGCAGGTGTCGGCGGGCCCGCGCCTCGGTCGCGGCCAGGAGCCGGGGCTGCCGGCCGAGGCCCAGGGACAGCGCCTCCGCCGCCCAGTAGGTGGCCGCGCGGAACAACCGGCGGGCCGGCGCGCTCCGGCGGCTCAGCGCCACCGCCGCACGGTGCCGCCGACGCGGCAGTACCCACGCCGGGGTGCGCTGGAAGACGTGCAGCTGCGCGGCGGCGCGGGCGAGCTGCGGTGCCAGCTGCACCCCGCTGGCGCCGGTACCGATCAGTGCCACCCGCTTGCCGGTGAGGTCGACGTCGTCGCGCCACGCCGCCGAGTGCATGCTGGTCCCCGTGAATGTCTCGGTGCCGGGGATGCGGGGCAGCCGCGGCACGTTCAGCGCGCCCGACGCGATCACCAGGTACTGCGCCGCGTACTCGCGTCCGGTGCTGTCGAAAACGTGCCAGCGGCAGTCGTTCTCGTTCCAGCGTGCACCCACGACCGTGGTCCCGAACTCGATGCGGTCCGCGAGGCCGTGGCGGTCGGTGAGCTGGGACAGGTAGTCCAGGATTTCGGGCTGCGTCGCGTGCGATGACGTCCAATCCGGCTTGGGTGCAAAGGAATATGAGTACAGCACGGATGGGATGTCGCATTCGCAGCCCGGGTAGGTGTTCTGCCGCCACGTGCCGCCGACGGCGTCGGCCTGCTCGAGGATCAGGAAGTCGTGCTCGCCGCGGCGAGTGAGCTCGAGCGCCATCCCGAGTCCGGCGAATCCGGCGCCGACGATCAGCACCCGGGTGCGGCGAACCTGCTCCTGCGACACGCTGCGTTCCGATCCGTGAGGTTTCGCGCAGCGCCTCCCCTCACCGCCTGACGTCAGCAGTGTGCAACTTGAACGGTGTTCAAGACAAATCGGTCGGGCGGGTCAGGCCACCTCGTCCTCGCCGCCGGGGGCGACTTTCCGCAGCCCACGGTAGGCCTCCTCGGGTGTCCGGCGGCCGGCGACGACGGCCTCCACCTCCGCGGCGATCGGCATCTCGACGCCGTAGTCGCGGGCCAGTTCCATCACCGTCGGCGCGGTCTTCACGCCCTCGGCCACCTGCCCCAGTTTCTCCACCGCCTCGTCGACGGTGAGCCCGCGCGCGATGGCCTCGCCGACGCGCCGGTTGCGCGACGCCGGGCTCATGCACGTGGCGATGAGGTCGCCGACACCGGTGAGTCCCGCGAAGGTGCGCGGGTTGGCGCCCATCGCCTCGCCCATGCGGGTCATCTCCGCGAGTCCGCGCGCGAGCACCATCGCGCGGGTGTTGTCGCCGACGCCCAGACCGTCGGCCATCCCCGACGCGATCGCCACGATGTTCTTGAGCACCCCGCCGAGTTCGCAGCCGAGGACGTCGGTGTTGCGGTAGACGCGGAAGACCTTGGACGCGAACAGCGGCTGCAGTGCGGTCGCGACGTCCACGTCCTGCGTCGCGACCACGGACGCCGCGGCCAGGCCGTCGGCGATCTCGCGGGCGATGTTGGGCCCGGCGAGCAGTCCGACGGGGTGGCCGGGCAGGCATTCGGAGATCACCTCGGTGGGCCGCTGCCGGGTGCCCGGCTCGAGCCCCTTCGCGAGCGAGAGCACCGGCACCCACGCGCGCACCTCGTTGGAGATCAGGCTCAGCGTGCTGCGGATGGCGTGCGACGGCACCCCCACCACCAGGACGTCGGCCTCGTTCGCGGCCTCGACGATGTCGGACGTCGCGCGCAGGCTCTCGGGCAGCTCGTGCTCGCCGAGGTAGCGGGAGTTGCGGTGCTCGGTGTTGATCTCGTCGGCCGTCTCGGGATTCCGCGACCACAGCAGGGTCGGGGTGTTGTGGGCCGCGAGCTTGGCGACGGTGGTGCCCCACGACCCGGAGCCGAGCACCACGACGCGAACCGGGCGGGCCATCAGCGATCACCCGCTCGGGGGGTGCCTTCGAGATATGCGGTCATGGCTCCAGGTTGACACCCCGGCACGTTCCCCGGCGGATGATTCGGGAACTCCGCGCTGCCGCGCCGTACGCCCGTGCCCGCGCCGGGCGTTCGTCCCGTTCGGTGCCACAGTTTCGTCGAGTCGATCGTGTGGTCCCGGCCGACGAGGTCGATGTGCCGATCGGTGAGGCCCGCCGCGGGGGCGAGGGCCACTGCCTCGGCATAGGTGCAACTGCTGGTGGGGAGGATCGGATCCTCGCCGGCGGGTCCCGTCGCAATCTCGTAGACCGAGAGCGGTTCCGGGTGCGCCGCATGAAACAGTGCGCCCCTGTCGTCGTCGGTGCAGGTCAGTGCGAGGTCGGCGATCAGGCCACCGAGGTCGTCCACGGCAATGAGCGACAGCAGAGCGGCGCCGCCGCCCACCCACGCCCGTGTCCTTCCCAGGATGTGCCGCAGGCCGGGCAGGAACCAGCGATCGCCCCGGCCGTGGATGAATCCGGGCCTGACGGTGGTCCCGCCGTGGGCGCGGACCATCCGATCTGCTGCCGCACGGGTGGCGCTGAGGGTGGTGACGGGATCCGGTTCGCGGGTGTCTTCGACCACGCCCCGGAACGGGCCCTGGCCGTAGACACCGATGGTGCTGAGGTTGATGACGAAGTCGATCGACCGGGCCTCGGCCGCCGCGAGCACGTTTCGCGTTCCCCGATAATTGACCTCCTCGCACAGGTCCTCGTCCGGGCCCGTGTAACCGGCCGCGTGGACGATCACATCGACGCCCGCGAGTGCCGGCCCCAGGGCCCGTGGATCGCCGATGTCGGCCTGAACGTATCGGACGCCCCGTCGCGGTGACTCCGGTGGACGCCTCACCAAGGCGGTCACTTCGCAGCCGGATGCGGCCAGTGCCCGTAGAGTGGCACCGCCGATGAAACCGGACGCCCCGAACAGCGCTACGTGGGGGTGGTTTTCGCCCGTTCCGTCGTGCCGCGGTGTCACTGCGCGTGTCCGGGGATGTCGGCGGGCGCGAGCGCCGTGGTGGTGTGTCCGATGCGGGGTCGAACGGAGAAGGGATCGACGGAGTGGCCAAGCAGGAGAGAGCGATCGCGACTCGGCAGGAGATCATCTGGGCCGCGGCGACGCGGTTCGACGAAACCGGATACGAGCGCGCGAGCCTCGCCGAGATCGTCGATCTGTCCAGTGTCACCAAGGGCGCGTTGTACTTCCACTTCAAGTCCAAGGACGATCTGGCTGCCGCGGTGATCGAGGAACAGCATGCGATCTCGATGAAAGCAGTCGCCGTCATCAGGGCGACGGATGCGCCTGCACTCGAACAATTGGTGATGCTCTCCTACGAGATGGGCCGCGAAATCGTCGAGGATCCGATCGTGCGCGCCGGTATCCGCCTGACTCTCGAGATGAGCGCGTCGGCCGGCCCGTCGGCGCCGTATCAGGACTGGATCGACGGCCTCCATCGCGTGTTCCGTGAGGCGATCGACGAGGGCGACATCCTCGACACCGTCGATCCGGCGGACCTCGCACGCTACTTCGTCGCCACCTTCACCGGCGTCCAGCTCGTGTCGAACGTGCTCACCGGCCGCGCGGATCTCGAGGCCCGACTCGAACAGATGCTGTCGTTCATCCTGTCGGCGGTCGTCGCCCCGCGCCGCCGTCCCAAGATCGATCGCTACCTTCATACGCGGTGGAGTCCGGCGAACGTGTGAATCGGGTCGGCCGTCGGTGTCGGCGGCGCCAGCCGCACGGTTCCCGCCGCCTTGATCTCGCCCCACTGCGAGAATTCGATGTCGACGCAGCCGTCCTCACCGGGCCTGAGCTCGGCGGCAACCGTCGTCGGCTCGTCCAGTTCGAGGAACCGGCGGAACCGCAGCTCGAGGAACTCGACGTCGGCGCACGACCACCCGAGTCGTAGCCGCGCACTCTGCCGGGCCGCCTCCAGGATCACCGCGCCCGGCACGTGGTCGGACGGATGGTCGAACAACACCGGATGGGTGAGGTCGACGCGGAGCAGCCAGCGCCCGCCACCGTGTCCCGACGGGTGAACGCCGAGCACGACCGCCCGCGCATCGGGGACGCACACCGCGGACTGCGGCACCGACATCGGCTGCTGGATGCGACCCACCGCCGGTGCACGGTCGCCGCTCCACCGAATTCGCGCATAGGCGTCCGGGGTGAGAACCCCGGCGACGGCCATGGCCCGTCCCGCCACCGCACCGTCGACGAGGAAGTCCACGTCGACGCTGAACGCCGACAGGCGATCTCCCCGGTGCGCGTGCTCGGTCACCCGGGCATCGATGACGACCTCCGCTGCGGACGATCCGATGGTCAGCCGGCCGGGAATTGCCTCGATCCGCATCGTCTGCATCGTGAACAGATGCCCGAGGGGGACGGCGTAGTGCATGTGCCCGAGGTAGATGGCGCACTGACGTACCGTCTCGCCGAGGAGCATCGTGTCGTAGCGCTCGGTGCACGTTCGGTAGAAGGCATGTTGGCGCGGCCACTGCGCACCCAGGCGGAATCGACCGGCCTCCCCGAGAGGGACCCCGTCCGTCAGGTAGACCTCGGACACGGACTGACGATGTACGAACCGTCGCGGCACCGTCGATTCAAAGCTCAACGCCTGCACCATCTCAGGGAGATTAGACCTGAATTGGTCATCCGTCCGGATTTTGGTAGAAGTTCGGCATAGCGGACGTCCGTCCTCCAAATTTGTGCCCGCCGCGGCGATCGCGAAACATAGGTCGATGGGCCGGATCCAGCGGCTCAGCCTGATAGTTCCAAGCTGCTTCGCCTAACGTTCGATACCGGCCGGCCGGTTATATCGTCGATTTTGGGACAGGCTGCGAGGAGTGTGGGTAGTCTTCGCTTCAAGAGATCGAACGGTGATCGATCTCACACATGAATGTGATCGTTTCGAGTCTGCTCTGTCACACGACATTTGAGGAGATCCATGAAAGGTATCGCTACGCACGGGTTTGCCTCGAAGTGCTCTGTGGCGCTGCGTGAATCGAAATCTGCGATCTCAGTTGACGGTCGTCGGTGGTGTCGAGAGTAGTCCTACCGAGGCTGATTGGCTCAATCGCTTTCAGTTGGCAAGTTCTCTTCTTTCGAAGAGTTGTGGAACAACTTGCGCCGCAATAGGTTTCCCTGCTCTATGGCGGGGTGGTCGGGGGCGTGTCGGTCCGTATCGGCACGGTGGGCGTGCAAGCCGAGGTCACATCTCAAGCCGCACAGGTGAAGTACTCAACGTAGATCACGAAAGGGTTCGTCATGGGTATCAAGAAGTCCGTCACCGTTGTAGCCGCGTCCGTCGGCGCGTTGGCAATGGCAGGCACCGGCATCGCACACGCTGTGATCGCCGACCCCACCCCGGGGCCGAACTACACGATGTGTGGCACCGTCTACGCAGGTGCGCCGTTGGCGGACAATCATCCGTCCCCGAACAGCGGCATCCCCGACACGGCGACCCTGGTCTCGGGCGCGAAGGTGAAGGGTGAGCTCTCCGACGGCACTGTGTACCCGGCGGTCACCACTGGCGCGAACGGTCAGTTCTGCTTCACCGGCAACATCGGCATGGTCGGAGTCATTACCGGCGGTGGCCACGTGAAGCTGTCCGTCGACAGTCCGCTCCCCTCGCCCTACACCACCGCTACGATCTCGCACGGCGGCATCATCGACGGCGCCGCCTTCGCCGATCACCGCACGGGGGGCCTCCTGTCGTCCCGTGCCACGGGGTTCAACATCGTTCTCTCCTGAGAATGGACCTTCTCTGAATTCTCGGTGATGGGCTCACTCTTGATCGCCATGAGTTGACCCGAAACCCACCAGGCCCCGGCATCGCCGTCCGATGTCGGGGTCTGGCCGTCACGAATCCGATCGAAATGCGCGTCAAGTCAGTTGGTGCGACCGCCACGAAGACTGCCTTGGAGTTCACGCTAGGAGGGTGAGAGTTCCGAAGTCACTGTGCGGATCGACAGCGATCGGAGTTGCCGATTGCAATGAGCAGCAGGCGTAGACGTTCTTGCGTCCAGTGTCGGAGAACGATGAAATGCCTCTCGCGGGGTGTCTCGGTGGCCGTGGCTCTATTCTGGGGCCAGAATCGAGGCGAGCCCTACCACTGCGAGGCGATTGCGAGTGCCGATGCCCGAAGATCCTCCGCCGCTGCGGGACGTGTACGCCGAGCCCACGCTCGCCGATGTGCTGCCGTCGGTGCTGGCGTCACTGGGCGCGCCCGGTGAGGCCGATGCGTTCGGGCTCACCGTCGGTGACCGGACCGTCGTGCTGCTGATCGACGGACTGGGATGGAATCTGCTGCGCCACAACGTCGATGCCGCGCCGTTTCTGGCGGAGGCGGCGGGCAGGCCGATCCGGGCGGGTTTCCCGACCACCACGGCGACCAGTCTCGCGTCTTTCGGCACCGGGCTGCCGACGGGTCGGCATGGCATCACCGGCTACGTCTCCGACGTCGAGGAGGCCGGTGGCCCGTTCAACTGGCTGCGCTGGCAGCGCGTCGGCGACCACCGCGACATGCTCGGGCAGGTGGTGCCGGAGCAGATCCAGCCGTCCCGCACCGCCTTCGAACGCGCCACGGCGGCGGGGATCGTGACCACCACGGTGCTGCCGCGGGAGTTCGCGGGCACCGGGCTCACCCGCGCGGTGCTGCGCGGTGCCCGCTTCGTCGGCACCGTCGCGTACGGGGACCTGCTGCATTCGACCGTGCACGCCGCCCACGCGGGGGAGCGGACGCTCGTCTACTGCTACCTCAGCCAGATCGACACCCTCGGCCATGTGTACGGCCCCGGCAGCGATCCTTGGGTGGCGCAGCTGACGATCGTCGACCGGTTCGTGGAGGACCTCGTCGCGCATCTCGGATCCGACGTGAACCTGCTGGTGACCGCCGACCACGGCATGGTCCCGGTGGCCGCCGCCGACCGGATCGACGTCGACGGGAATGCCGCGTTGACGGACGGGGTCGCGGCGCTGACCGGCGAGGCCCGCTGCCGCTACGTCCACACCGAACCCGGCCGCGCCGACGCCGTGCTGCGCCGGTGGCGGGCGGAGCTGGGTGAGCGGGCGTGGGTGGGGACCCGCGACGACGTCGTGGCTGCGGGGCTGATCGGTCCGGACCCGTCGGAGGCTGCACAGCGCCGGATCGGTGACGTGGTGGCGATCGCCCGCGGCGGCTCGGCGATCGTGCGCACCGAGGCCGAACCGCGGATGTCGATGCTGGCGGGCCAGCACGGCGCGCTCACCGACGATGAACTCCTGGTGCCGCTGCTGCAGATCTGAGCGCCGGAGCGGCTGCGCGCGGCGTCGTTCGTCTCTAGGGTGGCGGGCGGGTGGGCCGAACCACCCGTGCGGAACCACGACTGGGGGCTGTATGCGAACGCGCGAGACGACGATCATCCGGCACTGGAAGGTCAGCCTGCGGGCGTGGCTGGTGTTCTGGATCGCCCGGATCTTCGTCAAACCGCTGTTCGCGGCGTGGCCTACCACCGACCGCGGCATCGCCGCGCTCGGGCATCTCGAGAAGGTGGTCGACCGGCTGCCGCGACCCCGGGGCGTGCACATCGAACCGATGACGCTCGGGGGTGTGCCGAGCGAGCTGATCAGGCATCACCGTGAGGCGTCCGACGCCCTCGCCGGCGCGACCATCCTGTACTTCCACGGCGGCGGATTCGTTTTCTGCGGCTTGGCCACTCACCGCAGCCTGTGCGCGGTCCTCGCCGCGCGGGCCGGCATCCCGGTGATCTCGGTCGAGTACCGCCAGCTGCCGTACGGCGGCATCGGCACGTCGATCCACGACGCGATGGCCGCGTACACCGAGCTGCTCGGCACGTGCGCGGACCCGACGAAGATCATCGTCGCGGGGGACTCGGCGGGCGGCTACCTCGCGATGAAGGTCGCCGAGCTCGCGGCGACCAACGGCATGATCACCCCGGCCGCGGTGATCGGCTACTCGCCGCTGCTCAATCTCGCCCTCGAGAAGCACGATCCGGACTACATGCGCCGCGATGCCTACCTGCCGATGAGCCAGGTGGAGGCGCTCAAGGACAAGTGGGTGGGCGGCCCGGACCCGATCGTCGGCGCCGATTCACCGATCGAGGCCGACCCGCACCTGTACCCGCCGTCGTTCTTCAGCGTCGCGCAGTACGAGCTGATGCGCCCCGACGTGGAGGCGATGACCGGCCTGCTCGAGGACGCCGGGCAGGCCGTGGAAACGCACGTGTGGAGCGGCCAGATCCACGCCTACCCGGTGATGGGCACGGTGCTGAAGGAGAGCACCATGACGATCGCGTTCAGCCTCGACTTCGTCCGGCGCGCACTGGGATACCGCGGCCGGCACTCGGCGTGAGCTACCGCCCCTGCGCCTCGATCTGCTTGCGCAGGTTCGCTTCGGTCTGCTTGATCGCGGTGACGACGAACGGCTCGATCAGCTTGCCGAGGGCCTTGCCGGCCAGTCCGCCGGGCAGCTCGTAGCCGAAGTCCACGGACAGCTCGGTATGGTCGTCGGCGACCGGCGTGAACATCCAGCTGGACCGGTTCCCGAACCCGGAGACCGAGCTGAGGGTGATCAGCCGATCCTGCTCCCATTCGGTGATCTCGACCGTCGACTTCAGTGCCTTGGGGCCGAGCTGCATCGTCGCGTCGTAGGTGGCGCCCAGGCCCTGATCGAGCGAACCGATCGGGTCGAACCGGGTGATCCCGAACATCCAGTCGGGCACGTTCCGGTAGTCGTCGATGTGCGCGAAGGCCAGCTCGACGGGAACGACGGCGACCGCCTTGTGGCGAACGTGAATCATGTGTTCTCCCCTCCCCTGAACATCTCGGAGGATGGACGCTAGTACACGCCGAACGTGACCCCCGTCACTGGTGCCCTGAAAGTCGGAATTCGGCGATCTCTCGCGCGTTGTCGATCGCCTCGGCCACCGCGCGGTGGCGGTCGTCCGCGGACTCTGCCACCAACACCTGCTGCCGGTCCGCCGCGCCCATCGGCACCCACGCCGCGAGCGCGTACAGGTGGTCGCCGGGCTGCTCGAGGATGTCGAACAGCCGCGGCGGCGCCGGTGGTGGAGCGTCCTCGCGTCCAGGGATGCGGGTGAGCAGGATGTACAGCTCGGTCAGCCGGTCGGTGAGCTGCTCGAGCCGGGTGTCGTCCACCCGCCCGCCGGGTCCTACCGGCCACGACTCGACCTCGGCCCGCGGGTACGGGTCGTCGTCGAGCCAGTGCCGGATGCGGATGCGCTCCTCGCCCCCGCAGTTCAGCGCGTAGCGGCCGTCGCCGATGCCGATGTGCGAGACGATGCGCACCGATGTGCCCACCTCGTGCCGGACGTCGCCGCCGCCCACCTCGTGGCCGCGCGCGATGAGGACGGTGCCGAACACGGGACCCTCGGTGGCGGCCAGGCAGTCGCGGACGAGCGCCTGGTAGCGCGGCTCGAACACGTGCAGCGGCAACCGTTCCCCGGGCAGCAGCGCCGAGCCGAGAGGAAACATGGGCAGAACGGTCATTTGACCAGGATTGCGCATCAGGGCATCCGGAGCCTCGGAACCGGCACCGTGTCGGGCGGGGTGTCGCGATCCAGTTCGACGATCAGATGGTCGGCCCATGCGACCAGCCCGGTGATGTCGAGGGCGTGCGGCGGGTTGTCCTGGAACGGGACGATGCGGTGCCGGCCCTGACGGAGCAGCGACACCGCGCCGGCCGGGTTGCCGCGCATCTGGTGGGTGACGGCGACCGCCAGCTGCGCCAGGCCCTGCCACAGTCCGCGTTCCTCGTGCGGCGCCTTCTTCCACGCGGCCTCCAGGACCTCGTGCGCGTGGAACGGCAGTTCGTGGTCGAGCAGGCGCTGCGCCTCGGTGATCGCCTCACCGGGATCCAGATCCAGATCGTCGGGCATCGTCGGAAACCCTTCCTCGCCCCACTCGAGCGGCCGGCCCAGCCGGTCCCGGGGGCGGGCGTTGCGGGGCTTGCCGAGGGTGTCCCGATCGCGGTCGGCCATACAAGCAATCTAGCGCCGACGGGGGTGTCGGCGGGAGGGGCGGCGGGGCAGGCGCAGGAGGTGTCCGGGCTGTCGGCCGAGGCGGTGCCTCCGCGGATACCTCGGTGTCGCACACCTTCTGTCGGCGCCGCATACCCTTTCGATGCGCATCTTGTATGTGTTGTTCGGAAAACCTGTGTGATGCCGGCACGTGGTGGCCCGGTGGATCGGGCGCGGTGGTCGAGTCGAAGCACCGCACTGGCCGAATCCTGATTTCTAGCTAGAATTATGTACATGACGACTCTTCCGGTGGCAGATGCACGGGCGCAGCTCTCCCGTCTCGTCGACGAGGCGGAGCGCACACACGAGCGATTCGAGATCACCCGCAACGGACATCGCGCCGCCGTACTCCTCGGGGCCGATGACTACGACGCGCTGCGCGAGACAATCGCCGTCCTCGCTGACGAGTCGCTGCTCGCCGACCATGTCGCTGGAACGGCCGAGGTCGAGGTCGATGACGTTCTCGATGCCGACTCGCTCGCCGACTTCTTGGCTGCCGAGAAGTCCGACGACGAGTGAGCGCGCCCGAGCAGCCGTACACCCTCTCCATTGCCAGGTCGGCGGCCCGAGCCTTGAAGCACACCCTGCCCGAGAAGGTCGCGGCCGCGGTCTACGAGTTCATCACCGGGGCTCTGCTCGAGAATCCGCACCGGGTCGGTAAACCGCTGGCGCCACCGCTCGCCCCGGCCTACTCCGCGCGCCGCGGAACCTACCGAGTGCTGTACCTGATCGACGAAGACGCCCGCCGC
Source organism: Prescottella sp. GW823-FHT02E09 (assembly GCF_058797375.1). NCBI lineage: Bacteria > Bacillati > Actinomycetota > Actinomycetes > Mycobacteriales > Nocardiaceae > Rhodococcus > Prescottella sp. GW823-FHT02E09. The sequence continues at coordinate 572,652 of NZ_JBXAJP010000004.1, forward strand.
GTGCAGGTCACCGCCATCTCACACCGTGCCGACGCCTATCACGTCTAACTGAAGCGCCCATGAGAGTCGGTTGAACGATCGAGGGTCGCCATCGAGGGCATCCGCTGTGGCGCCGACGTTCCGCCCCAAATGCGAAAGTCCGGGTCAACAATTCGTTGACCCGGACTTTCATTTGTAGCGGGGACAGGATTTGAACCTGCGACCTCTGGGTTATGAGCCCAGCGAGCTACCGAGCTGCTCCACCCCGCGTCGGTAATTACAGACTACACGACGTTTCTGGGCGGATTTACCATCGAGGCGATCCGCGGCTGTGTTCCCGGTCACCGGAACGACGGGCCGCGAGCTCGAGTCGCCGCCTTAATCTGCGGAGAGACTGCACGACGAGGGATCCGGAGGGATTCGCATGGCACTGCTCGAGAACAAGGTCGCCTTCATCACCGGCGCGGCACGCGGACAGGGGCGCAACCACGCAGTGCGCTTCGCCCAGGAGGGTGCGGACATCATCGCGCTCGACATCTGCGCACCCGTCTCCGGCGACGTCGGCTACCCGGCGGCCACGCCCGAGGATCTCGAGGAGACCGCCCGCCTGGTGCGCGCCGAGGGCCGCGAGATCGTCACCGCGATCGGCGACGTCCGCGACCAGACCGCGCTGCAGGCCGCCGTCGACGCCGGTGTGGGGCGTTTCGGCCGCCTCGACATCGTGGTCGCGAACGCCGGCATCTCCACGTGGAACCGCTTCTGGGAGATGCCCGAGGAGCAGTGGACCACGATGATCGACATCAACCTCAACGGGGTGTGGCGCACGCTCAAGGCGGCGGTGCCCGCGATGATCGACGGCGGCCGTGGCGGCTCGATCATCGTCGTCAGCTCGGCGGCCGGCATCAAGGCCAGCCCGGGCACGTCGAACTACACCTCCGCCAAGCACGGCCTGGTGGGCCTGACGAAGACCGCGGCGATCGAGTTGGGCGAGTTCGGCATTCGCGTCAACTCGATCCACCCGGGTGCCGTGGACACCCCGATGGGCCAGGACGCCAACGTCGGCAAGATCCTCGCCCAGTTCCCGCGCTACCTGGACAACTACAAGTGGCCGCTCGCCGGGCTCAGCAAGTGCAGCGTCGACGACGTCTCCGAGGTAGTGCTGTACCTGGCCAGTGACCGGTCGCGCACCGTCACCGGTTCGCAGATGTCGCTGGATCTGGGCATTACGTCCATCTAGGCGGCTGCGCCGCCCGTGCGCCCTTCTGGTGGCCCCCGCTACCAAAAAAGGCGCACGGGCGCGAAGCGCCTACAGGTTGCCGCGCCGCTCCTGTTCGCGTTCGATCGCGAGGAACAGGGCCTGGAAGTTGCCCTTGCCGAACCCGAGCGAGCCATGCCGCTCGATGAGTTCGAAGAACACCGTGGGCCGGTCCCCGATCGGCTTGGTGAAGATCTGCAGCAGGTAGCCGTCCTCGTCGCGGTCGACGAGGATGCCGCGGCGCTCGAGTTGCTCGATCGGGACGCGCACCTCGCCGATGCGGGCGCGTAGTTGCGGATCCTCGTAGTACGACGCGGGTGTCGGCAGGAACTCGACGCCCGCCTTCGTGAGGTGATCCACCGCGCCGAGGATGTCCGACGTCGCGAGCGCCAGGTGTTGCGATCCGGGGCCGCGATAGAACTCGAGGAACTCGTCGATCTGGGATCGCTTGCGGCCCAACGCCGGTTCGTTGAGTGGGATCTTGATGCGGTGGTTGCCGCTGGCGACCACCTTGCTCATCAGCGCGGAGTACTCGGTGGCGATGTCGTCGCCGACGAACTCGGCGAGATCGGTGAACCCCATGACGCGGTGGTAGAAGTTCACCCACTCGTTCATCTTGCCCAGTTCGACGTTGCCGACCACGTGGTCGAGTGCCTGGACCACCTGCCGGCCGGTGTCGTGGGAGTGCGTGCGAGCGACGTACCCGGGCAGGTAGGGGCCGGTGTAGCGGGAGCGGTCGACGAGCGTGTGCCGGGTTTCGCCGTAGGCGGCGATGCTCGCGGTGCGGACGGTGCCGTGCTCGTCGGTGACGTCGTGCGGTTCGACCAGGATGCGGGCGCCCTGGCCGCGCGCGTGCGCGATGCAGCGGTCGACGTCGGTGACCTCGAGTGCGACATCGTGGACGCCGTCACCGTGCCGACGGTGATGGTCGTGCAGGGGGCTGGACGGGTCGACGCCGCCCGTGAGCACGAATCTGATGGCACCGCTGCGCAATACGAAGGCACGGTGATCGCGGTTGCCGGTCTCGGGACCCGAGTACGCCTCGAGCTCCATCCCGAACACCGCGCGGTAGTAGGCGGCGGCCTGTGTCGCGTTGCCCACCACCCAAACGATCGCGTCCCACCCGAGCACCGGGAACGGATCGTCGGACGGATCGTGTTCGACGAGTCCGAGCAGCTGACGCAGGGTCGCGTCGTCGAGGCGGGTCAGTGACTGGTCGACGGTCATGAGCGGACCTCCCGTGGGGCAGGTGTACGGGTCGATCACACCGCGCCCAACTCATTGGAGGCAACTACGGCCGGTTTAGCTGTTCAGACTGGGCAATCTGTGTCGGTGGAGTTCCTGACGGGTGTGCAGGTTGTACACCACACCGTCGATCGCACGCCCGTTGCAGGCGGCTTCGGGAATGGCCTGATCGGCCGCAGGCAGGGGTGGTCGGGGAGGTTCTCTCACGAAGGGAGAGGAGTGCCGGACCTCTGGGGATGTTCGCCGAAAGCCGCCCAAAGGGGATGAGCACGGGCTAGTTTTTCTCTGAGTACGGCCGTGGTTGCTGAGACAGGCAATCGGGCTCCGCGCGTACCTGTTCGAGCGGACGCGCACGGCCCTAAGCGCGGTCTGTGTGGTGAACCCGTCCGGGGGTGCGGAAGAATCCAAAGGGAAGGTGTCCATGAGAATTGCCGACTGGCTCGCTGGGGGAACGCGGCGGATTCCGAGCAAGGACGCCGAGTTCATCTACAGGGAGAACGACGGCCACTTGGGGCACTTCGTCATCGTGTACGTCTTCGAGACGACGCAGTATCCGGATGCCGAATTCACCCAGGAACAAGCGGTCGAGTGGGTCCGGGCACGACTCGGCCACCACCACATGTTCACGCACCGCGTCCGTCGGGTACCGCTGGGCCTGGAGCATCCGAATTGGACCCCGGCCCCCGACATCGACCTCAGCGACCATGTGCGGGTCACTGCGATCAACAAGTCCGGATGGGCGCCCCTCGCCGCGCCGTTCGCAGAGTTGTTGTGCTCACGAATGGATCTCACCCGTCCGCCGTGGGAGCTCCACTTCTTCACCGGTGTCAGCGGGATCGTCGACCAGCCGGGTCGCCTCACCGCGGTGGCGCTCAAGGCGCATCACTGCGTCGGGGACGGGCTGGGGGTATTGCAGACGGTGCAGAATGTCTTCTCTGATCAGACGTGTGCGGCCACCCCCACCCGTCCGGCGCGACTCCTCCGGGCTCGGCTGTTCGCCCGATCGATGTTGGGTTTCCCGCATCATCTGGTCCGGTATGCCAAGGACATCCCGGGAATCCGTGCCGCCGATCGCGCCATGAGAGAGGCGGAGGCGTCCGGTGCCTGGCTGACGAAGGCCGAACAGCCGGGCATCCGTTTCAACGGGAAGGTGAGCGGATCGGGGGTCATGGTGCCGATCACGCTGTCAACCGAAGCGCTTCGCCGTATCAGGGAGGCTGTTTCCGGCGCCACTGTCAACGATGCACTTCTCGCCGTCGTCGGGAAGGCCCTCGCACGCTATCTCGCCGAAAAGGATGAGCCTCACAAAGGTTCGCTCGTGGCGAAGGTCCCGCGCTCCATGCGCAAGCTCGAGGAGTGGGAGTCGGGGAACCAATTGGCGATCATGAATATCGACCTGCACACCGACATCGAGGACCCGCTCGCACGGGTCGCTCGCATCGCCGAATCGTCGAAGTCTGAGAAGGTCCGCACATCCCATATCGCGGTTCGCCGGTTGGCCGCAATAGTGGACACCCTACCCCCGCCGATGATGAGGCTGCTCATGTACGTACACAGGAACGCCGACAACTACGACCCCGAGCGCCCCCGCCGCCAGCACACCATGATCAGCAATGTCGCGTTCGGGGTGGAGAGCCTCACTCTCGAGGGCGCGCCGGCGGTGTCGGTGTTCGGCGGGCAGCCGCCGGTGGACGGGGATGGGCTGCGTCATTTCCTGGCGGCCGCGGCCGGTGGCGACGTGACGCTTACCGTGATGGCCGATCGCGCCATGATGCCCGACACCGACAGGTATATCGACCTGATCCGCGCGAGTCTCGCCGAGTTCGAGGAGGCCGCGACAGTTTGGACGAATCAGGTTGCGTTGGAGGAAATCTCCCCTTTGTAGCCAGCGTGAGATGCTGGGATCCGGGGCTGCGAAGCGGACGGTGCCGTTTTCGTCGTGTCGACGCTGCCGGAGAGCGGGGCACGGCTGCACAATACGAAGGCGCGGTGATCGCGGTTGCCGGTCTCGGACCTGAGTACGCCTCGAGTTCCATCCCGAACACGGCGCGGTAGTAGGCGGCGGCAGGCTGGGCGTTACCCACGACCCGGACGACTGCGTCCCAACCGATGGCGGGTACCGGTCGATCACACCGCGGCAAACTTGCTGGAGGAAACTTCGACCGGTTCGGCTGTCATGCTGAGTAATTTGCGTCGGCGGAAGCGCAAGTCGTACACCGTGAGGTCATCGCGGCCTCTGAATTTGTATCGCAGTATATTTTGTACCGCAGTACATTTTTCCGTAGTCGATTGTCTGCTCTGGTTGAACACCTGTGCGATTCGAACTCGGAGTTGACGGGTCTGGCCTTCTGTATTGCCGGTCGGTCCTGAACGGCCCCGCCCCGGGGTGCGCTGCGGAAATTGGACCGTTGGAATGTTTCGGTCAAAACCCTCCCGCGGTGGACGTGGCTGCGTTAGTTTTCTTCCAATCACAGCCGAGGAGGGGTTCGAGAGGGGTGATCGGCCCCTGGCGTGCGAGCTTCCTGAGTGTCTGTGTGCTGCTCGATATCGCAACCGTGTGGAAGGCGGATACGACGCGTGCAGATGTTCGAAGAATCTTTTCAACACCGACCGAGAGGGTGGGATTTCGAATGAGTGTGGCGTTCCTGAATGCGACTGCGGCATTGCTGAGTGGTCTTCTGGGGGATGTTTGGAGCGGGTCGCTGATGCCGGGAGTCAGCGGTTTCACGGGATCGTTGCTCGAAGCCGTCAACCTCAGCTGATAGAGCATCAAAGTGTGGCTCTTACACGACAGGAGTAGATGATGGACCTGGGATCAATCTCTCAGTATTTGGAAGGGCCGATGGCGCCCTACATAAAGCAGTTCCTCGGGATGCTTCTCTTCACGAGTTCCGGTGCGTCCGTCGACTTCGGGTTCAACTTTCCGGCGCCCATCGGATAGCACCCAACTACTTAAAGGAGTAACGCAAGTGGATACTGCAAGTCTGGCCGGCCTGCTCGAGCTCGCCGGGAGCATCGATTCGGGATCCATCGCCCCGCCAATCGAGAGTCTCAACGGTGTGGTGGATGCCGTCTTTGCGATCATCGGCAACGTAATTGCACTGTGGCCCGCCGGTTCATCGGCTGTGGCAGGAAGTCTTCAGGCGGGACTGGGTTCCGTCGGTGGTCTGTAGAGGACAGGAGTAGGAAATGTTCGAGCTATCTACCACGTACAGTTCGGAGCTTGTCGGGTTCGGATCGATCGATCTCGTGGGTCGGTTTGCGCAGTACTTGGACTCCCTGTCTGTCCGCCCCTGATCGGCTAGAGAAAGGTCTTCGAGATGCTGCAGCAGTACCTCAACATCATGATCCAGTACGTGGCCGACATCTTCAAACTTCCCTCCATGGGAAGCAAGATCATCAATAAGTAGGGCATTCGGGGTGCTGCGGAGTTGCGGCGCTGCACCCTCGATGGCGGTCCGCCACTGGGGATCCGAGTTGGCGATTCGCTCGGATTCCCAGTGGTGCATCGTCCAGTGGGCGCTGGTCTGAAGCTGACAATGCGAGAGGGTCCGTGATGAGTGTGCTCGAGCTTGTCGACAGGGGTGTCGTGCAGTTGGGACCGCGAGACGCCGAGTACTTTTACCACGACTCCGACGGGCATGTGGGTCATCACCTCAGTGTTTATTTCTTCGAGACGTCGGGCCATCCGGAAGCGGAATTCTCGCAAAGCTGCGCGATTGCGTGGCTAACCGCGCGACTCGGCCATCATCGGATGCTCACGCACCGCATCCAGCGCATACCATTGGGCCTTGAGCACCCGTATTGGGCGCGCGGTACGGACTTCGATATCCGTGACCACGTACGAGTCACCGCGATCAGCGAGCCCGGGTGGGCTCCGCTGAAGGAGTCGCTCAACGCGTTGCTGATCGCCAGAATGGATCTCAACCGTCCGCCGTGGGAGCTGCACTTCTTCACCGGCATCGAGGGGATCGAGGATATGCCCGGTCGCCTCACGATGGCGGTGCTCAAAGTGCACCACAGTGCCAGCGACGGACTCGGAATCCTGAACCTGGCCGAATGCCTCTTCTCGGATGATGTCCGCGCAGCAGATACCCGGCCTGCGCCGCGGCTGCTCCGGGGACGCATGTTTGCCAGGTCGGTACTGGGCTGGCCCGGACAGCTACTCCGGTTGGCCAGGTCCGTCCCCGGAAACCGAGCCGCCGCTCGAGCCGTCGACGAGGCGCAACAGGCCGGCGAGTGGGGCGAGAGTCCACACGAGCGCCCCGCCATCCGATTCAACGGCAAGGCGAGTGGCGCCGGTTCATTCGAGCCGATCATGCTGTCGGGAAACCGGATTCGTCGAATCAAGGACGTGGTCCCCGGGGCCACGGTCAACGACGTTCTCCTGGCTGTGGTCGGCGACGCCCTCGCGCGGTACCTGGTCGAGAAGGGCGAACCCCCAAGAGGTTCCCTGGTCGCTATGGTGCCGCGATCGCTGCGCAAGATCGAAGAATGGGAGTCGGGGAATCAGTTGGCGATCCTATCCGTGGACATGCACACCGATATCGGTGATCCACTGGAACGGTTGGCTCGCATCTCCCGGTCCGCGCAGTCGGAGAAGGCCCGCACCTCCCATCAGGCGGTCCGACGTTCCGCCGCAGCAATCGAGATCGCACCAGCGCCGTTGATGAGGTTGATGGCGTACACACGTAAGAAGATGGCGCCGGACGTGAACCGTCCACGCCGCGAGCACACCATCGTGAGCAACATGCCGTTCACCGTCGACGGACTGACCCTGAACGGAGCGCCCGGCGTTGCGGTGTTCGGCGCCCAGCCGCCTGTCGACGGGGACGGGCTGCGGCACTTCGTGATGGCCTCGGCCGGTGGCGGCTTGACGCTGACGGTGAGTGCGGACGTGGCGACGATGCCGGATCCGGGCCGCTACCTGGACCTGATTCGTGCGAGTCTCGCGGAACTCGAGGAGGCGGCCGAAAGTCGGACGAACGAGGATCCGTCGGACGAAATCGCCTCCTGACCGCATCCGCGATCACCGTCTCAAGCTCACGCCACCGGCCGGGTTTCGCCGTTAGGCTGATACCGAACGTGCGCACCACGCGACCCGATCGGAGTGGACGATGTCACCAGCGAACGAGACCAGGCCGGTGATCGTCGGCGTCGACGGATCCGACGCCGCGATTCACGCCGTCAAATGGGCGGCCGTCGAGGCGCACGCCCGCAAGGTGCCGCTGAAACTGGTGCACGTCATCGACACCGAGAACGACTTCCCGTTCGTCGCCGACGACCTCGAGGAAGAAGAGGCGTTCGGGCGCGAATCCCTCAAAGCCGCACGCGAGGCCGCCACCGTCGAGGACTACACCGTCGACATCGAAGTGGAACTGCTTCGCGGACGGGTCAATCGCGCGTTCGTCGACCTGTCCGAGAAGGCGAGTCTGCTGGTGGTCGGATCGGTCGGTACCGGATTCTTCGAACGGATGGTGCTCGGCTCCACAGCCCTGTCGCTCGCACACCACGCCAAGTGCACGGTCGCGGTGGTGCGTGGCGCCGCCGGCAGCCCCGTGCCGCCCACCTCCGGCCCGGTGATCGCCGGCGTCGACCACTCCGACAGCGCCGACATCGTCGTCGGCACCGCGATGCACGAGGCGTCGATCCGGCACGCCGAGATGACCGCCGTGCACGCGCGCCGTCGCCGCGGCAGCCAGGAAGCCGACGAGGAGGCCCGCGGCCGCATCGACCGGTTGACCGCCACGTGGGGCGCAAAGTTCCCGACAGTGAGCGTCGAAACCGTGATCGCGGAGGCCGGGCCCACCAAGCATCTCGTCGCGCTCAGCGCCGGAGCCCGCTCCATCGTCGTCGGTAGTCGCGGACGGGGCGGGTTCGAGAGTGCACTGCTCGGGTCGACCTGCCAGTCGCTGCTCTACCACGCGCAGTGCCCGGTGATCGTCGCTCGCTCCCGCGTGACCCCCTGACGGTCCGGGGAGCCGTCGTGGACCGGGGTGGACACCGACTCGACGCCCTCGACGTCGATCTGATCACGCGGCTGCGGGACGAGCCGCGGATCGGGGTGCTGGAACTCTCCCGTCGGGCGGGGGTCGCGCGAGCAACCGTGCAGGCTCGGCTGCGCCGGCTCGAGGAAGCCGGGATCGTCACCGGCTACGGGCCCGAGATCGATTTGCACACAGCCGGATACCCGGTGCAGGCGTTCGTCACGCTGGAGATCGCGCAGGGCTCGCTCGGACAACTCACGAAGGAACTCGAGGAGTACCCCGAGGTGGTTCAGGCGTGGGCCACCACCGGCGTCGGGGACGTCCTGTGCCGGGTTGCGGCCGCGTCGCACGACGACCTGCAGGCGCTACTGATCGCACTGCACCACTCGTCGACCGTCGCGCGGTCGGTGTCGGTGGTGGTGCTGTCGGAGATCGTGCCGTTCCGAACGTTGCCGCTGCTCACGAAATTCGTTCGCGCGCAGGATCACAGCCAGGATTCGGCGCGGCGTGGCTGACCCGGGGAACGGGGCGCTCGTGCCTACACTCCGATCGTGGACAGACGCCGGTTCCTCGTCGCACTGGCCGCCGGAACGGCCGCACTGACCTCGGGTTGCACCATCGCGCACGGCGAGATCTCGGACGTCACGCGAACGTTGCCGCCCGAACCGGTACAGCCGCCGGTGCCGTCCGCGGTGCCGTCCGCGCTGCCGGGGCCACCGCCGTCGTCGTCGCGGGTGGCGCTGCCGCAGGGGGCAGTGAGCGCCATTCCCGGACCGGGCAGCAACCTCGCCCTGACGGTGGACGACGGCACCAGCGCGGACGTGGTGGGCGCCTACATCCGGTTCGCGAAGGACACCGGCGCCCGGTTCACGTTCTTCGTCACCGCCGTCTACGACTCGTGGACCACGCACGAGGACGCCCTGCGACCGCTGGTCGAAAGCGGCCAGATCCAGCTCGGCAACCACAGTTGGGACCACCCCGACCTGACCAAGCTGTCGGCCGGGGCGGCCGCATCACAGTTCCACCGCACCAAGACGTTCCTGCACAACACCTTCGGCGTCGACGGCACTCCGTACTACCGGCCGCCGTTCGGATACCGCAACACCACCGTCGACAAGATCGCCGCCGACCACGGCTACACCGTGCCGACGCTGTGGCACGGTTCGCTGTCGGATTCGGGGCTCATCACCGAGCAGTACCTGCTCGAGTGCGCGCGCAAGTACTTCGTCGCGCAGTCGATCGTGATCGGGCACGCCAACCACCTGCCGGTCACCCGGGTGTACGGCCAACTCGTCGACATCATCCGGGAGCGGAACCTGTCGATGGTCACGCTCGACGACGTGTTCCTCCGCCGCGGCGGGTCGACCTCCTAGGCGAGATCGTCGGCCAGACGCCGGTAGTAGCCGGACTGCGCGGGGAAATAGTCGCCGAATTCGGGAAGCGCCGCGCCCCGGCGTGCCGCGACGAGCATGTCCAGGTAGTACTCCCACCCGGGCCCCACCTCGCTGACCGTGTCCACGGGGATGCTGAGATGGGTGAGAGTCAGCTCGGTGGCCCCGTCCGTCTCACGCAGATCGGCGGACAGCCGCCACGCCCCGCCCGGATCGGTCACCGACAGCGCCAGGCGCCGCGGCGGATTGCACGCGTCGATGCGCATCTCGCTCCACGGCCTTTCGTCCTCGAACGCCAACTGCACGCGAATCGTGTGGCCGGCGCCCGGTTCTCCCTCCCAGGGGCCGAACCATCCTGCGGTGCGGTCGGATTCGGTGATCGACGCCCAGACGTCGGCGATCGGGGCGTCGAACGTGCGGGTGATGCGCAGGTCGACGCCGTCGCCTGCCCGGTCGAGCGTGCCTCGCGGTTGCGGATCCATCGGGCTCCCCTTCGAAGGTTCCGGGCGCCGTCTACTCGCCCTCTCCCAGTTTGTCCTCCCCACGCCGCCGGAAGAAGCCGAATCCGGGAACTCCGATGATCGCCTGCCGCACGTCCTTGACCACCTCGAGCAGTTCGTGGATCTCGGGGGAGACGGTGTCGAGGGTCGCGAGGATCGGCATCAGCGCGGTCAGGCGGGCGGTCATCTCGGGCAGCTGGTCGAACAGGGCGACCGCGGCGTGCACCTCGTCCTCGCTGATCTCGTCGACGAACCGGGTCGCCAACGGCGCCGCGTCCAGTGCAAGGGGCCGGTAGATCGCGAGCAGTTCGTCGGCGACGGCGGCCGAGCGCGCCGCGGATCCGACGACCACCTCGGTCTCGCTCGCGACCACCGCCGTGCGGTCCACCAGGGTCGCGCACGCCGCGATCACGGCGTCCGCCGCGGCCACCGCCCGTGCTGCGCCGTCGACCACACCGGACACCTGCCGCACCAGGCCCTCGGCCTCGTCCAGCAGCGCGCCCACCCGCGCAGGGAGGCCCGCGACGAAGACGGCGGTGTCCACGGACCACTGCAGGGACGACTGTGCCGCCTTCTGGACCGTCGACACGAGCTGGAGCGGATTGACGAGAAGCGGCGGCATCCTGCAATCCTGCCCGAACTTCGCGGACTGTCGGTGGGTGCTGGGAGTATCGAGAACGTGGATGCCGTGCACACCGTGGTCGAATCGCCCGTCGGGCCGCTGACGCTGGTCCGCAACCCCCAGGGCCTGGGCGGGCTCTACATGCACCTGCAGCGGCACCTGCCGGACAGCGAACGGTTCGGCCCGCGCGTCGACGAGGGATTCGACGACGTGATCGCGCAGCTCACCGAGTACTTCGCAGGCGAGCGCACCGAGTTCACGGTGCCGCTGGCGCCGCGGGGCACCGAGTTCCAGCAGCGCGTGTGGGACGCGCTGCGCACCATCCCGTACGGCGAATGCTGGACGTACCTGCAGTTGGCGGACCACCTCGGCAATCGCGCCGCGATCCGCGCGGTGGCGGCCGCGAACGGCCGGAACCCGATCAGCATCATCGTGCCGTGCCACCGCGTGGTCGGCAGCGACGGCTCGCTCACCGGGTACGCCGGCGGGCTCGAGCGCAAGCAGTTCCTGCTGGATCTCGAGAGCCCGGCCTCCGTGGGAATCCAGGATGGACTGTTCTGACGGCGGAAGGACCTCACGTTCCGGTGGCCCGGAGCGTCTACAGGGTGTGGGACTGAAACCGTTCGAGAAGATCGTCACCGAGCACGGACCGGTGGTGCTGCGGGTGTGCCGGGCGTTGCTCGGGCCGCTCGATGCCGAGGACGCCTGGTCGGAGACCTTCCTCGCCGCGCTGCGCGCCTACCCGGACCTCCCGCCGGGCGCCAACGTCGAGGCGTGGCTGGTGACCATCGCGCACCGCAAGGCCGTCGACGTCCATCGCGTCCGGGACCGCACCCCGGTCCCGACCGACGAGGTTCCGGACCGGGCCACCGCGCGCGGGTTGCCCGGCGCGTGGAACCACGAACTGTGGGACGCGCTCGCGGAGCTGCCGTTCACACAGCGGGCCGCGGTGGTCTACCACCACCTCGCCGGCCTGCCGTACGCGGAGGTCGCCGCGATCCTCGGCAACAGCACCGACGCCGCCCGCCGCGCCGCGTCCGACGGCGTCGCCCGCCTGCGACGCACCTATCCGGCCGCCGTCGAATCCGAACCGCTCGCACAGGAAGGAGCCGCACGATGAGCGCCCTGACGTTCCCCGATGCGCACGACGGCGCCGCCGCCGACGCGCTGAGCTCGCTGCACGCCCGCCTGACGGCCGCCGCCGACCGTGACGGCCTGCTCGACATCGCCTACCGCACCGTCGACACCCCCGTCGGACGGCTGATGCTGGCCGCCACCGAGACGGGCCTCGTTCGGGTGGCGTACGCCCGCGAGGACCACGACACGGTGCTCGCGATGCTCGCCGAACAGGTCAGCCCGCGGATCCTCGAGGCGCCCGCCCGCCTGGACGACGCGGCCCGCCAGCTCGACGAGTACTTCGGGCATCGCCGCACCCGCTTCGACGTCCCCCTCGACCTGCGGCTGTCCCGCGGCTTCCGGCGCTCGGTGCTGACCCACCTGCCCGACATCGCGTACGGCCGCACCGCGAGCTACGCACAGATCGCCGAGGCGGCCGGCAGCCCCCGCGCCGTGCGGGCGGTCGGCACCGCGTGCGCCACCAACCCGCTGCCGCTGTTCGTCCCGTGCCACCGGGTGGTCCGCAGCGACGGCAGCATGGGGCAGTACGCGGGCGGCGCCGAGACCAAGCGCGCGCTGCTGACGTTGGAGGCGGCATGAGCGCCGCGACGCTGACCGAGCGCGTCGACGCCGTCGACTGGGCACCGCTGCTCGACGAGCTCGACACGTTCGGCGGCGCCCAGAGTGCCCGTCCACTGCTCACGCGCGACGAGTGCCGGGAACTGGCCGACCTGTACGACGACGTGGGCCGGTTCCGGTCCACCGTCGACATGGCGCGGCACCGCTACGGGGCCGGGCAGTACCGGTACTTCGACTACCCGCTGCCCGCGTCGATCGCCGAGATGCGATCGATGTTCTACGTGAAACTCGTCCCCGTGGCCCGCGAGTGGGCGTGGCGACTGGGCCGGCCGGCGCCGTGGCCGGACACCCTCGACGAGTGGCTGGCGATGTGCCACGCCGCCGGGCAGCGCCGGCCCACCCCGCTGCTGCTGCGCTACGGGACCGGTGACTGGAACGCGCTGCACCGGGACCTGTACGGCGAGTTGGTGTTTCCGCTGCAGGTGGTGGTCGGGCTCGACCGGCCGAGCGTCGATCACGAGGGCGGCGAGTTCCTACTCGTGGAGCAGCGGGCCCGCGCCCAGTCCCGCGGCACCGCCACGGTGCTGCGGCAGGGCCACGCCTTCGTGTTCACCACCAACGACCGGCCGGTGCAGTCGGTGCGCGGCTGGTCCGCGGCGCCGATGCGGCACGGCGTCAGCACGGTGCGCAGCGGCATCCGCCGCACCCTCGGCCTCGTCCTGCACGACGCGGAGTGACCCGACCGTGTTCACGCTGATCGGCAGGGACGGGAAGCCGCACGAGAGCGCCACGCCCGGCACACTCGGCGGGCACCGGCGCGACCGCATCTACGGCACCCTCGACTGCCCCGGTGCAGCCCGCGCCATCGCCCGCGGCGGGTACGTGACGCAGCGGGTGTTCTTCGCGGACGAGGACACCGCGATCGCCGCCGGCTACCGGCCCTGCGCGGTGTGTCTGCGGGACAAGTACAACTCGTGGAAGAAGCTGCGCGAGAAGGAGGGACGGTAGATGTCGGCGCTCATCCCACGGCCCCGCCGCGCCGTCGCGGACGGTGCGGTGCTGCTCCCGGACTGGCTCGACCTCGGCGAGCAGAACCGGCTGGTCGACGCGTGCCGCGAGTGGGCGCGCGGGCCGGTGCCGATGCGGGCCGCCCGGCTGCCGACCGGGCACGCGATGTCGGTGCAGACCGTCTGCCTCGGCTGGCACTGGCAGCCCTACCGGTACAGCCGCGTCGCCGACGACGCCGGCGGCGGGCGGGTGCTGCCGGTTCCGGAGTGGTTGGCGGAGTTGGGGAAACGTGCCGTCGCCGACGCGTACGACGACCCGGCCGCAGGCGCCGCCTACCAGCCGGACGCCGCGCTGATCAACTTCTACGACGACACCGCCCGCATGGGCATGCACCGCGATCAGGAGGAGCGCTCCGACGCGCCGGTCGTGTCGCTGAGCATCGGCGACACCTGCACCTTCCGCTTCGGCAACCCCGAGACCCGCGGCAAGCCGTACGCGGACGTCGAGCTGCAGTCGGGCGATCTGTTCGTCTTCGGTGGCCCGTCCCGCTTCGCGTACCACGGTGTGCCCAAGGTGTTTCCGGGCACCGCCGACCCGGACTGCGGGCTCACGTCGGGGCGGCTCAACATCACGCTGCGCATGACCGGGCTGGAGGACGACCGATGACCGCGGTGACGCTGCGGCTCCCGTTCCTCCCACCCTTCACCACAGCCCCCATGCTCGGCGCGCTGGCCGCGCACGCGGTCGACGGCCTCGAGCAGCACGACCGCGACACCGGGACGCACGCCCGGGTGGTCCCCGCCGCGCACGGGCCGGCGGTGGTGAGCGTCCGATTCGACGGTCCCGACCACGTCACGGCATCGATCCACGCGGTACACTCCGACGACGTTCCGCACGTCGAATCGCTGGTCCGCCGCTGGCTCGATCTCGACGCCGACCCGGCCGTGATCGACGCCGCCCTATCCGGTCACACCCTGCTCGTGCCGCACGTGGCGGCCCGACCCGGACTGCGGGTACTGGGCTCCGTCGACGGCTTCGAGACCGCCGTGCTGACGGTGCTGGGGCAGCAGGTGTCGCTCTCGGCGGCACGCACATTCGGTTCCCGGTTCGTGGCGGCGTTCGGCACCCCGACCGACTTCGACGGGTTCGTCAGTTTCCCGGCACCCGACAAGCTGGCCGAACTCGACCCGCTCGTCATCCAGAAGGTCGTCGGCCTCACCGGCGCGCGCGCCCGCACCGTACAGGCGCTGGCCGCGGCCGCGGCCGATGGGCTCGAGCTTCATCCGGGCGTCGATCCGCACGAGTTCCGTAGCCGCCTACTCGCGCTGCCCGGCATCGGGCCGTGGACGGCGGACTACCTCGCGGTGCGGGTACTGGGCGACCGCGACGCCTACCCGTCCGGCGATCTGGTGCTGCGCCGCGCGCTCGGCGTCAAGACCCCGCGCGAAGCCGCCACGGCATCGGAGCCGTGGCGGCCCTGGCGGGCCTACGCCCTGTTCCACCTGTGGACGAGCCAGGCGTTCCTGTGACCCGACCGGCTATCGCGGAAGTGGGCGCAGTCCCATCGCGGTCCGGGCCGACATGTAGACGTAGTGGCCGCCGCGGACCGTGGCGAGTCGGCCGTTGTCGGACAGGGCTTCCCGGTCATCATTGATCGCCAGGAACGGTGCGTCCCAGGACGACTCGCCCGTCCGCACGTCGAACGCCCGGATTCCCCGGTGGTCGACCGCCAGCGCGAACTGCCCGTCCCGGGCCTGGACGGTGTCGAACCGTTCCTCGTCGCGGCGCCACAGTCGATCGCCGGTGCGCAGGTCGAGTCCCGTCGTCGTCCCCGCCTCGTGGTCGCGCAGGACCGCGACGTCGCCGACGACCGCGACGGCGGTTCCCCGGGTGGTGTTCGTGTTGTACTCGCCGGGTTCACGTGGCGTCGAGATCAGGTCGGGGCTGGTCCACAGCAGGTCACCGGTCCGCCGGTCGTAGGCGCCGTCGCCGAGCAGCAGAGGGATACCGTCGTCGGCGGGTTGATCGAACGAAAGGCTTTGGACCACTTCGCTGTCGACACTGACGAGCGTGCGACCGTCACGATCGACGACGTCCGATCCGGTGACCCGGTAGCCGTCACACTCGGTGCGGACTCGGACGACCACGCCGCCGTCGCTCGCTGCGGCCCGGGAGCAGCCGTCGAGCGTCGTCGTCCAGGTCGGTCGACCACTGTCGAGGTCGAACCCGGCGACGTCCGCGCCGAGGGTGAGCACCCCCTGGCCGTGTGACACGTCCAGCGCGTCGGTCAGGTCGTCCTCCCAGCCGCCCTGGACCGCGAACGGGTGCGACCACTGCGCATCCGGCTCGGCGAGGGTGCCGGCGTGCAGGCGGACGTCGGCGTCCTCGATGTTGCCCTCCGCGACGTACAGGCGATCCTCGGCGGCGGCCAGCGCGAAAACCGTCCACTCCGTGGGTGTTCGGGTGATCTCGCCGGTGCCCAGATCGAAGCCGACGAGTGCAGGCTCCTCGGCCAGCGGCGAGGTGAAGCACACGACGCGGTCGTCGAGCGGGGCCGCCGCGCATCCCCCGAGATCGTCGGCCGGGCTCTGCCAGCGGACCTCGCCGCTGATTGCGTCGATCCCGACCATTCGGGGGCTCTGCAGATTCATCTCGCCGTGCGAGACCCCGATCAGACCGACCAGGACGTCCTCACCCTCGACGAATCCCGGATTGCCCCAGTCGTATTCGCTCCCCGTGCGGGGGTCGCGGAACGCCGCGAAGGCCTGACCGTAGGTCGCGGCCGCATCCACCGACCAGCCCAGTCCCGGTGCCGCGTCGACCGTGCCGGTGATCTTGCGGGTGTCGTCGCCCCCGGCCTGAGTGACGGCCACGACGGCACCGGTGACGGTGACGACGGCTGCGGTCGCGGCCAGCAGCAGGTTGCGGATCTCCCGATTCACCTCGGCACCTCGATCCCGGGGGCGAGCGCGATGGCGTCGAGCTGTTCGAACGACAGCGGCACGGACGGCGAGTCCGCCGCCGAGGTCACCCGAACCAGGGTGCCCGACGGTCGCGTGACCGTGACGGCGCGCTGCGTCGTGTGCTTCGCCTCCGAGTCGGCGCGCATGCCCACCGTCGTGTAATCGTCCTCGCTGTGTTCGACGACCGTTCCGTCGGGAAGCTGCCGTGCTGTGGTGCGGTCACGCATACCGCTCGGTTCGGGTGCAGCTGAGGTCGACGGCGGCTCCTGCCCGCCGGCAATCGCGATGTCAAGAGTCGCCTCCCGCCCGGGCGTCGTGACCCGCACCGACTGGCACACGGCACCGTCGTCCAACCGGGCGGGCCGCAACGCTCCCAGAGGACGATCGAGCGTGATCCCGTCGAGGGGCAGCGCCGCCACCACCGCGCCGAACCGCTCGGCGGTGGCGCGGTCGATCGTCGGGCCCGAGCCCTGCTCGACCGGCGAGTGACAGGACTCGGGCGGCGTGCCGGTGCCGGGTGGGACGGGCGTCGCCACGCGCAGGGCGGGCACGGTGACGATCGAGATCAGCTCGTCGACGGTCAGCGGCACGGTTCCGCTGTTCGTCTCGCCGTCGCGGTACGCGGCATCGGTGGAATAGGCCGAGACGCGAGTGCCGTCCGGCACGTACGCGTGGGCGCTGCGCGACAGGGTGCGCTCCCCGTTGGTCTCGGACCAGGTGTCGAGCACATCGACAACGGTGCCGTCCGCGAGCGTCCTGCGGGCGTCGAGGTATCCGGCGACGCACGCCGGCACCGGATCGCTGCTGTGCTTGACCGAGACAGACAGCGAGCCGCTTGTCCCGTTGCGCAACACCGTTGCGCCGGCGCTCGTGTCGCCACCGAAACCGGACTCGCCGTCCGTGCGCTCGTCGCTCATGATCGGCTGGAAGATCAGCGACCGCTCCGGCGACGCGAACTCCACGTCGACACCGGTCGGCAGCGCCTCCCGGAGCGCCTCCGACATGGCGCCGGCCTTCGGGCCGGAGAACCACGGGTAGTTGGGGTTGTCGTAGCCGTACTCGTCGATGGACGAGTACGTGATCCATTCGCTCTCGCCCGGTGGTTCGACGACATCACAGCCGGGAATCTGCGTCGGATACGTGACCGACGGCGTGACGTACGAGAACTCGGTTTGTTCGGGTTCCGGGGCGGTGGTGGTCGTCGTCGGCACCGCCGTCGTGAGTTCGGGTTCGGGGCTGTGTAGGAATCCCGCGACCACCACGCCGGCGGCCATGACCGACACGACGGACAACCCGAACGTCCACGCCGCCACCGTGCGAGACGTCCCCGCACCGTTGTCGTCGACCAATGTCCCTCCCCGTGACAGACAGCCTCCCCGGGAAGCTGTCTATCACGGATTCGGGATCAATCAGACATTCACGCCTTCGCCTGCGCCGATGACCGCGCCGGATTCGCCTGTCCCGCGGCCTTGGGATCCTTCTCGCCCTGCTTCGCGCGGACGCCGTCCTCGACGCGGTCGCCGAGGGTCTTGTCGACGTTGCGCCAGTAGTCGAACGCCCGCACCAGCACCGGTTCGGTCACCCCGTTGAGGAGATGACCCACGATGTTCGAGACCAACCGGTCACGGGCCGCGTCGTCGAGCACGTCGCGGACCATGGTGCCGGCCTGACCCCAGTCGTCGTCGTCCTTGCGGAGCGTGTACGCCTGGTGCACCATCTCGCCGTCCGTGTACCAGCCGGGCGATTCGCCGGACACCGACACGTCGGCGTGCGGGCCGCCCTTCGAGTTCGGCACATACACCGGATCGCCCGGATTGTGGTGCCGCAGCTGCCCGTCCTTGGTGTACGAGCCCAGCGGTGCCGCGTGCGGCGAATTGACCGGTAGCTCCTTGTAATTGGAGCCGATGCGGTACCGGTGCGCGTCCGGGTACGAGAACCAGCGGCCCAGCAGCATCTTGTCCGGGCTCGGCCCGGTGCCGGGCACCGAACTGCTGGGCTCGAACGCGGCCTGCTCGACCTCGCAGTGATAATCCGCCGGGTTGCGATCGAGCTTCATGGTGCCGACGTCGATCAGCGGATAGTCGCGGTGCGGCCACACCTTCGTGAGATCGAACGGATTGAACCGGTAGGTCTTCGCGTCCTCGTACGGCATGATCTGCATCTTCAGCGTCCACGTGGGGTAGTCGCCGCTGTCGATGTGCTCCCACAGATCGCGCAGGTGGTAGTCGGTGTCGATCGCGGCCATCTGGTCGCCCTCGTCCTGCGTGAAGAACTCGATGCCCTGGTCGGTCTTGAAGTGATACTTCACCCAGAAGCGTTCGCCCTTCGCGTTGACCCACATGTAGGTGTGGCTCGAATACCCGTTCATGTGCCGCCACGAACGGGGGATGCCGCGGTCGCCCATCAGCCACGTCACCTGGTGCGCGGACTCGGGGGACAGAGTCCAGAAGTCCCACTGCATGTCGTGGTCGCGCAGGTTGTTGTCGGCCCGCCGCTTCTGCGACCGGATGAAGTCCTGGAACTTCATCGGATCCCGGACGAAGAACACCGGGGTGTTGTTGCCGACCATGTCGAAATTGCCCTGCTCGGTGTAGAACTTCAGGGCGAACCCGCGCGGGTCCCGCCACGTGTCCGGGCTGCCCCGCTCGCCGGCGACGGTCGAGAAGCGGGCCAGCATCTCGGTCTTCTTGCCGGGCTGGAACAGGTCGGCCTTGGTGTAGGCGCTCACGTCGTTCGTGACTTCGAAGGTGCCGAATGCACCCCCGCCCTTGGCGTGCGGCTGTCGTTCGGGCACCCGCTCGCGGTTGAACTGGGCCATCTTCTCGATCAGGTAGTAGTCCTGGAGCAGGATCGGCCCGTCGGGTCCGACGGTCAGCGAATGCTCGTCGCTGGGTACCGGGATTCCGGAGTCGTCGGTGGTGTAGTTCGGATCTGACATCTCATTCCTTCCCTACGAGTCACGTCACCGTGCGGGTAGAAGAGGCGATGCCCGCGAAAGTATCTGGGCTGCAGGACATCGTCGGTGGAGAGCCCGCCGGGTACGGGGCGCGTACCGAGCGCGCCTTCCATCAATTACCACCCGACCACTTCCGGGCCGATCCGTCAACCGGGGCCGGCTTCAGGCCTTCGCCCGCGACAGGGCGGACGGCCACCAGATCGGCTTGCCGATGTCGTGCGAGAGCGCCGGGACCAGCACGCTGCGGACGATGATCGTGTCCAGCAGGACGCCGAACGCCACCGCGAAGCCCACCTCGGCGAGGAACACCAGCGGCAGCACGCCGAGGACCGCGAACGTGCCGGCCAGCACGATGCCCGCCGACGTGATCACCCCGCCGGTGACCGCGAGCCCGCGCAGTACCCCCGCACGGGTGCCGTGCTCCTGTGTTTCCTCGCGGACACGGGTCATGAGGAAGATGTTGTAGTCGATGCCGAGCGCGACGAGGAATACGAACGCGAACAACGGGAACGACTGGTCTGCTCCCGCGAAATGGAAGACGTGCGTGAAGAAGAATCCGCACACGCCCAGCGTCGCGGCGAAGCTCAGCACGACGGTCGCGATCAGGATCAGCGGTGTCAGCAGTGCCCGCAGCAGCACC
Source organism: Prescottella sp. GW823-FHT02E09 (assembly GCF_058797375.1). Taxonomy (NCBI): domain Bacteria; kingdom Bacillati; phylum Actinomycetota; class Actinomycetes; order Mycobacteriales; family Nocardiaceae; genus Rhodococcus; species Prescottella sp. GW823-FHT02E09. The sequence continues at coordinate 592,893 of NZ_JBXAJP010000004.1, forward strand.
GCGAGCACGATGAAGATCACCACGAGCACGATGGGAATGATCAGGTTCCGGTCGTGCACCGACGCGGTCTGCACATCGAGGGTCGCGGCCGAACTGCCGCCGACGAGCGCATCGGCCCCGGGCACCGAGTGCAGGGTGTCGCGCAGGCGCTCGACGGTCCGCAGCGCCTCGGGCGAATCGTACGAATCGGCAAGCGCCACATTGACGACCGTACGTCCGTCGATGGGGGCGACGTTCAGCAGCGACGGCGGGCAACCGGGCGGCAGCTGCTGCGCGGCAGCGCCACCGGAGCCCTGCAACAGCGCCTTGACCTTCTCGACGTCGACCTGCACGCACACCGATCCCGGCCCCTGCCGCACGCCCTCCACGCCGCTCGCGGCCGCGATCAAAGCGTCGGCGGCCGACGCGTTCGTCGTGACCACCGCGGGGGCACCGGCACCCTGATCGAAGTTCGCGTCGTACAGCGCCTGGCCGCGCACCGCATCCGGCTCGTTGGTGAAGTTCTCCGACGCGGTGAGGCCGTCGGTCTGCAGGCTGCCGATGCCCACCGCGCACAGCGCCGCCAGGAGCACCGTCGCGCCGATCCACGCGGGACGGTCGCGGCGACCGACGAACTCCGCGATCCGGCCCCACATCCCGTGGGTGGCAAGGTCGGTGGCGCCGTCGACCCTCGGCTTCCGCGGCCAGAACACCCACCGCCCCACCGCGGACAGGGCCACCGGCAGGAACGTCATCATCACCAGGTACGTGCACGCGATGCCGATCGCGGCGACCGGACCCAGGCTCTTGTTCGAGTTCAGCTGCGAGAAGCCCAGGCACAGCAGTCCGAGGATGACGGTGATCGCGGACGCCGTGATCGCCGGCGCGGACTCCCTCCACGCCTTGATCATCGCGTCGAAGCGGTTGTCGTGGAAGTGCAGTTCCTCCCGATATCGGGAGATCAGCAGCAGCGCGTAGTCGGTGCCCGCGCCGATCACGAGGACGAACAGGATGCCCTGACTCTGACCCGTGAGGGTGAGGATCTCGTGGTCGGCGAGCAGATAGATCACCATCGACGACAGCCCGAGCGCCAGCAGCGCCGAGAACAGCGGGAAGAACCACAAGATCGGCGAGCGGTACACCACCAGCAGGATCAGGATCACCACCAGCAGCGCGACGCCCAGCAACGTGCTGTCGAGGCCCTCGAACGCGTCGATGAACGCCACCAGCAGACCACCCGGCCCGGCAGGCAGCACCTCGAGATCCGACGGCACGGCGTTCTGCGCGGCGTCGATGACGTCCTGTTCGGCCGCGGCCAGATCGTTGCCCTGAACGGTCGTACCGTCCTGTTTCGCGATGAGCGGCACGAACACCGACGCGGTGGTGCCGTCGATGGAGATCTGGGTGGGGGTGACGCCGTCCGCATCGACACCCTCGACCGACGCCATCGACACCCGCGCCCGGTCGATCGCGGCCTTGTCCGCGTCCGTCAGACCGCCGTCGCGGTGGAACACCACCGCCCCTGGAATGGTCTCCACCTTCAGGAACTTCGCGGTCTCGTTCGCGACCACCGTCGACTCCGCCGAACCGGGCAGATACGACGCGTTGTCGTTCTTCTGCACCTCGGCGAGCTTGCCCTGGAACGATCCGCCCAGACCGCCCAGCAGGAACGCGACGATGGCGATCGCGACGACGGTGAACACCGGCCACCCCCGCCTGGGCCGGGTGTCGTCACCCGCCGGCGGTCCGCTCATGGACTCCACTCGGGTCATTGGTGCTCCTCGTACGCGGTCGCGGCCGGATACCAATGCAGACCAGTACAGCACGCGACCGCGCGGCCGGGGAGACGATCCGGCGGGCGGACCCGCGCTAGACCACCATGTGGCAGTAGATGCTGTCGCCGCGGGCGACCGCCCCGGCGGCCAGGTCGGCCAGCGCGGCGAGGAACGGCGCGGACGCCTCGGAGGGTTCGAGGGCCTCGTCGAAGACCCACACGCGGGCGGCCGCGATCACGGCGTCGGTGTCCAGACCGGCGAGCGCATCACGCAGTTCGTCGGCGACGGTCAAGACGAAGGCGTCCTCGTCGGCGGCGACCAGGGCCCCGCGCCGGCGCCCCGCCTTGACCTGCTCGTAGGTCCGACCGGTGAGCGCCGCCTCGAGCCGGCTGAGTGCGATGCTCGGCTCGATCCCCTTGGCCTGCAGGATCGGAGTGCCGCCGGACGCCGACTGGACGCGCGGGCGGGACGCCTCCTCCGGGTCGGTGCGGTACAGCGCCCGGGCGGCCTCGACGACCTCCGGGTCGAGATCGAGCAGGCCCTCGAGAGCGGTGGCGGCGACCTCGTCCGACGTGGCCGTGAAGTAGTCGGTGATGGCAGACATGACCGCATACTCGCACAGGGGACCGACTTCGCGAACCGGACGAAGATCGCGGTGGGGTTCGAATGGCGTGGCGGGGGATCTCGAGGCCGACGCGGGAACGGTCCGCGCGCGACGGCGTTAGTCTCGAGGTGTGGGCGTAGGCATGAACCTCGTTCTGGTCGTGGTGTTCATCCTGATCGGCGGGGTCTTCGCGGCCACAGAGATCGCGCTCGTGTCGCTGCGGGAGGGCCAACTCCGCGCCCTCGAACTGCGCGGACGCCGCGGCGAGCGGGCCGTCGGCCTGGCCCGGAATCCCAATCGGTTCCTGTCCGCGGTGCAGATCGGCGTGACGGTCGCGGGATTCTTCTCCGCGGCGTACGGCGCCTCCACCCTGGCGCCCAGTTTCTCTCCGGCGCTGCAGAACTGGGGACTGTCGACCGCGGAGGCGGATGCGGTGGCGCTGATCGTGACCACGCTCGCGATCGCCTACCTCTCGCTTGTCCTCGGTGAACTGGTGCCCAAGCGGATTGCCCTCCAGAACGCCACCGGGGTGGCGCTGGTGACCGCGCCGCCCCTGGAACGGTTCGCCGTGCTGGTCCGTCCGGTGATCTGGCTGCTGTCGATCTCCACCGACGCGCTGGTGCGGGTCCTCGGCGGTGACCCGTCGCGCAAGGGCGAGGAGATCACGCACGAGGAACTGCGCGATCTGGTGACGGGGCACAGCGCCGTGGCCGAGGAGGAACGCCGGGTGCTGACGGAGGTGTTCGACGCCGCGCGACGCTCGCTCGTGGAGGTGATGCGACCGCGCCCCGAGGTGGACTTCCTGCGCGCCGACACCCCGGTCCGCCGGGCCCGCGGCGACGCCCTCGCGCGCGGGCACAGCCGCTACCCGGTCCTCGCGGAAACCCTCGACGACGTCGCCGGATTCGTGCACCTGCGGGATCTGCTGCTCGCGCACCCCGAGGACACTCCGACCGTCGGAGACCTCGTGCGCCCACTGCTCCGCCTGCCCGGATCCAAGCCCGCCCTCGCAGCCCTGTCGGTGATGCGGCAGGACAACTCGCAGATCGCCCTGGTGGTCGACGAGTACGGCGGCACGGCCGGAATCGTGACGCTCGAGGACATCGTCGAGGAGGTGGTCGGCGAGATCGGGGACGAATTCGACCCCCACCCGCCGGACACCGGCAGTGCGACGGGCGAATCACGGCTCGTGGACGGCCGGCTGCTCGTCGAGGACTTCGAAACCGACACGGGAACAGCGCTTCCCGTCGGACCGTACGAGACGGTGGCCGGCTTCGTGCTGTGTGCGTTGCAGCGTCTGCCGCGGGTGGGTGACCGTGTCGAGGTCGGCGGGTGGCGGCTCGCCGTCGAGGCGCTCGACGGCCATCGGATCGCGACCCTGCGCCTGACAGCGCGACGGGACGGTCCGCAGGAGCGGTCGCGGTGACCGGTGAGTCCGTCGGCATCGGCGCGGCAGAGTCCACGCTGAAGCGGTCCTGTGACGCGTCGACCGGAATAGAATCGACGCAACGGTCGGGGCGTCGAGACGGTGAATCCGGGGGATCCGATGGGTGACGAGCGAACGATTCCGGACGAACAGTCGGAGCTGAAGGGAAGCGTCGACGAACTCACGTCTTCCCTCCAGGAACTGTCGGGGATGCTCGACGATGTCGACGAGCTGGAGCACGTCCTGCAGTGTCTCGTCGAGAGCGCGGTCCGCATCGTCCCGGACGCCGACATGGGCGGTGTCACGATCCTCCGTGACGGGAAGGCTGAGACAGCGGCGGCCACGGATCATCGGGTACGCGAAATCGACAGCACGCAATACGATCTCGACGACGGCCCGTGCCTGCTTTCCGCGCGCGAACAGGTCACCCAGAACGTCGGCCGCGAGGAGATTCGGCGGCGCTGGCCCGAACTCGGCGACGTCGCTGACCGCCACGGAATCGGCAGCTTCATCGCCTCCCCTTTGACGCTCGACGACCGGGTCAGCGGGTCGTTCAACCTGTACAGCTCGGACGACGACGGCTTCCGCACGCTGGACGAGTCGCTGCTCGAGGCCTTCACGACGGCGGCGATGGTCGCCCTGCGTCAAACGCAGCGCTACGACGGGGCGCGGCGGTCCGTCCGAGCGTTGGAGTCCGCGCTGAAGTCGAGAGCGTCGATCGATCACGCCATCGGTGTGCTGATGGCGTTGCACGGCGTCGATCCGGACGCCGCCTTCGCGCTGATGGTCAAGACCTCCCAACAGAGCAACACCAAGCTCCGCGACGTTGCCCAGCAGCTGCTCGACAAGATCGACCGGACCTGACCGGCGGTCCTCAGATCAACAGACCCGCCACCACCACGCTGATCAGAATGAGCGTCGCGGCGAGGACCGCGAGGAAGAGGGTTCCGCCCAGGAGCAGAGTGGCGGCCGTGGCCGATGCGGCGGAGAGGGCCGCAATGCGCATCGTGCAGCAACGCTGACGCGCGGGCTGGGTTTGCTCGTCGCCCGCCTCGACAACCCGGGCGTTCGGTCGGGACATGGTCGTCATTCGCCGACCTCCTGTCCGAGGCGGCGCCATTCGCGAGGCAGAGGCACCTCGGATCGTCCGCTGGCTCGGCTGGCGGTCACGAGACGGTGTGCGGTGGCGACGAGTCCGACGTGATTGCGGTTGGCGACGTCGATCAATTCGTCGAATGCCGATTCGGCGCTGCAGCCGCGCGCGGAAGCCAGAACGGTGGTAGCCGCGGTGAGAATTTCGCGGTCGGAACGACGGGACGGAGAACGATGAGTCATGGGTGCCCTCACGAAAGTAACTACAACGGAGGGGAGGCATGAAGCAGGCGGCAGTCCGACGGCGACACGCTTCCCCGCGCCGGCTGTCTGCCCAACCTTGCTGCTCAACGGTAACGGCCGAACGGCATCGCCTGCAATGAGCCGCCACCGAATCGTTATCCGACGTTCGAAGTACCCCGCGGTTCCGTTTCCGGCCGCTGGAAGCCGCTTCGAGGGTCTGCTGTACTGGCCACGGGGCTCGGCGTGCGCGGGGCTGTCGATCGTGTGGTGCGGTCTCGCCGGCGTCCTGGCGGCGCGGCATGTGTGTCTGGTCGGCGAGATGACCGGGCACGAGATGCCGATGCTCGAGGTGTCGGCGGTGTCCGTGAGGGGTGACCCCTCGTCCCGACCGCTGAACTACGGTCTCACCGATCGCTCCGCGGTGATTGCGCGGAGTACCCTTCGGTTCGCTCTCCGGGCGACTCCAGGCGGCCGCCCCCTTCGGGCCGAGGACGTTCGGCGGGAGGGATTTCGGTGACACTCCACCCCGTGAAGAATCGACGGGCATTCACGAGGTAGTTCCGCAGATGCCGGAAGATCGCTGTTACCTCCCAAAACTGCAAATTCATACCCAAGGGTCCCATATGCCCGAAAGGGTAGACATTCTCGCGAACTGGATAGGGACACTCCCGGGCCCTAAGCTCGGAGCAATGCTCGTATGGATCAACGGCGCATTCGGTGCGGGAAAGACTCAGACGGCGTTCGAGTTGAATCGGCGCGCCCCTCACTCGCACATTGCCGATCCCGAACTCATCGGGTTCGCAGTACACAAGATGCTCCCTGCCGCGGCGCGCCACGACTTTCAGGATCGCCCCCAGTGGCGGTCAGCGGTAGTCGCAACGCTCGCCCAGGCCGTGGCAGCCCACGACGGACCGGTCATCGTTCCGATGACTCTGGTCGACCCCGACTATTTCGACGAGATCATGGCCGGCTTGTCCACCGAAGGCGTCGATGTCAGGCACTTTTCCCTTGTCGCGTCACCGGACACCCTCCGACGTCGACTGCGCACCCGCACCGGTTACTGGCTGGGCCGCGTTGCCGGCAGAGACGAAACCTGGGCGATGCAACAGATCAGCCGTTGTACAACCGCGCTCGCGACAGAACGATTCACCGAACATGTCGAGACGGACCATCGCACCGTCGACGACGTTGTCGAACATATTGCGGCGCGCACGGACCTACACCTCACGCAGGGGCGTCTGACCCCTGCCCACTATCAGCTTCGGCGAGCCGCAGTCGGCATCCGCAACATCAGGATCTGAGTACCGTATTCGGTCGACTGCGTTGTGTTCAGCTAGGCGTATGGGGGTGGGCTACACGGAGTGATCGGCACGAGTTGGCAATGCGTGAACAGCATCGAGGTCTCGGAAGGCCGCAGCGGCAACCGTTGTCAGACACCTGGCTCCGAACAGGGCCTCGAGATCTCCGAACAGGGCTGGAGTCTTGTGGACCCGGAACTTTGGGTCGGTTGCCCACCGTGTCGTCGTTCTGCCAGTCAGCAGGATGTGAACGTCGGTGTCCCCAGGATGACGATGCAGGACGTCACGAAGGGCTTCGATATTGGGTCGTGTGCACGCGTGCACCGGGATGGTGAGGGTCATCGGGGCCGAGGATGGTCCACCAATTTCCAGGTTGGGCGTGGAGACGTCGACTGCGACTACCGACGTCCTGCCCTCGCGGATGTTGACGTTCGCGGTAACGAGCAAGACGGAGTCCTCGGTGAGAGCGTGATGGAAGCTGGCGTAGGTCGAGGAGAAGACGAGAACCTCAGTGGCAGAGTTGAGGTCGGCGAGCTCGACGATGGCCCACGGCTCGCCCTTCTTGTTCACGCGGCGGTCGACCGATGCGACGAGTCCGCCGATCACGATCTTTTGACCGTGGCGGGCCATGCCGGCATGCACGGCTGCGATCGAGGTGTCGGTGAGTGATGCGAGTGCTGCGGCGATTTCGTCGAGGGGGTGCCCGGAGACGTAGAGGCCCAGCATCTCCCGCTCGAGCGCCAGCCGGTGCTTGGTGTCCCACTCCTCGTCGGGAATCTTCACGTTGAAGACCGACGTCACCGACTCGTCCGCGTCGTCACCGCCGAAGAGGTCGAACTGGCCCATCGCCTCGGCCTTCTTGGTGCCCATCACCGCGTCGATCGCGTCGGCGTGAACCAGCATCAAGCCCTTGCGGGGATGGCCGAGTGAGTCGAATCCGCCTGCCTTGATGAGCGATTCGGTGACCTTCTTGGAGCAGGCCAGCGCGTCGATCTTCCCGAGGTAGTCGGAGAAGTCGGTGAACTTCCCCTTCTCCTCCCGCGCGGCGATGATCGACGCCACGACGTTGGTGCCGACGTTGCGGACGGCACCGAGGCCGAAGCGGATGTCGTCGCCGACCGAAGCGAAGTCGACGCGCGAGGCGTTGACGTCGGGCGGCAGCACGGTGATGTCTCTTTTACGGCAGTCCGCCAGGTAGATGGCAATCTTGTCCTTGTCGTCGCCGACGGAGGTGAGCAGACCGGCCATGTACTCGGCCGGGTAGTTGGCCTTGAGGTAGGCGGTCCAGTACATGACCAGGCTGTAGCCGGCGGCGTGCGACTTGTTGTAGGCGTAGCCGGCGAACGGCAGCACGGCCTCCCACAGGGCGGTGACTGCTTCGCCGCTGTACCCGTTGCTGCGCATCCCGTTGCGGAAGTTCTCGAATTCGGCGGCGAGTACTTCTGGTTTCTTCTTACCCATCGCGCGGCGAAGGAGATCCGCCTGTCCGAGGGTGTAACCGGCCACCTTCTGTGCGATCTGCATGATCTGCTCCTGGTAGACGATCAGTGCGTACGTCTCACCCAAGATGTCGCGGAGCGGTTCGTCGAGTTCCGGATGGATGGGTGTCACGGTCTCACGACCGTTCTTGCGGTCCGCGTATGCCCAGTGCGCACCGACTCCCATCGGACCGGGTCGATAGAGGGCGTTCGATGCGATGAGGTCGTTGAACTCGGTCGGCGCCATGCGGAGCAGAAGTTCACGCATGCCCGCCGAATCGAGCTGGAAGACACCAAGATTGTCACCGCGGGCGAGCATCGCATAGGTAGGTTCGTCATCCAGCGCGAGCGTGTCGAGGTCGATGTCGATGCCGCGGTTGGCCTTGATGTTCTCGATCGCGTCACCGATGACGGTGAGGTTGCG